>NZ_JBBIFY010000001.1:1061947-1233758 GCF_037543925.1 Yoonia sp. 208BN28-4
ACAAGACGACACCTTAGTCGGTCTTGGCGGAAACGACGAATTCTACGGTGGTGCCGGTCGCGATACTTATATCTTTGGTCCTGACTTTGGAGTAGATACCATTTTCGGCTCCGGTGGAGGCGGCGGACGGATACGCTTTGAAGGTGGCATCACCCCCGACGACCTTCGTTTCGAAAGCAATGGCTTTGACCTGACGATATTTGTCGATGACGACAGCGTTAGGATTTCAGATTTCTATGATTTTGAAGGCAGCAACTCTAGCACGATCACGTCGATTGAATTTGACAGTGGCGATATTTTCCCGATCACAGACCTGCGCATCGACGACTTTGTCTACCTTGAACTTAATCTTTCGCCCTCTTTGACTCCTGGTGCGCTGGGAACGGCCCAGTTGAATGTGAATGTCACAGGTATCGGTGGCCTGCCTAACGCCGATGGTAGTACTGATGCGCAAACCCATCTGATTGCCGTTTCTGCAAATGGCGGCCTTGTGGCCGATGGGCTTGGTCGCAATTTTGCGGATACGACCTTTGTGCTGGCCAGAGGGATCGACGTCGGGAACACCGAAACGATTGATATCACAATCAAAGGGGCAGCGGGGCCGCTGTCGACACTGGGCGTCACAGCCCAGCTTGCCGATTTCAATGCGCTTACGGGTATTGCGGCACGCGCGGCTGCAATTCAGCCCGACTTTATCGCCGCAAGCACTGTTGAACGGCTCGAGGCGAATTTGACGGCCCAGCTTGGCACGACAATCGGGTCACTGAATGATGCATTGTCTGGCAACGCAGCGCGATTTGGGTCATTTGGGTTAGACACGTCAAGTGCGACCGCTGCATTGGCTTTCGCCATCGAAGTCGCTGGCGATTTCGGGTCGATCCAAGAACGTGGCCAGCTGGGGTCACTGGGGCAGGGTTGGTCAACGATAGCTGATATCGGTCTTGCGATTGATGGCGATGTGCTTGAATTGCGCGGCCTGACGGATATTGGCGCGCTTCAGTCTTTAGGGCTTGATGCTGCAGCACTTTACACGGTGTCATATTCAGCCAGCCGCGCTGTTGCTCTCTCGGGTAATGCGTTTGGCCTTTCAACTGCTGCGCGGCCTGTGTTTTCAAAAGGGATAGATGGCCAGTTTCGGGCAACAGGCGGGTTTGACGGAACTTTGACGCAAACATCAACGGGGTACTCTATTCTGACGGCAGACGATGCAGAGCTGAGGTTTGATGCGCAAGGCACGTTTATCCGTATGATCATGGCCGATGGGCTTCAGGTGACAGCGAGCCATAATGCGGCCATGCAGATCACAAGCCTCGACGGCCCCAATGGCGCAGGGCTGTCATTCTCTCGTGATGCAAGCGGTGCGATCACTGTGATCGAAGACACAAACGGCAACACCGCGACCTTGGACTACGATGCACAGGGTCGGCTTGCGTCGGTCACACGGCCAGACGGGCAATCATCGTTCGCTTACAACAGCGAAGGTGATCTGACTCAATCCATCGCACCCGGCGATATTACAAGCGCGTTCACGTTCGATGCGTTGGGACGGCTCAGCGATGCCAGCTACGGCAACGGCTTACAGACTGAAAATTTTGATTATGACGGCGCGGGTGGCCTGACGGTCACAAACGGTGCGGGTAACGCGACTCAGATTGATCTGCTGCCAGGTAATGTGGCGGGGCGGATCAGCAATAGTGCAGGTGGCGGCGCCGAGATCATCTATGATGACCTTGACAACATTTCAGGTGTACGCGCGCCCGATGGCACCGAAACGCAGTTTGAATTTGATGACGCAGGGCGGCTAACCAAGATCACGGATGCCAATATGGCAGAGCTTGGCTTTACCTATAGCGGTGATGGCGATGACCCCCTCAGCTTTACTGATGCGGGTGGCAACACACGCAGTTTTGTTTATGATGCTGGTGGTCGCATCACACAGGCCACTTGGCCGGATGGGACGACACTTGATTTCAACTATGATGCCCAAGGCAATCTGACGGGCTACACAAACCGTCGCGGTGATGATGTCGACTATACCTATGATGCACGCGGGCGCTTGTTATCTGAAACCGACAGTTCTGCCGGACCTACAAGTTATGTGTATGATACCAAAGGCAGGATGACCTCTGCCACTAATGATCAGGGCACGACCCAACTGTCTTATGATGCTGCTGACCGTGTGGTTTCACTGGATTACCCGACAGGCAAATCGCTGTCGTTCACATATAATGATGCAGGGCTCCGTGCGTCTATGTCGGACGGTGCGGATTACAACGTGTTTTATGATTATGACGGGCTTGGCCGCTTAATAGGCTTGCGCGATGCCGATAGCCAGATTGTTGTATATACCTATGATGGCGCAGGCAATCTGATCAGCGAAGTGAACGGCAATGGCACGGTGTCAGAGTTTACTTATGACAGCGCAGATCGCCTGACCCGCATCGAAAACCAAGCACCGGATGCGTCGATCAATTCGTTCAATGCGTATACTTATGATGTCGCGGGCCAGCGCCTGACCAACGAAAGCCAAGACGGCACATGGACCTATGGCTATGACGCAATCGGCCAACTGACATCGGCCAGTTTTGCGTCAACCAACGCCGACTTCGCTGATAAGGCACTGGTCTACGAATATGACGCGTCCGGCAACCGCACCCGCGTTGTCGAAGACGGAGTTGCGACACAGTACGTGGCCAATGCGCTGAACCAATACACCCAAGTCGGGGCGGCCACTTTTACATATGACGCCGATGGCAACATGACGTCCAAGGTCGAAGGCGCGGACACAACAACCTACACCTACGATCTGGATAACCGCCTTACGTCCCTAATCGAAGCAGATGGCACAGTGCTGACTTTTGCCTACGACATTTTCGGCAACCGCGTGGGCAAAACCGTTGATGGGGTCGCAACCGAATATCTGGTCGATCCGTTCGGTCTGGGCGACGTGGTGTCCGAGTATTCTGGCGGTACATTATCCGCGACCTACACCCACGGCCTCGGTCTCGCTTCTGCCGAAATCGGTGGCGAAACAGCGTTCTATGACGCTGACGCGGTCGGGTCTGTCACAACCCTAACAGGCACCAACGGCGCCATCGCCAACAGCTACGCCTACACCCCCTTTGGATCAGAACTGTCCGAGGTCGAAGGTCTGGCAAACGACTTTGAGTTTAATGGTGCATTTGGTGTTTCAGAGGATTCTGATGACCTGACATTCATGCGCGCGCGCTCATATTCGAGCGAACAAGCTAGGTTTATTAGTGAAGATCCGCTCTTCATACGTGGTGATCCAGAAAACCTTTACCGTTTCGCATTGAACTCTCCGTTGTCATTCGTAGACGCGACTGGAGCTATGGTTGATAACACCTACGGAACACCTGCCGAGCAAGTTGGACCAGAACGACCGCCCGTAGGGAGCGGGACCCATGACGCTCGGCTGGGTCGAGGAAGTGAGGCCGGTGATAATTTTCAGAAGGACATGTTCAACGCATTCAAAGAGGTCGGAGAGGTTGTATTCTCTGCTGTAATTGGTAGTAAGGTAAAGGCGCTGAAAGGTGGCATTGCTGGCATCGAAGCTGCACTCGAAGCATACAAAGCATTCAATGAGACACCTCCATATTTTGAGGAGGCCGAGAAAGTTCTCGAAGACGCAAAAAAGAGCTCAGACGCACCTGTTCCCACACGCAAACCAGTCTTCGAACTGACCCCCGACACCACCGCCGAGGAACTTATTAAGGCGACTACCGGCGGCGACACAGACTCTCCCGAGGCCGCACCGCGCCCCAGAACAGGTGGCGATCCGCATATCCAGACCTTCGACAGTCTTGGATATTCGTTTCAAGCGGTAGGCGAGTTCATCATGTTCCAAGGGACGGACGACGACTTCCAGTTCCAAGTCCGCCAGTCGCCGCTGCCCAACAACGATCTTGTGTCGGTTAACTCTGCCATTGCCACAATGCTGGGCAATGTTGCCGTCGGTATTTATGCCGACCGTGATGTGCCTTTGGTCATAAATGGCAATGCGGTTGAATTGGGCGACGGCGCGACCATCGCGGTGGGCACGGGAAGCGTTTACCGCAACTTTAACACCTATATTATTACCAATGAATTTGGCGACGGCGTCGTCGTCGCGGTGCGAACTGGCTTTACCGACTTCCTGACCATCCAGAACTTTCTCGCACCGGATCGTGCCGGCAATGTCGAAGGCCTGTTCGGCAACGCAGATGGCGATAGCCAGAACGATCTGACGTTACGCGATGGGACTGTCCTGACGCTACCTATTGCTGCGACAGAACTCTACGGCGCATTTGCTGACGCTTGGCGGATCACCGATGCCGAGTCCTTCTTTGACTACCTTGACGGCGAAAGCACCGAGACATTTACCGATCTGAATTTCCCAGTGAATGCTGTGACACTTGATGATCTGGATCCTGTAGACCGCGCCGCTGCCGAGCAGATTGCCTTGAGTGCGGGCTTGGTTCCCGGGACATTTGAATTTGAGACAACAGTGCTGGATGTAGCGTTGTCCGGTGACCCTGCGTTTGCCGATGCAACACAAGATATTCCGGCTTTTGATCTTAACTTTGATCCTGCGACTGACTTCAATACTGTGGTTCCTGTCGCGGTTAACGAAGCACCGATTGCGGGCCCAGACACCGCCACCGTTCTTGCAGGCGATTCAGTTAGCATCTCTGTGCTCTTAAATGATTCCGATCCAGAGGGAGACGCTATTGCCCTGCTGAACGGCAGCGATCCCAATGGCGGGACTGTCGTGGCGATCGGCGATCAGATCCAATTTACGCCAGCGGCAGGATTTAGCGGGACTACAACCGTCAGCTACGAACTAGGCGACAGCGCCAGAAACATTGTTACCGGTGAGATTACGATAGACGTGACAGCCATCGACGCCCCGCGCATTCTTTTCAGTGAGCGCAGTGGCGGGACATTGATTGGCGGTACTGGTGACGATCAACTTACCGGTAGTTTTGGAAATGATACAATCACTGGCAACGCAGGTGCTGATCTTATCGTTGATTCCGGTGGAAATAACGTTGTTAATGCAGGTACAGGTAACGACCGGATCGGGTTGCTGTCTGGCAACAACACTGTCACCGGCGGCTCAGATGACGACCTTATCGTTGGCGGTTATGACAATGATACGTTGAACGGCGATGCGGGCAATGATGTGATTGTGGGTGACGTATCGACCAATGTCGGCGGGGCTGACCGGATCGCGGGTGGTACGGGCGATGACCTGCTTGAAGGGCGCGGCGGTGCCGATACGTTCGTCTTTGCGACAAACGACGGGGCCGATACGATTGGCACTTTGGCGCTCGATTTTGCCAATCCCGCGAATTCCACGGTCACCGGGGCAGATTTCCAAAGCGGCGTGGATACGATCCTCCTTGACGGCTTTGGCATCACTACCGGAGTAGCAGCGCTGGCCAAAGTCAGCGATGTGGCTGGCGTGGCGACTTTCACTGATCAAGGCACGACGATTAACTTCGCAGGCCTGACTACCGCCGACCTGAGCGTCGACGATTTCCAGTTTCTCTAGGAGAGTATCCCATGACACGATTGATCAATATGCTCCGTCCCGTTGGGCTTACCATTGCTGCTCTTGGCACTCTCGCTGCTTGTGGCGGTGGCGGGGCAAGCACACCAATAGCAACGCCAACACCGTTTGCCACATTAGGCGATACAGCATCACAACAAAGCGCTGCACTTGCAGCCGCGTCGCTTGATACGGGTGCGCGGACAACGTCGGCCCTGACCGGGACGCTGAACCGTGCGGGTAACACAGCTAATATCGGCACGCTGTCTGGCGCGATTAATGCGAACCGTAGCGCTATCACTTTGACTGCAGGGGGCACCGTTGCCCTGCAAGCAGGCGCGAATTCTTTTTCGACCCGCTACATCGCGACCCCGACAACCGGCAACGCAACAATCGGCGTGCTGGGCGCGGTCACGCCTACCGCTGATCTACCCGGCGGATCAGTCACAATGACCGGCCCTGCGACAGTCACAATTCAAAATGGCACAGCGCTTTTTGACCTGACCGGAGATGCCACGATAGCTGCGAACTTTGGCACTGACCGCGTCACGACAACCCTGTCAGGCTTGAACGGCACACAGACCAACGGCGTTACACCGGCGGTCAATGTGACGGATGTGGCAACGGTCACAATCACAGGCTCCACGATCACCGGTGCAACATTCAACGGCGGCACAATCGCCGTCATGTCTGCAACTCTTCCAACCATCAGCGCGGGCGCAGTCACCAGCACAAACGGAGCGTTCTTCGGTCCCACAGGGAATGAGGCAGGCGGTGTATTTGTCGCAGACGACACAGCCACTGGGAACCTGCGCATCTTTGGGGATTTTATCGGGAAGTAACGCGGACGGATATGACGAGTAGTCATAGTGATCAGAAACAATCAAACCTTGAACCAGGCGGGAGGCTCTGCGCGAGTATCAGATTTTGCAACGTGCGGGGTTTTGGGTAGCACATGGGTAACAACCGACGTGTGGTTGTAGTTGGCGGTATTTGGGCTGTCTTGGCGATTTATCTAAATTATTATATCTATATCAACAAGTTATCATGGCGACATTTGGGTTTTTGTGGTGACTCTTCTTCATTTTAAGACCGATTGAAAATCCTCGTGTCGGTGGTTCGATTCCGCCCCCGGGCACCATTTATCAGCTTAGCGTTTTATGTTTGCAGTGTGAGCTAAGCCTCACGCGCTTTATCGACACGTGCCCGAAATGGCCCTTACCCAATTGCCTCAAATTATCGGCAATTCTGGTGCGGCGCGTTTGGTGAGCAGGCGGGGGGAGCCGTCTGTGATCACGATGTTTTCCTCGTGCACCATCATCAGGCCGTTGCCGTATGTCACGGATGGCTCGATGGTGAGCACCATGTTTTCCTGCAATGCGGTCGTGTCAAAGGCGGCATGGGACGGCTGTTCTGTCAGTTGCAGGCCAAGGCCGTGGCCAAGACGTCCGACAGCGCCGCCGCTTTCGTCAAGTTCAGCGATCACGCGCGACATGGCATGGAAAAGATCGCGGCATGTGGCACCGGGATGTGCGGCGTCGATGCCGGCCTCGGTTGCACGCCACAGCACGTCATAGGCGCGGCGGGCGGCGTCATCTGCGTGACCGATAGCCCAGTTGCGATCAAAATCGCAGAAATAACCATCCCATGTGCAGCCGGTGTCCAGCATCAGTACATCACCTTTGCGCAGCGGGCGCTGAGAGGGGAGAGAAATGACGTCGGCATACCCACCCTGATCAGCGCCACCAACCACGTAGGGTGCGTTATCAGCCCCCAAGCCAATCGCGGTGCGACGAAACTCGCGGAAGATCGCATCAAGGGCCATGCCTTCACGTGCGAAGTCAGGCGTGGCCGCGAATGTTGCTGATCCGATGGCGCAGATATGGGCCAACTTTTCGATTTCGGCGTCGGATTTGACCATGCGCAGGCCCTGAACAAGTCCGGTGGCATCGGCGATGGACAGACCGGGCAGGGCGGCTAGCAACCGCTCCCAGTCTGACAGTGGCATGCGTAGATGCGTCTCGTGACCCTTCATAATGCCAAGGCGGGCCTTAGCCGTGGCCAGCGGTGAAAGCAATTCAGTCAGCAAACTGATCCCGTCATCATGCGGTTGCGGGGCGGACCACGTGCGCACATCTTCAAGCCAACCGCGCCGCATAAGGTCGGCACCGATCTCGGGGATCACAGCGACTGGTTTGCCGCTGGCGGGAATGAATAGAAACCATGGTCTTGTGGGGCTTTGCCAGAATGGGGTCTGGAAGCCGCTGAAATAGGCAAGCTCTGCTTCGGACATCAAAAGCAGACCATCCAGCCCATCTGCCGCCATAAGGTCTTGCGCCTTTTGCGTGCGGGTCGCGAATTCGGACGGGGCAAAGCCGCGTACGGGGGCATTTTGTATCATGAGCGTCTGCCATCGCGATGATCGAGGAGGTTGCTCCAACGAAGGCTATAGATTTGTGGATACTCGGTCATAGCTGCGACGGTCCGTTTCGATAACTGTAGTGGTCAGCCAAACAGTGGGCCAAACCGTATTAAATATCTAGGCAGTGAAGCCTTGGGCAGTTTCATCAGCAGTGAGGCGGCTGGCTAGGGACGCAGCAGCAGTGTGATAATCTCAAACGCACCAACGGATAGCGGGATAGCCCCATCAATCAATGCCAAGTCGTTAATGTGATCCTCAAAGATGGTCACACGCGCTGCGGTTTTGAGTGAGCCGTTGAGTTGGATGGTCGTATCTGTCGCTTGGCCGTGTGCCTCGAAAATCCGGATGACGACGCCATCGCCAGTGTCCGAAGGTTTGACCGTTTCCACGACGACATTGGGCGCGGCACACTGGACGAGGGGGCGATTGACAGGGGCGTTTTTCCCGCCCGCAGGCAAGACCCGCAAGGGTGCGTTCAGATCATAAGCCTCGTGATCGAGCAGGGCAGGATTATTTGCGGCATATGGCAAGAGGGCATAGGTAAACTGGTGCGGGCCTTGATCGGCCTGTGGGTCCGGCACGGTGGCGGATTTGATCAAGGTGATACGGATGCGCCCGCCCAAAACATCATAGCCGTATTTGCAATCGTTCAGAACGGCGACGCCGTGAGTGTCATAGTGCAAGTTGGCCCATTTTTGCGCGGGCACCTCAAACCGTGCAGCGTCAAAATCGGTGTCTCGGCGTGTGCTACGCGTCACCCGCCCCCATTGCGTATCAAAACTGGCGTGGTCAGAGATCACTGTCGTGTCAAACGCGGCCTTCAAGAGCGTGTGGGTTTCATGCCAATCCACGTCCGTTACAAAATCAACGCGGGCGGAATGGGCGCACAGGCGCACGGTTTGTGTCATCACACTTGATCGCCAGCGGGTTGTGAATGTGATAGCCACACGTAGAGGGCCGGTTTCGGTAATCTGTGCGTTGGTGTCTCCGGTCACAATATCCCAGCGGTCCTCGTAGCTGGGGTCGATGTCCCACGCATCCCAACAGATCGGGCGATCTTCAAAAGCGATAAGCTGATTACCGGGGGTGCCGTCTGTCAGGATCTCGCGCTTTGCTGATTTATCGAAGACGCTATCCAGCGTGCCTGTCGTGGAAAGGGCCACTTTCACATGGCCGTTTTCCAGAACGTATCCCGTGTCGTGTTCGCTGATGGTGACAGGCGCATCGGGCAGGCTGGCATATGCAATGGCGGTGACGGCGTAGGGTTGCAGATCAGGGAAATGCACCAGCACACCGTCGGCTGTCGGCTGGCCCATCGCGGGATCTGCATCGGGAATAGTGGCCAGACGCGCACCAGCGGTCGGGGCGGTATTTATGACGCTGGCAGTGTCACAGCGCAGGGCGTCCGCGGCCTTTTGCGCTGCGGCCTCGGTCAGTGTGGCGATGGTGACATAGTCGCGGCGTGCTTCTTCGAAAACCGGCGTGATCGACGTGCCGGTGATGATGTCGTGGAACTGGTTGAGGCACAGCAACTGCCACGCTTGCGACAGATCAGGGGTGTGGCCCGCCATAGCCGCCAGCGCCTCGGCCTCGTGCAAGGCCCACTCCGCCTTGCGGTTCGCACGCTTGATCCAGCCTTGCGATGTATAGGTGCCGCGGTGGCCTTCCATGTAGTGCTCGCCGCGCCAGACAGGCAGGTCGGTGGTGTCGGCGATGGCGGCAAAAAGGGCGCGGACGCTGCTGTAGCGAAAGCGCGGCATACCTGGCATGTCGCCAAAGGCGCGTGCCTTGGCCAGTAAGTCTTCGGTCGGGCCACCGCCGCCGTCGCCATAGCCAAAGCAGATCGGCAGGTCGCGCAGATTGTCCGGTGATGTGGCGCGGGTGACGGTGCCAAGCACCTCTGGCGCGGACAAATCGCTTTTGTAATTGGTGGGAAACGGCAGGTATTGCACGTCGCGTGGCGTCGTCAGGATGTGGGCCAGCACGCGGCTACCATCCAGCCCCTCCCAATGGTGGGTCGAGCATGGGACGGGGTTGCATTGGTTCCAGTTCAGTTTGTTGGTCACAAACCACTCCAGACCGGCCAGCTTCATCAACTGCGGAATTTGGGCGGGAAAGCCGAAGGTGTCTGGCAGCCACAAGACTGGCGTTTCCACATCACCGAACCGGTCGCGGAAATAGGTGCGTCCCAAGACCAGTTGCCGGATCAGTGCTTCGGGTCCGGTGGTGTTCAGGTCCGGTTCCACCCACATGCCGCCCATCACCTCCCAGCGGCCTTCGGCAACGCGGGCCTTGATCTTGGCGAACAAAGCGGGGTGATCGGTTTCGGTATAGGCGTAAAGCTGCGGCTGGGAATGCGAAAACCGGAAATCAGGATCCGCCTCCATCAATCTCAAGACGTTGGTGTAGGTGCGCGCGTTCTTGAGCCTGATCTGATCGATCGTCCACAGATACGCGATGTCCATATGCGCGTGGCCGATGCCGTGCAGCGTGACGTCCATCGCGGGTCCCGCCAAGGGCAGTTGGGTTCGAAGATGATCCAAGGCGGCGGGGGCCGAGGCATAAAGCGCATCACCAATCGGGTCGCGCGTATCCAAAAGCCGCATGGCGCTATCAAGGCAGTCCAGCAGTGCCGTTCCGGTTTCGGTATCCAGCACGTTGACGCTGTCCAGCGCAGCCTTGGCCAATTGCACAAACGACAAAAGCGCCGGGTCGCGTTGAACCACTGCGGGCCAGCCCATCAGCAGCTTGGAGCGAGAATGTGGATCGGGCGGCCATCCGGCCAGTCCCGTCCAGCCGTGCAGGGACAGCACATGGTCGCGGCCATCGGCCAGCGCAGGATCAAGCGTGATCGTGTGGTGATACCTGTCCGCCGATCCAATGGGGGTGTTATCGACGTAGACCAGTGCCTCAGGATGATTGAACACGTCCCCCAGCACGCCCAGCGGCAGATGCAGGGCTAGATCATCGCCGCTCCAACTGTCAGGCACGCGAATTGAGGACTTCATCACAAAGTTCAGATCGGCATGTCCCCAGTAAGTCTCGTGAGGGATTTCATCCCACTGCGCGTGATCGGCACAGATCGGTGGTGACAGCGTCGGCCCGTCAAGCGGCAGAACCCGAAAATGCGGGAGCGGTGCGCTGTGCCGATGGACATATGGTGCGATCAACTGCAAGTGCGCCGCAATTTTTTCGGCGGTAAAGGGCCAGCCGCGTTTCATCTGCTTTTCAGGTCAAATCCGGCCACCGCACCGCGCATCACGGGATCGGCCTTGGCGGCTTCGGCCTCAAGCTGCGTCGGGTCCCAGTCGGCGCGCCCGTCGCCCCAGCTACGTTCAAGGTCGGGCCAGGGAATACTATCGATCAAAAGACGGGTGTAAGGATGCTGCGGCGCGCCGATCACCTCTTTGGGCGGGCCGGATTCAACCACATTGCCCTTGAACAGCACCATCACATAGTCGCTGACATGATAGGCGGTTGCCAGATCATGTGTGATATAAAGAATGCTGATCCCGTATTTGTCTTTCAGATCGTAAATGTTCGACAGGATCGACGCGCGCAGGGATGCATCAACCATCGACACGGGTTCATCCGCAATCAACAGTTTCGGCGACAACATCAGCGCCCGTGCGACCACCAACCGCTGACGTTGCCCGCCGGACAGCTGATGCGGGTAGCGCTGCAGCACAAGATCGGGGTCCAGCCCGACCGCGGCGCAGGCCTCTTCCATCGCTTGTTGGGTATGTGCGGGACTTTTTTGCAGGCCGAACTGTTTGAACGGAAATCTCAACGCGTGGTTCACGCGGTAGAACGGATTGAAACAGGCATAGGGATCCTGAAAGACCGCTTGCACGTTTTTACGAAATTCAAGGCTCTGGCTGGCGTTCATGCCCGCCACATCCTGCCCCTCAAACAGCACCTGACCTTCGCTGGGCGGGTTAAATCCCAGCATGATCGACCCCATCGTCGACTTGCCTGATCCCGATTGCCCAACGATGGAAATGATCTGCGGCGTGTCGCCTTGCAGCGTGAACGATAGCGGGTGCAAAGCGGTGACGGTGCCATAATCCTTGCGGACGTTTTCAAAGCGCAAAAGCGGCTCGCTTGATGCGCGTTTCGGGGCTTTGGCGCGGGCATCAGGATTCAGAAAGCTTTCACCCCCGACAAGCGGCACTGATGAAATCAGGTCTTGCGTGTAGGCGTGTGCGGGCGCGGTCAGAATTTGCTGCACCGTGCCATGTTCAACCAACTCACCATCCTTCAGCACGGCCAGCTCGTCCACCGTCTGGGCCATCAGCCCCATGTCATGCCCGATCAGCATCAGACCCGATCCGATATCACTTTGGATCGCTTTCAGCGTCTGCATCACCTGCCGCTGTGTCACCACATCCAACGCCGATGTAGGTTCGTCTGCGATAATCAGTTCAGGGTTCAGGATGATCCCCATGGCAATGCAAACCCGCTGCTTCATCCCGCCGGACAATTCGTGTGGGTAGAGATCGGCGGTGTGCAGGGGCAGTCCGACGCTTTCCAAAGCGGCGTCCGAACGGCGTTTCAGCTCTGCGCGCGGCAGGGTGCCTTCATGTGCGATGATGCCGTCCCACATCTGCGGTTCGACCCGCATGACAGGGTTCAGCGAATTCATCGCCCCTTGCGGGATATATGCCACGCGGCTGAGACGGGTGCGGCGCATATCCTCTTCTGACAGGTTCAGAATATCGGTGCCCGCCAGTTCAATCGTGCCACCAGACACGCGACCCGGTTCGGCCAGCATCTGCATGACGGCCAATGCGGTTGTGGTCTTTCCCGACCCGCTTTCACCGATGAACCCGACGCGGCGGCCTTTGTGAATTTCAAGGCTTAACGCCTTGACGGCCTGCACCACGCCAGCGGGTGTCGGAAATTCAATCGACAGGTCCTTGAGCGTCAGGACCGGTTTATCGGTGGGCGCATTATCCAGCATCAGCTTAGCTTTCTCAGGCGGGGGTTGGATACTTCATCAAGGCCAAGATTGATCAGCAGCAGGCCGATGAACATCACACCCAACAGCAGCGTCGGGATGCCCCACCACCACCACAGGTTCTGGATCAGTGCGCCTGCGTTGATCGCCTCATAAATTGTGCGGCCCAGTGTCGGGATGCGTTGCGGGCCAAGGCCCAGCACTTCCAGCCCGACAGCCGTAACAATCGCTGTGGTGACAGAGGCGATGAACGACCCGAAGAGGTAAGGCACAAGGTTTGGCAACATCTCGCGGAACATGATGTGGCGCGTGGATGCCCCCGACAGTTGCGCCATCTGCACGTAGCCCGATTGCTTCATCGACAGCACTTGGGCGCGGATCAGGCGGGTGGGCGATTGCCAGACAAAGCCCGCGATCAGCAGCGCCATCATGGTCAGGGTCACATCACCAAAGGCAGACTGAAACACGACAAGGATCAGCAGCGGCGGGATCGTGATCATCACGTCGGCGCCCACGCGGATCACATCGTCGGTCCGTCCGCCCAGAAAACCTGCCGAAAAGCCCAAGAAAATCCCCAGTGACATCCCGATGAGTGACGCCAGCAGGCCAACGAAAAGCGTATTCGGCGCGCCGATAATGATCAGCGCCAACATATCGCGCCCGCCGCCGTCGGTGCCAAGTGGATGATCCCAGACACCGGGCTGGCGGCGCAGGTTTTCAAAGCCTACGGGCGGCAATTTCAATTGCGCCGATCCGGTGAACACCAGATCAAGATTCCAGAGCAAACGCCCGATCAGGCCAATCAAAATAATCGCCAGCAACAGACCCGCGCCCCACATCAGTTTCGGGTTCAGCCACGGATTGTCAAACCGCCGGATGCGGCGGGCCTGCCGTTTCTCGGCGCGGGTCATTGGGACGTTGTCTTGGCTGGTCATACTGCGCGCCTTTCCCGGAGGGTGTCCAAAGGGTGCATCATCTTATGCAGTCTCGTGCCGGATGCGGGGGTCGATGAAGGGATAAAGCAGGTCCACAAGAAACACCGACAGGGCTGTGATCAGAATAATCACGTAACTGACGCCCTGAATGACCGGAAAATCCTGATTGAGGATCGCATCGTAAAGAAGCTTGCCCATGCCATTGTAGGCAAAGATGCGTTCCACCAGAACTTGCCCCGCAATCAGCAACCCGATCTTGAGCGCGAATGCGGTGATCTGCGGCAGGATCGCGTTGCGGATCATGTAGCGGTACAGGATGTAGCGCGGACGAAGACCCTTGGCCTCGGCCAGCTTGACGTAGTCTTCGCCTTGCACGCCGATCATCAGGCCGCGCATGCCCAAGGCCCAGAAACCAAAGGTCACAACAACGATGGAAAGCGCGGGCAGAAAGCCGTGATGCAGCACGGATTTCACAAACGCCCATGTCCAGCCGGGTTCGACAAAAATCGAATAGGCGCCGGTGAGGGGGAACCACTGGAGTTTGGCGGAAAAGACCCACATCAGCAAAAGGCCCGACAGGATCGGCGGGATTGATGTGAAGACCATCGCGGCGGGGATCGCGACCTTTACCAGCTTGGGGGAGCGTTCCCAGACCATCAGCGCGCCCAGCAGGTTGCCGATAAAGAACGTGATCAGCAGCGACAGGATCATCAGGCCCATCGTCCACGGCAGCGCATTGAGGATCAGCGTGGACACAGGGGTCGGGAAGGCCGCAGTCGACAGCCCGAAGTCAAACACCAACGCACCGGTGATGTATTTGAAATATTGCACAAAAAACGGCTGATCGATCCCCATGTTCGCGCGCAGTTGGGCCAGTATTTCCTCGGAGTTTTCAACCGCTCCGGCACCGGCGGCCATGCGGCCCAATGCGATCTCGGCGGGGTCAACAGGGGACAGGCGCGGGATGATCCAAATGATCGTCGCGGCGATCAGGATCGTCAGCACGAAGGTCACGGCGCGATTGATGAGATATGATCTGGGGATGCGTCCCATGGGGCAGGTCCTGTCACAGATGCGGGCCGAGGCGGCGGTTGGAAATGGCAAAACGGGGCTGTGATTTGCGTGCACCGGACGTGCACTGCGCGTGCACCGCCATGTCGAACTGTCGTCATATGCGTAAGTGTCGGACCGGCGCGTTCGTTTGCGCCGGTCCTCGTCGCTCGGGGAGGTATCAGTTACCAGCCGGTTCCAGATTGTGGATGATCTGGTGGGTGTGGTTCCACCAGAAGAACGGATGGTTGTAGTAGTTGTCGGCGGTGGGCCAGCCTGTCCAGTATGTCTCGTTCATGGGCAAAAGCTTAGCCGCCTGCACCAGCGGGATGAACGGCATTTCGCGATCCAGATGGGCGTAGGCATCGGCCACCAGTGTCGGAATATCCTCGTCGCCCAGCGGCTTGTCCGCGATCACTTCCATGATGGCGGAATAGGCCTCAGCCGCGTCACCATCCCAGCGGGCGGTATTGTTGAAACCGGGAGAGCGTTCGCCAACCGGCACCACGTCTTTGACGGTGTAACGGCCCATCGACGCCCATGGTTCGTTCACCGATCCGCATGACAGCCAGCTATAGGACATCTCGTAGGCGCCAAACGGCAGGACTTCGCCCCAGAACACGCCGTTTTCAACTGGCACGGCTTTGGCATCAATGCCTGAGCGTTGCAGCTGTTCGACCACCACATCAATCGTGCGGGTGTATTCGGTCGAGGCAGAGTTCACGTGGATATCAACCGAAAGCGTTTCACCGTCCTTGGTGTAGTAGTCACCGTCGCGGGTCCAGCCTGCCTCTTCGATCAGCGCCTGTCCGGCGTCCACATCCGCAGTGGCTGACAGACCGTAGCCCGCCTCAAGCACGGCATCGATGAACGGGGCCATTGATCCGTATTGCGCAAACATGGTTTCGGATGCCGTTGTCGTGCCTTCGTAAGCCACATTCACGATCTGCGTGCGGTCGATGATATTGGCAACGGCGCGGCGCATGTTTGGGTCATCCCACGGCGCGACGGTTGTGTTGATCTCAAGCTGGCGGGCACAAGGGTCAGCGGCGGAAAACGGATAGTCGGCATACCACGCGATGACATTAGGGTTTTGCGCCTGAATAGCCTCGAACGTGCCGACAGTGACGTTCTGCGCCGCATCAAGCTGGTTGGACGCCATCAGTTGCGCGCGGCTTTCCTCACCACCAGATTCAAGGAAGATCACACGCTCTGGCGCGGGCAGATCCATGAAGCCTGTCTTGGCACCCCACCAATCATCGTTCCGGTCCCAGATCGCGCGGTTCGATGCCGCGGACGAGAACGTGTAGGGTCCTGTGCCGATAGGCGGATTGAATGCGAACGTGGCTGCATCCTCACCGTTCCAGACGTGTTCAGGCATAATCAGAAATGATCCGAAAATCCGCACGCCGAAGTTTTCGACAACAAAGCGCGGGTTTGGCGCGTTGAGCGAGAATTTCACGGTCAGATCGTCGATTTTTTCCACGCTCGCCACCTGTGCCTTGATCGTGCTGGCTTCGCGGCTTGAGATGTCTTCGTTGGTCATGGCGATATTGGTCGTAAAGACCACATCATCGGCGTTGAACGCCTCACCGTCGGACCATTCGACGCCGTCGCGCAGGGTGATCGTAAACTCGGTGCTTTCGTCGTTTTGTTCAAAGCCGGTTGCCAGCCAAGGGTCCAGATCACCAGTGCCGTAGTTCAGGATGAAAAGCGGCTCCCACATGGTTTGGTGCGCGCCGTGCATCCGCTTGGTGCCCGGTGTCATCCAGTTGAAGTTCTCGGGGTCCTGAATGGTGCGATCCAGATCAAAAATGACCGTGTTTTCGCGGGCTACATCCTGCGCAAAGGCTGCCGTGGCGACCAGCGCCATGGCCGATGATGCCAAAAGCGTTTTCGTAAGGTTCATGTCGTTCCTCCCAGTTTCGGGCCATTGCCCTCATGTTGGCCCTCGCGGGCGTAGTCCATGACCAGAACGCGGGTGCGGTCCGGCAGGTCATCTTGTGTAAGTGTTGTTTCGCAGCCAAAGGCGAAATCGATGTCGTCCTCTTTGAAATGGCTCAGAAAGCTTTCGATCCACATCGTATTGCGTGGCCGGTATGTAAGCGTGCGGAAATGCATCGGGATGACCAGCTTGGGTCTGGTGCGGTGGATCATCTCCATCAGATCGGGAAGTTCCAGCGTCAGATACCCGCCAGCCAGCGCGAACAGCACGTCGGTGTCTTCGAAAAACGCCTGCTGCGCGTCGGTCAGCGGATTTCCCACATCGCCCATATGCGCAAACTTGATCCCGTCGAGCGTGAAACGATACATGCCGTTCTGGCCCGGCACGGCGTGTTCGGGGTGGTGGTCCCACTCGGCCGCTTCAATCGCCGTGATGTTGATGTTCAAGGCCGTGGTCGCCCCACCGTTTTGCGCCACGGTCAGCGCGTTCACGACTGTTGGGTCGCCCGCAATCAGGTCAGCGCGGCAATGGGCGCTGTCGTCATCCGATGAGATGATCACCAGATCGGCGGTGTCTGTGATGGGGGCATAGCCCACGCCTTCGGGCGTATATGGATCGGTGATGATGCGCGGACCGCTGTCAGGCGTCAGGCCGAATGCTGCGTGTCCATACCACTTCACCTGCATCAGTTATTCCCCACAACATGCGGTGACGTGGTTTGCGTGATGTCATTGTTGGTCGGGCGGGGGTGGGTCTTCCACGCGCCTGCATCGCCACGGCACAGGATCGCCTCGACCCCGCTGGCCCACGCGGGATCGGTGATCTGCACGGACGGCGGACAATAGCGCAGTGTAAACCCGCAGCGGCGGCGATCAGACGTGTTGGGCAATGATCCATGCACCAACATATCCGCATGAAGCGATATTTGCCCCGCTTTGAGGGTATTCGTGAACGGAGTGCCCAATGCCTCGGCGTTGGCGGTTTCCTTGTGGAAAACTGCCGTGGCGCCAGTGGACTGCACGCCCATCGCGCCCTGATCGTGGGTGCCGGGGATAAAGCGCATCGCGGAATTTTCCGCATCAGCGTCATCAATGGCAAGCCAGACCGTCACCGTGCGGGCAGGGGACAGCGCCCAGAACGACGCATCCTGATGCCACGGCACGGCTTTGGGATCGTGCGGTTTCTTGGACAGGATCGCCGTTGCCCAGCACAGAATATCGGGGCCAATGATGTCGGCCACGTGATCCAGAATACGCGGGTCTGTCGCGATATCGTAAAGCCCCGAAAGGCGCGCCTGATAACAGTTGATGCCGTAGTGCCCCGCATCGCCGCTGGCGGACATCAGCCCGTCGACATAGCCGCGGATCGCGACCATCTCTGAGGGCGAGAACACGTCAAACGGTTGCACAAACCCGTTGGCATTGTAGCTGGCGATATCGTCTGCGGTCAGTTTCAGCCCCGCGTGCTGTGGCACAGGCGCAAAGCTCAGGTCTTGCTTTTCCACTAACATGACATCCCCTCCTGCGTGGTATGGTTGAGCAGGGCGCGGCAGGAGTCACTAACGTGCTTTGACATAATTTTGCACTTATTTGATATTTATGTGCCGCAGGGCAGCATTTATTTGCTAATCTTGTGGTATGCGCAAAACCACGTTCCTGATCGACAGCTACATCCGCCCCGACGAGGCGTTTCATTTCGCACGCAAGTCCTTGTCCAAACGATTTCCCGACGCGGCCCACGACCATGACTTCTATGAGGTTTTTCTGATCGAAAGCGGTCAGACAAGCCATTGGGTGAACGGCGACACACAGCAATTGAAGCCAGGGCACCTGACATTTGTCAGACCGCAGGATGTGCATGCCTTCAGCGCAGACCGCGCCAACGGGTGCCAGATTATCAACGTGATGTTTCGTGTGGAAACCGCGCAGCATCTGACCTCCCGCTATGCCGACACGATTGCATCCGCCTTTTTTGACAGCCGCGCGCGCCTGCCCGAGACACATATGCTTGATGCGGCCCGCTTTGCACGGGCTGTCCACATCGCGCGGCAGCTTCAAACGGCCCCAAGAACGCTTGCGCGGATCGAGGAATTTCTGCTCGTGCTGACCAATCGGGTGGTGGATATCACGGGCGGTGATCTGCAAAACGCGCCGCGCTGGTTTGCCGAGGCCTGTAGTGCTGCGCAGTCTCGCAGTGTTTTCAGCAAGGGGGCAGCAGGGCTGATTGCGGTGGCGGGGCGCAGTCACGAACATGTCTGTCGCACCTGCAAGACCTACACCGGCATGACCCCGTCGGAATATATCAATCAGGTGCGCATCGAACATGCAGCGCACCTGCTGCGCAGTGATGAGCGTGCCATTGAAGATGTTGTCGCGGATTGTGGCTTCGACAACAGCAGCTATTTCTACCGGTTGTTCAGGCGGCAATACGGCACAACCCCGCGGCGTTACCGGTTGGAAAACCAGCGCGACCCGTTCCAGCTTTCCGATCAGGTGCCACGCGGCGGCGGTGCACGGTCATGATCTGTGCATCAGGCCCATGCTGCGGCTGCGGCAACGGCGACGCAGAAAACGGATGACCCTGTCAGAGCACTGTGCCATATACTCGATTTCAAAGGACGCCCGCTGTGTTGGAGGGCGCAGGCTTGCGGCCTGATCTGCCTGCATACCGCATATCATTTGGCGGTTTGCGGTTTGTATGAAAGGAACTTTCATGTCGATGAAAACGATCAAGCAATTGCTTGGCGGCGTGGCCACAACGGCAATTTTTGCAACCGGCGCAGCCGCGCAGGACGTCACGCTGAAGCTGCATCAGTTCCTGCCCGCGCAGGCCAATGTGCCCGCACTGATCCTTGATGTCTGGGCCGACAATATCGAAGAGGCGTCAGATGGCCGGATCAAGATCGACCGCTTCCCGTCCATGCAGCTTGGCGGTGCCCCGCCCGAACTGATGGATCAGGCGATTGATGGTGTGGCCGATGTGATCTGGACCGTCGTAGGCTACACGCCGGGCCGTTTCCCGACCACGGAAGTCTTTGAATTGCCGTTCATGGTCGACGATGCGCGCGCCGCGTCCTGCGCCTATTGGACCATGTACGAAGAGCATATGGCGGATGACGAATTTGCCGCCGTGAAGGTGCTGGGCACATGGGTCCACGGCCCCGGCGTGTTGCACACCGCCGATCCCGTTGAGACGCCCGCCGACTTGCAGGGTCTGAACATTCGCGGCGGATCGCGCCTTGTGAACGAATTGCTGAAGCTGGCAGGCGCAACCCCTGTGGGCATGCCTGTGCCCGCCGTGCCAGAGGCTTTGTCCAAGGGTGTGATCGATGGCACGACTGTGCCGTGGGAAGTCACGTCATCACTGAAAATCCCCGAACTGGTTGAAAACCACACCGAGTTTGAGGGCCCCGCGCTGTATAACCTGACATTTGTGCTGGCGATGAACAAAGACGTGTTCAACGATCTGCCCGAAGACCTGCAAACGATCATTGATGAAAACTCCGGTCTGGAATTTTCAATCTTTGCCGGTGGCGTGCAGTCTGATGCAGATGCCCCCGCCCGCGAGATTGCGGTCGATCTGGGGAACAACATCATCGCCATTACCGACACATCCGAATGGCAGGCGCTGGTCAATCCGGTCTATGACACGTGGGTCGCCGAGATGGACGCACAGGGCCGTGACGGTCGGGCCTTGATTGATCAGGCGCGTTCGCTGATGTCGGGTGATTGCGCGGGCGTGACCGGCGCGCTTGAATAAAATCACATGCCGCAGTCATTGAACGGACTGCGGCACTGACCGCATCGGAGAGCGGCGATGCATGCCATCATGGAAAAAGCTGCACGGGGTTTTGCCGTGTTGGGTGGCATGGTACTGTCGGGTCTGATCGTGCTGACATGCCTGTCTATTCTGGGGCGCATGCTGAACAACGTGTTGTTCAGCGATGCGGTGCAAGGCTTGGCCCCCGATCTTGCCGCCACGCTGATCGCAAGCGGTGTTGGCCCGATTGCCGGTGCCTATGAAATTGTCGAAGCGGGCATGGCCTTTGTCGTTTTTGCGTTTCTGCCGCTGTGTCACCTGCACGGCGCACATGCCTCTGTCGATATTTTTACTTCGGCCCTGTCAGACAGGACGCAAACTGTGTTGCGGGTCCTGACGGCACTGGTCTTTGCCGCAGTTGTGACCGTGATCACCTATGAGTTGGCGCAAGGCATGATGAGCAAACAAGCGTCGGGCCAGACCACGTTCATTCTGCAATTTCCGGTTTGGTGGTCCTATGCCGCAAGTCTTGTGGCCGCGACAGGCTGGGCCGTCATCGCCATTTATATTGCGGTGGCACGGGTGGTCGAATTTGCAAGCGGCACGCCGATCCTGCCAGAGCAAGCGGAGCCGGACCGGTGACGGATCTTGCCATCGGTGTCATCTCGTTTCCAGTGCTGCTGGTGCTGATCTTTCTGCGGGTGCCGATTGGGTTGGCCATGTTCCTTGTTGGGCTGGTCGGTCTGACGATTATCACCGGCGATACCAGCGTCCCGCTTGCGCGGCTGAAGTCCGAAACCTACACCACGTTCTCCAACTACTCGCTTTCGATCATCCCGATGTTTCTGCTGATGGGGCATTTCGCTACGCTGGGCGGCATGAGCCAGGCTGTGTTCAAAGCCGCAGAAAGCTTTTTGGGTCATCGTCGGGGCGGTGTCGCGATGGCAGCGGTCGGGGCCTGCGCGGGGTTTGGCGCGATCTGCGGGTCGTCACTGGCCACAGCCGCCACAATGAGCCGCGTCGCCTTGCCGGAATTGCGGCGCTATGGGTATTCGGGTGGCTTTTCAACGGCGACACTGGCCGCAGGGGGGACACTCGGCATCCTGATCCCGCCCTCCATTGTGCTGGTGATCTACGCGATCCTGACCGAACAAAACATCGCCAAACTGTTCCTTGCCGCCGTGATCCCCGGTGTGTTGGCGGCCGTGGGATACATGCTAACCATTTCGATCTACGTGCGCCTGCACCCTGACGCGGCTGGCACCAAAGCGCGTGTGGCGATGGCCGAAAGGATGAAGGCGCTGGTCGCCGTCTGGCCTGTTCTGCTGGTCTTTGTGCTGGTCGTGGGCGGCATCTATCAAGGCTGGTTCACCCCGACCGAAGGCGCCGCCGTGGGCGCATTTGGCACAGGTTTGATCGCTTTCCGCGCAGGTGGTCTGACGCGGCTGACGCTTGCGGACAGCTTTTACGTGACCGCACGATCCACCGCGATGATCTTTTTCATCGTGCTGGGGGCTGCGTTCTACAACGGGTTTCTGGCGCTTACGCAGTTGCCGCAGGACATGGCCGCGTGGGTCGGGGGTAGCGGTCTGAACCCGTGGACGGTGCTGGTCATCATTCTGGTGTTCTACCTGTTGCTGGGCTGTTTGATGGACAGCCTGTCGATGATCCTCCTGACGATCCCGATCTTCTGGCCCATCGTGCAAGGGCTGGATTTCAGCTTTGTCAGTATGGTGGAACTGCAATCGGCCCGCCTTGCCGATCTGATTGCCGCTGGCACTGACGCGCCCGCCGCACTGTTGGCGCAGGCGCAATCCCTTTTGGCCAGCGGGCAAGAGCTGAGCCGCGACATGACCCGCGAGATTGGGTTGCGTGGCGTGTCGGACGGGGCGCTGAACCGCATCAATATTGAACGCACTGCGATCTGGTTCGGTATTCTGGTGCTGATCGTGGTGGAGGTCGGGCTGATCACGCCACCTGTGGGCATGAACCTGTTTGTCATCAACGCGATGGACCGCGCGACACGGATCACCGAAACCTACCGCGCGGTCCTGTATTTCGTGGCCTCTGACGTAACCCGCGTGATCCTGCTGCTTGTCTTTCCTATCATCACGCTGTTGCTGTTACCGCTTTGACGCGCTCCTTGAGAGGCTGAGGCAGGCAGGCATCAACACATTGCATGCCTGCCGCCAACCATGCCCAGCCGGATCGGCTTTGGTGCCCTAGACGTAGCGGTTCACGATGTTTTCCAGCTTTTCCTGCTGGCCAGATACCGGCTGTGGATCAAGCCCGCCGTCTTCTGCCTGTGCCGCGATCCGGTCCAGCGTGTTGCCGACGGCCAGATGGCCAGAAGTTTCCCAACCGGCATAGCGTTCGCGCCGCGGCGCTTCCAGGGCGTCATCCTCGATCATCGCGGCGGCGGCTTTCAGTCCGCGTGCGCAGACGTCCATGCCGCCCACGTGTGCGGCAATCAGGTCCTCGGCATTAAGCGATTGACGGCGCAGTTTGGCGTCGAAGTTCGTGCCGCCTGTGGTGAAACCACCCGCCTTGAGCACTTCGTAATAGGCGAGAGCCGCCTCTGGCACATTGTTCGGAAACTGGTCGGTGTCCCAGCCGGATTGGTAGTCGTTCCGATTCATGTCGATGGACCCGAAAATGCCCAGCGTACGGGCCATTGCCAATTCGTGTTCGAAGGAATGACCTGCCAGAATGGCGTGGCCCTGTTCAACATTGACCTGCACCTCTTCTTCCAGCCCAAAGCGTTTAAGGAAGCCGTAAACCGTGGACACATCGTAGTCATACTGGTGCTTGGTGGGTTCCTGCGGCTTGGGTTCGATCAGGATCGCGCCGTCGAAACCGATCTTGTGCTTGTAGTCGACAACCATCTGCAAAAAGCGGCCCATCTGCTGCAATTCGCGGTCCAGATCGGTGTTGAGCAGCGTTTCATACCCTTCGCGGCCCCCCCAGAGGACGTAGTTTTCACCGTTCAGGCGATGCGTGACATCCATGCAGGCCTTCACCGTGGATGCGCAATAGGCGAACACATCAGGATCGGGGTTCGTGCTGGCGCCTGACATATAGCGGCGGTTGGAAAACATATTGGCGGTGCCCCACAGCAGTTTGGAGCCGCCATCAGCCATCTTGCCTTCAAAGTAATCGGCCATTTCGTTAAGGCGATCATGGCTTTCGCGTAGTGTCGCACCTTCTGGGCGGACGTCATGGTCGTGAAAACAGAAATAGGGCACGCCAAGGATGCGGAACATGTCGAACGCAGCGTCGGCCTTGGCCTTGGCAAGGTCCATGGTATCGGCTGGGAACCACGGGCGGTCAAAGGTCTGGCCACCAAAGGGATCGTTGCCTTCCCAGACAAAGTTGTGCCAGTAGCACACGGCAAAACGCAGATGATCTTCCATGCGCTTGCCCATGATCTCTTCGTCAGGGTTGTAGTGGCGGAAAGCCAGCGGGTTTTTACTGTCGGCGCCCTCAAAGGTGACGGCATCAATGCCTTCAAAATAGCTGCTCATGTGATGTTCTCCCGGATAAAGATATTCAGTGGGATCGCGCCCTGCGTGGGCGTGACCGATTGCGCATCGCTGAGGTCCTGCATGATGGAAATTGCGGTACGTACCTCAGCAGTTGGGTTCTGGTCGATCACAAGATCGAAGTCGTCCGATTGCAGCGCGCTGCGCGACACGACGGTCAGTTCATGTGCGATCACAACGGGGCGGTCGGCTTGATTTGCCAGCGCATCAAGTACACCGCGATTGCCAGCGCCAACGGCATAAATGCCAGCGAGCGGGCCATCCGAGAGCGCATCGCGCACCAATGCGCGCACTGTCGCGGCATCGTCAAAGCCCTGTGCGGCGGGGAGTAGATCAAGCGCAGGGAAGCGGCTGTTCATCACGGCGCGAAACCCCATCACGCGTTCCATGTGATCGCGCGCCGCAAGGCTGCCTGCGATGACAAGGACGCGGCCTGCATCAGCGCGGATAAACTTACCCATGAAGGTGGCTGCTGTGCGTCCTGCGGCCACGTTATCAGGGCCGACGTAAGCGTGGCGATCTGTACGGGGCAGGTCGGACACCAGTGAAACAACGCTGATTCCGTCTGCGGCAAGCCGTGCGATCTCGGTCTGCACCTCTGGCGTTTCGGGGGCGATCATGGCGATGCCGTCGGTTGTGGCAGGGGTGAGCGTGCGCAGCGTCGTCAAAAGGCTGGCCGTATCAAACGCCTGCGTGGTCAGAATATCGATGCGGATTTTCTGGGCCGATAACCTGTTGCTTTCCGCCATCAACGCATCGCGCAGCAGGCCCATGAATGACGTCGCACTGTCCGGCAGGACAAAGGCAAAGCGGTATTCCCGTCCGCGCGACAGGTTCGCAGCGGCGATGTCGCGGACATACCCCGTTTGCGCGATGGCGTCCGCCACCTTCTGGATGGACTTGTTTGCTACACCGCCGCGCTTGTTCAGAACACGATCCACCGTTGCAAGGCTAAGCCCTGCGACTTTGGCCACGTCGTGAATGGTTGGGCGCGTCATCATATCCTCCGTTCTGGCGTCAATGACGGCAAAAATGAGGAACGTCAATCATTTTGATGATTGGTGTGTGGATCAGCCCTCGCGGGCGTTGCGGATCCAGTCAACAAGGGTGGCACGTGCCGCCGGGTCCATCTGGATGGCATTGGGTGGCGGCATGGCGTGGCTGCGGCCTGCTTGCAGGTAAATCTGTTCGGCGTGGCGGGCGACATCGCTTTGGGTTTCCAGATAGACGCCCTTGGGCGCCCACCTGATACCGTCCCAGAACGGCTCTCTGGCGTGGCACATGGAGCAGTTGCCGATGACAGTGTTGTAAGCCGCGTCAAAGCCTGCGGCATCCGCGAACTGTTGTTCATAAGGTGTCAGATCGCGGCCGTCTGCGACAGCAGCGTCGCCCGTGTCCGAAAATGTGGACAGCCATGCGATCACGATCATCAGCAGGACCGTCACCGCCCACGTCCAATGCGGGCCGCTGCCGGTTTTGTGCATTGTGTTGAAATAGTGGCGGATGGTGACACCGGTCAGAAAGATCAACGACGCGATGACCCACGCATAGGTCGTCCCAAACGCGAGCGGGTAGTGGTTGGACAGCATCAGGAACACGACGGGCAGGGTGAGATAGTTGTTATGCGTCGACCGCACCTTGGCGATCTTGCCGTATTTTGCGTCCGGCGTGCGGCCCGCCTTGAGGTCGGCCACAACGATCCGCTGGTTCGGCATGATCTGGAAAAATACGTTGGCGGTCATGATCGTCGCGGTGAACGCGCCCAAGTGCAGCAGCGCCGCGCGGCCTGTGAAAATCTGGTTATAGCCCCACGACATCACGACAAGAACCACAAACAAAAGCAGCATCAGAAGGGTCGGACGATCGGCCAGCGGCGATTTGCACATCGCGTCGTAGGCCAGCCAGCCGATGGTCAACGATCCGGCGGAAATCGCGATACCCTGCCAGAGCGATAAGTCAGCTTTGGTCGGGTCGAGCAAGTAAATCTCGCCGCCTACCCAGTAGATGATCATCAATAGTGCAGCACCTGACAACCACGTGCTGTAGCTTTGCCATTTGTGCCATGTCAGATGCTCTGGCATCCGTGCGGGGGCGACCATGTATTTGACAGTGTGATAGAACCCGCCGCCGTGGACCTCCCATTCTTCGCCGGATGCGCCTTCGGGCAGGGCGGCGTTGGGTTTCAGCATCAGGTCAAGCGCGATGAAATAGAAAGACGCACCGATCCAAGCCATCGCGGTAATGACGTGCAGCCAGCGGACCGAAAACGCGATCCAGTCCCATAAAATAGCCATATCATACATGATGCAGTCCCTTATCCGGCGTCGCTGTTCAGACTAGGCGAAAGATGATTGTTCGGCTATTATGTTGTATGGTCAAGCAGTCTCAAAAAATGCAGAAGAATGTCGTATCTGGATAATATCCGCACCTTTGTGCGTGTGTACGAGCTTGGCAGCATGTCGGCGGCGGGGCGCGATTTGCGAATTTCGCCGGCGGTGACGTCATCGCGGATTTCCCAGCTTGAGGACCACCTGAGCGTCCGCCTGTTCCAGCGCACCACGCGCAGCCTGACGCCGACCGAACAGGGCAAAGCCTTTTACGGCGGGGCCTGCGGTATTCTTGAATCTGTCGACAACGCCGAGGCGCAGGTCGTCAATATCACCGAAAATCCCAAAGGCGCGCTTTATGTGGCGGCCCCGCTTGGCGTGGGGCGCAGACTGATCGCGCCGCTGGTGCCCGGATTTCTGGAACAATATCCCGAAGTCAGCGTGCGGCTGCGTTTGACCGACAGGCGCGTTGATTTGACAACCGAGGGGCTTGATCTCGCGTTTTTTCTGGGCCAGCCCGAGGACAGCAACCTGCGGATGCGCAAGATCGCGGACGTGGAGCGCGTATTATGCGCGTCGCCCGATTATATCGCAGACCGTGGCAACCCCGCATCCGGCGATGATCTGATTGCCCATAATCACGAATGTCTCAACCTGCGGTTTCCGGGCGCGACAGAGTTCCAGTGGCGGCTGACAACGCCCGAGGGGCCGCGCAAATACCGTGTGACGGGGCGTTACGAATCCGATGACGGCGATGTGCTGACCGACTGGGCGCTGACGGGGCAGGGGATTGCCCTAAAACCGCTGTTTGAAGTGGCCGATCACCTGAAAGCGGGCCGTCTTGTGGCGGTGGCAAGCCAGACGCCACCGGAACCGATCCAGATGGCCTGTCTTTTCACCCACCGCAAACGGCAGGACCCTAAAACGCGGCTTTTCATGGATTATGTGATCGACCGGATCAGCGCCGCCGTGCGCGAGGTCTAGCTGCCGCGATAGGTGGAATATCCGAACGGCGACAGCAGCAACGGCACGTGGTAGTGCGCGGCCTCTGACATGCCAAAGCGGATCGGGATCACATCCAGAAAACGGGGATCCTCGGGCGGGGTGCCAATCGCATCCAGATATGCGCCTGCGTGAAATTCCAGCTCGTAGGTGCCGATCTCGAACTTGTCGGCGGGCAGGATTTGTTCATCCGTGCGGCCATCGTCGTTGGTGGTCAGTGTGATCAGCAAGCTGCGGGTGTCACCGTCCAGTTTATAGAGCGCGATTTTCAGTCCGGCAGCAGGGCAGCCGCGTGCCGTATCCAGAACATGTGTAGTCAGATAGCCGGTCATGGCATCGCCTCCTTTGTGATCAAACTGCCGATTGCATAGCCTTAAGGTCACATTGCGTGCAAAGCAGACCGGACAAAAGGCTGTTTCGTCTATTATTTGAAAAACAAAGCCATTGTTTTGGATTACTGATAGCCGACCCAAAAGGAGATCGCCGTGCCGCGCTACCCTCGTGACATGACCGGATATGGTGCAACCCCGCCTGCGGCCAACTGGCCGGACGGGGCAAAGATCGCCGTTCAGATCGTGTTGAACTACGAAGAAGGCGGCGAAAACAATATCTTGCATGGTGATGCCGCGTCAGAGGCGTTTTTGTCCGAGATCACCGGCGCGCAGCCGTGGCCGGGGATGCGGCACTGGAATATGGAATCGATCTACGAATACGGATCGCGTGCAGGGTTCTGGCGGCTTTACCGGATGATGGCAGACCTGCCTGTCACTGTTTACGGCGTGGCAACAGCACTTGCGCGCGCACCTGAACAGGTTGCAGCGATGCAGGCCGCCGCGTGGGAGATCGCCAGCCACGGGCTGAAGTGGGTCGAACACAAGGACATGCCCGAGGACGAAGAGCGCGCGCAAATCGCCGAGGCGATCCGCCTGCACACTGAAATCACAGGCGCAGCGCCACGCGGTTGGTACACGGGGCGGTGTTCCAACAATACCGTGCGGCTGGTCGCTGAAACGGGGCAGTTTGCCTATGTCGCTGACAGTTACGCCGACGATCTGCCCTATTGGATGCAGTTCCGCGATAATGACCAGCTGATCGTGCCCTACACGATGGATTGCAACGATATGCGGTTCGGCATTCAGGCGGGCTTCACCACCGGTGACCAGTTTGAAAGCTATCTGCGCGATAGCTTTGATGTGCTGTATGCTGAAGGGCAGGCAGGCGCGCCCAAGATGATGTCCATTGGTCTGCATTGCCGGATCATGGGGCGTCCGGGGCGCGCGGCGGCATTGAAGCGCGTGCTGGACTATATGCGCGGGCACGACGGCGTATGGTTTGCCACCCGTGAACAGATTGCCGACCATTGGGCGCAAGCGCATCCCGCGCCCAAGGGGCAGCGGCCTTGCCAGATGGATTGCGATACCTTTGTTGCTGAATTTGGCGGCATTTTTGAGCATAGCCCGTGGATCGCCGAGCGGGCGCACGCGCTTGATCTGGGGCCGACACATGACACCGCACGCGGCGTGCATCAGGCATTGTGCCGCGTATTCCGCAGCGCATCGGACGAGGAACGGCTTGGGGTGCTGAATGCCCACCCTGATCTTGCGGGCAAGCTGGCCGCCGCAGGCAAACTGACCGCCGACAGCACGTCAGAGCAGGCAGGCGCAGGGCTGGACCTGCTGACAGACGCCGAACGCACGACATTTCAGGACCTCAACGCGCAATACGTCGCGCGCCACGGGTTCCCGTTCATCATCGCCGTCAAAGACAACGACAAGGCGTCGATCCTTGAGGCCTTCCAGCGCCGGATCGCCAATGACAGTGCTACCGAATTTGCCACCGCCTGCAAACAGGTCGAGCGGATCGCGGAGTTGCGCCTCCTGGACAAGCTGGGCGGATGACGCGGACATTGATCCTCAGGCCGCTCTCGGCGGATGCATTTGCCCCCTTTGGCGATGTGCTTGAAATCGCTGGCGCGCCTGACAAGATCATCAACCAAGGCCTGTGTGGCCGGTTTCATGATCGTGCCGCGATGGATTTTGCAGACGGTCGGGCCGGGATCAGCCTGTTCCAGTCCGAGGCACGTAGCCTTCCGATCACGCTTGATATGATGGAACGGCACCCTGAGGGCAGTCAGGCCTTCATCCCGATGACCGCTGATCCTTTTGTTGTGGTTGTGGCCGCTGACAAGGACGGCGCGCCGCACGACCCGCAAGCTTTTATCACGGCACCGGGGCAGGGCGTGAATTACCACCGCAATACATGGCACGGAGTGCTGACGCCGCTGGCGTCGCCCGGCCTTTTCGCAGTTGTAGACCGGATCGGAGAGGGTCCGAATTTGCAAGAACACTGGTTCGATAATCCGTTCCAGATCACTCACTGACCAAACCAAACCAAACCAAACCACCACAGACCAGCACCAAGACTGGCAAATGACAGACAAACGGGGACTTAACGACAATGACAGATATGACCTATAGCGATCCGAATACGACGCCGCCGATCACGCAGGCCGTGCCGCTTGGCCTGCAACACGTTCTGGCGATGTTCGCATCAAACGTAACACCTTCCATCATCGTGGCAGGCGCCGCTGGCCTTGCTTTTGGCGGGCCCGAGCAGATTTACCTGATCCAGATGGCGATGCTGTTTGCCGGTGTTGCGACACTGTTCCAAACCGTTGGCATCGGCCCTGTTGGCGCACGCTTGCCGATTATGCAGGGCACCAGCTTTGCCTTTGTGGGCGTGCTGGCAGGCATTGCCGCGACGATGGGTCTGGGCGTGGCACTGACCGCCTGCATCATCGGCGGTGTTGTGCACTTCATCCTTGGCGCGTTCATCGACAAGCTGCGGTTCTTGTTTCCACCGCTTGTCATCGGCCTCGTGATCCTTGCGATCGGTCTGTATCTGATCCCTGTTGCGATCAAATACGCCGCCGGTGGTGCCGCTGATTTCCAGATGGCCGCCGAAAGCTTTGGCTCGCTAATGCACTGGTCGGTCGCGCTGACCGTGATCATCGTGTCGCTGGTGCTCAAATTCTTCACAAAAGGCGCGCTGTCCAACGCAGCAATCCTGATCGGTCTGCTGGCTGGCTACGCGCTGGCGTGGGTGCTGGGCATGGTCAGCTTTGGCGCGGTCGCAGGTGCATCCTGGATCACGTCGATCCAGGCGCTGCCCTACGGGTTCGAGTTCAACCTTGGCGCGGTGATCGCCGTCACTCTGGTATCCATCGTCTCTGCGATTGAAACCGTGGGCGACGCATCCGCCACAGCCAAGGCCGGTGCCCAGCGTGAGGCCACTGACCAAGAGATTGCAGGTGCGACCTATGCCGACGGTCTGGGCACTGCTGTTGCGGGCGTCTTTGGTGGTCTGCCCAATACTTCGTTCAGCCAGAACGTCGGCATCGTCGGCATGACCGGCATCATGAGCCGCCACGTGGTGACAATCGCCGGTCTGATCATGATCGTCTGCGGCCTTGTGCCCAAGGTTGGTGCTGTCATCGCCTCCATGCCGTTGCCTGTTCTGGGCGGTGGTGTGATCGTGATGTTCGGCATGGTGGCCTCGGCTGGTCTAAACATGCTGACCGAGGTCAACATGACCCGCCGCAACATGGTGATCATCGCCGTTTCGCTGGCCTTTGGTCTGGGGCTGAACCTTGTGCCGACAGCCGTGCAGTACCTGCCCGGCGTGGTAAAGGTTCTGGCCACGTCCGCCGTTGCGCCAACTGCGCTGATGGCGATTGTGCTGAACCTTGTCCTGCCAGAAGACGACGTCGCCCCCGCGCACTAAGCGGTTCGCGTTGTTTTGAGCGATCGAAAAGAACATAGGAAGGGGCGGGCCATTTTCGGTCCGCCCTTTTCTCGTGCAAGGCATCCATATGATTGATCTTCTTATCCTGATCGTCGCAGCCTTTGCGGCGGGTGCGCTGAATACGGTGGCGGGTGGCGGCACGTTCCTCACCTTACCTGCGCTTATCTTCACAGGCGTGCCGCCCGTCATTGCCAACGCGACAAGCGCCGTGGCGGTCTTTCCCGGCTATGCCAGCGGGGCCTTGGGCTTCTTGCCCGAGATGCGCAGCTTTGACCGCGCGCTCTTGCTGCGTTTGACACTTGTGACGCTTGCGGGCGCTGCAACCGGAAGCCTGCTGTTGCTGGTATCGTCAGATCGCGCGTTCAGCCTGATCGTGCCGGTCCTGTTGCTGGCGGCCACGCTGATCTTTCTGTTTGGTGACCGCATCCGCGCATGGGCCGCCGCCCGTAACAGCGCCGTGACGCCCTACGGCGCTGCCGGACTTTTCATGGTGAGCATCTATGGCGGTTATTTCAACGGCGGGCTGGGGATCGTGCTGCTGGCGCTTTTTGCGCTGTGGGGCATGACCGATCTTCACCGGATGAACGGCTTGAAAAACGGGCTGTCGTTTGTGCTGTCAACGATTTCGGTCGCGGTCTTTGCTATCGCAGGGCTGGTCGCGTGGCCTCAGGCGCTTGCCATGATGGTGGCAGCCACCGCTGGCGGATTTGTGGGCGCACCACTGGCGCGGATGATCCCCAAACACGCCCTGCGCCTGCTGATTGCCGCCATCGGTTTCGGGATGAGCGCGGTGTTTCTGATCCGCCTGTTCTAGAAATCCACCTCGATTGCCGTTCCGGCCTTGATCGCCATATCGACAATCCTTGCCGCCACGGCCAGATCCTGTAGCCCCACACCTGTGCCGTCGAAAATCGTGATCTCATCATCGGATGTCCGGCCCGGATGCGCGCCGTTGATGACCGCGCCAATCTGGTGCACGTCGCTTTGCGCGATCATCCCTGCACCCACTGCATGCTGCGCCTCACCGATGCTGACCGATTGCGCAACCTCGTCAGTAAAGACCGTGGCGCGCGCCAGCAATGCAGCCTCGACCTCTTGCTTGCCCTTCGTGTCGGTGCCCATGCACGCCAGATGCGTGCCGGGTGCAATGTGATCGGCCATGATGGATGGCGCAAATGTGGATGTGATGGAAATGACCACGTCCGCCTCGACCATCCGTTCCAGCGGCACGGCCTCAAACGGGACACCGGCCTCTTGCGCGACGTTTGCGATATTGGGCAGCATATCGGGGTGGTAGTTCCAGCCGATCACCTTTTCAAACTCCCGCTGCTCCAACGCGGCACGCAGCTGGAACGTGGCCTGATGCCCCGCCCCGACCATCCCCATGACCTTGGCATCTTTGCGTGCCAGATGTTTGATCGACACCGATGACGCCGCCGCGGTGCGCAGTGCGGTCAGGTAGTTGCCGCCCACCATCGCCGCGACCTTGCCGGTGTCAGGATCAAACAGAAAGACCGTGGACTGGTGATTGATCAGCTGGCGCTTTTCAAGATTATTGGGCCAATAGCCACCGGCCTTCAGGCCCAACACCATGCCCTTGCCATCAAAGCCGCCCTTGAACCCGTATAACGCATCTTCGTGGCCAATCGCCTCGCGCACGACAGGAAAGTTATAGGCATCCCCCGCCGCCATCGCCGCAAAGACGTTTTCGACAGCATCAAATGACGCCTCGCGTGTCAGAAGATCGGGAATGTCGCGCTCGGGGACGATGTGCATCTGTGTCACTCCTTTGTCCGGCGCTCATGTATCATTTTGCCGGAAATACTCTGGGGGGTCCGGGGGGCTAGCCCCCCGGTGGATCGCCCCGACAAGGGGCGAAACCATTTGCTCAGTAGGCCTTGCCGCGGGCGGATACAGGCCAGACGGTTTCAACCTTGCCGTCCCGCACGCCCACATACCAGTCGTGCACGTTGCAGGTCGGATCGCAGTGGCCCGGCACCAGTTTGAGCGTGTCATTCACCTTCAAAACACCGTCGGGGTCCATCACCACCCCATGTTCGTCAGAGCATTTGACGTATTCAACATCATCGCGGCCAAACACAGTCGGCAGGCCGCTATCTACGGACTGCGCCTTGAGGCCGGCATCAACAATCGCTTTGTCGGCTTTGGCGTGGCTCATTACGGTTGTCATGATGAAAAGCGCGTTTTCCCATTCATTCTCGTCGATCCGGTTGCCGTCCTTGTCCAGAATACGGCCATAGTCGGCATCCATGAAGGCATATGACCCGCACTGCAATTCGTTGAAAACGCCCGAGTTGCTTTCAAAATAATACGATCCCGTGCCGCCGCCGCCGACGATATCGCACGAAAGACCGGCATCCTTCAGACCTGCCAGCGCATCTTTCACCTGATCAATGGCGATCTGCGTTTTGGATTGGCGTTCATCATAGCTGTCCAGATGCTGCATCGCGCCCTGATAGGCCTGAATGCCTGCGAACTTCAGGCCATCCGCCGCGTCGATCATCTTGGCAATCTTGACCACATCTTCCGTGGTCGTGACGCCGCAGCGGCCCGCGCCACAGTCAATCTCGACCAGACATTCGATTTGTGTGCCGTGCTTGACGGCTGCGGCAGAAAGATCGGCCACGTTATCTGGGTCATCCACGCAGCACAGCGCGCGTGCGCCCAGCTTGGGCAGGCGGGCCAGACGGTCGATTTTATCGGGGGCCGTCACCTGATTGGACACCATCACATCTTTGATGCCGCCGCGCGCGAAAACTTCCGCCTCTGACACCTTTTGGCAGCACACACCCACAGCCCCGCCGAGGTCTTCCTGCAACTTTGCCACATCAACAGACTTGTGCATTTTGCCGTGCACACGGTGGCGCATCCCGTGGGATTTGGCGTAGTCGCCCATCTTTTTGATGTTCCGCTCCAGCGCGTCCAGATCCAGCACAAGACAAGGCGTCTGGATGTCAGCCTCGTCCATGCCGGGCTTGGCGGGAATGTCGTAGCCCACTTCGAAGTCGTCAAATGATGTCAGGTCTTTCATTGCATCTCTCCGTTTGTATTGCGGGCGGTCGCGCCGCCCTGAATTGGGTGTGTCGGTGTGCGCTAGGGCGTCAGCCACGGCAGCGTGTCCAGATCGACATTGCCGCCCGTAATGATGACGCCGACGCGCTTGCCTGCGAACATCTCTTTGTTCTTGAGGATCGTGGCCATGGGCACGGCACAGCTGGCCTCGATCACCATGCGAAGATGTTTCCACGACAGTTTCATCGCGTCGATAATCTCGTCCTCGGACGCAGTCAGGATGTCGGTGACGTGGTTGGACACAAAGTGCCATGTCCGCTCTTTCAGCGGCACCAGGAGCCCGTCGGCGATGGTCTTGGGCGCATCATCGGCGATGATGTGACCCGCCTTAAAGCTGCGGTAGGCGTCGTCGGCCTGTTCCGGCTCTGAGGCGATGATCTGCACCTCGGGGGCCAGTGTCGACAGCGTGAGGCAGGTGCCGGAGATCATGCCGCCGCCACCGATGGGTGCGACCATCATGTCTAGCCCGTCTACCTGTTCCATGAACTCTTTCGAACAGGTGCCTTGCCCCGCAATCACCCGCGGATCGTTATAGGGGTGCACAAAATCGCCGCCGGTTTCGGCCTGCACTTTTGCAAAGGTTTCCTCGCGCGATGTGGTCGACGGTTCACATTCGGTAATCACCCCGCCGTAGCGGCGCACCGTGTCCTTTTTGGCCTGAGGGGCGGTGCGCGGCATCACGACATTGCACGGGATGCCACGGCGCATCGCGGCATAGGACAGGCAAGACGCGTGGTTGCCGGACGAATGCGTAGCAACCCCGTTGCGGGCCTGCGCATCGCTGAGCCCGAACACAGCGTTGGACGCACCGCGCACTTTGAATGCGCCGGGTTCTTGAAAGTTTTCGCATTTGAAAAACAGCTCGGCCCCGACAAGCTCGTTCAGATAGGCAGAGGTGCGAATCGGTGTGCGGTTGATATGCGGCTTGATCCGTTCGTGCGCGTCAAGCATGTCCTGATAGGTGGGGATATCCATTGCGATGCCTCCTTACGATCCAAAGCGGTAGAATTCTTGCGCGGCGCCCACGCCGGACCCCAGCTTGATGTCCAGACCAAGGTCTTTCATCACCATCTCGGCGACGCCCAGACCCGAGAGCATCATCGCATCCGTCAGCATGCCGAGGTGACCGATGCGGAACACCTTGCCGGCGACCTCTCCCAGCCCGACACCAAAGGCCATACCATATTTTTCGGCCGCAACGGTCACGATATCTGTGGCATTGAAGCCTGCGGGCGTCCGGATCGCCGAAACGCTATCGGAGTAGATATCGGGCGATGCGGCGCACAGCTGCATGCCCCACGCGTCCACCGCATGGCGCACGCCGGTGGCGATGCGGGTGTGGCGGGCAAAGACGTTCTCCAACCCCTCTGCCGCGATCATATCAAGCGACATCTTGAGGCCGTTCATCAACCCAACGGGAGGCGTGTAGGGAAACGCGTTGGCGGCATATCCCTTTTCCATATCGCGGATATCAAAGAACGTGCGCGGCAGTCGGGCCGTATCTGTCGCGGCATAGGCTTTGTCTGAAAACCCGACGATGGCCAGTCCGGCAGGCAGCATGAACCCTTTTTGCGAGCCGGTCACAGCGACATCCACGCCCCAGTCGTCCATGCGAAAGTCCATCGATCCGATTGAGGACACGCCATCGACAAACAGCATCGCAGGGTGCCCTGCGGCGTCCAGCGCGGCCCGCACCGCCGCAATATCGGATTTCACGCCCGTCGCGGTTTCGTTGTGGGTGGCGAGCACGGCTTTGATGCTGTGGTCTGTGTCGGCCTTCAGGATTTCTTTGTATTTATCCGCTGGCAGCCCGTGGCCCCAAGGCGTTTCCACGATTTCGACGTCCAGCTTGTGACGCTGGCACATGTCAATCCAACGGTGGCTGAACATACCGTTGCGGGCCGCGAGGATCTTGTCACCTTCCGAGAGCGTGTTGGTCAGCGCCGTCTCCCAGCCGCCGGTTCCGGTGGAAGGGAACACAAACACATGCGCGCTGTCGGACTTCAAAACCTGACGGATACCGGCCAGCACGGGGTTCAGGATATCCCCAAACAGCGGCGAGCGGTGATCGATGGTGGGCATGTCACAGGCTTTGCGCAGCGCCTCGGGGATATTTGTCGGGCCGGGAATGAATACAGGGTTCTGAAAGCTCATGACGGTGTCCTCCTCGGTATGGATGGAGGTGTAACGGGGGGTGTTGCCTTTGGAAATTTTTTTGAAATTATTTTTCAAAGTGGGAGTAGACGGGAAAATTGTTTCTTTACAGGTGTTTGGATTTTTCACATTGTGAATGCAATTTTCAGTTTTGTGTTTTTGGAATGCGACATGAGCGATAATCCGACCCAGACAGCGCGTCGCGCACGCGGACGGCCAAGGGATTGGCACGACAAAACGGCCCAGAACACGATCAAGTCGCTGGATCGGGCGATGCAGGTTTTCGAATATCTGAGTGCGGCGCAAGGCAAGGCGCTGACCACCATTGCCGATGAGATGGACCAGTCGCCAGCCACCGTCTATCGCATCCTTGTGACGCTAGAGGGGCGCGGGTTGGTCGAATTCGATCCGCACGAGCAGCTTTGGCACATCGGGCCGCAGGCGTTTGTCATTGGCGCGCGTTTTTTGCGCCGCACAGGGCTGGTCGAACGGGCGCGGCCGATCATGCGGCGTCTGATGGAAGCCACCGGTGAGACGGCGAACCTTGGGATCGCGCAGGACGGACGCGTGATGTTTGTCAGTCAGGTCGAAACCCATGCGTCGATCCGTGCGTTTTTTCCGCCTGGCACGCTGTCTGAAATGCATGCGTCGGGGATCGGTAAGGCGTTGCTTGCGCAGATGGATGAAGACAGGTTTGCGCGGTGGATGGACGGGCGCACGCTGGAAGATTTCACTAAATTCACGCTCACCTCGCCTGATGCACTAACCGCGGACCTTACCCGCACACGCGCGCGCGGTTTTGCCATCGACGGGGAAGAGCGCAACCTTGGCATGCGCTGTATCGCCGCCCCGATTTTTGACAGTCATCAAGAGGCCGTGGCAGGCATTTCGGTGTCAGGTCCGGTGTCGCGGGTTGGGCCGGATGACGTGGCGCGGTTCAGCGAACACGTCAAAGACGCCGCCGCCGAGCTGACCCACGCGATAGGGGGCAGCACTAGCGCGTGAGCGGACGCAGCCCCATGTGGCGGTTCACGTCCTTATACAGCAGATAGCGAAATTTTCCCGGCCCGCCCGCGTAACAGGCCTGCGGGCAAAAGGCGCGCAGCCACATGTAGTCGCCTGCCTCGACCTCGACCCAGTCGGAATTCAGCCGGTAGGCGGCTTTGCCTTCGAGCACATAAAGCCCGTGTTCCATCACATGCGTTTCCAGAAACGGGATCACCGCGCCCGGTTCAAAGGTAACAATGGTGACGTGCATATCATGGCGCAGATCAGCCGGATCGACAAAGCGTGTGGTGCCCCACTTGCCATCCGTACCGGGCATCACAGTGGGCGCGATATCCTGTTCGTTGGCAATGATCACGTCGGGGCGATCAAGGCCGTCGACCGCCTCAAAGGCTTTGCGGATCCAGTGGAACCGCGCGGTTTCGCCCGATGTGTTGCGCAGCGTCCAATCGGTTCCGGCTGGCAGATAGGCATACCCGCCCGGCGCAAGGTTATGCGTTGTCCCGTCAACCGTGACCGCGATTGTGCCCTCAACGACAAACAGCACGTCCTGCGCCGTGGCGTCCGTTTCCGGCCTGTCAGACCCGCCGCCCGCTGCCACTTCCATGATGTAATGCGAAAAGGTTTCGGCAAATCCGGTCATCGGGCGGGCAATGACCCAAAGGCGCGTGTCATCCCAGAACGGCAGAAAACTGGTGACGATATCGCGCATCGTCCCTTTGGGGATCACCGCATAGGCATCTGTGAAGATCGCGCGATCGGTCAGCAACTGGTCTTGACCGGGGTGTCCGCCACGCGGGGCATAGTATGAAGGCGCCATATGATCGTCCTGAATAAAAGAGCCTTGAGTATGTGTGGCGATGCGCAGACGGGCCACCCGCATAACCGCAACAGGACCTTTCGGGATGCTTTGATAATGCGGATGAATTTGGCATCGAACGCGGATAAATGCCGCGATTTCGGGCAGGCTTGGCAATGTGCTGAAAGATGCAGCGACAGGTAGTCAAATGCGTCGGATTGGTTATGGTTGAACCCACAGCAGCACTTGAATGCAAAATCATGGGGGCGCGCGGCATGGATGGCAGTCGAAAACCGCAATCGAACACCCAACGCGCCGTGGCAGAACTGCGTGCGATGATCTTTGCGGGTGAGCTTGGCGCTGGCACCGACCATCTGGAAAGCGAATTGGCCGACCGTCTTGGCATGTCCCGCACACCTGTGCGCGAGGCGGGGTTGATGCTTGAGGCGCAGGGGTTGGTAGAAATGCGCCCGCGCAAGGGGTTGCGCGTGCTGGCTTTGTCACCTGCTGATATGCGCGATGTTTACGATGTGCTGACCGAGCTGGAGAGCCTGTCAGCCGAACGCGCGGCACAGGCAGGCTACACGAAAGATGATCTGGCGGAGCTTGCTGCTTCAATCAGTGAAATGCAGGCAGCTCTGGACGATGATGACAGGGTTGCCTGGGCTGCGGCAGATGACAGGTTCCACGCTGAACTGGTTCGGCTTGGTGGCAATTCGCGGGTCATTGGCATCGTGGGGATGATGGTGGATCAGGTGCGGCGCGCGCGCGCACTTACGCTGCATATGCGGCCAGCACCGGTGAAATCCTGCGACGATCATCGTGGTGTCTATGATGCCATTGCAGCAGGCGACGGGGCCAGTGCGCGGTCCATTCACCATGCCCACCGGACCCATGCAAAAGACATGATCCTTGGCCTGCTGGACAAACACAGGTTTCACCAGATTTGAAATATCACCTGCAATGATTATCCCGTTTCACATCACCGAAATGATGCGCCGCCTGCGCGATCGTTACACTAAAATCGGTCTGGCGCAGCAGATGGAGCGTCGGGACACAAAGTTTCGCACGCTTAGGCCGGTGCGCAACGCCACGCCGCGCAGCATCGCCGCCTATTGGACGCGGTTGGGCGGTGATCCGACCCCCATTGCGGACCCCGAGACGATCCGGCAGGCCGCCACCTACAGCCCGAACATCGAAAATTTTATCGGCACGGTGAAGGTGCCTGTGGGTGTCATCGGTCCTCTGCGGATCAACGGGCTGAATGCATCGGGGGATTATCACGTGCCGCTTGCCACAACCGAGGCCGCGCTTGTCGCGTCCTACGGGCGGGGGGCCTATGCCGCGTCAAAGGCAGGCGGGATCAGCACGGCGGTGCTTTACGAGGGGGTCATTCGCACGCCAGCCTTTGTCTTTGATAAATTGATCACGGCGGGCCTGTTTGTGGAATGGGTGGTTGAAAACGTCGAGCGGCTCAAATCCGCGGCAGAGGCCACGACCCGCCACGGCACGCTGGTTTCGATAGAGCCGATACTGGATAACAATGTGGTGTTCCTGATCTGCCGCTATCGCACCGGCGACGCATCCGGTCAGAACATGGTGACGATTGCGACCCACGCGCTATGCGAGGAGATCGCAGCGCAGTGTGACGTGCTGATCGACCGCTGGTATATCGAGGGCAACTTTTCGGGCGATAAGAAAGCCTCTGCCTTGGGGTTGCTGACAGGACGGGGCCGCAAAGTGTCGGCCTCAGTAACGCTATCGGGCGATGTCGTTGCAAAATGCCTTGGTACGACGGTCGATGCGATGCTGGACTATGGCCGCGTGGCCAATCTGGGATCGCTTCTGTCAGGACAGATGGGCGCGCAGGCGCATTACGCCAACGGGCTGGCTGCCCTATACATCGCAACCGGACAGGATGCAGCCTGCGTAGCTGAAAGCGCCGTGGGCTTCACGCGGATGGAGCGGCGGGGCGAGGATTTATTCTGCTCGGTCACGATGCCCAATATCCTTGTCGGGTCGGTAGGCGGCGGCACGGGGTTGCCCAGCCAAAGCGCGGGCCTTGGGATCATGGGGTTGCAAGGCACAGGCCACGGTCCGGCACTGGCCGAGGTCACAGCGGCCCTTTGCCTTTGCGGTGAAATATCCATTGTTGCGGCCATCGCGGCGGGCGACTTTACGAATGCACATGAAAAACTGGCGCGACACAGATGACAGATTTCCACCTCAACGAACGCAAAATGAAGCTGTCCAAACGGCTCTGGCTGTATCAGGTCGAGCGGTTCCCGTTATTCAAGACTGTCCCATTGCTGGCGGTGTTTTCGGCTGCGTCCATTACCATATCGGCGGTCTTGGCTGATCGCGCGGTGCCGGGTTTTGGGGCTTACGTCACAGGCTTCTGCCTTGCGTTTCTGGTGTTCTTCCAGATGCGTGTCGCCGACGAGATCAAGGACGTTGAGGACGATCGTCTGTTCCGCCCCGAACGCGCGATCCCGCGCGGGATCGTCACGCTTCGCCTGATCGTCACACTGGGGGTCGGAACACTGTTTCTGGCGATCATTATCGCGCTTCTTTACGGCGCGGGGCTGATCTGGCTGCTGCTTTTGGTGTGGTTGTGGCTGTTTTTGATGACACTGGAATTTGGTGTGCCGCGCTGGCTCAAGGCGCGACCGATTGCTTACCTGCTCAGCCATATGGCCATCATGCCGCTGCTTGATATCATGCTGACGGGCATTGAATGGCTGCCCCATGGCGGGCCGCATCCGGCCCTGTGGCTGTTTATCGCGCTATCATTCGTGAACGGGTGCCTGCTTGAGATCGGACGCAAGATGCTGGCACCTCAAAGCGAGCGTGTCGGCGTTGAAACCTATTCGGGGCTTTGGGGGCCCGCGCAGGTCAGCCTGATCTGGCAGGGGCTTCTTGCGCTGTCTACGGTGCTGTTAATCGGCGTGGGGATTGCAACCGGAGACTTTATCGCCGTGACCATTCTGGCGCTGATTGGTGCGGGCTTGGCCGCGTTTGTGGCACGGGCCTATGGCGCGGACCCCAGCAAAACCAACGAAAAGCGGATCGATGCCGCCGCCGGTCTGTGGGTATTCTTTTGTTATGCCACGGCGGGCTTTGTCCCGTTGATCCTGTGACATTCATCAACACCGGCGTGACCGATCCGGCGCAGGTCGGTGGCAAGGCCGCTAGCCTGGAACAGCTTCGCCTTGCCGGTTTCCAGCCACCTGCCTTTTTTGTGATCGCGCCGGATGCCTTTCGTGCTGGTAAAACAGGGCCAGTGGCGCAGGCAGGGCTAAAACCCGCGCTGGCAAAGGCACTGAAGGCACTGGGCGATGGTCCCTATGCAGTCCGGTCGTCAGGTCAGGCGGAAGACGGCGCGGATCATTCCCACGCGGGGCAGTTTGACAGCGTTTTGAATGTCGCTGGCAGCGAGGTGTTGGCGGCTGCAAAACAGGTCTGGCAATCGGGTTTTTCCGACACGGTCGCCACCTACCGTGCGGTCAAATCCGGCGGTGAGGCGCAGGCCCCCGCCATTGTCGTGCAGTGCATGATTGAGGCCGCGTTTTCCGGTGTCGCGTTTTCTGCTGATCCTGTGTCGGGCCGCCGTGGGGTGGTCGTGATCTCCGCCGTTGCGGGGCTGGGCGATGCGCTTGTCTCTGGCGAGGTGGACGGGCAGACATGGATCGTGGGGGAAGAGGCGCCGGACGATCCGATCCTGACCGCTGCGCAGGTCGATGCCATCGCCGATCTGGCCCGCCGCGCCGAGGCGCATTTCGGCTCGCCGCAGGATATCGAATGGGCGATAGATGCGGATGGTCTGCACATCCTGCAAGCGCGACCTATCACGACGGCGCTGCGCCCAGCGGCCAACGACGATCAGGCGCTGACAATCTTTGATAATTCCAACATCGTGGAAAGCTATCCGGGCATGGTCAGCCCGCTGACCTATTCCTTTGCCGTGCATGTGTACGCGCGTGTCTATCGCGCGTTTGTGGGCCTTTTGGGCGTGCCAGATGCCACGATTGCGGCCAACGGGGCCGTGTTTGACAACATGTTGGGGCGACTTGACGGGCGGGTCTACTACAACCTTGTGAACTGGTATCGCGCCTTGGCGCTGCTGCCGGGCTTTGCGCTGAACCGCTCTTACATGGAAACGATGATGGGCGTGTCAGAGCCGATGCCGGACGAGATCACCAGCGTGATTGGACCTGACGATCTGAACGGTCTGGCAAAGGTGCGCGAATATGGTCGTGTGGGCTATGTTGGCCTACGTCTGCTTTGGTCCGCGATCCGTCTGCCCGCGACGCGGCGTGGGTTTTATGCGCGGCTGAACGCGGCGCTGAACTCTGATCTGGACCTTGAGACCGCCACCCCAACGCAACTGGCGGCCGAATATCGCCAGATTGAAAGCACGCTGCTGGATCGCTGGGACGCGCCGCTGGTCAATGACTTTTTGTGCATGATCGCCTTTGGCGCGTCGCGGAACATGCTGGAAAAGTGGCTGGGTGCGGACGGGCTGACGCTGCATAACGATGTGATGATCGGGCAGGGCGATATCGTGTCTGCCGAACCTGCGCAGCGCATTGCCAAGATGGGTGCGATGGTGCCGGACGGTCTGGAGGCGGACGGGTTTGTCGCGGCGCTGGACGATCATCCTGATCTGAAGGCCGAGTATTACAGCTATCTGGCGAAATTTGGGGACCGCTGCACGGAAGAGCTAAAGCTGGAATCAATCCCGCTGACCGACGACCCGTCGCAACTGATCTACGCGGTCTTAGCCCATGCGCAGCGGCCTGCGGTGACGCATAATGCGGCGAACGATCCCGACTGGGCTACGCTGTTTCCCAAAAATCCTGTCCGACGCATCATCGCCAAGCATATCATCCGCTGGACAAAGGCCCGCGTGCGCGACCGCGAAAACCTGCGCTTTGAGCGGACGCGAATCTTTGGCCACGCGCGGCAGGTCTTCCTTGCGCTGGGCCGCGAGTTTGCCGCGCGTGATCTGCTGGACGCGCCGCGTGATGTGTTCCACCTGACAACGACCGAGGTGCTGGGCGCGGTCGAGGGGTTTGGCCTCTCGCCCGACCTGAAATCTATTGTGGCCATGCGGCAGGCGCAGGACGCGGCATCGGCCAAGCGTGATGATCCGGCGGAACGGATCGAAATCCGTGGCCCCGCGATTTACGCGCCGACCGCAACGAAAGAAGCGGCCCCGCAAACCGGCCAGACCCGCCAAGGCACCGGCTGTTCCGCTGGCACGGTGACAGCCCGCGCCCGCGTGATCCGCGACCCGCGCACCGAAAGGTTGGCGCCGGGGGACATCCTTGTCGCGCGCCACACCGATCCGGGCTGGATCGCGGTGTTTTCCAACGCATCGGCCGTCGTCGTGGAACGCGGGTCGCTTTTGTCACATTCGGCCATCGTCGCACGCGAATTGGGTATCCCGTGTGTTGTCGGCCTCAAAGACGCCACGCTTTGGGTGCAGGACGGCGAGGAGTTGCAGGTGAACGGGGCCACGGGCGAGGTGCGCAAGAATGACGTCTGAGATCGCGGGTAAGGCGAATTTCGACCACATCCGCTATGCCCAATTGTGGGAGGATGCGGACGTGCTTTGTGCCGCGCTGCCACAGGAGGCGGGCAAGACGCTGGTGTCGATCTGTTCGGCGGGGGACAACGCGCTGGCGATGCTGACGCTCGATCCCGCACGGGTGGTTGTGGTCGATTTGTCGCCCGCGCAGATTGCGTGCCTGCACTTGCGGATTGGCGCGATGAAAGCGCTGAACCACGCGGAGTTTTTGATCCTCATGGGCGCGCGGTCTGGTGCGCGAGGGCCACTGCTGGACCGCGCCTTGGCCGAGGTCGATACCGAGACAGCGGCATTCTGGCGTGACCTGCGTCCCTTGGTCGAGGCACATGGCGCTGGCGGTGCTGGCAAGTTTGAACGCTATTTCCGCATCTTTCGCACGCGGCTTCTTCCGCTCGCCCATTCGCGCAAAACCATCGACGACATATTCGTGAGCCGCCCGCCGGAGGAGCGTGCCGACTTCCTGCATGATCGCTTCGAGACTTGGCGCTGGAAGCTGCTGCTGAACGTCTTCTTCTCGCGGTTCATGATGGGCCGGATGGGGCGCGATAAGGCATTCTTTGACCACGTCGAAGGGTCTGTGGCCGATCACGTCACGCGCCGGATCAGGCACGCGGCGATCACGCTGGACCCCGCCGAAAACCCCTATTTGCACTGGATCATGAAGGGCACGCATGGCGATGCCCTGCCAATGACGTGGCGCGAAGAGCATTACGATGTGATCCGCAGCCGTCTGGACCGATTGGACATCCGCCTTGGATCGTTGGAGGCGTTCATCGGCGCGGGGGAAAAGGCGGACGGGTTCAACCTGTCCGACATCTTTGAATACATGTCGCCGGATGTGTTTGCGCAGGTCTATGGCAGCATCCTTTCAGCGGCCAACCCGCAAGCGCGGCTGGTCTATTGGAACATGATGGCCCCGCGCCGTGTGCCTGATGCTTGCGCGGGAAAGGTCAAAACGTTGACCGCGAAAGAGAATGACCTGAAGGGACAGGACAAGGCGTTCTTCTATTCGGATTTTGTGATCGAAGAGGTGCAATGAACGCGGCGCTGCAAATCGCGATTGCGGTGGCATCGGTCGCGGTGCTGCTGGGGCTGATGGTGGTTGTGCGCCACTACGCGGCCCGCTGGGGTCTGAACGCAGAGGTGCAGCGCAAGCTGGTGCATATCGGCACGGGGCTTTATGCGATGACGCTGCCGTGGCTGTTCTGGGATCGGTGGCCGGTGTTTATGCTCGTGGGCCTGACGCTTGCCGTGATGGTCGTGTTGCGCCTGCCGCGCTTTGCCAAGGGCGGGATTGGTGAAACGCTGCACGGTGTCGAACGGCAATCCTATGGTGATATCCTTCTGGCGCTGGCGGTCGGCACGGTGTTCCTTTTGTCGAACGGCAATGCGCTGCTCTATATCCTGCCCATCGCGATCCTGACGCTGGCCGATGCCGCTGCCGCCCTGACCGGAAGCCATTATGGCCGCCGGTTCTTCACGATCGAGGAGGGGCAAAAGAGCATCGAAGGCTCTGTCGCGTTTTTCCTGATTGCGCTGATCGCGTCGATGGTCTGTCTACTTCTGCTATCTGATGTGGGACGCGGGAACGTCATCTTGCTGGCGCTGATCGTCGCGGCCTTTGGCACGTTGGTCGAGGCCGACAGCTGGCGCGGGTTTGACAACTTTTTCCTGCCCGCGGGCATCATGGTGTTTTTGGAAAGCCATATGAACAGCCCGCCTGCCACGTTGCTGGTGATTATGGCGCTGTTTGCGTTGGCTATTCTTGTGTTCCTTGCCGCCGCCCCGCGCCTTGGGCTGACGAAGCATGCGGCCCGCGTCTATGTCATCTCGGCGTTTATGCTGCTGTCGGTGACGGCGCTGCAAAATACGGTGCTGCCGCTGCTGGTCTTTGTGGCCCACGCTTTGTCGCGGCGCACGAACCCCTGCAAAGCGGCCTATCCAGAGCTTGATATCGTCGCGGCCCTTGCCCTTGCCAGTTTCGCATGGCTGTCGGTCGGGCTGTTGACGGGGCTGAATGCGCTTGGCTTCTACGCGGTTCACGCGGTTGGGCTTTCAGTGGGGTTGACCGTGCTGGCCATGCGCAGCCACGTAGCCCAAATGGCGGCTGGTCTGGCCACGGCCTTGGTGTTGCTCATCGTCTATATGTGGCTGATCCCGCGCAATGGAGTGGTGATCGCCTGGGCGGGTGACATGCAGATGATCTGCGTGGCTGGTGCGCTTGTGGCGCTGGGCGCTGCGATCCTTGGGCGCGGGCTGTTTGCGGATCATCGTGCGGCGCGGATGACCCTTGTCACCGGGGCTGTGCCTGCCGCAACCTATGCCTATCAGGTTTATCTGGCAGGGGCGGTATGATGCAGGAAATCATCCACGGCGATGCGCGACTGATGCTTTATCCCGATGCCCCCGACTGGGACGGGCGGCGCACGATGGCGATTGCCAAGCTGAAATGCGACACTGCCGCTGATGGTGTGGCTGTTATCGAACAGGCCGCCACTGTCGCCAAGGCGGCAGGTGCGCAGGGGCTGATCGGCCCGATGGAGGGCGATACGTGGCACAGTTATCGCCTTGTCACCGAAGGCGACGGGTCCGCGCCATTCCTGATGGAGCCCACAAGCAAGCCGCAGGATCTGGAGGCATTCGCGCGAGCAGGCTTCACGCCAATTAGCAGCTACTTTTCAGCCGCCGTGGCGCTCTCGGATATTCCGGTCACCACGCCCGGCCCGAATGATGCGTTTTCGATCATGGCATGGGATGGCACCGCGCCAGAGGCTTTGTTCGCGCAGGTGCATGCGTTGTCGTGCCAGGCCTTTGCGGGCAATCCGTTTTACAAGGACATCAGCCTGCCCGATTTTCTGGCCATGTATATGCCGTTCGTGCCGATGCTGAAGCCTGACCTGATCCTTTTCGCGCGCGATGCGCAGGGCGATCTGAAGGGTTTCCTGTTTGGCATGCCAAACTACGCCGAAGGTCCGCAGCCCGCGTCTGTGATCCTCAAGACCTATGCAAGTCTGACCAAAGGGGCGGGTCACGCCCTGTCGTCGCGGTTTTATGACACGGCGCGCGCGATGGGCTTTAAAACGGCGATCCATGCGCTGATGCATGATGACAACCTGTCGGCAATCCGGTCAGGCATGAACAACGCACATGTGTTCCGGCGCTATGCATTGATGGGCCGGTCGCTTGACTGACACGCTGCTCACTGCCTTTGCACAAGCTGTCGCGGCCCATGGGCCGGACACGGCGCTGGTGGATGCTGATGGCCGCGACATCAGTTTTGATCAGCTTGATGCGCGTGCGCGGGCGCTTGCTGCTGCGTGGGCGTCGCGCGGCATGGGGCAGGGGGACCGCATTCTGATCGCGATGCCGATTGGTCCCGATCTTTATGCCAGCCTTGCCGCGATCTGGAGTCTGGGGGCTGTCGCGGTGCTGCCGGAACCTGCGATGGGCCTTGCCGGCCTGCGCAATGCGATTGCGACGGCGGGGGTGACGGGCATTTGTGCAAGTGGCGGGTATCGCGCGCTGAAGCTTCTGCCTGCTCTGTGGCGTGTGCCGCTGTTTACGCCGCAACAAACTGGGGGCGGTGGCGTCGGCGTCGGAAAGGTCAATGCAGAAGACCTCGCGCTGATCTCTTTCACATCCGGCAGTACCGGCAAGCCCAAGGCGATCCCGCGCAGCCACGGATTTCTGATGGCGCAACACGATGCGGTGGCCCCGCTGTTGCAAAGTGCCAAGGCCGAGCGTGATCTGGTCGCGTTTCCTGTTTTTGTGCTGATCAATCTGGCGGCAGGGCGCACGTCGATTTTGCCGAACTGGAAAATGTCGCAGCTTGATCGGGTTACTCCGCATCGGTTGACCGCATGGATGGACAGCACTGGCGCGACCCGTGCGTTGCTGCCCCCTGCGTTGTGCGAAACGCTGGTCAACGGGGACGTGCCGCGCGGACTTCATACGCTTTTCACAGGCGGCGGGCCGGTGTTCCCCGATCTGGTGGCGCGTCTGACGCATGATGGTCAGCTTGGTGTCACGGCTGTTTACGGATCTACCGAGGCCGAGCCGATTGCCCATCTGGAAACTGCGACGATGACCGCAAAAGACGTGACGGCGATGCAAGGAGGCGCAGGCTTGCTGGCGGGTGCGCCGGTCCCTGCGGTCGCGGTGCGGATCGTGGATGATGAAATTCAGGTGGCAGGGGATCACGTGAATGCGGGCTATCTTGATCCCGCGCATAACGCGGAAAACAAGGTGCGGGATGGCGACACGATTTGGCACCGGACAGGCGACGCGGGCTATCTGGACGATCAGGGGCGCCTGTGGCTGTTGGGGCGTCACGGTTCGGCTGTGCAAACAGATCAAGGCCCGCTTTATCCCTTTGCGATCGAGACGGCGGCACGCCTTTGGCCCGGCGTTGATGCGGCGGCTTTGGTGCCGACATCCGGCGGCGGCATCCTCGCGATTGCGGGGCAGGTCGCCCGATTGCCTGACTGGGTAACTGCAGCGGCTGCCTTTGGCATAACTGACGTCCGGCACTGCGCATCGCTGCCGATGGACAGGCGGCACAGGTCCAAGATCGACCTTAAACGCCTGCGCAAACAGTTGGGGGTCGCGGGATGAGCAAGCTGAAGCACAAGTGGTCTTTGGGCCATAACTATCTGACAGGGATCACCTTCGGGATGTGGTGCAAGGTGCTGGCGGCCAACGGCTTTCGCATCTCGCCCGCCTATTTGCACCGCGCCGCGGCTGTCACGGCAGCCAGCATTGGCAATTCGGCATTTGCGGGGATCGAGAGGCTGCGCTTTGGCAAACAGATCGACAGCGCGGGCGACGTTGCGCCGCCGCTGTTCATCTTGGGTCACTGGCGCAGCGGAACCACCTTGCTGCACGATCTGATGGCGCAGGACACCGCACAGTTCAACTATCCCAATACATATCAGGTGGTGAACCCGCTGACGTTCTTGACCACCGAAAACGCCCTATCTCGGTTAATGGCGGGGCTTTTGCCCGCGACCCGTCCGATGGACAATATGGCGATGAGCTTTGCATCCCCGCAGGAGGATGAATTTGCGCCGCTTCTGATGACCGGCGCGTCGCTTTATCTGGGCACCAGTTTTCCCGACCGGATGGGCCACTACGAGAAACATCTGTCGTTTGCGGATGCTGATCCTGATGTGCGGACTGCTTGGAAAGACGCCTTTGTGACGTTTGTGAAAAAGCTGTCGCTCAATTGTTCGCGCCCTTTGGTGATGAAATCGCCACCACACACCGCCCGCATCAAGCTGTTGCTTGAGATGTTTCCCGACGCGCGCTTTGTGCATATCCACCGCGACCCCTATCGCGTGTTTCAGTCGCAGCGGCATTTTTTCGACACGGCGGGCTGGTACACCTATATGCAGCGCCCCGATCTGGACGCGATTGATGAGGGTATCCTGCGCCGCTACACCGCGATGTACGACGCGTATTTTGCTGACCGTGACTTGATCCCGCGGGGGCATTTCGACGAGGTGCGCTATGACGATCTGACTGCCGATCCGGTTGGGCAAGTGGGGGGCATTTATGATGCACTGGGCCTGCAGAATTTTGACAGCTTTCGGCCGCAGCTTCAGGCCTATGTCGATACGCTGGAAGGCTATCAAAAGAACCGGTTTGATACGCTGTCGCCGGATGATCGCGCTTTGGTGGCGCGGCGCTGGCATCGCAGCTTTGAAACGTGGGGCTATCCGAAATGACACGCGCGCCAGGCCCGCGCGGGCGTTTTGTGTCGGGTGTCTGGCCCGCATTCCAGCGCGACCCCATCGGGCTTCTGCAAAGCTCTGTTCAGACGCACGGCGATATCGTTCGCCTGCGGTTTGGCCCGATCATTGCGCATTTGCTGAACGATCCTGATGCCATTGCGCACGTGCTTTCGCGCCACGCGGATCGGTATGACAAACGCACCCGTAGCGTCGGGCAAATCGCCAAATCCTGCGGTGCCAGTCTTTTATCCGCAGGGCCCGAGGCGGCGCAGCACCGCACCCTGATCCAGCCGTTGCTGCAACCCAATGCGGTGCGCCGTTACACACCCGTGATCACGCAGATGACGGATCAGATGCTGTCGATTTGGCGGACGCAGGGCGGGCCTGTGGATGTGGTGCACGAGATGATGACGCTGGTCTGCCGGATCGTGGCGCGGCTGCTTTTTGGTGCGGACGTGCAGGCGGCAAGGATCGAGGCCGCCTTGGCCGTCATTCTGGACGACACGTGGCGGCGGATCCAAGCGCCGCTTAATCTGTCGAACCTGTCGCCCCGCTTTCATCGCCGTGCCTTTCGGCAGGCGCTGGCAGAGGTGGACCGGATCGTGCTGGACATTATCGCGTCACGGCGCGACGACAGGACCGCGCAGGACGATGTGCTACAACTGCTGATGCAGTCGGGCGGCGATGCGGGCTTGAGCGATCAGGCGTTGCGCGACGCGGTTGTCACGCTCCTGCTTGCGGGGCACGAAACAACCGCGAACGCGCTCGCGTGGGCCATGTGGCATTGCGGGCTTGATCCCGAGGCGGCAAAGGCCCCGCCAGAGCAGATTTTTGCAGAGACCATCAGGCTTTATCCGTCCATCTGGATTATCGAACGGCGGGCGGTCGTGGCTGACACGATCGGCGATTTTGACATTCCCAAGGGCAGCTATGTGCTAATTTCGCCTTACCTCCTGCACCGCAATGATGCGGTCTTTCCCGCGCCTGACGTTTTCGATCCGTCGCGCTTTGATTCTGATGCGGCGCAGGGGCGTCACCGGCATGCCTATCTGCCGTTCGGGCTGGGGCAGCATCGGTGTATCGGGCTGCATCTGGCGCAGTGGATCGGGCAGGCGGTCATTGCGGCGCTACATGACAATGTCTCGCTTATGCCCGTCGACCCCACGGCGGCGCAGCCGGACCCCGGAATGACGCTTCGCCATAAAGGCCCGCTTTGGATGCAGCCCGACTGGCGCTAGGCGCTGCTACTCGGGTGGTGCGAAGTCATGTGCGTTGGCGCGCTTCCAGCGCTTGCGATATTCGGGATTGTCATCGCCATCGCGCAGCAAGAACCCCTCTTCCAGATAGGGGAAGGAATCAGACCCTTCTTTCATCTGGCTGTCGCCGTCACGCTGCATGAAGTGGTAGGGCAGGAAATCGCGTGGATCATCAAGACCTGCGGCCCCGGCCATTTCGCCCAGTGCTTCAAGTGTGTTGGCATGAAACCGTGCCACGCGTTTGCTTTTGGTTTCGACGTGTAGGGCTTTTTGGCGCTCGGGGTCGGTGGTGGTGACGCCGACGGGGCAGTGGTTGGTATGGCAGGCCTGCGCCTGAATACATCCGATAGCGAACATGTACCCGCGCGCGGCGTTACACCAATCGGCCCCAAGGCCAAGTGCGCGGGCGATATCAAACGCGGATGTGACCTTGCCCGCTACACCGATCTTGATCTCGTCGCGCAGGCCAGCGCCGCGCAGCGTGTTGTGCACAAACGTCAGCCCCTCGACCATTGGCATGCCGACGTGGTTTGAAAACTCGACCGGGGCCGCACCAGTGCCGCCTTCCGTGCCATCGACCACGATAAAATCGGGCGCGATGCCGGTTTCCAGCATCGCTTTCACGATGCACATAAATTCACGGCGGTGACCAATGCACAGCTTGAAACCAATCGGCTTGCCGCCTGACAATTCACGCAACTGGCCGATGAATTGCACCAGTTCCATTGGGTCGGAAAACGCGGGGTGCGACGCGGGCGACACGCAATCCTTGCCCATCTCGATATCCCGCGCCTCTGCGATTTCGGGTGTGATCTTGGCTGCTGGCAGAACGCCACCGTGGCCGGGCTTGGCCCCTTGGCTGAGTTTGATCTCGATCATCTTGATCTGGTCGTCGGCGGCCTGTTCGGCAAAGCGATCAGGGTTAAACTGGCCGTCCTTGGTGCGGCAGCCAAAATAGCCCGACCCGATTTCCCAGATCAGATCGCCGCCACCTTCACGGTGATAGCGGCTGATCCCGCCTTCACCGGTGTCATGGGCAAAGCCGCCCATTTTGGCGCCTTGGTTCAGCGCGGAAATGGCATTGGCCGACAGTGACCCAAAGCTCATCGCCGAGATGTTATAAAGCGAGGCATTGTAAGGTTTCTTGCAGGCCGAGCCGCCAATTTGTACGCGAAAATCGGTGTTTTCAAAATGCGTCGGCACGATGGAGTGGGTGAGCCAGCTGTAACCCGCCTCGTAAACCCGTTCGCGCGTGCCAAACGGGCGTTTGTCCTCATCCCCCTTGGCGCGTTGATACACGAGCGAGCGGTCATCGCGGCTGAAAGGGATTTCCTCTGAATCGCTTTCCAGAAAATACTGGCGCATCTCGGGTCTGATCCATTCCAGCAGGAACCGGACATGCCCCAGCACCGGATAGTTGCGCAAAATCGCGTGTCGGTTCTGGTTGATGTCCTTGAAGCCAAGCGCCGTCAGGAAGGCAAACACCACAAACGGGATGACCATCCAGCCGGACCAGAACATGGCCAGCAGGCTAAGCACCGCCAGCACCCCCACGCCCACGAAAGTGTAATAGCGTTGTTCGGTCAGATATTTCGACATGCAGCGGCCCCTTTTGCCTGTGGCTTACCCCAGAATGACTTTCACAAGTCTAAAGGCAACCACTAATGCGCGGGACAAAAGGCTCAATTCGGCGATGGCGCAGGGGATCAGCCTGCTGCCCATTGCGGATCAGAACTCGACCGTTACGCCCGGCAGGTTGAGCGCGCCAATCAAGCCGCGCAGTTCGTTGCGGGCCGCCACGTTTGAGATATTCATGCCCTTCACGCCAAGATCGCGCAGGTCCAAGAGGGTCAGACCGCGCGGGAACAGTTCGCGGAAGATCACACGCTCGTTAAAGCCGGGGGCGGTGCGAAAGCCGATCCGCTTGGACAGCTTGTTGATCACGCGCTCCATCTTTTCCTTGTTGACCATGGCTTGCGCACCCATGCGGTTACGCACCACGATCCAGTCGATGGGGGAAAGCCCCGCTTTGGACCGCAGCTGGCGCGCGTTCCAAACCATTTCCGAATAGACCGACGGGCCAGTGATGTCCTCGCCCTCGGTATCGACGTGGGCCAGCAGATCGAAATCCACGAAGCTGTCGTTGAGTGGTGTAATCAGGGTGTCGGCCAAGCTATGCGCAACTTGGCTCAAACGTGTATGTGACCCCGGACAATCGATCAGGATAAAATCGTTATTCGGCTCTAGCCCGGCCACGGCCATCGACAGGCGGTGGTCATAGATGTTTTCACCTTCGGGAAGCGTGGCGGCATCAACCTCTGGCAGATCGTGGTAATCGGGTGTGGGCAGCGCCATGTCCTGCTTTTCAAGATACGCACGGCGATTGTGAATATAGCGGCCCAGCGTTTTCTGGCGCAAATCCAGATCCAGCGTCCCAACCTTATGGCCCATCCGCGACAAGGCCGTTGCCACATGCATCGAAACGGTGGATTTCCCCGCCCCGCCTTTTTCGTTTCCAACAACGATAATATGCGCCACTGCACTGCCCTTTGGTCTATTGTTTTGGCGTTCTTATAGGGGGGTGCATGGCCGCTGAAAAGCGCAGGCGAACATCTGCACGCATTTTAACGCGGCTGTTGACATGCACGCCACAAAGCCCCATTTGCACATCAACCGACGCCCTGCCGCGTGAGCAGAGCGTGTTCTTGAGGAACACTGCAAGGCGTCGATTGATTTTCCGGTTCCCACATCACGCAGGGGGTCCAGCGCCTGATCGGCAGCGACGCGCGACGCGTCCCCGTCAGCATTTGGGCGCAACCTGCTTATGGTCTGCTGCATCGTGCGGCAGTCCTGAACCTATATGTGCGGGCTGTTCCCGCCAAGAAAGACACTATGGATTTTGATATGCTGGGCCTTGCGCCCCGACTTGTTGCGAAACTGAAAGAACAGGGGATCGTTGATCCCACCCCGATCCAAACCCAAGCGATCCCGCACGCCATGAATGGCCGCGACGTGATGGGTCTGGCGCAGACCGGCACGGGTAAAACCGCAGCGTTCGGCCTGCCTATGATCGATGCGCTGATGAAAGCGGGCGTCAAGCCCAACCCCAAAACCGTGCGCGGCCTGATCCTTGCGCCGACGCGCGAACTGGCCAAGCAGATTGCCGATAACCTGACAAACTACACCAAGGGCAGCCATCTGAAGGTTGCGTTGGTCGTCGGTGGTGCGGGCATCGTGGCGCAGACCAAGCGTCTGGCGAACGGCGTTGACCTGCTGGTCGCGACGCCGGGTCGTCTGATCGACTTGATTGACCGTCGCGCCGTGCGGTTGGACGAAACCATTTATCTGGTGCTCGATGAGGCCGACCAGATGCTCGACATGGGCTTTATCCATGCGTTGCGCCGGATCGCGCCGTTGCTGGCAAAAGAGCGTCAGACCATGATGTTCTCGGCCACCATGCCGAAACTGATGGCGGAACTGGCTGATGCCTACTTGACCGACGCCGTGCGCGTGCAGGTGAACCCTCCGGGGCAGGCGGTGAAGCGGATCAACCAGAAACTGCACTATGTGGCGCAAGCGGCGAAGTCCGAGTTGCTGGTCGAGTTGCTGGATGAGCACCGTGACGAGCTAGCGCTGGTCTTTGGCCGCACAAAGCACGGCTGCGAGAAGCTGTATAAGTTCCTTGAGAAAAAGGGCTTTGCTGCCGCATCTATTCACGGCAACAAATCCCAAGGCCAGCGCGAGCGCGCGATCACGGCCTTCAAGGAAGGCAAGGTCCGTGTGCTGGTTGCCACTGACGTGGCTGCGCGCGGTATCGACATTCCGGGTGTGCGGCATGTCTATAACTACGACCTGCCGAACGTGGCCGAAAACTATGTCCACCGGATTGGCCGCACCGCGCGGGCAGGGGCCGATGGCACAGCGATTGCGTTCTGCGCACCAGACGAGATGATCGATCTGCGCGATATCCAGAAGGCGATGAAGGAAGACATTCCAGTCGCATCCGGCACCGCGTGGGAAATCCTGCCCGGTCAGAAGAAAAAGCCCAACGGCGGCGGCGGTGGTCGCGGACGTGGTGGTGGCGGCGGTGGCCGAAACCAAGGCCAAGGGCGCGGCGGGCAGGGCGGCAAGCCCGCAAACGCGAACGCCGGTAAGCCCGGCGGCGGCAACCGCAGACGCAAACCACGCAGCGGCGGCGGTGGTCGCAGCAACGCCGCCTGATAGCAGTTAGCATCAAGTTAGAAAGGACCCGCCAAAATGGCGGGTCCTTTTTGTTTGGTCTAATGGATGAGCGCCAAGCGGCTCTATCAGTTTTCTGCTGTCATCAAGCCCCTGATGGCGATACGTTCGCCGTCGCTGATCACGTCACCCGAGACCTGCCCGATAACATCGCTGCCGTTTTCGCCGACAAACGCACCGTCAAGCAAACCCGCGAAAACGGCTGTGTCGCCATCGTTCGTGACATTGCCAAACATTGTGCCGTCAAACGTAATGGCCTCATCGTTGCGGATCGTCGTCTCAATCGGGATCTCACCACCAAGTGCGACGATGCTGCCGTCGGTTTGCTCTAGCGACAGGTTCGACAGCGTGCCGTTGAACGTCATCGCGTTGGCGTCAGCGGTGATAACCACATCACCATCCACTGTCTCAAAGCCCTCATCGGCCCCAATCGCGAACGTCAGATTGCCCGAATACGTGGTGCCAACCGTGCCCGATGACGGGAGGTCAGTCGTCGCATCGAAATTCTCATTGAGAACCTCGAACGCATTGACGGTGCGGCGCAAGGTTGCTGTGCGTGTTGCGCGGGTGGCGGCATCGGGCAAGACGACGTCTAACAAGATACCGTCACTGACCACCGTGTTCTCTTCGATTGCGTCAAAGAAGCCCGCGCTTTCTCCACCATTCGATGACGTGCTAGCCCCGCCGCATGCGCTTAAAGCTGCTATTGCAGCGCTGACGCCTATCATTCTGAATACCATGATCGTGTCCTTAATAGATTAAACTGTAGTAACAGGGCACGAAATTCAGGTCGCTATGTCAACGGGCTGCGAGGCTTTGCCCGCAACCTTTGCCAAAGTGAGGGCCACAAACGCAAATCGCCCTTCCTGTAAAACAGGAAGGGCGATTGTCGGTTCTTTGTGCAGTGCGTGTGCTTAGAAGCCCAGACCTGCGTACTTGTTCTTGAACTTGGACACGCGGCCACCGGCGTCCATCAGACGTGTGCCGCCACCGGTCCATGCAGGGTGCACGGAAGGGTCGATATCCAGCGACATTGTATCGCCTTCTTTGCCCCAAGTGGATTTCATCTGCACCACTGTGCCATCGGTCATTTTGACGTCGATGATGTGGTAATCGGGATGTGTATCTTTTTTCATGACCGGACCCCTTACGCCTTTGGCGCTTTGTAGTTGGTGACTTCTGCGATACGCGCGGACTTACCACGGCGCGAGCGCAGGTAATACAGCTTGGCGCGACGGACTTTACCGCGACGCACAACAGTGATGCTGTCGATGTTGGTCGAATACAGCGGGAACACACGCTCCACACCTTCACCAAACGAAATCTTGCGCACTGTGAACGAACCGGCGATGCCTTTGCCGTTCTTGCGTGCAATGCAGACACCTTCGTAGTTCTGCACACGGGTACGTGTACCCTCGGTCACTTTGTAACCGACGCGGATGGTGTCACCCGCTTTGAAATCGGGGATTTCTTTCCCCAGCGCAGCGATTTGCTCCGCTTCGATTTGTGCGATCACGTTCATGATGCGCTCCTTTATATACTGGCACGGGTTATCCCGCGTCTCACTATCGTGTCGCCATTGCTCTGCGTCGTTATCGGGTCCGCGCATGCGCGCCCGCCAGAGATTGCGTCAATCCTATGTGCGGTTATCCGGCCTGCCCGGTGAGGTCCGCAACAACGAAGCTGCGCTCAGTATCCGGGTGGTGCCATAAACCAACCGCCGGAATCACACATGAAACCAGCGATGGCTGCGTATAAGCCGCCTTGTAGTGTTCATCAAGTTGTTTTGCGCGGCAGATCGGGACTTGGTTTCAAGAATAGTCGAACACGGTTTTGTGAGAATTTTCTGTATATTTATCAGATAGTTAAGTTCACAACTCTGCGCTTAAGGTGCCAAAATCATGCTCGGCCCAGATTCTTTTGCATCACTGCCGGAACTTAATTGGCCCGGCGCCCGTTACTACAACAACTGCAACACTGCAGAACAATAAACGAAGGAGACGACAAATGAAAAATATCATCGCAACAGCCGCCCTGAGCATCACAGCAGCAGTCGCATCGACAGCAGCATTCGCAGACGGCCACGCCGATCCCGTAGAAATGACATGCGCAGAGTTCGGCGCACTGGACATCGCTGACCAAGAGATCGCACTGTCCGCAATCGTGGCCGAAGTCGAAGAGCAGATGCAGGACGACGTAGTCGTGGGCGAGATCGCTGTACTGTGCAACGGCTTTGATGACGACACAGTCGCATCGCGTCTGGACACAATGACAGACTCCTAAGGTTTCAGGCTTCTAGCCTAACCTGACAAAGCTGGCGCGCCTTCATTGGTGCGCCAGTTTTCGTTTGTGCTGTCGAAAATTGGCGTGGGCAATCGGTCGGTTAGTCGTCCGTATCGGGCAGACCCAACAGATCGGGCCTGCGGGCGCGGGTGATCCGCTCTGCCTCGCTGCGGCGCCACTGAGCGATTTTGGCGTGATTGCCGGATAAAAGAACGTCGGGAATGGCGCGCCCCTGCCATTCAGCGGGCTTGGTGTATTGGGGATGCTCCAGCAAACCTGCGGAAAAGCTTTCTTCCTCGGTTGAGGCAAAGTTGCCCAGAACGCCCGGGCGCAGACGGATCGTGGCGTCGATCATGGCTTGCGCGGCCAGTTCGCCGCCCGTCATCACAAAATCACCCAGCGAGACCTCGATAATGTCGAAGTGATCCAGCACCCTTTCATCAATCCCCTCGAAACGCCCGCACAGAAAAGTAGCACCGTCCGTTTGCGCAAGGCCCTGCGCCATCGCCTGATCGAACGGTTTTCCGCGTGGGGACAGGTAGATCAAGGGCATGGTGCCGCGGGCTTTGGCCCGTGCAGCAAGGATCGCGGCCTCCAACACGTCGGCGCGTAGCACCATACCCGCGCCACCACCGGCCGGTGTGTCGTCAACGTTGCGGTGCTTGCCCACGCCAAATTCGCGCAAGTCATAGGTCTGAAGCTGCCAGAGGCCTTCTTGTAAGGCCCGCCCGGTCAGGCTTTCGCCCAAAATACCGGGAAATGCACCGGGCAGGAGCGTGATGACCTGCGCCATCCATGCCTTAGCCAGTTCGGGCGTGTCGGTCATCAATTCGCGCGGCTGAAGCGTCGCGCGGATCGACTTGCGCCCGATGGCGCGGTGTTTGGGTGAATTGGCGTCTTGGGTCATGAGGGTCGCTTACGGCAAATCAGGCGGATGGGAAAGCTAGTGCTTTTTCCAGCCACCCAGATTGGCCTGCTCCGCAATGGTGGTCTTGAGCCCGGCCACCTCGGCATCGGTCAGATCGCTACGGTTAAGATCAAGAAAGCGCTGGCGTGTGTAATCGTCAGGCTTTTCATTGCCGCGCCCCACAGGGATCAGTGCTGCCCTCAGCGTGTCAGGGACCGCGATTTGGTCAAGTAACGCGCAGCCCGGCCCCTTGGGGTGACGGGTGGCATCGGACAGCGGCAGGAACAACACATCAATCGGATCAACCAGATCGGCGATCTGTTCCATCACGCCATCCAGATCGGATGCGGCGCGGTATGTGTCAGCGAATGCGTCGCTATCCATTGTCAGCCGCGTCATGCGGAGCTGGTAAAGATAAACGCTTTCCAGCCATTCATCCGGCGCGCGTGTCGACATGATGACGCGGGTGTTGGCCTGCGGGAATTTTTCAGTCAGGTATCCGGTCAGATACTGCACCAGCATGGGCGCCGCGCTGTAATCCGGTACGCCGGATCGGCCCGGCATTTGGCCGCACAGACCTTCGGCGCTCATGATCAGGTGGCGTCCGTCCGGCACAGGATTTTCAGCAAAAGCCGTGTCCAGCATTTCGGCCAGTTCCAGCAAATCCAGCGGGTCGCGGGTCAGCGAAAACTTTCCGCATTGCCGGATCACGGGTTTCATATGGCGCAGCATCATCAGCGATACATGCGGGGCCAGCACCTCGTGATTGCGCCACAGAAAATGCTGCATGGAACTGGTGCCGGTGCGGTGAAATCCGGGGTGAAGCAGAACCTGCTGCATGGCGCTTGCCTTTGAAGGGACGGGTCGGACGGACTATGCCCTGCAAATGCAGTGCCGGTAAAGCTAGTCGTCGCGCATTTCGGGAAACAGACCGTCCGGCGGATCGGCGATAATCCGGCCAGAGGCCAGATCAACAGTCGGCACAGCCGCATGGGTAAAGGGCAAAAGCACGGTTTCGGACTGGCCCGGCACGATCAGTTCCAGCAGATCGCCAGCGCCGTGGTCGTTCACCGACTTCACGGTGCCCAGCGTCGCACCGCCTGTATCCAGCACGGTGAGGCCAACCAGATCAGCGTAATAGTATTCGTCGTCAGGCAGCGCAGGCAGATTTGCGCGATCAGCCAGCAGAACCGTGCCTTTCAGCCCGTCTGCATCCTCTTTCGTGACGATACCGTCAACGCGGGCGGTCAGGCCGTTGTTCGTCTGACCGGTCAGCACGATCTGGGCAAAGGTCTGCCCGGCTTCGGTGTAAAGCGGCGCGTAGTCGGCAATCGCTGCCGGCTCTGCGCAAAAGGATTTCAGGCGCACTTCGCCGTGGACGCCAAACGCCCCGCCGATGGATCCGACTGTCACGCGATCTGTCATGTGAAACGCTCCTTTGCGAAAGCCCGCGGGGGCCTTTGCGAATTAGCGGGGAGGCGGCATGGTGCGGGATCGTTGCAGACCCCGCACCGCAAAACAGCTTACTCTTCGGCAGCGGCTTCTTCTGCAGGTGCCTCTTCGGCAGGTGCAGCAGCAGCTTCGGCAGCAGCAGCGGCCTTGGATGCTTTTTCTTCGGCGCGCGCCTGAGCAGCTTTGCCCGGTGTACCCTTCTTGGGGTTGGAGCGGTCTTTCTTTGGCAGCTCGCCAGCGGCCTCAAGCATACGCGACACGCGGTCGGTAGGCTGTGCGCCTTCACCCAACCAATACTTCACGCGCTCCATGTTCATTTTCACGCGGTCTTCGCTGTCTTTTGGCAGCATGGGGTCATATGTGCCCAGCTTTTCCAGAAAGCGGCCATCGCGTGGCATGCGGCTGTCGGAGGCGACGATTGCATAGTGAGGGCGCTTTTTAGAACCACCGCGGGCGAGACGAATTTTCATAGCCATGAGAGTATTTCCTTTGATTGGCAGAATGTGAGGCGACATTTGCCGCCGGATTTAGGATTGATGTTGTTTGTGATGCTGGATCACTTCCTCGATGATGAAGTTGAGGAATTTCTTGGCAAACTCCGGGTCAAGATCGGCCCGTGTTGCAAGGTCGGTCAACCGTGCGATCTGTGCCTCTTCACGGGCAGGATCGGACGGTGGAAGGTCGTGTTCGGCTTTGAGAACGCCGACAGCTTGGGTGTGCTTGAAACGCTCACCCAGCGTGTAGACGAGGATCGCGTCAAGGCGGTCAATGCTTTCGCGGTGACCCTTGAGGATATCAGCGGCGCGTTGTGTGGTATCGGTCATGCGGCGGCCCCTTTTGGTGTGTGGCGGTAGACAAGGCTGTTCCAGCCTGCGGGCGGCGTTGCTGCATCGTCGCGCACAGCGCCCAAGCGTTCGGCTACTTTGATCGAGGCAGCGTTATCGGGTGTGATGTAGCTCACGAAACTATCACGGCCTGTGGTCGCGAAGGCATCGTCGAGGATCGCGCGGGCGGCGCGGGTGATGATGCCGCGCCCTTCGAAACCGTCGTAGAGGCCCCATCCGATTTCGGGTTCGGGAAAATCGGGCGGCTGGATCATACCAGCAAAGCCTGCCGGCGTGGCATCTTCAACGATGATAAAGCAACCGAAGCCGTTGAGCGTAAAAGACGCGGCATCATTCACAAAATTGCGCCACGCGCCGTCACTGTCATGCGGACCACCCATATGCTGCGCGCGCGGGCCCGTCATCAACGCGGCGTAGGCGTCGAAGTCGGACCGCTGGTAAGGGCGCAGAGTCAGGTTCTGGGTGGTGAGTGTGTGCATCAGACCTCTGGCACCTCCGGACGGGGGTAGCGGTAGGTGTGCGTGCCGTCATGGTCGGCGCTTTCGTCGCGGACGGCACCAAGGCGGGTGGCCAGAGCAATGGCGCGGTCGTTTTGTGGGTCGATATAGCTGACCAGTGTGTCAAAGCTGAGCGCGTTCCACGCGTTGTTGCGGGCCTTTTCGGCGGCCTCGAACGCATAGCCTTTGCCCTCGGCTTCCTCGGTGAAGAGGAATCCCAGTTCCGGTTCGGGATCGCCGGTTTCGTGGCCGAGCAGGACAAAACCCAGCACCGATTTATCGTTCATATCCTCGACTGTCCAAAGGCCGGCACCGCGCAGGATCCAGCTTGCGGTGAGCTGGATAAAGTCGTCCCACGCGCCTTCGCGTGTGAGCGGCCCGCCAACGTAACGACCACGGTCGGATGTGAAGAGATCGGCGAAGATGTCGAAATCTTCCATGTAAGGGCCACGCATCACGGTGCGGTCCGTGGCGATGCGGGGCAGGGCCTGGCCTATGCGTTCAACGGCAACGGCGGCTTGGCCTTGCGGGAGGGTTTCCCATGGCAGACGTGTATCGCTCATGCTGCAACCTCATGCGGTGCGGGGTGACGCCAAAGCTCATCTGTGCCCATGGCAGGATTTTCGTAGACGCGTTCCATCTTGGCCCCAAGGCGGCGGGCGACGGCTTTGGATTTGTCGTTGTCCGGCACGATGTTGGAGGTCAGCGTGGTCCAGCCCATGGTGGTGTAGGCGTGATGGCGCACGGCTTTGGCCATTTCGACGGCGTAGCCTTTGCCCTCGGCGTTGGCGTAAAGCACCCAGCCTAACTCAGGCTCTGGCCAGCCAGACGGGTTCCACAGACCGGTCATGCCAACGGGGGTGCCGTCGTGCAGATCAGCAAACCAGAAGCCGTAGCCGCGCAGGTGCCAGTGGCCGATCATGGACGCAAACCAACGCCATGCGGTGTGTTCGTCTTCGGGACCGCCAAAGCCAACCGAGCGGACGGGGTCTGCAAAGAAGGCGGCGACAGCGGCGATGTCGCTTTCCTGCGGCGCGCGCAGGGTGAGGCGGTCTGTGGTGAGGGTGGGGCATTGCGGGACGAGCGTCATGGCGTGACCCCGCGCAGTTTGACCAAACGGACGCGCTGACGCGCGGCTGAATTCTTGGCGCGTGTTGTCGCGTTCTCGCACAGCATCAGCCGCCCGCGAGCGGAGGCGTGGGAGCCTCCGGCGGGAGTATTTTTGGCAAAATGATACTGCGTGAATGGCATCGGTTATTTCTTCTTTCCAAAGCCGGAGAGGCCGGGGGGCAGGCCCATGCCGCCACCCATTCCGGGCATACCGCCGCGTGGCATCTGGGATTGCATGGCTTTGGCAGCTTCTTCCATCGCTTTGGGGTCGTTCATGTCGGGCATGCCGCCACCCTTGCCCATCATGCCTTTCATGGCTTGCTTGAGCATGCCGCCTTTGCCCATTTTGCCCATCTTTTTCATCATGTCGGCCATCTGGCGATGCTGCTTGATGAGTTTGTTCAACTCGGACACTTCGAGGCCGGCGCCTTTTGCGATGCGTTTCTTACGGGACGCGGCGAGGAGGGCAGGGTTCGCACGCTCTTTCTTGGTCATGGAGTTGATGAGGGCGACCTGACGCTTGAGGATGCTGTCATCCATGCCAGCGGCGTCCATCTGCTTTTGCATTTTGCCCATACCGGGCATCATGCCCATCATCCCTTCCATGCCGCCCATTTTCATCATCTGCTCAAGCTGCATCTTGAGATCGTTCATGTTGAACGCGCCCTTCTGGAAGCGCTTCATCATGCGTTCGGCCTGTTCGGCCTCGATGGTCTCCTGGGCTTTTTCAACAAGGGCGACGATATCGCCCATGCCGAGGATACGGCCTGCGATGCGCGATGGCTCGAACGTCTCAATGGCGTCCATCTTTTCGCCAAGGCCCACGAAGCGGATCGGCTTGCCGGTGATGGCGCGCATGGAGAGGGCCGCACCGCCGCGACCGTCGCCGTCCATGCGGGTGAGGACCACGCCTGTGACGCCGATCTTGTCGTCGAATTCTTGTGCGACGTTCACCGCGTCCTGACCTGTGAGGCCGTCAACGACCAGCAGGGTTTCACGCGGGTTGGCCACGTCGCGGACGGCGGCGGCTTGCGCGATGAGTTCCTGGTCGATGTGCAGGCGGCCCGCAGTGTCGAGCATGTAGACGTCATAGCCACCAAGAGAGGCTTGTGTCTTGGCGCGTTTGGCGATCTGGACGGGATCCTCGTCTTTAACGATAGGTAGTGTATCGACACCGATCTGTTTGCCCAAAATGGCAAGCTGTTCCATCGCGGCCGGGCGGTTGGTGTCGAGCGAGGCCATCAGGACGCGCTTGCCTTCGCGGTCTTTCAGACGCTTGGCGAGTTTCGCGGTGGTGGTGGTTTTACCCGAGCCTTGCAGGCCGACCATTAGGATCGGGGCAGGCGGGTTATCGATCTTCAGCGCGCCGGGCTCTTCAGAACCGGTCAGCACATGCTGGAGTTCGTCGTGCACGATCTTGACGACCTGCTGGCCGGGGGTGATCGACTTGGTGACGGCCTGACCTGTGGCCTTTTCCTGCACCGCTTTCACGAAATCGCGGGCGACGGGCAGCGAAACGTCTGCTTCCAAAAGGGCGACGCGCACTTCGCGCAGGGCGGTTTTCACATCATCTTCGGACAGGGCACCCTGCTTGGTCAGGCGGTCAAAGACTGATCCGAGGCGTTCTGACAGATTTTCAAACATATGAGCGGTGCCCTTCGTGACGTTTCCCTATGGCCCCAAGATAAGAACCCATGTGCCAAACGACAATCGCACCAGTGGGCGCAACGCGCTGACTGGTGGCGATCCTGTATGGTGCACAGGACCGGAAAGCTGAGGCCATCCGGATATGAAGCAGCGTTTATTCGCGGGGCGCGGTGGAGTCAACCGATGCCAGCCATGCGTTCACGGCATCGCGGGCAAGGTGGGCCTTGTTGCCGCTGGTATAAGCACCTGTGGCTGGAACGGTTGTGGTGTCCAGCATAAATGCGAGGCGGTGGGTTTGTTTGTCGCCACCCATGCTTTGCACAATCGCCGTGCGCAGGTCCGACAGGCGGTGGCGGTCAATTGTATTGCCGCGAAAGGTGCGGGTGCGGATTTCCAGCAGATCAAGCGGACGATTAAGATAGATGCGCGCACGGCGGGCGATCAGTGTCAGTGCGGCCCCGACCAGCAGGCCGAGGCCGAAGACAAAGATGCCTTTGATGGCCTGTCCGCCGAAGATCATGCTCATCCCGACACCAAGCAGAACAAGGCAGAAGCCTGCAAAGATCAGTGAAAAGAACCATGGCGTGTCATCAAGGATGATCTGGTCACCGGTAATCTCGACCACTTTCATTGTTGCGTCTCCAACCATGTGTTGATGGCATCCGCCGCGTTTCGCACGCCCGGATCGCTGGAAAAGGTTGTTGTGACGGGGTGCGAATATCCGGCGTCCATGCCGGATGTGAAATCGATCTCGAGCCGGTACGTATCCGTTTCACCTTGCTGCACGTTCACGCGGGCGCGGCCAATGGTGTTCAAGGGATGCTCCCACACCTGCACGCCTTTGGTTGATTTCTGCCGGATTGTCAGCTGATTGGCCGCGCGATCAAAGGTGAGCCGCACGCGGGTCGAAGCGATCTTGAGCATATAATACATGGCAAACGTCAGAAAAATCATCAGCGCTACCAGCCCGTAGCGCCCTGTGCGCAGCCCATCGAAAGCGACGCCGACGTAAATCAGCACGAAAACGCCCAGCACGACGGTCAGGAGAACGGGGCGGTGATCGACGATCAGCATGTCCGGGGTGTTATGCGTGACCTTCATGGCAGGTGATCTTTCAGAAATGCGGCGGCGGCTTTGACGCTTTGGGTCGCTTCGGGGGAGCGTCCCACATTCAGTTGCCAGACATGCGTGCAGCCGGTTTGGGTCTGTTCGGTGACATCAACGCCTGCATCGCGCAGATGCTGGGCCATCATGCGCCCGTCATCATATAAGACCTCGGTGGTGTCATATTGGATCAGCACAGGCGGCGCGCCGGTGAAGTCACCCAGAAGCGGCGATACAAAAGGATCGTCAGCGCTGTGGCCGTTCAGATAGGCCACTACTCCACGACGGCCCCACGACATTGGGACCAGATGATCGGACTTGGCATTGGCCGTCAGGCTGGGATTGATCAGACGCAGATCAACGATCGGCGAAAAGGCTACGACGGCCGCGGGCATCGGCAGGCCCGCCGCCTTGATCCGCAGCACAAGGGCCAGCACCAGATTACCGCCGGCACTGTCACCGACAAGGGTGATCGGGCCGCTGTCAGGATCGGCGAGCGTTGCCTGATAGGCGGTGAATGCATCGTCCAATGCTGCGGGGTAGGGGTCTTCGGGGGCCATGCGGTAATCCACGAAGACGGCCCTTTGACCGGACTTGTGCCCCAAATGGGCCACAAGATGACGATACTGGCGCAGATTGCCGATCATGAACGCGCCGCCGTGCAGATAAAGCAGTGTGCCGCGTGTTTGCGCGTCGGACATGGCACAGCGGGTGGTCGGAACGCTTCTATCGTCATGGGTCAGTCTGGTGTCGGTCAGGCGCAACCCACGCGGGGTGCGATGCGCGACGATGGCGTCAAGCGTCACCAAAGGGCGGGCAAGCCAGAGCGGTCTGACATAGGCCAGCCCCGGTTTTTGCATCAACCGTGCATAGAGGTTCCAGAATTTTTGCTGGCGGGAAAGGGATTGTGGCATAATGCGCGATGGTAGGCACCGAGCATTATGAAGGTCAAGATCGCGCTGGCATCAGGCCGCGTAGCGCTGAGCGGCGTCGTCGGCGGACATGAACGTGACATCCGTGATCCCAAGAAAGCCGAGCACCTGACGCAGATGCGGGGTCGCATAGTCGGCCACGCTGTCCATCTTCACGCCGCCGGAGGCCACGACAACAATCGCCTTCTTGCCCTCGACCAGCCCTTTGGGGCCGTCGGGTGTGTAGGCGAATGTCACCTTCGGACGGGCGACCAGATCAACCCAAGCCTTGAGTGCGGCGGGCATCCCAAAGTTGTAGATCGGCATGCCGATGACAAGTGTATCTGCGTCCATGATCTCGGACACCAGCGCATCGGACAGGGCGAGGCTCTGCCGCTCAGTGTCCGAGCGTTCGTCCTCAGGCACGAGGCGGGCCGCGACCCATGTGGCGTCGACGTGTGGCAGCGGTTCGGCGACCAGATCGCGGTGCACAACTGACGTCGGCGACAGTGATGCGATGATTTGCGCCGTTGTGGCGCGGCTGACGCTGTCGTCGTGGCGGGCAGAGGCGTCGATATGAAGAATAGACGTGATCATGAAGGAAAGCTCCTGTTTGGCTTAACCGTCAACTTAGTGATTGCGCTTACGAACGAAATGGCCACAAAATGCTACTAGATGTTTGAATATGCACAGTCGGGACATGCCACATGGACAACTGGGATGAAATTCGCACCGCCTTTCAAGTGGCGCGTAACGGCACCGTCAGCGGGGCTGCTGATGTGCTGGGTGTCCACCACGCCACCGTGATCCGCCATATCGACGCCTTGGAAGAACGGCTGGGTGTGAAGTTATTCCAGCGACATGCCCGCGGCTACACCGCGACCGAGGCGGGCAATGATCTGCTGCGGGTGGCCCAGACCACCGACGAACAGTTCAGTCAGCTGGCCAGCCGGATCAAAGGGCAGGGGGCCGGTGTATCGGGCGAGCTGACGATCACAACGCTGGCCGCGTTTTCATCGCTGCTGATGCCAGTGATCGCAGGGCTTCAGGCCGATTACCCCGCTTTGCGCATCCGTTACCTGACCGGCGAGCGTCTGTTTCGCCTTGAATACGGTGAGGCCCATGTCGCGATCCGTGGCGGTGCGGCACCGGACGAGCCGGATAATGTCGTGCAGGCGCTGGCCACCCCGCAAATGCACCTTGTCGCCGCCGAAAGCTATGTCGCGCAGCATGGTCTGCCGAAAGATGATGCGGATCTGGTCAATCACAGCTTTATCGGGACCGATGATCCACAAAGCCGCGCGCCGTGGAACAGTTGGATCACACAACTGGTGCCATCGGACCGCATCGTTTTCCGTGCCGATGAAACCGCAGTCATGGCCGAGGCCGTGATTGCAGGTGCCGGGATCGGCTTTTTGCCAAGCTGGATCATCAAGGACGGCAACTTCCACGAGGTGACAGAGGCCCGCGCCGAATGGCGCACGCCGATGTGGCTGGTCACCCATGTGGACCTGCATCGCACGGATAAGGTGCAGGCAGCACTCAAGGCGATCAAGCAAGCCGCCAAGGCGTGGGACGCCTGATGCCACCTGCCCGCGCGGGCCATCTTGCCATGCTGCTGTTTTCCCTGCTGGTTGCGGGGTCTTTTGCACTGGGCGCCTTGGCCGCCAACGAGATCACGCCGCTTGCGCTGAATGTCGTGCGGTTCTGGCTGGCGACGGTGATCGTGGGTGGCGTTGCCTTTGCCACTGTTGGCTTTAAACCCGCTGATGGTGCGGCCCCGTGGCGCTATCCGCTGCTGGCGGTGTTCTTTGTGACCTACTTTGTGCTGATGTTCGAAGGGTTGAAGACCGCACCACCCGTGAGTGCCGCCGCCGTGTTTACGCTGACGCCGATCCTTGCGGCGGGGTTCGGCTGGCTGTTGCTACGCCAGCGGCTGACCGCGCGCATGGCCGTGGCCCTGCTGATCGGCGGGGTTGGTGCGATCTGGGTGATCTTTCGCGCAGATATTGCGGCAATCATGCGGTTCGAGATCGGGCAGGGCGAGGCGATCTATTTCTGGGGCGTCATGGCGCATGCGGTTTACACACCGCTGGTGCGCAAGCTGAACCGAGGGGAATCGCCGCTTGTGTTCAGCTTCGGTGTTTTGCTGGCAGGCTCGCTTATTCTCACGGTGGTTGGCTGGAATGATCTACGTGCGACCAACTGGTCCACGCTCCCCGCGATTGTCTGGATCACCATCGCCTATACGGGACTATTTGCCAGTTCCGCGACTTTTGTGCTGTTGCAGTTTGCAGCCCTGCGGCTGCCATCGTCAAAGGTGATGGCCTACACCTATCTGACACCAAGCTGGGTGATCGTCTGGGACGTAGCCCTTGGGGGACAGCTGCCGTCCGTTTGGGTCGCCGCCGGATTGCTGCTGACTGTTGTCGCCCTGCTGATGCTGTTGCGGGACGATGGATAGCTATTCGATCACAAACGGATCAATCACAAGATCGCCACGGATCGCCAGAAGATCGCGCCATTCGTCGCTGAAACGGTCTTCATCAAACTTTTGCAGATTGTAAGCGACGGTATTGATCGGCGCGGGCAGTTGCACGGTCCAGTCCATGAAGTCACCGCTACAGTTATACCCGATGCGAGGCCGGAACGCGGGATCGCCCAGCGGTGACGTGACGGTTTCACCCTCACCGCCCAGACCGCTTTGCGCTTTGGTTAGCAGCGTCACAAGGTTCTCGCCCGTGGTGCAGAATTTCAGCTGACCGCCCTCTGTCCAGATGTGACCAAACTCCGATCCCACGCTGAGATCCATCTGAACGGCCACCGTGTCGTGCTCTGACACATCGGTCCAACCGGCCTCCGTATGCAGCGGCAATGTTGCGTAGAACCCGTCCTCAAAGATCGTGATACCCAGCATCGCAGGTGGCACGGGTATGGTCGTGCGGTCCACGCCGGGGGGCGGATTCCTTTGGATCATATCGTAAATCCGCTGACCTGCCGTGTTTTCACCCATCCACGTGCCAATCATACACGGATCAGGGGCAGGTAACGTTGCGGGGCAGGCACCTTGGGCCAGTGCAAGATGCGGGCAAAGGGCGGCGGTCATGAAAAAATAGCGCATGAAATACCTCTTTTATGAAAAAGATGGCTGCGACTTTAGCATATTTTCAGATTTTGCGCGATTTGCGGGAACCGGACGGGGGGCAGCGCGTTTGATCAGTGAAATATATGAAAGGAATACCCCATGCGTGGCATTATTTATCTTGTTGGTCTCGTCGTCATCGTCCTTGCGATTGTGCAATTCGTGCTCTGATCGACCCAAGATCGTCGCATTACCTAAAGGCTGTCTGACCCAAGCAGGCAGCCTTTTCTTATGGGAAAACGAATTTTCAGGGCGTGTCGCGCAGCTCTGCTGACAGGAACCGCTCGAACGCATCCAGATCAAGCCCGCCCATCTGCCCGAACCCTTGCATCCACACCGACGCCTCGCGCAGGGTGTCAGGTTCCAGCTTGCACCACTTCACGCGACCGCGCTTTTCCTGAGACACAAGACCCGCCGCTGTCAGGATACCCAGATGTTTGGAGACCGCTGCGAGCGAGATATCAAACGGCTCTGCCACGTCTGTGACGGCCATATCGTCTTCAAGCAACATCGACAGGATCGCCCTGCGGGTCGGATCGGCAAGCGCCGAGAAGACAATGTCAAGTTGCTGGGTCATTGGCGTCATCTGGGCCAAAGCCCGCGAAACGTCAACCAGATGGTTGAATATCATAAACAGCTTATTCTGCAGTAAATGGCCTCTCTCGTTAGCGTTGCGCGAAATTCAAAATTCAATAATATCAGCACCTTATGTGGTTCACGCACCTGTGTTGACTCGGGCCGCGCGCGGTCATAAACCCTGCGCAACATCTGAGGGGGGCGTGTGCCTTGTCTGAACAGGATGATCACCGCGCCAAGTTGGCAGCCCTTGAGGCGAAACTGGCGGAAAAGCGGATCGCGCCTGAGGTCAAATCCCACTCGGACGAGAAATACTCCCAAGCGCAGCTTGCGTGGCGGATGGTAATTGAATTGGTCGCCGGTCTTGGGATCGGCTTTGGCATTGGATACGGGTTGGATTACCTGTTCGGGACGCTCCCGATCTTTCTGGTGCTTTTCATTTTTCTGGGCCTTGCCGCCGGTGTGAACACCATGATGCGGTCGGCCAAGGAAGTGCAGAAGAAACAACTGGCCGCGGTCAGTGACGATGAGGGCGAAAAACATGGCGACTGAAGAAGCCAAAGAAGGCGGCGGTCTGGTATTCCACCCGCTTGATCAGTTTATCATCAAGCCGCTGTTCGGTGACGGTGCCATTGGCATGTTCACAATCACGAACGCGACGCTTTGGATGGCGATTGCTGTGGCCTGTATCATCGCCCTGTTCGTGATGGGTAGCTCCAGCCGGTCCATCGTGCCCGGTCGTGTTCAGTCGATCGCCGAGCTTCTTTACGGCTTCATTTACAAGATGGTCGAAGACGTTTGTGGTAAGGAAGGCGCGAAATACTTCCCCTACATCATGACGCTGTTCGTGTTCATCCTGTTTTCCAACTATTTGGCGCTGCTGCCAATGTCGTTCTCGCCCACATCGCACATCGCGGTCACGGCGATCCTTGGTTTTGGCGTGTTCATCGCCGTCACCGTGATCGGCTTTGTTCTGAACGGCGCATCGTTCCTTGGCATGTTCTGGATGAAGGACGCGCCAGCGATCCTGCGCCCTGTCATCGCCATCATCGAAGTGATTTCCTACTTCGTGCGTCCTGTCAGCCACTCCATTCGTCTGGCAGGCAACATCATGGCCGGTCACGCCGTGATCAAGGTTTTCGCGGGCTTTGCAGCACTGCTGCTGATCAGCCCACTGTCCATTCTGGGGATCGTTGCGATCTACGGGCTTGAGGTGCTGGTTTGCGGCATTCAGGCTTACGTCTTCACGATCCTCACATGCGTCTATCTGAAAGACGCATTGCACCCGCATCACTAAGCATTCGGGCGGGGACGACCCCCGCTTGATTTAACTTCCAATCGTAAGGAGAATTCTCATGGAAGGTCAACTCGCACACATCGGCGCAGGTCTCGCAGCTATCGGTTCCGGCGCAGCCGCTATCGGTGTTGGTCACGTGGCAGGCAACTACCTTGCCGGCGCACTGCGCAACCCATCCGCTGCTGCTTCGCAGACAGCAACACTGTTCATCGGCCTCGCATTCGCAGAAGCTCTGGGGATCTTCTCGTTCCTCGTCGCTCTTCTGCTGATGTTCGCAGTCTAAGAACACACCAATATCCTTACGGCTGGTCAGGGCGCACGTCGCCCTGACCGGTAACTTACCAAGGAATTTTGGGGGCCATCATGGCAACAGAGACTGTAGAAAACGGAGCCGAAACCGGCGCGGGCATGCCGCAGCTTGATTTCAGCACCTTCCCAAACCAGATTTTCTGGCTTTTGGTTGCGCTGGTCGTAACCTATTTCGTGCTGTCGCGCGTCGCACTGCCCCGTATCGGGTCGGTTCTGGCGGAACGGGCAGGCACGATCACAAACGATATTGCCGCAGCCGAAGAGCTGAAGCAAAAGGCTGTCGACGCCGAAGCCGCCTATGATAAGGCACTGGCCGACGCGCGAACTGAAGCCAACGAGATTGTCGCCGCCGCCAAGGCCGATATCCAGAAAGACCTGGATGCGGAACTGGCCAAGGCTGATGCAAAGATCGCGGAAAAGACCGCCGAAAGCGAAGCGGCGATTGCCGAAATTCGTGACGGTGCCGTTGCCAGCATCAAGCAGGTTGCCAAGGACACGGCCAAAGAACTGGTCGCAGCGTTGGGTGGATCGGCTGATGCCAAGACTGTCACCGCCGCTGTGAACGCAAGGATGAAAGGGTAGCACCATGAGATTTCTGATCGCCGCCCTTTTCACTGCCATGGCAAGCCCGGCGCTTGCTGCCGGTGATGTGTTCTTTTCGCTGCAGAACACCGACTTTGTTGTTCTGATCGCGTTCATCATCTTCGTCGGCGTGCTGCTGTATTTCAAAGTGCCAACCCTTGTGGGCGGTATGCTGGACAAGCGTGCGAACGCCATCAGCGCCGAGCTGGACGAAGCCCGTGCCCTGCGTGAAGAAGCGCAGTCGCTGCTGGCCTCTTACGAGCGCAAGCAGAAAGATGTGCAGGCGCAGGCCGATCGCATTGTTGCCAACGCCAAAGAAGAGGCGAACCGCGCAGGCGAGCAGGCCAAAGAAGATATCAAATCATCCGTTGCACGCCGTCTGGCTGGCGCGGAAGAGCAGATCGCTGCCGCCCAAGCCGCCGCTGTGAAGGATATCCGCAATCAGGCCGTCACCGTGGCCGTTGGTGCTGCCAACGACATTCTGGCCAAGCAGACCGATGCTGCCGGAAAAGATACGCTGATTGATGACGCGATTGATCAGGTCGGGGCCAAGCTGCACTAACCAGCGCCCTGTCAGACCAATATCAAAAAGCCCGTGTGTCACCTGACACGCGGGCTTTTGCTTATCTGGCGATCAGGATGTGCAGGCGGTCTGTGCCAAGATAGCGGTTGCGGATGCGTCAAACCTGCCTGTCATCTGACCCGTAGGCCAACTGATCGTGGCGCTGGCACCCGCAATCTCGGCGCCGCTGACCGTGATCTGGCGTGTGGCGCCGGTATCATCAAGATCGACGGTAAAGGCCAACACAGGATCACCGGCTAGCGCCGACAGATCAAACTGGATCATCGTGTCACCGTCAGACACCGTGGGAAGCGCTGATAGCCGATCACGCCCTGCGACAACCTCAAGTGGTTGGAACACCTCGACGCCCGCGCCCTCGGCGGTCACGTCAAAGATGAGCCCGCCAGCGGATCCCGCCAGATCAATCGTCAGCTGTGCTGCGCCAATCCCGCAAGTGTCCATGCCTGTCAGTTCAAACCGATCTTTCGGCGCACCGTCCCGGAAGGTCAGCGCAAAGTCGGCATGTGCGGGCAGGGCGGCTGTCAGGCAGGCGGCGATAGCAATCAGGCGCATCAGGATCATCCTTATTTAGCACGTAAATTAGGTAGCGCACCATTAGAACGAATCAAACCTGCCTAGCGTCCCGCCTCGTGTTCAAAGCGCTTCTTGGCAAAGACTTCGTTCCGGTCGGCCTTTTGCTGGTCTGTCAGGGCTTTAGCGACATAGTCCAGATGTGCCGCCACAGCCGCGCGCGCGCCGTCAGGATCGCGGGCCTGAAGTGCGGAATTGATCGCACGGTGTTGGTCCAACAGGTTTTCGCGCGTCATGCGCTGCTTGAACATGATGGAGCGGTTATAAAAGACCCCCTCCCGCAAAAGCTGATACATCGACCGCATCATATGCAGCATGACGATGTTATGGCTGGCCTCGATAATGGCGAGGTGGAAATCCGCATCAAGCTGCGCCTCGTCCGCCGGATTGCGCTTTCCGTGGGCGGTTTCCATCTTGTCTAAGATCGTCTGGATCACCGCAAGATCCGTGTCAGAGGCCATGCGCGCTGCCCGTTCTGCCGCCAGCCCCTCCATATCGCGGCGAAAGCTGATGTAGTCAAAAACCGCCTCGTCATGGGTCGCGAACAGCGTGACAAGCGCGGGAGCAAAGGCGCTGCCCAGCACGTCAGCCACAAAGACGCCCGCACCAGCGCGTGACGCCAACAATCCGCGGTCTTGCAGGTCTTGTAGCGCCTCGCGCAGGGATGGACGCGAGACGCCCATGCGTTCGGACAGTTCGCGTTCTGACGGAAGTCTTTCACCCGGTCTCAGGATGCCGCGCAGGATCAGCCCTTCGATCTGGCGCACCACACCGTGGGATAGCTTTTCCTGTTGAACGGTTTCAAACGGCATGCGCGGACCTCGCTTTAATTGGTCAAATGATATGACCAATGTCGGGGTGTCGCAATGAAAAAGGGCCGCCGGTTGGCAGCCCTTCCCCCAATTCAGTCGCAGTGCTGTGCGATCAGTTTGGCGTGATCACGATCTCGACGCGGCGGTTCTGCTGACGGCCATCGGCGGTCAGGTTGGACGCGATCGGCTGATCTTCACCACGGCCAACAGTGCGCAGGCGCGACGGTGATACACCGGCGTTGATCAGCACGGATGTCACGGCCTGTGCGCGGCGCTGGGACAGATCGAAGTTATAGCCAGCCTCGCCCACGTTGTCGGTATGACCGATCACGCTGACCGTTGTGCCAGGGTTGTTGTTAAGCGAGCGAGCCACGGCCACCAGATCGTTCTGGAGCGCGCCTGTCAGCGTCGCACTATCGGTGGCAAACAGGATGTCCTGCGGCAGCGTCACGGTCAGGTTCTGACCGTTGTTCACGATGCCCACGTTGTTCCCCAGTGCCTGACGCAGTTCTTCTTCCTGACGGTCAAGCTGGTTGCCGATTGCAGCGCCACCGGCCGCACCAAGTGCCGCGCCGATCAACGCGCCCTGACGGCGCTCAGCGGCGGTGTCGCCTGTAGCAGCGCCCACAACGGCACCGATCAGACCACCGGCCACAGCGCCGCTTTGGGTGTTTTCATTGTTGTTCGGGCCACCGGCACAGGCAGCAACAAAAGCCAGCGAAGACGCGGCCAGAAGGGTTGGAAATTTTGCGAATGTCATTGTTCGTGTCCAGTCTTGTGGGATGCGCAAACCAGTGCGCTTGGGATGACAAACATATGGCACGGGTGGGTGATGCTATCCAATAGCGCGGGGGTGTCAGGCGATAAACCGCCTAATATCAGGCACTTTGCAAGGCCGTATCGGCACGCGCTGATTCCCACGCAAGGATTGACCGCTTGACCTTCATACCCCAGTGATAGCCGCCCAACTCGCCTGATTTGCGCAAGGCGCGGTGGCAGGGGATCAGCAGGCTGATCGGGTTGCGGCCCACGGCGGTGCCCACAGCCCGCACGGCCTTTGGGTTGCCGATGGTGGCGGCAATTTCCGAATAGGTGGTGACGTGACCGGTGGGTATGGTTAGCAACGCTTCCCACACCTTGAGCTGGAACGGCGCGCCGATCAGATAGAGCGGCGTGGGCGCGTCACCTTGGTCCATACCCAAAGCGGTCAAGGCCCACGGGCGCAGAAAGTCGGGGTTCTTTGTGAACGTCGCATGCGGCCAGCGCCGCGTCAGGTCGGCCATGGCCGTGTCCTCGCCCATCTCGGCGGTGAAGGCCATGCCGCAGATGCCCTTGTCGGTGCCCATGATGATGGCGGGGCCAAAAGGGCTTTCAAAGCAGCCCCAATAGATCGTGAGGCCCGCGCCGCCTTTGGCGAAGTCACCGGGGCTCATCGCTTCCCATTTGAGGAACATATCGTGCAGGCGGCCAGAGCCGGAGAGGCCCACCGCATCGGCGGTGGCCAGCGTGGTGAAGCGGTCGCGCAAAAGGGTCTTGGCGTGGCCCAAGGCCAGATATTGCTGGTAGCGTTTGGGGCTGACACCGACCCACTGCGAAAAGAGCCGCTGAAAATGCGCAGGCGACATGTTCATCTGCCCGGCAAGGTCTTCGAGTGTCAAAGGCGCATCGGCGGCGTCAATCGCCTCAATCGCGCGGGCCATGACGGCATAATGATATGTGTTTTCCTGTTCCATGAAACGAAGATAGGCGCTGGTGTCACACCATGCGACCCGAATGTTGCGGGAAGGCGCAGGGCAGGGCATAGAGTGCCCATGCCAAAGCAACTTGATTACCATACCATCCGCGAGATCTACACGCGGTTCCACGCCAGCGACCCCGCACCGGAGGGGGAGTTGGAGCACGTCAATGTCTATACGCTGGTGGTGGCTGTGGCCCTGTCGGCGCAGGCTACGGACAAAGGCGTGAACAAGGCCACGCGCGGGCTCTTTGCGGTGGCTGATACGCCGCAGAAGATGCTCGATCTCGGGATCGAGGGGGTGACGGAGCATATCAAGACAATCGGTCTGTTCCGGCAAAAGGCAAAGAACGTCATCAAGCTCAGCCAGATTTTGGTCGATGAGTATGACGGCGTGGTGCCCAATTCACGCGCCGCGCTGCAATCGTTGCCCGGTGTGGGGCGCAAAACGGCGAATGTCGTGCTGAACATGTGGTGGGGCCAGCCTGCACAGGCGGTGGACACGCATATTTTCCGCGTGGGCAATCGGACGGGGATTGCCAAAGGCAAAGACGTGGACGCGGTAGAACGCGCGGTCGAGGACCACACGCCAGCCGATTTCCAGCTACACGCGCACCACTGGCTTATCCTGCACGGGCGCTATACATGCGTCGCCAGAAAACCCAAATGCGCGGCCTGCCTGATACGCGACCTGTGCCAGTTCGAGGATAAAAACCTATGAGTTCTTATGATGTGATCGGGATCGGCAATGCCATCGTGGACGTGATCGCCAGCGCCCCTGATATGTTTCTCGACCAGATGGGGATCGAGAAGGGCATCATGCAACTGATCGAGCGCGACCGCGCCGAGGTGCTTTATGCCGCAATGTCCGACCGGACCGAAACGCCGGGCGGATCGGTGGCAAACACGATTGCAGGACTGGGTAGCCTCGGCCTGAATACGGCTTTTATCGGCAAGGTGAAGGACGATGCGCTGGGGCGCTTCTATGCCGAGGGTATGGAAGACGCAGGCACAGCTTTCCCGAACGCTCCGGTTGCTGGGGCAGAAGCGCCGACATCGCGATCGATGATCTTTGTCTCGCCCGACGGTGAGCGGTCGATGAACACCTATCTGGGCGCAGGGGCCGATCTGGGGCAGGACGATGTTGCGACCGAGATTTTTGCTAACAGCAAAATCCTGTTTCTTGAGGGGTATCTGTTTGACAAGCCCGAAGGAAAGACAGCCTTTGCCGCGGCAGCACAGGCCATGCGCGAGGCCGGTGGCAAGGCAGGGATCACACTGTCTGATCCGTTTTGTGCCGACCGCCACCGCGAAGACTTCCAGCGCCTGATCACCGACGACATGGATTTTGTGCTGGGCAACGAGGACGAGTGGACCACGCTTTACCAGACCGACAATCTGGCAGAGGCTTTGGACAAGGCAGCGGCGCATTGCGAGACGGTTGTCTGCACGCGCTCTGGTGATCCGGTAATCCTGCGGCGCGGGGACGAGCAGGTTGAGGCGGCGGTGACGCCCGTGACCCCTGTTGATGCGACAGGCGCTGGCGATCAGTTTGCGACAGGGTTCCTGTTTGGCATGGCGCAGGGGCGGTCTTTGCAGGACTGCGGGCGTATGGGCGTGATTGCCGCAGCCGAGGTGATCGGCCACATCGGCCCACGCCCTAAGGCTGATCTGAAGGTCCTGTTCAAAGAGGCTGGCCTGCTTTGAGCCACATCTGATCCAGCGCGTCGATGGCGGCGGGATCAAAGCGATCTTCTTCTTTCCAGTATTTGCCTGATGGTACGTAATACCCAAGGCGGTCCTCTTCTTTGAGGGCCGCCGCGACCTTTGTTGCGCTGTAATTTAGCGGCGTGCACGCGGCGGATTGCGCAGGTTGCGCGCGCGGGAAGGTCAGACGGCTTGCATCGGCGGATAGGTTTACCATGGCACAGCCCTCACGTGCGGCAAGTGTTGCAAGGCGCGCTGATTTGGCCTCAAGTGACCGCAGGCTGATGTCGGTGCGCAAAGGGTCAGCGGTGCCTGTGCCGTAAAAATGCGTGTTGCCCGACGGTGGATAGACCATATCGCAGCCAATCATCGCGATCACGCGCGGTTTCGACGCGGCCAGTGCCCAGTAGGCAGCGGTGAAGGCCATGGTGCCACCTGCGTAAACAAAGCCGCCAAAGGCGTTTTGCAGGGGCACGTAGTCGTCAGCCGTGATGATGCGTTGCCCCCCTGCCAGATCGTCCGGCTTGCGCGCGTCGGGGAAGTCGCTGGGGTGGATCAGATCATCCCAATCGGGCCGGACGCGCCACGCGTTATTGATCGCCACGATCCGGTCAAACGGGCCGCGCTCCCATTCACGCGCCGCAACCGCGTTTGGCCCGCTTCCGATGATTAATACAGTTGTCACTGGGCCCGCCCCGTCTATTTGCGCCGCGCCATTTACCTAGTCCCGATGCGTCTGTTGGCCAGTTTTGATAATCCCGACGATTTTTGTCAAAAAAGCAATCACGATCCCTTGCCAAGCAGGGTCAATGCCCCATTTTGATTGCCAGAGGGAGGAATTTCCGGGACATGGCATGGTCTGCGTGCCGTCTGGCTTGTGATTTATCCGAATTCACATCAGAAAGGGCGCGACCTGATGCATGGGTCCGCGCATGTCAGCGCTTCTTAATTCGGGAGTTCACGTGTCTCTTTTCCTCATCGTTGCTTTGCCGTTTTTGGGTGCGCTTTTACCCGGTTTGATGAATCAGGCCGGACGACAGGCCTGCGCTGGCGTGACCTTTACGGTGACACTAATCGCCTTTGTCGGCCTGATGACAAACCTGCCCGCCATTCTGGCAGGTGAGGTGGTCACGGCGCGGTTTGACTGGATACCGATCCTTGGGCTGAACGTGAATCTGATGCTAGATGCACTGGGCTTTTTCTTTGCCACGCTGATCCTTGGTATCGGACTTTTGATTATTGCCTATGGCCGCAGTTATCTGTCGCGCAAAGACAATATGGGCGAGTTCTTTACCTACCTGCTGCTGTTCCAAGGCGCGATGGTGGGTATCGTGCTGAGCGATAACATCCTGTTGCTGCTCATTTTCTGGGAACTGACGTCGCTGTCGTCGTTCCTGCTGATCGGCTATTGGAAGCATCTGCCAGAGGGCCGTCAGGGCGCGCGGATGGCGCTGACCGTGACCGGTATGGGTGGTCTGGCGCTGATCGGTGGTTTGCTGATTCTGGGCAATATCGTGGGCAGCTACGATCTGTCCGTCATCTTGCAAAACCGCGATCTGATACAGGCGGACCCGCTTTATGTGCCTGCACTCTTGCTGATCCTGACAGGCTGTTTTACAAAATCGGCGCAGTTTCCGTTCCACTTCTGGCTCCCGCACGCGATGGCGGCCCCAACGCCTGTGTCGGCCTACCTGCACTCGGCCACCATGGTAAAGGCGGGCATCTTTCTGATGGCACGACTGTGGCCCGCGTTGTCCGGCACGCCGGAGTGGTTTTACATCGTCACCACCGCAGGGCTGATCACGATGGTGCTGGGCGCGGTGATTGCGCTGTTCAAACATGATCTGAAGGCGCTACTGGCGTTCTCTACCGTGTCGCATCTGGGCCTGATCACGATGCTGCTGGGCACCGGTACGGCCTTTGGCGCGATGGTTGCTGTGTTTCACATCATGAACCACGCGACGTTCAAGGCGGCGCTGTTTATGTCGGCGGGCATTATCGACCACGAGACCAAGACCCGCGATATTCGCATCCTTGGCGGCTTGCGGCACCTGATGCCGATTACCTTTGTCATTGCGACTCTGGCTGCGCTTTCCATGGCGGGTATCCCGTTACTAAATGGTTTCCTGAGCAAGGAAATGATGCTCAAGGAAATGGAAAAAACCTATCTCTTCGGCCCTGACTGGCTGGTGCCTGCGCTGGTGACCTTCGGGTCGCTCATGTCGGCGGCCTATTGCTTCCGTCTGATCGGTCACACGTTCCTTGGTAAAAAGCGTGATCCCGAAAGCTATCCTGCCAAGCCACATGATCCCGGTCCCGGGATGTGGTTGCCGCCTGCGATCCTTGTTGTTCTTGTGGTCGCGATTGGTGTCGCACCGATGCTGGTCGAGGAACTGGTGTACCTGATCACGGCAGCTGTTGTTGGTAGTGCCGCCGAGGTGCCGGACTACCACATCAAAATCTGGCATGGCTTCAATGTCCCGCTTTATATGTCGATGGTGGCCATTGCTGGCGGTCTGATCGTGCTGTTGCTGTTCAAACCGCTGTCGCGCCTGTGGGAGGCAACACCGCGGCCAGAGGCAAAAACCATGTTCGAGGCACTGATTGCCGATATGGTCGGGCTGGCCCGAAAGACTGTTCACGGCATCCATAACGGTGCCTTCACACGCTACGCCGCCGTGATGCTGATCACCGTGATCGGTGCGGGCTACTATGCCTATGCGTCCGGTGTTGTCGGCGCTGCCACGCGCGAGATACAGCCCGTTGGCATTGTGCCAGTGGTGGGCTGGGCGATGCTGGTGGCCGCGTCCGTGGGCATGGTGATGATGCATCGCAACCGTTTGCTGTCATTGATCCTGATCGCGATTGTGGGTCTGATGGTCTCTGTCGGGTTTGTCTATTTCAGTGCGCCCGATCTGGCGATGACGCAGATCACGGTTGAAGTGGTGACCATCATCCTTCTGCTGCTGGCGCTGAACTTCCTACCAAACCAGACGCCCAAGGAAAGCGGTGCAATACGTCGCGTGCGTGATGCGGCGGTCGCGATCGTTGGTGGTGTTGCGGCGACAGGACTTGCCTATCACTATCTGCTGCGCGACGCGGTCGGCAGCCCGATTTCAGAGTTCCATCTGGCCAATTCCTACAAGGGCGGCGGCGGCACCAATGTGGTGAACGTAATCCTCGTGGATTTCCGTGGCTTTGATACCTTTGGTGAGATCATCGTGTTGGGGATCGCGGCGCTGCTGATTTATGCGCTGACCGAAACCTTGCTGAACGGCCCCGTGCGCGCGCGCCTGTTGAACCGCAAGCCGGACCAGCCACGCGCGGGCGACATGCACCCGATGATGATGGTGGTGCTGACCCGCGTGCTGATGCCCGTTGTCATGCTGGTGGGCTTTTACATATTCCTGCGCGGTCACAATGAACCGGGCGGCGGTTTTATCGCGGGTCTGATCGTGTCGATTGGTGTTGTGATGCAGTATATGGCAAGCGGCTTTAACTGGGCGTCCGACCGCTTGCGCTACCCCTATCACGGGGTGATTGGTGCGGGCGTGCTGGTTGCGGGTCTGACCGGTGTGGGGTCGTGGTTCTTTGGCAAACCGTTCCTGACATCAGATTTCACCTATGTCCGTATTCCGCCGTTTCAGGAGTTTGAATTGGCCACAGCTGCCTTGTTTGATGTGGGCGTTTTCCTTGCCGTTGTGGGTGCTGTGATGCTGTCGCTGGAAAGTTTCTCGCGGTTGGCGCGCCGTGCGCATGTGCCTGACAACGATCATGCGATGGACGTTGACCCGTCACGGGATGATGATACCGCGCCGCAGTCACCAGCAGGGGGGACCGTCTGATGGAGCTTCTTGTTGCGACAGCGATTGGCGTTCTGACCGCCGCTGGCATTTATCTTGTGCTGCGATTGCGCACCTTCCCCGTCATTATGGGCATTTCGATGCTGACCTACGCGGTAAACGTTTTCCTGTTTGCGTCCGGTCGCCTTGTCGTCGGTGCGCCGCCGATCCTGACGGATGCGGAAACCTATACCGATCCGCTTCCGCAGGCGCTTGTCCTGACTGCCATCGTGATCTCGTTCGGGATGACGGCCGTGGTGGTGATGATTTCGCTGGGCGCGTTTCTGGGCGGGAATGACGATCATGTGGACGACCCCGAAGGCGGCGTGCCTGATGATCTCCCCGAAGAGCTTATGACGCCACAAGCGGATGACACGCCGATCCGCGATACCAAGACCGGAGGTGTGGCATGACACATTGGCTTGTCCTTCCGGTGGTGCTGCCGTCACTGCTGGCACCGTTCATTGTTCTTGCGGCCCGCTATCACATCGGCATCCAGCGCGTATTTTCCGTCGCGGGTGTGCTGGCCCTGATCGCCATTACGGCGGGGCTTGCGTGGGAAACGTCTGACGGCACTGTCATGCTTTATCAGGCCGGTGACTGGGCGGCCCCGTTCGGGATTGTGCTTGTCGGTGACAGGCTGTCCACGCTGATGGTTTTGCTGACGGCCGTGCTGTCGCTGTTTGTGCTGCTTTATGCAATCGGCTCTGGCTGGGATGATCGCGGGCGGCATTTCCATGCGCTTTACCAGTTCCAGCTGATGGGCATCATGGGTGCGTTTTTGACCGGTGACCTTTTTAACCTGTTTGTGTTCTTCGAGGTTCTGCTGATCGCGTCGTATGGTCTGATGATCCACGCGGGCGGTAACAAGCGGCTGCATGCGGGCGTGCAATACGTGCTGTTTAACCTGCTGGGATCAACGCTCTTCCTGTTTGCGCTGGGCGCGATTTATGCCGACACGGGCACGCTGAACATGGCTGATCTGGCCGAGCGTGTGCGTGACATCAACCCCGAACAAAGTGCAGGCATTCGCATCGCTGCCGTACTTCTGTTGCTGGTCTTTGCCATCAAGGCGGCCCTTGTGCCGCTGCATTTCTGGTTGCCGTCCAGCTATGCCGAGGCGCCTGCACCCGTCGCGGCCCTCTTTGCGATCATGACCAAGGTGGGCGCCTACGCGATCATCCGTGTCTATACCATGATCTTCCCGCCGGACCTTGAGGCGACGGCAGGTCTGCACGGGGATTGGCTGCTGCCAGCCGCATTGGTGTCGCTGGCCGTGGGCATGGTCGGTATTCTGGCGGCGCGGCAACTGGACCGGCTGGTGGCCTTTTCGGTGATCGGGTCCATGGGGATGGTGATGGTTGCCATTGCCATGTTCACGCAGGCCGGTATCGCGGCGGCGCTTTACTACATCGTGCATTCCACGCTTGCCGCAGCAGCGCTGTTCCTGATCACAGACCTTGTGCGCGCAGGTCGCAAGGATTTGTGGCTTAGCTCGCAACCGCCCGTAGCAGGGGCCGCGCTGACGGCGGGGATGTTCTTTGCCGCTGCCATCGCAATGGCCGGATTGCCGCCACTGTCTGGCTTTATCGGTAAGCTGCTGTTGCTGGATGCCGGTTTTGACACCGCGATGCGTCCTGTCATCTGGGCCACTGTGCTAATCTCCAGCCTTGTCGCCGTCGTCGGCTTCGGTCGTGCGGGCAGTGTTGTGTTCTGGAAGGCGCACAGCGTGCCGCTGCCGGATGATCATATTCCAGCAGAGCGTCCTTCAGCTTTGTCGTTTGCTGCGGTTGGCGGCTTGCTCGCCCTTCTGGTGGCGCATACGGTCTTTGCCGGTCAGGTCACGGCCTATTCAACAACCATTGCAGAGCAGCTTTTTGACGGGCGCGATTACATCGACACGGTGCTGAACACGCCTGGCAAGCTGAGCGATGCGAAAGCGGGGGAGTATTGATATGACACGTGCGTTCAACTGGCTTTTCCCGCACCCGCTTTTGACCGTTCTTCTGGCCGTGGTCTGGCTGCTTTTGCAGAACCAGTTTTCATGGGGAATGCTGGTCTTTGGCCTGATCCTTGGCGTGATTATTCCGCGCGGCACCGCTGTCTGGTGGCCTGACCAGCCCAAGCAGTTCCACTGGGGCCGGATGATCAAATACATCTTTGTGGTGATCTGGGATATTCTGGTGGCCAACGTCGAGGTGGCGTGGATCGTGCTGACGGTGCCCAATAGCAAACTGAAGCCCGCGTGGATCGTGATCCCGCTGGACCTTAAGCAGCCAGAGGCGATCACGATGCTGGCAGGGACCATCACGCTGACCCCCGGCACGGTATCTGCCGATTTGTCGGACGAGGGCCATTCGCTGCTTGTCCATGTCCTGCACACCGATGATCCTGACAGCGTGCGCAACGACATCAAGACCCGCTACGAGGCCCGCCTGAAGGAGATTTTCGTATGAGCCAAGCCCAATATCTGTTGGACCTTGCCGTGATTGTCGCCTTTTGCGTGGTGGCCTTTGCGCAGGTTATGTCGATGCTGCGTCTGGTGATTGGGCCAACGACCGGCGATCGCATCCTTGCGCTTGATACGATGGTCGTGAACGCCATCGGCCTGATCGTCCTGCTGGGAATTTCCCAAGGCACGCAGATCTTTTTCGAGGCGTCGATGATTATCGCGATGCTTGGTTTTGTATCCACCGTCGCCTATGCGCGGTTTGTGCTGCGGGGGGATATCATCGAATGAGCTGGGACGTGATCGGAACGTATGCCGCGGCCATCTGCCTTTTCATCGGTGCGGGCTTTGCGCTGGTGGGCGTCATTGGCCTGCTGAAATTCAACGACCCCATGACCCGCCTGCACGCCCCGACCAAGGTGGGGACCGTGGGCATTGGTGCCATGTTGCTTGGGTCGATGATCTATTCATTCACCATTGGGCAGGGATCACTGCACGAGGCGCTGATTATGGCGTTTTTGTTTGTAACAGCGCCAATCTCGGCCAATTTCATTGCCAAGGTGAATATCCACCGCCGCGCTTGCGATACACCGCCGCTCCCGCCGCGCGATGACACTTGGGCCACGTTGAATGTGCCCGAAGCTGACCGCGAACACTTCGAGATCGAGGCGAAATAAGACATGGAGCCGCTTGATCTGAATTGGGAATTCGTCGCCGACACCGTCATGGGCGGCGTTTCAAGCGGCCAGATCACGCAAGAGCAGGTGGCCGGACGCGCGGCGACACGGCTGACGGGGGATGTATCGCTTGATAACAACGGTGGCTTTATCCAGATGGCTGCCGATCTGCGCGACGATGTGAGTGCGTGGACGGGGATCGCCATAGACGTCATCGGAAATGAAGAGGACTACGATGTCCGGCTGCGGACCGACCAGCTGAGCCGTCCTTGGCAGTCTTTTCGCACAGGATTTCAAGCGCCCGCGCAATGGACGACCATCCGCTTCCCGTTTGCCACGTTTGAAAGCAACAACACGGAAGCCAGATTTGACCCTGCCCAGTTGCGCCGGATCGGCATTCTGGCCGTTGGCGAGGTGATGGAAGCCGATATTGCTGTGGCGCAAGTCGCCCTCTACTAGACGCACCCCGATCGCAGAAATTTATGAGAGGCCGCCCACTCAGGCGGCCTTTTTGCATGTCGCAAGTGATCTGAAACAGTGCGGCCCGCGTAACTAAACTAATCAGTTCGCAACTTAACCGCCGCTGCGGGCGTTTAATCCATGACATACCAGTTGGGTCGCAAGGAATAGTATTTTGAAAAAAGCACTTCGGATTTTTGCGACCTTCCTGCGGGAAACACTGTGGCTGGTCATTGCAGCGGCAATCATTTTTGGCGGGGTGGCGGGGTTCCGGTATCTTGGCGAAAACCGCGAGGTGGTCGAGATTGCTGCCGTTGAACGGCCTGTGGCCCTTGTTGAAACGCTTGAAGTGGAACGATTTGACCGCCCGCTGCCTTTGCGGGCCGACGGGTTCATTCAACCCTATCGCCAGATTACTGTCTCCACATCCGTAGGCGGGCGCATTGCCGACCTGCATCCGGCCATCGTGGGCTTGGGCCGGTTTGACGAGGGTGATGTACTGGTCGAGATCGACAACACCGCCCAACAGGCCAATCTGAACCAGACGCAGGCCAACATCGAGGCAACGCAGGCGCGGCTTGACCTGACCCGTTCGCAACTGACGCGGACCACGGAACTGCGCGAACGCGGTGTCGCAAGTCAGCAGGCGCTGGATCAGTTGCAGTCGCAAGAGGCCGAACTGATTGCCAGCCTGAATTCCTTGCGTGCGGCCAGCCAATCGGCAGAGATCGCACTTGGTAATACGCGCGTGGTCGCGCCGTTCAGCGGGGCCGTGCGGTCGAAATCGCAAGAGGTCGGCAACGTGATCGCCGCTGGTCAGGCGGTGGCCGAGATTTATACGAACGACCGCATGGAAGTCGTCATCCCGATCCGTGAAGCTGACGCCGCACTCATCCCGGGCCTTTTCAGCGATGGGATGGCCGAGGCGCGGGTCAGCGTGGCATTTTCGGGTCAGGTCTATGAATGGGATGCGCATCTGACCCGCGTTGATCCGGCACTGGATTCGCGCACACGCACGCTCAGCGCAACGGTCGAGATTGATGACATTGCCAACCCGCGCCTGATGAATGCCGATGCGCTGGCCAACGGCACGCCTCCGGCCCTGATCAATGCCTTTGCAAGCGTTGAGATTGACGGCGTGCGGCAGGAAAACACCTATGCTATCCCCACCACGGCGCTGCGCAATGCCAATGAGCTTTGGCTGTTTGAGCCGGGCGAAGGCGAGGAAGGCACACTGAGGACCTTGGTGGCCCAGCCGATCCACGTGGATGGTGAAACAACTTACGTGCGCATAGATGACTGGCCCGACGATACGCGCCTGATCCGCACCACGCTTGCGGGTGTCACCGAAGGCATGCCGCTGCGCGATGTTTCGGCCAGTCAGATGGGGCAGGGGTCATCCTCTGCCGACACGGAGTAAGCGGATATGAAAACGCTGATCCGCTGGATGGCCGAACATCCTGTCGCTGCAAACCTGACGATGGTGTTTGTCGTGATCCTTGGCGCGCTGACGGCGCTTGGCATGCCGCAAAAGACGTTTCCTGACTTCACGCTGGATACCGTTAGCATTTCTGTCAGCTATCCCGGCGCGTCGCCCACGGAAATTCAGGAAAGCATTGTCCGCCCGATTGAGGATCAACTGTCTGGCGTTGACGGGATCGACAGCCTGACCGCATCCATCAGTGAAGGCCGCGGCGGTGTCACAGTGTCATTCCTGCGCGGCGAGGACATCCAGCAAAAACTGGACGACATCAAAACCGAAGTGGACCGGATCACCGTATTTCCTGACGACGCTAACGACCCCGTGGTCGTGCAAGCCGACAACTCCAGCCGTGTTCTTGAGATTGCGGTGCATGGCAACGTGCCCGAGGTCGTTCTGAAGCAGGAAGCAGAGCGTCTGAAAACCGAGCTGGCGCAGCTTGATAGCATTTCGTTCGTCGAAGTGAGCAACACCCGCGACTATGAAATTTCGGTCGAGGTAAGCCGCGATACGCTGCAGGCTTACGGGCTGACGCTGAACGAAATTGCCCTTGCGATCCGGTCGGGGTCTTTGGAATTGCCCGGCGGGTCAATTGATACCGATACCGTCACGATCCCGATCCGCACCACGGGCCGCAACTATACGCGCGCCGATTTCGAGGCGATTGTGGTGCGCACCGATGATCTGGGTGGCAAGGTGTATCTGCGCGACATCGCAACGGTAAACGACGGGTTTGAGGACTCGGACCTTTCCGCGACCTTCAACGGAGAGCCGGCTGTGTCGGTCAATGTGTTCCGTGTTGGCGACGAGCAGGTTCTTGATATCGTGGCGGACGCACGTGCCTATCTGCAGGACAATTTCGTTCCCTCGTTGAACCCCGGGCTGAATGCGACGGTCTGGCAAAACGATGCGGATGATTTGCAAGACCGCATCGATCTGCTGGTCGAAAACGCGGCCATCGGCCTTGCGCTGGTGATCCTGTGTCTTGCGCTGTTTCTGGATATCCGGCTGGCGTTCTGGTCCGCCGTTGGCATTGCGGTGTCCTTTGCGGCCACGTTTATCGTGCTTGGCGCGCTGGACGTGTCGATCAATATGATTTCGCTTTTCGGCTTCATCCTAGCCATCGGAATCGTGGTGGATAACGCGATTGTTGTCAGCGAAAACATCTACCGTAACGGCGAGAAGGGCTTGTCGCCTGTTGAGGCCGCGGTCAAAGGCACGCAGCGCATTGCGGTGCCGGTCATCTTTTCCACGCTGACGACGATTGTGGCGTTCTGGCCGCTTACCCAGCTGCCCGGCACGTTGGGCAAATTCTTGATCGACATTCCGATTGTGGTGATCGTGGTTCTTACGTTGTCGCTCTTTCAGGCATTGGTGATCCTGCCGCGCAATCTGTCGTCGCTGGATGTGTCGTCGGACTATCGCCCTAATATCGTGTTTCGGGCGCTGGGTTTTGTGCGCGGCATCGTTGATGCGGTATTGCAGTGGTTCATCCGCGTGCCGCTGGATGCGTTGCTGCGACTGACGACCAAGGGGCTTGCGATCCTGATCCCTATCGCGCTGTCGGTGGCGCTTATGATGGGCACGGTTGGTCTTCTTGTGCATGGGTATGTGAAATTCAACTTCTTCCCCTCGATTGAAGCTGACTTCGTCACAGCCAGCATCGAAATGACAGATGGCACCACCTTCGCCATGACCGAGCGTGTGGCCGATGACGTGCGGCTAGCCGCAGAGCGTGCGGGCGCGCAGATACAAGCCGACCTGCCAGAAGGTGCGCCGCTTGTGATCGTGGGGCTGAATATGGTTGTTGGCCAAGGTGTCGGCGGTGGCGGCCCCGAAGGCGGGCGCGCGGCTGATGGCGCAACGCTGGCCAATGTCATCGTGCAGATTACCGACCCCACGCGCCGCACGTGGGAAACATCCGAATTCGAACGCCTTTGGCGCGCCGAAATTGGTGAGGTCGCATCGGTCAACAAGCTGACCGTTTCGGCAGAGCTGATTGGCGCGGGCGATCCCGTTGCTATCGAATTATCGTTGCCTGACGGGCAGGACATCTCGCCCGTGGTCGCATCGCTGCGGGACAGCCTGCGCGCGATCCCGGGTGTCTTTGCGATCCGCGATGACGATTCATCGGGGCGGCTGGAATACGATCTGGCGTTGCGCGCAGAAGCCCCGCTATACGGTGTGACGCTTGAAACGCTCGCCCAGCAAACCCGCGCCGGTTTCTTCGGGATCGAGGCCACATCAGTGCAGCGCGGTGCGGACAATGTCGAAGTGAACGTGCGTTTTCCAAAAGACCAACGCGACAGTCTGGCCGATCTGCTGGATACGCAAATCCGCACGCCAAATGGTGATTTGATCCCGTTGAGCACGGTTGCTTTCGTGCGCGAGGGGCTAGCACCCACCCAAATCCTGCGCCGCGATGGACGTCAGATTACGACCGTGACGGCGGATCTTGATACATCCGTGGCAACCAGTGGCGAGGTCAATCAGGTCATCGTCAGTGAAATTCTGCCGGAGTTGCAGGAACAGACCCCCGGGCTTCTCTATGAACTGGGCGGTGAGCAACGCCAGCAGGGCGATGCACAAGCCGCACTTGGCCAAGCGCTTGGCATTGCGCTGTTTATCATCTTTGCGCTTTTGGCACTGGTGTTCCGGTCTTATGTCCAGCCGATTGTAGTGATGTTTGCGATCCCGCTGGGTCTGATTGGGGCCGTGACAGGCCACCTGATCCTGAACATTCCGCTTTCCCTTTTGTCGATCTTCGGGATCATCGGACTTGCTGGCGTTGTGATTAACAATTCGCTTGTGATGGTGGACGTTTATAACGAACACATCGCCGATGGCATGACGGCCCGTGAGGCGGTTATCGAAGGCACTAAGCAGCGGTTCCGGCCTATCCTGCTGACATCGCTGACCACGTTCCTTGGCGTTTACCCTTTGATCATGGAAACGTCGTTGCAGGCGCAGTTCCTGATCCCGCTGGCTGTATCGATCGGGTATGGCGTGCTGATCGGGACGTTCATCATCGTGCTGACGGTGCCCGCGATCTTTATGGCTCAGCATCATATCGTGACAGCGATTATGTCGGTGGTATCTTGGGTTGTGCCGTCCAAGCCGGACCGGACCGAGGCCGTAGATCACAATGACAAGACCGGGCCGATTGCCGCGGAATAGCGTGTGACGGGTCAGCCGATGATGTGATCCGCAAGTGTCGATAGCGCTACGTTGCGATGATCCAGTATCAGCACGTCCTGAGCAGGTTGGCCGACCAGTCGGGCCAGATGTGGCGCGCCGATCAGCCCCGCGGGTGTGGTGACCGCCATGCGTAGCGCCCGTGACAGATCAACGCCAATAGGTCCGGTCAGGCGCTGCACTCCTTCGGCCATTGTCGTATGCGCACCTGCCAGATTACCGTCCGCATTGACCAACCGACCATCTTCGAGCGTGATTGTTTTACCATAAAGCTCAAAAGCGGGCGGCCCGCCAACCGTGGCCATCGCGTCGGAGACCAGAAAAGCCCTGTCGTCCGGTCCAGCCGCCCGCAGTGCGAGACGGATCATCCGGTTGTCCACGTGGTGACCGTCGCAGATGATACCAAAGGCAATATCCCCGCCAAGAACCGCCCCGACAGCCCCCGGAGAGCGGCCTTGCATTTGCGACATCGCATTAAAGAGATGAGTGGCACAGGTCGCCCCCGCCGCAATCGCGGCCTCGACCATTTCGGCAGTTGCGTCTGTGTGGCCTAGCGATACGATTGCGCCCATGCCAGCCAGTAGTGTGATTTGCGCAGGCGTTGCGGCCTCTGGCGCGAGGGTGATTTTCACAGGCACGCCTTTGTCGCGCAGTCTTTGGACAATAGTGATCGTGGTATCATCAAGCGGACGGATGAAGGCCGGATCATGTGTGCCACGCCGCGCCATTGCGATATGCGGCCCCTCGATATGAAGGCCAAGACAAACGTCACGCGTGTAGGCATCTATCGCAGCCGTGGCCGCACGGTCCAAGACGGTGGGGTCGTCGGTGATGACTGTGGGTAGGATATGTGTGGTGCCAAATTGACGGTGCGCTGCGGCAATGGCTTTGATCCCGTCGGCGGTAGGCGTTGCATTCAGCATCACGCCGCCACCACCGTTGACCTGTAGATCAACAAACCCCGGTGTCAGGCATCCTTGTAATGCGATGGCATCGGCGCGCTGATCGTCCTCATCCGTGACCTGCCCGTCATTCACGAGGTAGGAGCGCCCTGTGATGATATCAGCACCATCAAAAGCAGATGAGGGTGTCAGCCAAACGCCTTTCATGCGTTTGCCCCGTGCTGGTCTTGCCAAGCGACATAGGCTGCACCTCGCGCGCCGCTGGCATCACCGCCCTGCGCCAATACAATCGGTGGTATGCCAAAGCCGCCAAACTGCGCGGCAGCCGCTGCTTTTGCCAGATCATCGGCGATCCCCGTGATGCGGCTTAGCCCGCCTGCCAGAACAATCACGTCAGGGTCGACAGTCAGCGTCAGACCCAAAACCAGTTCAGCCGCGAGAGCGCACCACACATCCCAGACCTGCGCCATATCGTCGTGACGGCGGGCGGCAATCTCTTGTGGTGACAGGTCGGCACCTGTCAGATGTTTGGCAATCCGTTGCAGGCCGGGCCCGGCGACAAGCGTTTCAATGCACCCCATACGCCCGCAGCCGCATTGCACGATAGGCAGGTTATGGGCGGCGACAACATGCGCGGGCGCGGCTGTGTGACCAAGTTCCCCGCCGGTAGCGGTTGGGCCGGTCAAGATATGCCCTTCGATGCATATCCCGCCACCTATGCCTGTGCCCATGATGATAGATGCCACGGTCCGGTAAGGTTGACCTGCGCCAAAGACGGCCTCTGACACAGCCAAGGCGCGGCAGTCGTTGATATAGGTGACAGGCTGGCCTGCATGTTCGGCGATGTCTGCCGGAAACGGATGGCCCGAGGCTGGCAGATTGGCCGCCAGCGCAAGGCCCGTTGCCGGATTGACCAGACCAGCAGCCCCGATCCCGACAGGCAGCGGCGATGCGGACTGATCCCGTGCCCAGCCAATAACATCGGTCACCGCCGTGAGAAGGGCGGGATAATTCGTTGGCGTCGCGACCCGCTGGCGTGCAATCGTCGTCCATGCGCTGTCGAACACCTGCACTTCAATCTTGGTGCCGCCGATGTCGATCCCTGCCGCAATCGCGTGCGTTGTGTCAGCGGCCCGCGTCGTCATGTGGTTTGGGTGACTTTTGACAAAGTCTCAGGCGCATCCGGATCAAGGCCTAGGGCCAGCGCCGTTTGAAGGATAACAGGGTAGAGCGATGCCAGCAAAACGGCAGCGGCGGCTGGTGGCAAAAGCTGCGGCAACCCAAGATCGGCTGGACTGATCCTGTGCACATCGCAATCAACCTGTCGAAAGCGGGCCTCGGCCTCATCCAGACTGTCCTGCACCCATGGTGCCCCATTATCAAGGATCAGCACCATCAGTGGGTTCGTCGCAAGCTGGAGCGGGCCGTGCAGGACCTCTGAACTGGAATAAGCCTCGGCATGGATGGCGCAACATTCCTTGAGCTTCAGCGCAATCTCGTGTGCTGCACCAAAGGCGGTGTCGCGCCCGATGACATACACGTGGCGCGCGCGCAGCAATGCCGCACGCAGATCGTGGGCATCGGGGTGCGTGACATTCGCACCGCGCAACTGATCAACGGCGCCTGCAATTTTGTCGCGATAACCAGGCTTGAATGCAGCCAATAAGGCCATACCGGCACCAATAGATCCGGTCACCGTTTTGGTCGCTGGCACGGCGTTTTCCTGACCTGCGCCGATGGGGATCGTCACATCGGATTGCGCCTGCACGGGGCTGTCTGTGTGGTTGGTGATCGCCACAACAGCCGCGCCGCCCGCACGAGCCCCCTTGGCGGATTGCACGAGATCATCGCTGGCCCCCGACTGGCTGACGATCATCGCGGCGGCCCCGTTCAGCGATACGCCGTCACCCAGCGAAAACACCGATGGGGGCAGCGATGTGACAGGTATCTGCAATTCGCGCATGAATTCATACGACAGGATATTGGCCGCAGCGTCGGACGACCCCCGCGCGATGGTGAAGATCGCAGTGGGCTGCTTGGCGTCCAGTCGAATGTCCTTCGTGGCCGCCTTGCAGAACACGGCAAGCGCCTCGGCGGCTTCGGCGGCCATGTGTTGGCCGGGTGCGGGGTTATCTGTGGGCATTGGTGTGATCCATTCGGTCAAGTCTTGCCGCAAAATGTGGGCGCCGTCTATCGCCTGTCAGGCCGGTGCGGTGGGGCGTGGCGCGTCTTGAAAGAGGGTGACAGGATCGCCGTCATGCCATTTGGGGTATTTCTGCATGATGCCCGCGAAATGATCCGACGCCAGAAAGGCATCCAGCCAGTGCCGCACGGGGGCAGGGGCATCAATATCAAACCGTGCCCTGTCCACATGGGCAAACTGGCGCACAAACGGCAGAATGGCGTAATCCGCCAGCCGTGGGCTGTCGCCATAAAGGAATGCTTTGTCGCCAAGCGTTTGGGAAAGTTGATCAAGGAAGTCCTGCGCTGCGGCGCGGGCCTGCGCGGGGTCTGATCCGAATTTGTCAGGGTATTTCGTTCGATCCAGCGCGTGCTTGAACGGGCCATCATTGGTCGCGATTACATCGAACCCTGCGCGGGGCATGTCCAAAAGCGCATCGGGGTCGGACTGCCTAAGCGCCCACAGCATGACATCAAGCGACTCTTCGATCACCGTGTCACCGTCTTTGACGACTGGCACAGTGCCTTTGGGTGAAGCTGCCAGAAACGCCGGTGCCTTGTCGCGCAGAACAATCTCTCTGTGTTCCGGCACCAAGCCTGCCGATGCGATGGCAAGCCGGGCGCGCATCGCGTAGGGGCAGCGGCGGAATGAATAAAGGATCGGGCGCATGATCTGTCCGGTGTTGAGGCGGTTCGCCATCAGCTTAGCAGATGACGGACGGGATGCGACCCGCGCACCTTGGCTTGCCATGAAAATTTGCGCTAGGGTCGTCGCACAAAGGCAATAACTGGTGATCCTGATATGACCAAGACCCCCTGCATCCTGTGTTGCGCAATCACCGGCTCTGTCCCGACGAAGGCCAACAATCCGGCTGTGCCGATCACGGTCAGCGAACAGATCGAAAGCAGTCATGCGGCGGTTGAGGCGGGGGCGTCGATCATCCATGCGCATGTGCGCAACGACGACGAAACGCCTTCATCCGATCCTGATCGTTTTGCGGCGCTGAAAGAGGGTCTGGAAAAGCATTGCCCGGGCGTTGTCATCCAGTTTTCGACCGGCGGGCGGTCAGGCGCGGGGGCGGAGCGGGGCGGAATGCTGCCCTTGCGGCCCGACATGGCGTCGCTGTCCGTGGGATCAAATAACTTCCCCACCCGCGTCTATGAAAACCCGCCTGATCTGGTCGCGTGGCTTGCCGCCGAGATGACGCGCTATGACATCACCCCCGAAATCGAGGCCTTTGACCTAAGCCACATTCTGCAAGCCATCGCCAAGCATAAGGACGGCGTGCTGCCAGGTCAGCTTTACGTGCAGTTTGTGATGGGGGTCAAAAATGCCATGCCTGCCGACAAGGACGTGTTTGATTTTTACGTGAAGATCATGCGCGACCGCGCGCCCGATGCGCTTTGGTGTGCGGCGGGCGTTGGTCCTAATCAGGTGATCGTCAACGAATGGGCTATTGCGGCAGGCGGGCATACCCGCGCGGGGCTTGAGGATAACATGCGGCTTGATCGTGATACGCTGGCCCCGTCGAACGCAGCCTTGATCGCGCGTGCGGCTGATCTGTGTGCCAAGTATGACAGGCCCGTTGCGACAATTGACCAGACCCGCAGGATGCTTGGCCTGCGTCCAGCGGGAGTGGCATGATCCAATCGACAGGCGGATGCCAATGCGGGGCGGTGCGGATCACTGCCGATGGGCCGCCTGATCGCGTGGGAATTTGCCACTGCATGGATTGCCGCAAGCACCACGGCGCGTTGTTTTATGCCGCTGCGATTTTTCCGGCAAAGGCTGTCAGCGTCACAGGTGATACAGCCGCCTATCGTGGCCGCCATTTCTGCCCGGCCTGCGGGTCATCTGTCTCTGCGCAAAGCGGGGATGAGGTGGAAGTGCATCTTGGCACGTTTGACTGCCCCGACCAGTTCCGCCCGACATACGAAAGCTGGGCCATCCACCGCGAGGCCGTGTTGCCACCATTTGTGGGAACACATGTTTACCCACGGGATCGGTCTGAAGATTAGCGGCGCACCCATCCGGCGCGCCGCCAATATCTTGTGTCAGTAGTTGCGCGCACCGTCCTCTGGTGCCACGCGCGGCACAAGAGCACGGACCAATGCGGTCATATCAAGGGTGCCAACAGGCTGACCGTCATCGACCACGACATAGGCGTGTGACGTGTCACCACCAGACCGCCCGATCATGCTTTCCAGCGTGTCGTTCAGTCCGACCTCACCATGCGCGCCCTCTGGCACCTGACCGTTTTCCAGCGGTGTCATGATCGACCGCACGCGCAGCACGCGGGCACGGTTAATGTCGCTGACAAAGTCTTCAATGTAAGGGTCATTGGGGTTCAGCAGGATATGCTGCGGCTCGCCTTGCTGCACGACATAGCCGTCTTTCAGGATCACGAGATGGTCCGCAAGCTTCAGCGCCTCATCCAGATCGTGGGTGATAAAGACGATTGTTTTGTGCAGTTCCTTTTGCAGTTCCAGCAACAGGTCCTGCATGTCGGTGCGGATCAGCGGATCAAGTGCCGAAAACGCCTCGTCCATCAGCATGATATCGGTGTTGGCAGTTAGCGCGCGGGCAATACCCACACGTTGCTGCATGCCGCCCGATAGCTGGGCTGGATAGTGGTTTTCGAATCCGGCAAGGCCCACACGCTCAAGCCATTTCTGGGCTTCCTTGTCGCACGCATCCTCGTCATGGCCGCGCACAGACAGGGGCATGCCTGCATTTTTCAGCACGGTTTTGTGTGGCAGAAGCGCGAACTTCTGAAACACCATCGACATCTTTTCCTGCCGGGCTTTGCGTAAGCCATCCTCGGACAGTTGCATCACGTCCTTGCCCTGCACGATAATCTCGCCCGCAGTGGGTTCGATCAGGCGATTAAGGTGCCGGATCAGCGTGGATTTGCCCGAGCCTGACAGGCCCATCACCACGGTGATCTCTCCGGCCTGCATATCGACATTGATATCGTTGAGGCCCAGCACGTGCTTGTGCTGCGCCAACAGGTCTTCTTTGCTCATGCCGTCTTTGACATGGCCCACCATATCTTTGTCATTCGCGCCGAAGATTTTATAAAGCCCGCGCAGGCTGACCATTGGTTCTGTCATTTGCCCAGCCCCCCTTAGTGTTTCACGCGGGTCATATCGACCCGTGTCAGTGCGGCCTTGGACACGCGGTCCAAGATCACAGCGAGCAGCACAATGCCGATACCAGCCACAATGCCCACACCCAGTTCAAGGTTACGGATACCGCGCAGCACGTTCACGCCAAGCCCCGGTGCAGACACCAGCGATGCGATCACAACCATGGCCAGCGACATCATGATGGTCTGGTTGATACCAGCCATAATGTTGGGCAGCGCCAAGGGCAGTTGCACGCGCCACAGTTTCTGGCGGTCGTTCATGCCAAAGGCGTTGGCCGCCTCGATCACGTCCTGATCCACAAGGCGGATGCCAAGGTCGGTCAGGCGAATGACGGGGACAATGGCGTAGAGGATAATCGCGATGCCGTAGAGTTTGGATTCCGTCACCGAAAACAGAAAGATCAGCGGGATGAGATACACAAACGTCGGCAGCGTTTGCAGCAGGTCGAGAACGGGAACTGTGCCACGCTGCAACCTGTCTGATTTGGACATGGCAATGCCAATGGGCACGCCAAGCAGCACGGATATGGTCGTGCAGACAAAGATGATCGACAGCGTCTGCATCGCCACATCGTAGTGATCGACCAGACCCAGCAGCATGATGGAAATAAAGACAAAAATCGTCACAGGCTTGGATCGCGAAGCATACCACGAGATCGCCACAAGGATCGGCACCATGACCCACCACGGTGTCGCCTCGAACATCCAAAGCGCGCCGTCCAGTAACCAGCTGAGCGGCTGTGTGATCGGATCAAGTACGGTTTTGAGGGCAGGCTTTGCGGCCAGAAACCCCTCTTCGATCCCTTTGGTCACGTCGCGGGACTGGATGATGCTGCTGCAGCTTTCGTTCAGATTATCAAGCGACGGGAACGGGAACAGCGGGCCTTCGACCTCACCACCACCGGCTTGCGCCATCAGATCGGCCATTGAAAGGGGCGCGCCGTCGCCGGCCTCGCCGCACCAGTCGCTAAGGCCGAGTGTGTCTACTAATTTGTCGTAAAAGGCCATTTTTCCCCTGTCCCCTTATTCATGCAAATGCCCCCCACCGATACCGGCAGGAGGCACTTTATTCGGATGGTCCGGCTTACTGAAGGATAGCCGACAGACGCTCTTTCGCGGCGTCGTCCAGCCACTCGGCCCAGACATCGGTGTAGTTGGTCAGGAAGTAGACCGCGGCCTCGTCATAGGACGCGTTGTTGTCCAGACGCCATGCCAGCACTTCACCCATCTGTTCGTTGGTAAAGCTGACGTTGGCCATCAGTGCTGCGGCCTCAGGCTCGCGCTCTGCAAAACCACCGGCAACGGCCGTCACAACCTTGGACGCAGGATAGGCCGAGAAGGATGGATCGGCGCAGTCAACGTCACCGTTGCAGGTGTGCGCGTCAGCGTCGTAGCTGCCAACCTCAACAGCAACCATCGGGTATTTGCCCAGAACGGCTGTTGGAGCCCAGTAGTAGCCGAACCACGGCGCTTCTTCGGCGTAGGCCGCGGCGATGGATGTTTGCAGCGTCTCGCCGGACCCGTGCTGGAACCGCTCAAGACCGCTGTCCTCGGCACCCAGTGCGATCAGGTTGTTGTTGTTGATGATGTCGCAGGCCCAGCCTGACGGACAGTCATGGAACTTGCCGCCAACCAGCTCTGGGTTGGCCATGATGCCTTCCCATGTTGTCAGCTCCGGGTTGCTTTCGGCCAGATAGGCAGGAATCCACCATGCCTCGACACCGCCGTCAGACAGCACGTCTGCCAGCTCAACCAGTTTGCCTTCTTCGATCAGGCCGGGGTAGGCGGGGGTGGAGTTCGCCCACACCTCGGTCAGGATGTCAGGCTCGCCTGTTTCTGTGATGGATGTGATCGCGGTCACTGTGGAGGACGGCACTTTTTGTACCGAACAGCCATAGCCCTGCTCCATCAGGAACGATGCGACAGCTGTCACAACAGCCGATGAGGCCCAGTTCATTTCTGTGATTGTCACGTCACCACATTCGGCCTGTGCCGCAGATGCCGATGTCAAAAGTGCGGCAACTGCTGCACCTTTCATCAAATTGCTTTTCATTCGTCGTCTCCCTTAGGTCGTTCTGGCCCTATTATGTCGCCACGCGCGCCGTGGGCTCTCGGCGCGGTTTCGGCCCGAAATACAGTGTGTATCGGGGCAAATGTATCCGGTGCGGCGGGTGCCATGCCGGAATGTCGTGTCCTTTCATCAGATGATGATCGGTAAATCTGGTGCGCCGCGCGATCCTCGCGGCGTTGGCGTCATGTCACACGGCAGATGATCTATGTGTGCGCGCCGTCGGTCTGCACCATAAAGCAATGGGGCCGCGAATGTTAACACCATGTTTTCACGAAGCGGTGTGCAATCACGTTTGGCCTGCGTTCCAGTCTTTCGTTTATTCCATCAATCGGGGCAGCGCAGACGATCAGATCGGCCGCCCCATTTGGTTAAATGTGCAACAATCAAAGGGGCTGCAATGCACAGATCGCGACAGGTTGCCCCCCGCTTTGCAGCATCAATGCCAGTAGAAGTTGAGCATTGCGGCGGTATCGTAATTTCGCGGGGCTTGCGCAAAATTGGTGTGATAAAGCCCATTTCGGGGGTGCTGACGGTCATATTGCAGCGTCCGAGCAGGATTACTCACCCAGTTTGGCGTGTACTTCGTTCAGGTCAATCTCACCCACCGGCATCTTGTTGGCCGGATTTTCAAAGTCGTATTTGAAAAGGTGGAAGTCCTTTTTGTAGATCTCATAGACGAGATGCATCGACAGATCGTCGAAGTAATCCTCAACCGGATGAAGGCGCTTTGGCCCGTGCCCTTCGCTTTCGTTAAAGCGCGGGATGGCGGCCAGATCGACGGGCTGGGGTGTGTCGATGTTATTAAGCACCTCTTGCATGCCGTCGTTGAAGCTTTCGGTCCAGAAAATCTTGTCGTAACGGCCACCGTTGACGATGAACGTGCTGATGTGACCGGACATGGCCGACCAGTGGATGTCAGGCTCCATTGGGCGGCGCCAGCGGATGGTATCGCGGGCAAACAGCAGGAAACGTCGGAAGGATTTGATCTGGTCAAATTCAAACCCGTCGTCGGGGCTGCCGACCTCAATCCCGTATTTCTGGATCAGCAACGGAACAAGGTTGCCACGGTAGTATTTCCCGTTGCGCTGGATGCCGCAAATCTTGTCGAAAAACGATGACAGGATGCGCGTGTAGGGGTTGCGCACACAAGTAAACGCATAAGAATTGTGGTTCTTCACATTGGTGGTGATCAGCGGCTGGCTGTCATCCATCGCCCATTTGTGCATGCCCTGCTTGGCATCGTGAATATCGCCATCAAAAAATTCGCCGTGGTCGGAATAATACATGATCTGGCCGATGGTCGAGCAGGCGCATTTGGGTACCACGCGGTACACCACACTTTCGCTGTTCGTCATCCAGGTGCCTGGAAAACCCATAAATACTCTTTCCTCAACCGGCCCCGGCGGGGCGTCTTGCGGGGTTTTAGCCCGTTATGGCGACGATGAAAATAATCTATGTCAATTCTGCGTCGCATCACTGTATGAAAAGGTGATAATCACGGAATATACAGGCGATCTTGTTAAGAGTATGGCGAAAATTGCGTTTATCTTGCTGTGTCACAAAGACCCTGCTGCGATTATCCGGCAGGCAGAGCAACTGACGGCAGCCGGTGACTATATCGCCATCCACTTTGATGCCCGCGCACCCAAGGCTGCATACGCCCAAATTCGTGATGGTCTGGCCGACAATCCCAACGTCGCTTTTGCAAAGACACGGATCAAATGCGGTTGGGGGGAATGGTCGCTGGTGCAGGCCACGCTGCACGCGGTCGAAGCGGCCGTTGATGCCTTCCCACGGGCCAGCCATTTTTACATGGTGTCGGGTGATTGCATGGCGATCAAATCGGCAAAATATGCCCACGACTTTCTGGATGCCGATGACGTGGATTACGTGGAAAGCTTTGACTATTTCCGCAGCGACTGGATCAAGACCGGTTTCCGCGAAGAGCGGCTGATCTACCGGCACTGGTTCAATGAACGTACGCAAAAGCGCCTGTTTTACTGGAGCTTTTGGGCACAGCGCAAACTGGGCATCACGCGCGAGGTGCCTGCCGATTTGCAGATCATGATCGGCAGCCAGTGGTGGTGCCTGCGTAGACGGACCATCGAATGGATTCTGGACTTTACGCGCAAACGCAAAGACGTGATGAAGTTCTTCCGCACAACGTGGATTCCCGACGAGACGTTCTTTCAGACACTGGTGCGCCACGTCGTGCCGCGCGAGGAAATCCGCAGCCGGACGCTGACCTTTCTGATGTTCACCGACTATGGGATGCCGGTGACGTTTTATAATGACCACTATGATCTTCTGCTGGGGCAAGAGGGGCTGTTTGCCCGCAAGATCAGCCCTGAGGCCAAAGAGCTTAAGGACAGACTTGGCGTTGTTTACGCGTCGGACCGTGACGATTTCACGATCACCAATGAAGGCCGCAACCTGTTCAAGTTTGTCACAGGCCGTGGCCGGATCGGGCGGCGGTTTGGCTCGCGCTTTTGGGAGAACGAAACCACGCTGGGGCGTGACCGGGAACTCCTGATTATCGCCTGTAAGAAATGGCATGTGGCCAAGCGGCTGGTTGCGGGGATCAAGGAACACACGGATCTGCCCGCGCTGGAGTATCTGTTCAACGAAGACGGCACCGACCTGCCTGATCTGGGTGGCGCGCAATCCACTTTGGAAAAGCGGACACGGCACAGGCGCGCCTTGATGCGGATGCTGTTTGATCATTACGGCCGTAGGCGGTTGGTGATTTGCCTGGATACCGCCAACATTGATCTGATGCAGGACTTCTTTTCGGATCGTGCGACAACGCGATTGCTTGAGATCGAATGCGATTTTCCCGATGACTATCTGATCGGCCACGCGCGGCGTGTCGGGCTGGCGGGTGAACAGACGTCTGAGGACGTGATTGCCCGCCTTCTGCCCACGATCCGCAATGATGTCAGCTATGAGAGCGAGCGGATCAGGGACGCGGGCTTTGCCAATGTCATGCGGCTGCGACAAGGTGCAGAGGTTGCGGAAAACGCGGCCGCACTGGCCAAGTTTTTGGATGTGGACGATGAAACTGCAATGACGCTGGCCGAAACGCCTTATTTGTTTGTGGACTAAGGAAATCTTGATGTTTGACTACGACGACCAGAATATCTTTGCCAAAATCCTGCGCGGGGAGATCCCGAACAAGACCGTATTTGAAAACGATCATGCGCTGGCGTTTGAAGATATCCAACCGCAAGCGCCGGTGCACGTGCTGGTGATCCCGAAAGGACCTTATGTAAGCCTTGATCACTTTGCGGCTGCGGCGTCTGCTGAGGAACAGGCGGGATTCTTTGCCGCTGTGGCCGAGGTCTGTAAAGTGACTGGCGTTGATGAAGGCTTCCGCGCGATTGCCAACACACGCGGGCACGGCGTGCAGGATGTGCCGCATTTTCATATGCACATCATCGGTGGCACACAGTTGGGACGAATGTTGCCGAAGTAAAACGGCTGGGAGACATGCGCGTGCCGCGGCATCCCTCCCGCCATCCCGTTAGCTTTTCGTCAACTCTAGAAATACGTCCTCAAGGTCAGACTGTTCTGTGCTGATATCGCGGATGCTGATGCCAGCGTCGCGGATAATATTCAGGATCGTATCGGCGGACGTCTTGGCGCTGCTGTAGGTGAAGGCCAGTGCGCCATCGTCACGGGTCTGGCCTGTGATCCCATCGGGCAGGGCGGGAACGGGCGCTGACTGGGTTGGCTGCACGACAAGCGTCTTACTATCCAGACGCCCCAACAAGTTCGCTGTGCTGTCGCGCACGATGACTTCGCCATGGTTGATAATGGCGATGTCGTCGCACATCTCTTCGGCCTCTTCGAGGTAGTGGGTCGTCAGGATAATGGTCATGCCTTGGGCATTCAGATCGCGCACATTGTCCCAAAGCTGGTTGCGCAGGGCGATATCCACGCCTGCGGTCGGCTCATCCAGCACGAGGATTTGCGGGGAGTGGACAAGCGCCTTGCCAAGCAGAAGGCGCCGACGCATTCCGCCCGACAGGGAACGGGCGTAGGCATGTTCTTTATCGGCCAAACCAATCAGGTCGAGGATTTCTTTTGTACGGCGCTGCGATTTTGGCACGCCGTAGAGCCCCGCTTGCACATCAAGCGACCCGCCGGGGGTGAAAAACGGATCAAGGTTGGGTTCTTGCGGCATGATGCCAATGGCGGCGCGTGACTGGCGTGGGTTCACATCCTGATCAAAGCCCCAGATTTTTACGGAACCTTCGGTCTTGTTCACCAGACCGGCGAGGATGTTGATCAGCGTGGATTTGCCCGCGCCATTAGGGCCGAGCAGGCCAAAGATCGATCCGCGCGGAATGTCCAGATCAACGCCTTTGAGGGCATCTTTGGCCTCTGACCGGGCGGTCGCGGCGTAGGTTTTGCGCAAGCCGCGCAATTCGATGGCGTTTTCGGTCACATTGTCGGTCATAGGTGTCTTTCCCCCGCTGCACGCCTGCGGTATCAAGACGTTCAACGCGACACAACCGATAGGCCCGCATCAATGACTACGCCCGCACCCGAGATTCGTATCGTCAATGAATGGCGCGTGGCCTGTGACGGGGGTGAGGGCGCGCTGGGTCATCCGCGCGTGTGGTACACCATCCCCAAAGATACCGGTTATACCGAGTGCATGTATTGCGATGCCAAAATCGTGCACAAATCGTTTGAAGATAAGGTCTAGCTCAGCGGGATCGCTCCTGTGATGCAAGGCAGGGCTGCCACCGGTTCGCCGGTTTGGGCCCGCAGATATGCCAGCACGTTATTGCCGGACCAGATGTCAATCGCCTGACCGTCCCGCGTGATGCCCGACCCGACAGCGGTGCCGGTCTGTTCATCCTGATAGGTATAGAACACACGGCCCTCCATCCCGTCGTCACAGATCACGTCTGCCTGCCCCATGCCCAGAATATTGCGTGATTTCCATGTGCCAGAGCAGGTGACACCGTCGTTCATCACGCCCGCGAATGTGCCAGAGCCACGCCCGAAGGCGCGCCCGTTGAACCACCGCCCCTGATCGCCAACGCAGGCGACCACGCGGTTGCAACTGGATTGATCCAACGTCATCGCGCAGGACGTTTGCGATTGGGCGTTCGCCGCAGAAGCAGCAAAGATCGCGACTAGCAGGCAGGGACGGAACATGGCAAAACCTTTCTGACCAAAGCGCCAAGGGGACCTGCGACATGACACAAGCATTCGGCAAAGGCTGCCACCTGCATCTGATCGACGGGTCCGCGTTTATCTTTCGCGCCTATCATGCGCTCCCACCGCTCACGCGCAAGTCTGACGGGCTGCCCGTGGGTGCGGTCAGCGGTTTTGTGAACATGTTGCAGCGATATGTCGAAGGAAACACCGGCCCTGATGCCGCAACGCATGTCGCGGTGATTTTTGACAAGGGCAGCCACACGTTTCGCAACGACATGTATGACCAGTACAAGGCCAATCGCGATGCGATGCCCGAAGACCTGCGCCCGCAAATTCCGCTGACCCGCGATGCGACGCGGGCATTCAACATCGCCTGCGAAGAGATCGAGGGGTTCGAGGCGGACGATATCATCGCCACACTGGCCCATCAGGCGCGAGACGCAGGGGGCCGCGTGACGATCCTGTCGTCGGACAAGGATCTGATGCAGCTTGTGGGTGGCGGCGTGGAAATGCTCGACCCGATGAAGAACAAGCGGATCGACAGTGACGGTGTGGTCGAGAAGTTCGGCGTCGGGCCGGAGCGTGTTGTGGATGTGCAGGCGCTTGCCGGTGACAGCGTGGATAACGTGCCGGGTGCGCCTGGGATTGGTATCAAAACGGCGGCGTTGTTGATCAACGAATACGGCGATCTGGAAAGCCTGCTGGACCGCGCGGGCGAGATCAAACAGCCCAAACGGCGCGAGACCCTCATCGAACACCGCGAACAGATCGAGCTTTCAAAACGGCTTGTCCAGCTGGATTGCGAGATGGACCTGCCGTTTGATCTGGATAGCCTTGAGGTGAAGGACCCTGTGGTCGACGACCTGCTGGGTTTCTTGGCCGAAATGGAGTTCCGCACTGTTACAAAACGCATTGCGGACAGGCTGGGCGCCGAGGCTCCGGTGATCGAAGACAAGGCCCCCGCAGGCGATGTAGCCGAACCCGAGCAGGTATCGTTCGACGAGGCGACGTATGAAAAGGTCAGTGACGCCAATGTATTGCAGGTCTGGATCGACCGTATCAACGAACGTGGCTATGTGGCGATTGATACCGAAACCACGGCGCTGAACGAAATGCGCGCCGAGCTGGTAGGCATCTCTCTTTGCGTTGAGGCAGGGCACGCCTGCTATATCCCGCTCACGCATAAGGCGGCGGCACAGGATGATCTGTTCGGGTCCGATGCGCGGGCCGAAGGGCAGATGGATTTTGACGAATGCCTGAAGATGCTGGCCCCTGTGCTGGCTGATCCGGCGGTCATCAAGATCGGGCAGAACATGAAATACGATGCCAAGATTTTCGCCAATCTTGGTCTGACGGTCGACCCGATCGACGACACGATGCTGATGTCCTACGCCATGCACGGCGGCTTGCATAACCACGGTATGGACCTGCTGTCGGAGCGCTATCTTGGGCATACGCCGATCCCGATCAAGCCGCTTCTGGGGACAGGCAAGTCCGCGATCACCTTTGACAAGGTCGCGATTGATGATGCCGTGAAATACGCCGCCGAGGACGCCGATATCACGCTGCGTCTGTGGCAGATTTTCAAACCCAAGCTGCATCAGGTGCAGGTCACGACTGTCTATGAAACGCTTGAACGGCCCTTGGTGCCTGTGCTCGCGCAGATGGAACGGCACGGCGTGAAGGTAGATCGCGATACGCTGTCGCGCATGTCGAACGGCTTTGCGCAGAAGATGGCGCAGCTTGAGGACGAAATTCAGGAAAAGGCTGGCCGCAAATTCAACGTGGGATCGCCCAAGCAGTTGGGCGAGATTTTGTTTGATGAATTGGGCCTTGAAATGCCCGACGGCAAAAAACCCGCGAAGGGCAAGACCGGTAACTACTCCACCGGCGTCGATGTGCTTGAGGATTTGGCGACGCTGCACGATGTGCCGCGCCTGATCCTTGACTGGCGGCAGCTGTCAAAGCTGAAGTCGACCTACACCGATGCGTTGCAGGACCACATCAACCCCGACACGGGCCGCGTGCATACGTCCTATTCCATCGCCGGTGCCAATACGGGGCGTCTGGCCTCCACCGATCCGAACTTGCAGAACATTCCTGTCCGCTCCGAAGAGGGCCGTCGTATCCGTGAGGCGTTTATCGCCGAAGACGGCAAGGTTCTGGTATCGCTTGACTATTCCCAGATCGAATTGCGAATTTTGGCGCATATCGCGCAAATTGACACCCTCAAACAGGCCTTTGCCGAGGGCCAAGACATTCACGCGCTGACCGCGTCCGAGATGTTCGATGTACCACTGGACGAGATGACGCCGGACATTCGCCGTCAGGCCAAAGCGATCAACTTTGGTGTGATTTACGGCATCTCCGGCTTTGGCCTGGCCCGCAATTTGCGCATCCCCCGCAGCGAGGCGCAGGGCTTCATCGACCGTTATTTCGAACGGTTCCCCGGTATCCGCGCCTATATGGACAAGACGGTCGCCGATGCCAAAGACAACGGATATGTGCAAACGCTGTTTGGCCGGAAAATCCACACGCCCGAGATCGGGGCGAAAGGGCCGCAGGCGGGCTTTGCCAAAAGGGCCGCGATCAATGCGCCTATTCAGGGCACTGCCGCTGATGTGATCCGCCGCGCGATGGTCCGGATGCCCGCGCGCATCGCCGATCTGCCTGCCAAGATGCTGTTGCAGGTCCACGACGAACTGATCTTCGAGGTCGAGAAGGGCGCGGTGGATGATCTGATCGACGTCGCCCGCGACGTGATGGAGAACGCCGCCGATCCGGCTGTAAAGCTGGACGTCAAGCTGGCCGTGGATGCAGGGCAGGGCAATAATTGGGCCGAGGCGCACTAATGACCCGCCCGCAGGCCAAAGCCACGCAGTTGATTGATGATCCGCGGGTGCGGGTCACGCGGTTTGATTTCGCACCGGGGGCAGAGACGGGCTGGCACACGCACGGCTATGACTACGTGATTACCGCGGTGACCGATTGCGCGATGTTGCTGGAGCATCCTGACGGCACATCGACGCAAACCACCGTCACCGCAGGGACAGCCTATCGCCGTGCCGAGGGCGTCGAACATAATGTCGTCAATGACGGTGACGCGGCAATGACCTTTGTCGAGGTGGAGCTAAAAGAACCAGCGGCCTAGCGGAACAGTTGCGCGCCTTGTGGGTTGAGTGGGGAAGGCCTTTTGGCCACCACGCAAAGGAGACCCATAGATGTCCGACCACAAGAAAGAATTTTACGATCGTCTGGAAGATGTCCGCGCTGGCATGCTTGGCCTTGAAAGCGATGGCAAGCTGATGCCGATGTCACCCAATTTTGACGACGACAAGCCAGGCGCGATCTGGTTTCTGTCGGCAGCGGGCCAGCATCTGGTGGACCATACCAGCGACGGCGCGAAAGCTGCGAAATTCGTGGTCGCAGACGGCGGCACCGGCCTTTATGCCGATATCACCGGCACGCTTGAGGTGACTGAAAACCCCGCCAAGGTGGATGAAATCTGGAGCCCGATTGCCGCGGCGTGGTATGAAGAAGACAAGCAGGACCCGGACCTGCGCCTTTTGAAATTCACACCGCAAAGCGCCGAAGTGTGGCTGACATCCACCAGCGGGTTGAAGTTCTTTTATGAGATCATGAAAGCCAATATCACCGACGAGATGCCGGATGCCGGCACGCAAGTGTCACTGACATTCTAAACGCAAAACGCCCCGCAAATTTGCGGGGCGTTTCGGTATTCAGGATCAGGCGGGCTTAGTTGACCGCTTTTTCCTCAATCAGGTTGGCGTTCTTGTCTTTCGCAGACGAGATCGCAATGCGGCGTGGTTTCAGCGCTTCCGGCACTTCGCGAACCAGATCAATGTGCAACATGCCATTGGCGTGGCTTGCGCCAGTGACCTTCACGTGATCGGCCAGCGTAAAGCGGCGCTCGAACGCGCGGGTCGCGATGCCACGGTGCAGGAATGTCCGCTCGGCTGTGTCGTCGTCTGCTTTCTTGGCAGTCACGATCAGGCCGCGGTCTTTCACTTCGATCGCAAGGTCATCTTCCGCGAAACCGGCGACAGCAATCGAGATGCGCCAGCTGTCGTCGGCGGTCTTTTCGATGTTGTAGGGCGGGTAAGATGTGTTGCCTACGTCAGAGGCCAGCGCGCGATCCATCAGGTCTGCAATCTGGTCAAAGCCAACGGTGGCACGGTAAAGGGGTGTCATATCAAATGAACGCATTTGGGTCATCCTTTTCAAAGCGATAACAAGTGTTTGCGCCTTCCCGTATGGGACAGGCTGGTTCTTACGAGGCCCCGTATGGGCATCCCCGTGACCCCTATTTGGGGATCGCAATTTCAGGTTTCAAGGGGGGCGAAACCGCCTAGGGCTGCACGAATTTCGCGCCCGTGTCGTTGCGTTCACCGTTCAGGATGATCCGCTGCGTGCCGCCAATGCGTGCAGGTCCGATGGTCGCAAAATGCGCCCGCAATTCGCGCAAGGGCTGGCCCAAAGACGTGCCAACAGACACTTTTTCGCCCTCGACAGCGGCCATCGCGGAAATGACCGAAACAATCTGCGCACGGCCGTCACGCACCGCAAATACGGGTGATCCGCTTGAGCCGCGCTCAATGTCGCACGTCATGATGATTGCACCGCTGTTTTGCCCCAGCACAGAGCAAACCTCTTGCAGGCTTGGCAGATCTTCGCGGCCTTGACCGTAAGATACCACGCCCACCTGATCGCCTTGCTGCGGTTCGGCGGCAACAGGAAACGGCTGCACGCGGCTATGGCGGATCGGGCGATCCAGTTCCAGAACGGCAATATCCATCGCAATGCCGTCAACCCGCGCGGTGGGCCCGTCGGCCAGATAGTCGGGGTGGGCGACAAAGCGGGTGACGCCGCGCGTGGCCTCTGCCCGTCCATTGCGCAAACCGGCCTGAAACGTGAAACGATCAGCGGTCAGCAGGCTATTGTCATAGTCATACACACAGTGCGCGGCGGTCAGGATCAGATTATCCTCGATCAGGGCTGCGGTGCAGAACCCTTTGCCTGAAATATCAAGCCTGCCCACAGCCTCCCAACCGCGGCTGTCCTGACCGGTTTCCAGCGTCACAAGACGCGATTCTTGCGCTGCTGCGGGCAGGGTCAGCGCCATAAGCGCAAGAAGAAGTGGTCGCAAAAGCATGAAGCGGGCCTGTCGTTTTGGTGCAACTTGCCCGCTTTTGCCCGCGCTGTGGGGCATTTGTGTGACCCTTAGCGCAGAATTGGAACCTGTGGTGCAGTGCTGCCACCGTTGGTCAGTGCAGGAGGCTTTGGCCCGCCAGTGGCCCAGTCCAGCAATTCAACAGTATGAACAATCGGGACGTCCGTGGCCCCGCCGATCTGCATCATGCACCCGATGTTACCAGCGGCAATGATATCGGGCGTGAGCGCTTCAAGTGTCTGCACCTTGCGGGCCTTCAACTGCTTGGAAATCTCCGGCTGCATCAGATTGTAGGTGCCTGCGGACCCGCAGCACAGATGGCTGTCAGCGGGTTCCAGAACGGTGAAGCCAGCACGCTTCAACAGATCCTTTGGAAAGGTCTTGATCTGCTGACCGTGCTGCAAAGAACAGGCCGCGTGGTAGGCAACCTTGATCGCGCCACTACCGGTTTCGGGCGTGGACGGCAGGCGCGGTGCATCCGTGCCCGCGACGCCCATCTTGGCAATGTTGGTATCAATCTGCGGCGCACCGTCCGGCAGCAGGTCCATCAAAACCTCGCTCACGTCCTTGGCGATGGCTGACACGCGGGCGGCGTCTTTGGCCAGCGCGGGATCATTGCGGAACATATGGCCGTAATCCTTGACCGTTGTGCCGCAGCCAGAGGTGTTGATCACGATCGCATCAAGGCCTGCGTCCATCTCTTTAGCCCAGGCGCGGATGTTTTTCGCGGCCGTGGCGTGGCTTTCGCCTTCCTTGCCCATGTGATGGGTCAGCGCGCCGCAGCATCCGGCACCTTCGGCCACCACCACCTCTGCCCCCAAACGCGTGAGCACACGAATAGTCGCGTCGTTGATATCGGTGTTCAGCGCCTTTTGCGCACAGCCGGTCATCAGAGCCACGCGCATCTTTTTCTCGGCCGCGGGAAAGGTCTGCGGGTCGTCATTGCGACTGACAGGCGGGATCGTCTTGGGTGCCATTTCCAGCATCGCCCGCAAACGTGCATCCGGCATCAGCCGCGCAAATGGCCGCCCGATCTTGGCCCCCAGTAACGCAACACGAAAGCGGGTGGGATAGGGCAGGATACGCGCCAGCACCCAGCGCAGCGCACGGTCCGACAGGGGGCGCTTGTAGTTGTCTTCGATATAGGCGCGGGCATGGTCGATCAGGTGCATGTAGTGCACGCCGGACGGGCAGGTCGTCATGCAGGCCAGGCAGGACAGGCAGCGATCAATGTGTTTGACCGTCTTTTCATCCGGCACCCGTTCGTTTTCCAGCATATCCTTGATCAGGTAGATGCGCCCGCGCGGGCTGTCCAACTCGTCACCGAGCACCTGATAGGTCGGGCAAGTGGCCGTGCAAAAACCGCAGTGAACGCAGGCGCGCAAAATCTCGTTCGAGCGTTGCGTGGCAGGGTTTTCAAGCTGCTGGGGCGTAAATGTCGTTTGCATCAGATCATGACCCCGGTGTTCAGAATGCCGCGCGGATCAAACTTGGCCCGCAGGCCTTTGGTGATTGCGGCAAGGTTTGGTTCTTGCGGTTGGAACGTCGGCACAGCGGCGCGCAGCGCATCTGGCCCTTTGATCAGCGTCGCGTGCCCGCCGGTTTTCGCGGCTGCATCCTGTAGGCTGTGGTGGATCGCTTCGTGGTCCGCGCCGTCTTGCGCTGCGATCCACAGCAATCCGCCACCCCAATCCAGATCAACATCGATGCCGTCGATACCTTCCACAAATCCGGCAGCATGGGACGGGCGCAAGGACACGCGCCAAACGACAGCGCGATCCGCAAATCGGGTCACATCCCGCTGGGCTGTCCACAGGTCGTTTTGCGCTTTGGCATCTGTGATCTCTTCTGCGGTTCCAAATGACGCCAGCCGCTTTTGCAATTCCGCGACACGATAAGCTACCGATCCCGCAAAGCCTTCCAACCGCAGCAACGTATCACCGTTCTTGCGGGCCGCGCCCGTAACTTCAAACGGGGTGCCAAGTGCGGCTGACATCAACGCGACGGATTGGGCCACGTCCTGTCCGGCATATCGCAGCGTGGTTGATGTTTCGTCCATCGGCATCACCTTCAACGATACCTCGGTCAATGCCCCCAACGTGCCGTAAGCGCCGCACATCAGCTTGACCAGATCGTAGCCGGTCACGTTTTTCATCACGCGCCCGCCGTTTTTGACGACCTGTCCGCTGCCGTCGACAAAACGCACGCCCAGCAAAAAGTCGCGACACGCGCCAACGGCAATCCGGCGCGGGCCGGACACATTGCCAGCCACCACGGCGCCAATCGTGGGCGTGCCATCCGTGCCCATCAGGGTGCGAAAGTCCATCGGTTCAAACGCAAGGCGCTGGTTCTCGGCGGCGAGTATCTTTTCGATCTCGGACACCGGCGTGCCAGCTTTGGCGACAAGCGTCAGCGCGCCCGGTTCGTAAAGTGTGACGCCGGACAGACCCGCCAGAGGCAAAGCCTCGCCCACGGCGGGCTGCCCCACGGGGCGGGTGCCGCCGCCGATAATTTGCAAAGGGCCGCTGGCCGCAGCAATCGCCTGCGCAATGTCGTCTTCGGTTGTGTGCATCAGCCTGCTTCTTTTGGTCAGAGAAAGTCCGGGGTGAGTTGGCCCTTTCGGGCCAAGCGGGCAACGCCCTTTATGCTGCCTGCTTGCCGTCGCGCCGTGCGGCACTTGTGGCCAGCGGGAACACCTTTGACGGGTTCAGCAGCCATGCGGGGTCAAACACGTCCTTCACCGCCATCTGCGCCTCAAGATCAGCGGGGTCGTATTGATACAGCATCAGATCGCGCTTTTCGATGCCCACACCATGCTCGCCCGTCAGGCAGCCACCATATTCGACGCACAGTTTCAGGATTTCCTCACCCAGCGCCTCGCAGCGTTCCAGATCGCCGGGGGTATTGGCGTTGTATAGGATCAGCGGGTGCATATTGCCATCGCCCGCGTGAAACACATTGCCCACGTCCAGACCGTGCTCTTTGGAAAGCTCGCCAATACGGCGCAGGACGTTTGGCAATTCGTTCACAGGCACGGTGCCGTCCAGACACATGTAATCGTTGATCTGGCCCATCGCGCCAAAGGCCGACTTGCGACCCAGCCAGATGCGGCCCGCCTCTTCGGCGTTGGCCGCTTCACGCATCGTGTTTGGGTTCTGTTTTGCGGCGATGTCTTTGATCACAGCAAGCTGTTCGTCAATTTCGGCGGGGGAGCCTTCAACCTCGATGATCAGCAGCGCCTCGCACAGTGGATAGCCCGCACCGGCGTGCGCCTCGCAAACCTCGATACACATGCGGTCCATGTATTCGATGGCGACGGGCAGCACGCCCGCCTTGATAATATCGGACACGCAGGTGCCAGCGGCCTCCGCGCTGTCGAACCCCATCAGGATCGGGCGCGCGCCCTCTGGTTTGTGCAGGATGCGCAACGTCGCTTCGGTGACCACGCCCAGTTGACCTTCGGACCCGCAGATCACACCGAGTAGATCAAGCCCACCCGCATCCAGATGTCCGCCGCCGATCTCGACGATCGTGCCGTCCATCTGCACAAGCGTCACGCCCAGCAGGTTGTTGGTAGTCACGCCGTATTTCAGGCAATGCGCCCCGCCGGAATTCATCGCGATATTACCTGCGATGGCACAGGCAAGCTGGCTTGACGGGTCAGGCGCATAGAAAAAGCCGTCCGTTTCCACAGCACCTGTCACGCTCAGGTTCGTACGGCCCGATTGCACACGGATGATCCGATCTTCATAGCTGGTTTCCAGCACGTCGTTCAGGCGCGCCACGCCAAGAATCACGGCGTCAGCGGTGGGCATTGCGCCACCGGCAAGCGATGTGCCGGACCCGCGCGGCACAACAGGCACGCCCATCTCGTGGCAGACCTTCATCACGGCGGCCACTTCCTGCGTCGAAGACGGAAGTACTGCGCAAAGGGGCGGGCATTTGTAAGCCGCAAGCCCGTCGCATTCGTAGGCGCGGGTTTCGCGTTCATCATGGATTACAGCGTCGTGCGGCAAGACGGATTGCAGCCGCTCAACGATGGTAGATTTGCGGGCAATGATGCTGGCGTCTGGGGTCGGCATGTCCATGATAATCGCTCCATCTGTAGATTGGTAAAGAAATATAACCAATTTTGCGCTATGGCAAGTCTCTTGTGGTCGTTAGGTAAACCACATGACATTTCTCGACCATTTATCGCTGCTGTCCCTGCTGGATTGGGCTGCTGCCGTTTCCCTTATTGTGATGTGGCTGGCTGTCGGCTGGTTGATCGAACATCCGCCGCAAAACCGCCCTTCGGTGACCAAGCTGATGGGCGAGAACCGCCATGAATGGATGCGCGTCTTTGTCGGGCGGGAGCCGCGTATTTTCGACAGTCAGATCCTGAATGGCTTGCGGCAGGGCACGGCATTTTTTGCCTCCACCTGCGTGTTTGCAATCGGCGGTGTGCTGGCCCTGATCGCCAATACCGATCCGTTGCGCGGTGTCGCGGCAGAGGTGACAGCACAGGACGTGCCTGCCGTGATCTGGCAGATCAAACTGGCGCTGGTGATGCTGCTACTGGCCAGTGGATTTCTGCGGTTTGTCTGGGCGAACCGTGTGTTTGGCTATTGTTCGGTGATGATGGGGTCTGTGCCAAACGACCCTGCTGATCCCCAAGCCATGCCACGCGCGATGCAGGCGGCTGCGTTGAATGTGCGGGCCGCGGTGAATTTCAACCGCGGGCTGCGGTCGATGTATTTTGCAATGGGCGCGCTTGCATGGCTTTTGGGTCCAGTGCCGCTGCTGGTTGCCACGGTCGCCGTTGGGGTCATCGTCTGGTCACGGGAATTTGCGTCGATCCCGCGCGATATTCTGCTAGGCAAGAGAACATGAAACAGCTTGTCCTGATCCCGCTCCTTGTCATTGCCTCACCCGCTTGGGCCGATAAGCCCGAGGTGGTTGGCGTTGTTGCCACCCAAAACGGTGACACATGGCGCTTTGACGTGACCATCACGCACGGTGACACGGGCTGGGATGATTACGCTGACGGCTGGCAGGTTCTGGATGCGGATGGTCAGGTGCTGGGCACCCGCCCGCTGGCGCATCCGCATGTGAACGAACAACCCTTCACGCGCTCGCAATCAGGCATCGCCATTCCTGACGGCATCACCACCGTCTTTATTCAGGTCAGTGATAATGTGGTTGGTTACTACGATGATCCAATGCCGTTCGCATTGCCGGACTAACCGTTTTCACCTTCTGGATTTCAGGAAATGCGGTCCTATCGGCTTGATTGAACGCAATAGGACCAGCAGTCTTGTGGGGCGCAGGCCGCAGCGGAAGTCCGCCGTGCCCCCGATATTCCAGACGTCATTCAATGGCTGACGATACGTGCGGCTAACGGCGCCCTTCGCGCAGCCATGCGCCAACCATCAAAAGCGATGCCAGCAGCAAAAAGGCCCATGCAGGTAAGATCGGCGTGATCGAGATATCAGCGGTGCGATAGGCGTCGCGTGGGGTAATACCGATCCAGCCGCGCCCGGCGGCAGGACGGCCGGCCCGCACGCTGCGGATGTCGATATCGCCAGCAAAAACGGGGATGACTCCACCACGCGTGCTGTCAATCAACGGCTGAAGCAGGTCACCGCTGGCGATAGTCTGTTCAAACTCACGCGGCGCTGACGGTCCAAGCGCAATGACGGTTTCGGTGTCATCGTCCGCCAAGCGATAGAAGCCCATTTCAGGCGCATCCCATAGCGTTTCATACCTTCCCGGCGATACCTCGTCCAAGGTCAGCACGGTTTCGCTGCCGTCAGGGCCGATCACTGTCACATCTCCTGTTTCCAGATCAAGCGTGCGGCGGATGATGCGCATGGTTTGGCCGTTGGGCTCAACCCACATGGCCTCTTCCTCAAGCTCAGGCTCTTTCATCATCCAGTGGGCCAGACGCCGCAGAAGTTCCAACTGCGGACCGCCCCCTTCATAGCCGCGATCCCACAGCCAGGATTGGTCGGATGCCATATGCGCCACGCGCCCCTCGCCGATACGTTCCAGCGTCAAAAGCGGCAGATCGTTCAACCCGTTCATGACCGTCGTGGCGGTCTCCGGCACAGTGACTTCCACATGGCGGAACCAGCGACCCCAGCCGGGCACATCGTCGTCTTGGGACGGGTAAAGCGCTTCAAGCCCTTCGGTCACGGGGTGACGCTGGCCGATGTCTGACAGGGTCGGGGTAAACGCTTCTTCAAAGACCCGCGCCGTCGGGCGACCGGGCAGGATATCCCCCAAAGGCGAGCGATAGATGCTTTCCGCGCTGCCGTATTCGGGCCCCGATGATACCAGCACAGCGCCGCCCTGTTCCACATAGGACCGGATGTTATCAAGATAGGCGCTGGGAAGGATGCCGCGGCGCGAATAGCGGTCAAAGATGATCAGATCAAATTCGTCAATCTTTTCCAGAAACAGCTCGCGCGTCGGAAAGGCGATAAGCGATAGTTCATTCACCGGCACGCCGTCCTGCTTTTCGGGCGGGCGCAGAATGGTGAAGTGCACCAGATCAACGGCGCTATCGGACTTTAGCAGGTTGCGCCACGTCCGTTCACCCGGATGCGGCTCCCCCGATACAAGCAACACGCGCAGGCGGTCACGCACGCCGTTGATCTGGACGACAGCGGTGTTGTTGCGGCCTGTCAGTTCGCCGTTCAACTCGGGTGTTGTGAATTGCAACACATTCATCCCGCCGTGGGGCAGATCAACGGGCAGTTCAATCTCCTGACCAACAGGCACCTCGAACGGCAGTGGGTCTGCCCCGTCAATGGCGATGGTCAGTTGCGCAAACCCGTCAGGGTCGGGCGCGGCACCTTGGTCTTCGATCCGCAGCTTGAGCGTGACGGATTCACCCAGAATAGCAAAGGCTGGCGCGTTGGAGACCACAAGGCGGCGATCCCAATCGTCAGGCTGGCCTGTCAGCAGCGCATGGATCGGGGCGGGCAGGGCAGGGGCACGTTCCATGTCGTGCAGGCGACCATCGGTCAGCAGGATGATCCCTGCGATGCGGCCCTGCGGCTCTTCTGCCAAAGCCTCGGACAGCGACGTCATAAGTGTCGTGCCGGTGTCACCTTCCCCGTCACCAAGTGTCACGATCCGCAGTTCGGTGTTGTCCAGACGCGCCACTTCGCTGGTGATATTTGCGATGGCAGCGGCGTTTTGGTCCGGACGGTCCGCAATCCGCTGACTGGCGCTTTCGTCGACAATCAGCATCACGATATCGGACAGCGGTTCCTGATCCTCTTGCTGTAGCGACGGGTTGGCCAACGCCGCAAGCAGGGCAAATCCGGCCAGACCGCGCAACCACCATCCCGGCAACCGTCGCCACACGGCCAAACCGATACCCAGCACCACCAGACCGCAGACGACATAAAGCGCCACCAACGGGATCAATGGATCAAAAAGAAGGGTGCCGGTCATTGCTATTGCCCCAATCTGTCAAGCAGGGCGGGAACATGCACCTGATCGGATTTGTAGTTGCCGGTCAGCACGTGCATGATCAGGTTCACGCCAAAGCGCAGGGCAATCTCGCGCTGGCGTTCACCGGCCTGACCGCGCCCCACAGGGAACATGCGGCGACCGTTGTCATCAATCGCCCACGCCCGCGCCCAGTCGTTCCCGCCAATGACCACGGGCGTCACACCGTCGTTAAGGTTGCGAAACGGCATGCCCTCGGCCTGCGCGGCATCAAGCGGTGCGGCCTCGACCCAGATATCACGGCTGGCGTAACGTCCAGGGAAGTCCTGCAGCAGGTAGAAGGTGCGCGTCAGGACGTGATCCTGCGGGATCGGCTCAAGTGCCGGAATATCCAGCGTACGCGCAATCGACTGAAGCTTGCGCCCTTCGGGGGAGCCTGACCCAAAGCTGGCGGTATCGGCATCGCGCGTATCAAACAGGATCATGCCGCCAGACCGCAGATAGCGGTTCAGTTTGTCATAGGCGGCACGGCTTGGCAGCGGCTGATCAGCCGTAATCGGCCAATACAGAAACGGGAAGAACGCCAGTTCGTCGGTTTCAAGGTTCACGCCCATCGGGGCCGCCGGTTCGATCGAGGTGCGGCGGAACAGCGTTTCGGACACCCCGCGCAAGCCTGCCTGCGCGATGCTGTCGACCTCGTCATCGCCGGTCAGAACATGGCCCAAGACAACCTCTGACGTGGCCGCGATAGCAAAGTCATCACTTTGCGCATCGGCTGGAACGGCGGTGAAAAGCAGCGCCAGAGCAAGCGCGGCCGTAACATCGGCACGCGGGCCGCGCATCCGCCCGCCGATCAGCAGGGACGCGATGACATCGATCATCAAAAGCGTAAGTGCGGCGGTCAACAGCCAGCCTTTCAGCGCGGTCTCGCGCACGATGGCCAACCCTTCGATCATGACATCATTGGGCCAGACGGCGGGGGCAAGTGTCGTATCTTTCTGCATCACATTCACCGCTATCTGACGGTTCGCACCGACATAAAGACCGGGCACCAGTTCGGGGCCGGGGGTGCCCTCCGCAATCGCCTCACCTGCCACGCCGGGGCGCGTGCTGCCGTCATCAAGCCGCCCTGTCGCGTCCATCAGATCGGTGGGCAACCATGTCGTGCCCTCAAGATCGGCGGCATCGGGGGATACGGTGCTGGTCGAGACAGCCAGACGTTCAAGCATCTGCACGAAAAGACCGGACAGGGGCAGGTTCGACCATTCGGCGTTTGCCGTCACGTGGAACAGGACGATCTGCCCTTCGCCCACGATCCGCCGCGTCACCAAAGGAGTGCCATCGGCCAATCCGGCGATGACGCGATCTGCCAGTGTCGGGTCCGGCTGGGCCACGACCTGCGACGTGACCTCTACATCATCGGGAACGGGCAGACCAAAGAACGGGCTGTCCTCATCAAACGGGGCAAGCGCCTTGGGCTCTCCCCAGCTCATCGCGCCGCCGATGCTACGCCCGCCAGCGCGCAGGCGCACGGGCAAAAGCGGGTCTTCCTCGGTGCGGCCCAGTTCAGACGCGGCAAGGCGCGGACCGGCAAAACGCAACAGCATGCCGCCGCTTTCGACCCAGTTCAGGATGTCTGCGGTTTCGCCACCGGGCAGGCTGGCCACATCGGCCAATACGATCACATCAGGATTGGCCAGCAAGATATCCGCCATCGTGCCGTCAATGAGATCGGCGGTCGGCTCCAACGCCTCGCGCAGGTAAAAGAGCGGCGACAAAAGCTCCAGGCCTTCGCGGTCTTCACGTCCTGCGACCAACGCCACTTCGCGCCGTTTCAGCGCATCATCGGTCAGGCTGACCGCAGCGGCAGAGCGGGCGCCTGTGATCTCGAACCGCGTGATGCGGTTGCGCAGTTCGGGCGGTAGATCGAGGGTGGTTTCGGCCACGGCCTCACCGGCTGCGAATTCAAGCACGGCGCTGGCAAGCTGGCGTTCGACACCTGCCGGATCAAGCCCGATGGCCGCCACCGGTGCCGCAAATGCAGCACCTGTGGGGGTGCGAACGGCGGACACAATCACATCGCCGTCTTCAAAACGAGCAGGGCGCAGGCCGATGATCTGGCGGGGTGTCTGAAACACCGTGACCGCGCCAAAAACCTGAAGGGCTGGCAAAAGCGCATCGCGGCTTTCGCGCTTAATACCGTCAGACAACCAATAGGTATCAACGTCGCCAGACAGACCGTCGATCAGCAGTGACAGGCTGTCCAGATCAGGCTCCCACGGGGCGGGGCGCAAGTTGGGCACGCGTTGTGCCACGGCATCTGCGGACTGGAACACCAGCCCCTCGGCGGGCAGGTTGGTCAGCGTTGTCATGGCCACGGTGCGGCCCTGTCGGGCCGCGTCATCCAGCAGCGCGGTGATGCGGTCCTGCCGTGCGGCCCAGTCGCGGGCGTCGGCCCATGTGCCATCCGCAATGATCAAAAGCGGGCCAGAGCCTGCCTGCTGGTTCTGCGGGTTCAGCACGGGACCGGCAAACCCGATGATGACAGCCGCAATCGCCAGAAGGCGCAGTATCAACAGCCACCACGGCGTGCGGTCACTTTGGCTTTCATTGTCGGCCAAGCCCAGCAGCAACGCCACACCGGGAAAGCGGCGGCGGATGGGCGCAGGCGGCACGGCACGTAGCAGCAGCCAGAGGATTGGGAGCGCGATGAGCCCCAAAAGGAGCCAAGGGGCGCTGAATGCGATGGGGCCGATCATCCACATGAGCAGCGCGCCTTATTGCTGGCGTCTTGGGGCGCTGCCCCGAACCCCGGAGTATTTTTGGCAAAATGATACAGGGGCAAAATCATATCTGCCGCTCCAACGCGCCGTAGATCCACAGAAGGGCGGCAGTCGCGGATGCGTCGGTGCGGTGGGTGTGGAACTGCCAGCCGGTACGGGCGGCGAGTGTGGTCAACGCGTCTTTGCGGGCCGCAAGGCGCTCAAGGTAGCGGTCGCGCAGGTCTCCCGCCTTGAGTGTCTCGTGCTCCAGACCGCCGGACATGGACTGGAAGATGGTGCGTCCGTCGAAAGGAAATGCTTCTTCCTGCGGGTCGAGAATTTGAACCATTGCGCCGCGCACGCCACGATCGGCGGCCTTGGTCAGCGCCTCTTCTACGGGTGCGAGATCGCTGAGGAAATCGCTGACGAAGAGGGCGCGCGAATGGGGCAGCATGCCTTGCGCGTCGGGGCTGCCGTAGTCGGTGGTGTCGTCTTCGGACAGCATTTGAGCCATACGCGCAAGTTGGGCTTCACCACGACGGGGCGGCAGGCGCAGGCCGGTCAGGCCCACACGTTCACCGCCGCGTAGAAGCAGGATCGCAGCGGCCAGTGCCAGTGTGCGGGCGCGGGTCGCTTTGGTGGGCAGGTCGTCGGTCGAGGTGAACGACATGGCTGCGGCCTGATCGACCCAGAGGATCACCGATTGCGCGATCTGCCATTCCTTGTCTTGCACGAAGTTGCCGTCTGAGCGTGCGGACCTGCGCCAGTCGATGCTGCGGGCGTCGTCGCCCGCTTGCGCTGGGCGGTATTGCCAGAATGTATCGCCCATACCGGCCCGCCTACGCCCGTGGTCACCCAACAGAACGGTTGTGGCGAGGTGTTCCGCTTCGGCCAAAAGGGCTGGCAGCGTGGCGGCCAGCGCCTCGGCATCTGAACGTAGGGCAAGCGGGGTCGTCACGCGGCGGCCTCAACCTTTGTGATTTGGGCGGCGACCTGACGGATCACGTCTTGCACGGTTTCGCCACGCGCGCGGGCCGCAAATGACAGCGCCATACGGTGTTCCAGCACGGGGATCGCCATCGCCATCACGTCTTCGGCGGATGGGGCGAGGCGTCCGTCCAGCAAGGCAGAGGCGCGCACGGTCAGCATCAACGCCTGTGCCGCACGCGGGCCGGGACCCCAGCTGACTGTCTGGCGCACAACTTCGGGCGCATCCGCGTCAGGGCGACAGGCGCGGACCAGATCAAGGATCATCTCAACGATAGCATCTCCCACTGGCATCCGGCGCAGCAGCGTTTGCGCGGCCAGCAATTCGTCAGCTGTGAAAACGGCTGTCGCCTCTTCTTCGGCCACGCCGGTGGTGGCAATCAGAATGTCACGCTCTGTTGCGCGATCGGGGTAGGGGACGTCGATTTGCACAAGGAAACGGTCAAGCTGCGCCTCTGGCAGAGGATAAGTGCCTTCTTGTTCAATCGGGTTTTGCGTAGCCAGCACGTGAAACGGCGTGCCAAGCGGGCGGTGTTCGCCAGCCACGGTCACTTCGCGTTCCTGCATCGCCTGCAACAGCGCGGACTGCGTGCGGGGCGAGGCGCGGTTAATCTCGTCGGCCATAAGAAGCTGGCAAAAGATCGGACCTTCGACAAAGCGGAACGCGCGCGCGCCGCTGTCATCGGTATCCAGAATTTCAGAGCCAAGGATATCGGCTGGCATCAGATCGGGCGTGAACTGGATGCGGTTGCCGTTCAGGCCCATCACAGTAGAGAGCGTGTCGACCAACCGCGTCTTGCCCAAACCTGGTAGGCCAATCAGCACCGCATGCCCGCCGCAGATCAGCGCGGTAAGCGTCAGATCAACCACCTTGTCCTGACCGATGAACCGTTTCGCGATGGACGCGCGCGCGTGACCCAGCTGGGCGCCGAGGGCTTCGATCTGTGGCACAAGATCATCGGTGGTGGTCATGACATTTCTCCGGCTGCACTATATCAACGCATAACAACAGATATAGCGAATGACCCCAATGGCAAAACGAACAGACTCACGAAAGAGTGGGGCACAAAAAATTGAAGTTCCATCGGCGGAAAGCCTCGCATCATCTGCGCAGGCGGCCAGTGCGGAAAGCGGTGGCAAGGGCCTGCCGCCCGTGCACCTGTGGAACCCGCCGTTTTGCGGTGACATCGATATGCGGATCGCGCGGGATGGCACGTGGTTTTATATGGGCACACCCATCGGGCGTGCGGCGCTGGTGAAATTGTTCTCGACAATTATCCGGCGCGATGGCGATGACTATTTCCTTGTCACGCCGGTGGAAAAAGTCGGGATCACGGTCGACGATGCGCCTTTCGTTGCGATTGATTTCAACCGCGCGGACGATGCGCTGGTTTTCGAGACAAATGTCGGTGACCTGGTGACAGCAGGGGCCGAACACCCGATCCGTGTGGAACGTGATGCTGAAACCGGAGAGCCGTCACCCTATATTCTGGTGCGCAGCAATCTTGAGGCGCTGATTGACCGCAAGTCGTTCTACCGTCTTGTTGATATCGGCGAAGAGGCAGAGGTAGACGGTGTCGCATGGTTTGGCGTGCGGTCGGCGGGCACGTTCTTTCCGATCATTCCGGCAGCCGAGCTGACCTGATGCCGCGCTTTGCCGCAAACCTCACGCTGCTTTTTAACGAGTTCCCTTTTGCAGAGCGGTTCGTGCGGGCGAAGGATGCGAACTTTGACGGTGTTGAGATCCTGTCACCGTACGATGAACCTGTGCCCGAGATTGTCGACGCACTGTCGATCCAAGGGTTACAGATGGTGCTGATCAACAGCCCGCCGCCGAATTATACAGGGGGCCAACAGGGCTTTGCCGCCGTGCCCGAGGCGCAGGCCCGATTTCGCAGCGATATGCGGCGGGTCATGCGCTACGCCAAGGCGCTGAAGGTGCAGCATGTGCATGTGATGGCGGGCAAGGCATCGGGTGCTGCTGCGCACGCCTGTTTCATTGAAAACCTGAAATGGGTCACGGCAGAAAATCCAAGCCAGTCATTTACAATCGAACCGCTAAACCCTGATGATCAACCGGGGTATTTCCTGAACGATTATGGTCAGGCGATAGATATTCTGGCGCAGGTCGATGCCCCCAACCTTGGCTTTCAGTTCGACACCTATCATGCCGCGAAAATCCATAGCGATGTCATGGCAGAATGGGATAGGGCGCGTGCGCATGTGCGGCACGTCCAGATTGGTGCAGCCCCCGACAGGTCCGAACCTGCGGGGGCTGCGTTTGTCGACTTCTTTGATCGGCTCGACGCGGATGGTTATGACGGCTGGGTCAGTGCGGAGTACCACCCCAAGACCACAACGTTGGCAGGGCTGGGGTGGTTACCGCGCTAGGCTACTGCGACAGGCTTTGCGCCAGACGCATCAATTGCACAGCCTCTGTCCGATAGCCAAAGGCATCTTCTCCGCGATTGGCATTGGCCAGCGCAATCGCGTCCGCATAGGACCAATCGCCCAAGTATGGATTATCGCGCAAAAGCTGCCCGAAACCGGCAATGGCGATGGCAAATTGCGCTTCGGCGTTTGCCGCGCCTTCACTAGCCATGATCGGCGTTTCAAGCAGTTGGCTGATGTCTGCACCCGGTTCTTTGTAACGCAGTTTCAGAAAGCCAAGCTCGTCACTGTCACCGGCCACAGTCGTTTCGCCATAGCGCAACGGATCGGAAAGCTGCGCCGGGCTGCCCACTGGCGTCACTTCGTAAATTGCCGTGACGCTGTGACCCGCGCCAAGTTCGCCCGCATCCACCGCATCATTGTTGAAATCCTCGCGGGCAAGCGCACGGGTTTCGTAGCCAATCAAGCGATATTCAGCGACAGCAGCGGGGTTGAACTCAACCTGCACCTTCACATCGCCAGCGATGGGGAAAAGCGCGCCGGTCAGTTGATCCACCAGCACCTTTTGCGCCTCTGACAGCGTGTCGATGTAGGCCGCAGTGCCGTTGCCGTTCTGGGCCAGCGCCTGCATCGTGGCGTCATCCAGATTACCACGCCCAAAGCCCAGCACAGACAGATACGTGCCGGTGTCGCGCTTGTCGGCAATGAAGTCGGTCAGCGCCGCCGGATCGGACATGCCGACGTTGAAATCACCGTCGGTGGCAAGGATCACGCGGCCAATCTCACCGTCTGCGGCCATCGCCTCGGCAGTGGCATAGGCCTGTTCCAGTCCGCCTTGACCGTTTGTTGATCCGCCAGCGCCAAGCTGCATCAAAGCGGCGACGATCATCCCCTTTTCAGAGGCGGGCGTCGGGGCCAGAACCTGACCCGCGCTGCCCGCATATTCAACGATTGCCACTTCATCTTCGGGGCGCAGGTTGTCCAGCATCAGCATGAACGACTGGCGCAGCAGTGGCAGTTTTGTCGGGTCATCCATGCTGCCGGATGTATCGATCAGAAAAACTAGGTTGAGCGGCGGACGATCCTCGACCGCTGGCATCTGGCCCTGCAGACCAATGTGGACAAGCTGCGTATCCGCGTTCCATGGCGTGCCCGTCACAGTGACAGTCGGGCGGAACGGGGCCTCATCTGCGGCGGGGTCGGGATAGGCGTAGGGGAAATAGTTGATCAACTCTTCCACACGCACGGCATCGGCTGGCGGCAGTTGGCCGCGCATCAAAGACGACCGCACCAGCGCATAGCTTGCCGTATCCACATCAATCGAAAACGTCGAAACAGGCTCTTCCGATGTGATTTTCAGAGGATTTTGCGCCGCATTCGCAAACTCTTCGGTGTCGAGCGCAGGTTGCACGATCACATCCGCAGGGACTGGTGCCGCGACCATTGGCTCTGACAGCATCACCTCGGACTGAAGGCCCGTGGCGGACATTCGGTCAGTGGCACCGGCGTCAGCCACTTCGGTTTCTACCACGATCATCGGGGCCTGAGGCACAAGTGCATCTTCGTTTGCCGTGACAGTGGCCTCGTTGCGCGCCCGTTCCAGATCATCGGCAAGGTAACCGTCTGCCTCTGCCACAGCTTGATCAATGGCGCGTTCTTGGGGTGTTTGGGCCGGTGCGGTGTCGGCGGGTGTGCCAAGAGAAAGTTTCGCCTCGTCGCCAATATCGGCCAGCGGGGCATCGCGCCACAAATCCTGACCCATCGGGGTTACAAACAAGAACCCGGCCGCAACAAGTGCCGTGGTTGCGGTCAGCCCGCCTTTGGTTGTCATTGCATCAAACATCTTTTTCACTCCTGTCCAAAGCCCGCTTGGGGCGGTTACAGAAGTGGGACGCGCCGCATCCTGCGATCCTTGGAGCGCGTCGAAATTTTTCTGCGCAAGCGCGAGGTTTTCCGCGCGACGTGCAGGATCAGGGCGCGGGGTTGCATCGGCCATCATCGCCTTGAGATCATCAAGATCGTCACCACTCATTGTGCATCCTCCATTTCCCGCAGGGCGCGCAGCGCCTTTTTTGCTTCCGACACGCGCCAGCTGATCGTGCCTTCGCTGACCCCCAGCACCTCGGCGGCTTGGGCGTGTGTCATGTCATCGAGCACCAGTGCCAGCGTGTCGCGCAGGTCGTCGTTTAATTGGCCCATGGCTTGCGTGAGCCAGTCAATGCTTTGTGCCGTTTCGGCGTTGGCCGCAGTGCGTGCCGTTTCCCAATCGCCCCAACCTGTTGTGGCTTTTGCATACGTTGCCTGCCTGCGTCTGCGATCATGGGCGGCGTTTACCGCGACCTTGTAAAGCCATGTTGTCACCTTGGCCTTGCGTTCATAGCGACGCAGCTTGGAGGGCAGGGCGGCGCAGATGTCCTGACACAGATCCTCGGCCTCCACCCGCGCACCAGTCAGGCGAAAGCAGAACGCGAACAAGCGGTCGTAGTGGCGATCAAGCAGGCTGGCAAAAGCCTGTCCGTCCCCATTGGCCGCCGCCGTGGCAAGGTCTTCGTCGCTGGTTGTCATACGCATCACGGTGGTTCGACGCAGCCCGTGCGTCAATCCTTGGCGTGAGTGCCGAAAAAAATGTCAGGCGGCGTTCAGCGCCAGTTCACGGGTGGCCAGCATCGCCTGTGCCGCTTTCGTGTAGGTTGCGCTGACGGGGAGTGTGCGGCCATCGGAAAGCGTTGCCAGATGACGCGGGCCGTCCCGTTCCAGCTTGACCAGATGACGCGCAGCAACCCAGTGCGATCTGTGCACCCGCTGTCCGGGAAGGCCCGCAATCTCGTCCAGTGCATCGGCAAAGCGGATCAACAACATCTCTTTGCCTGTCGTCGTGGTGACTTCGACGTAATGATCCTGCATGGACAACGATACGATATCGCGTCCCAGTTCAGCCGTCAGACGCTTGTGAAACGGTGTGACGATCTCGGGAGGGGCAGGTTTGATGGGCATCTTCCAGTCGACATATTCCAGCCCACCGATCGCAACGCCCAGCACGACAATCTGCGCCCATTTCACAAAATAGTTGAAGTCGGTCAGCGCCGCGGGGCGGTAGACATCATTGACGAAAATCAGAATGGCAAGGCTCGGAATGGCCGCGATCATCGCGCCAAAGATCATGCGCACCCATTGCGGCATGCCAGCCAGATAATGCGTCGCAAGCGCGACAGTGATCGACACGTGCATGAAAAAGCCGATGCCGATCATCAGAATGGTCCAGTAGACAAACCGCTTGCCAAGGGTCAGATCACCGTAGGTTCCAAACGGTCCCAGCGTGATCAGCAGAACCAGCGCAAGAAACGACACGGCTGCTTTCTTCTCCCAGGAAAAACGTTTGATAATTTGGCGCATCGCGAATTTTGAATCTCTGAAATTTGACGAATTCCGCGCATATTTCACGAAAAGACCTTTGATAACAAGGAATTTTCATGGCTTCATCTAGGCAGCAGTCAGTGAGTGGCCGCGTCTTGAAAACAATGCATCTTTGATGACCTAAACATTTAACCAATTCCGTGTCCGCCGGCCCACAATCACGGGTTGAGGCCGTGGCAGATACAAAAACGGCGGCACCCGATGGGGATGCCGCCGTTTTTTTGCTTAATGCGTGGGTCGGGTCAGACCGACGTGCAGATGTACTTCAATTCCATGTAGTCATCCATGCCGTGGTGGCTGCCTTCGCGGCCAAGGCCCGATTGCTTGACCCCACCGAATGGCGCAACCTCGGTCGAGATGATGCCGGTGTTCACACCCACAATCCCGTATTCCAGCGCCTCGGCCACCTTTGTGACGCGGCTCAGGTCGTTGGCGAAGAAATACGATGCCAGACCGAAAATCGTATCGTTGGCCTTTGCGATAACATCGTCCTCGTCGGTGAACTTGAACAGGGGCGCGAAAGGGCCGAACGTTTCGTCCGTGCTAACTTTCATATCCTGCGTCGCATCGGTGACGATGGTGGGCTGGAAAAACTGACCGCCCAGCTCGTGCTCTTTACCACCGGTCAGAACCTTGGCCCCCTTGGACAGCGCATCCTCAAGATGCTCCTTCACTTTATCAACGGCATCGGGCTCAATCAGCGGTCCAAGGTTGGTGCCTTCCTTCAGGCCATCACCGACCTTGAGATCCTCTACCGCTTTTTTCAGCTTCTGTGCAAAGTCGTCATACACCCCCGCCTGCACATAGATCCGGTTCGCGCACACGCATGTCTGGCCGTTATTGCGGAATTTGCACGCGATGGCGCCTTCCACGGCGGCGTCAATGTCAGCGTCGTCAAACACGATGAACGGTGCATTTCCGCCAAGCTCCATCGAGCATTTCATCACCTGCTCGGACGCTTGTTTCAGCAAGATGCGCCCGACCTCGGTTGATCCGGTGAAGGTCAGCTTGCGCACGATGGGGTTTTCGCAGAATTCCTTACCGGCCTCGGAAGACGATGTGGTCGTCACAACCGAGAAGAGCCCCTTCGGCACGCCGGCTTCCTCGGCAAGTTTGGCCATCGCCAGCGCCGACAGCGGGGTGAGTGACGCAGGGCGCACGACAAAGGCGCAACCGGCGGCAAGGGCAGGGGCCACCTTGCGGGCGATCATGGCGTTGGGAAAGTTCCACGGCGTAATGCCAGCGGCCACGCCGATGGGCTGCTTGATGACCGTGATGCGTTTGTCGGCCATGTGGCCGGGAATCGTTTCGCCGTAGGTGCGCTTGGCTTCCTCGCCGAACCATTCCACAAACGATGCGCCGTAAGCCACCTCACCGCGCGACTCTGACAGGGGCTTGCCCTGCTCTGCCGTCATGATCTGCGCCAGATCTTCTTGGTTTTCCATCATCAGGTCGAACCACTTGCGCAACACCTTGGCGCGGTCCTTGGCAGCCAGTGCGGCCCAGTCCTTTTGCGCGGTTTCAGCGGCGGCAATGGCATCGCCAATCTCGCTGCGGGACAGATCGGCCACCTTGGCGATGACATCGCCTCGCGCGGGGTTTGTCACATCAAATGTCTTGCCATCTTTGGCATCGCTCCATTTACCAGCCACATAGGCCTGCGTGCACAGCAGGTCGGGGCGCGACAGGATTTTCTCAAGATCGGTTGTCTGGTCAAGCATCGGTCTTCTCCCTTAGAGTTTGCCCCATAAGGTCAAAGGGGCCGCACTTCGTAAAGCCCTAACACCCAACTGGACGGAGCGTTGCATTGGAACTGGACGAAGCCTACGCCAACGGCAAATATATTGCGGGCGGTGACGCCTATCCCGACAAGTGGTCTGCGGCGGCAAAGGCATTTCGTGACAGCACAAATGCAACGCTGGATGTGTCTTACGGGCCATCAGACCGGCAGCGGTTTGATCTTTTTCAACCCGACGGCAAGCCGCGCGGTGTCGTGATCTTTGTACATGGCGGCTATTGGCTCCATTTCGACAAATCAAGCTGGTCGCATCTGGCAGCGGGCCCCTTGGCACACGGGTGGGCTGTTGCGATGCCGTCCTACGATTTGTGTCCGGATGTGCGGATCAGCGACATTACACGTCAGATCGCAGCGGCAGTTCAGGCAATCGCCGCGACGGTGGCGGGGCCAATCAGGCTGACGGGCCATTCGGCTGGTGGTCATCTGGTGGCGCGGATGCTGGACCCTGCGATAGCGGGCGATTGGATGCACCGCGTCGATAAGACGGTGCCAATCTCGCCGCTGGGTGACCTCGCGCCACTGCTGCGCACCTCCATGAACGCCGATCTGGGGCTTGATGAGGCCGAGGCGCAGGCCGAAAGTCCGATCCATCAGGCAATCCCGCAAAGCAGCGTCACGGTTGTTGTCGGTGCCGACGAAAGGCCTGCGTTTATTGAACAGGCGAATGGCTTGGCCGCCACATGGAGTGAGGCATGCCACATCGAACCGGAACGTCATCATTTTGATATCGTGGAATTGCTGGCCGAGCCTGACAGCAGCCTGACCCGCATCCTGTTGGGCTAGATCACCGGCTTGTCGACCGCCGTATCAGGGTCGCCCGTATTGGGCGTCCCGCTGGGTTCGATCAACATCAGATGCGCCTCACCGCGTGCAACGGGGCGATGCTCAACCCCCGCAGGCACCACACACAGCTCTCCCTCCTGCAACGTGACAACCTTGTCGCGCAGTTCGATATCAACCGATCCGTGAAGGCACAAAAACAGGTCGTCGGTGTCGGGATGGCTGTGCCAGACAAATTCACCTTCGACCTTTACCACCATGATATCATTGCCATTGTAGCCCGCAACGATGCGCGGCGACCAATGGTTATCAAATTGGCTAAGTTTTTGCGCCAAATTCACTTTGTCGGTCATATATCCACCACCTGTGGCCCGAGATACGTCAGGATTTCAGTGTCTTGCAGCGTGTAAGGCAAGCCGCCAAAGGCGGGCTCTGCCACGATAATCAGCGTGTTCTGTCCGTCGATCTCATCCAGCAGGCCTGCCACCGTGTCATCATCCAGAAATTCCGACAGCCTGTCGCGGTGCGTGCCAAAGCTGACCTCGACATGATCGGTATCAATGAACGCCTCTGGCTGGTCACGGGTCAGCGCTTCTGGCAGATCACCTATCGCATCATAGCAATAGGCGCGGGCGGCGGCCTCATCACGGAAATCACCGGCCAGAAAATGGATGCGGCCCTTGCCGCCAGGCAGCGCGCGTGGCCGTTCAGGGGCAGGGCGGCCACGAATGGCGCGGCGAAGGTTTGTCCAGATCGACATGCGGCGCATCGTGCGGCCAACGGCGTGCAATGTCACGTGCGAAAATTGGCTTGCCACGCGCCCCAGCCGCGCTTTAAGCACAACCCGAGCCGTGACGATGGCGTCGTCACAGGCAGCAATGCCGCTCGGGTCAATGGCCCATCGTCCTGAACGCCGGGACCTTATTGATTTGAGGTCTGAATCCTATGTCCACACGCAATCAGTTCCACCGTTTTCATCAGGGCGAAAAGACCCTGCCGTTTGCCGATGCCGAATACGAAACCCGCCTGTCTGGCCTGCGCAAAATCATGGCCGACCGCGGCGTCGATGCTTGTGTGCTGACGTCGATGCACAACATCGCGTATTATTCGGGTTTCTTGTATTGCACCTTTGGTCGCCCATACGCGCAAGTCGTTACGAAAACTGAGACGGTTACGATCAGTGCGGGCATCGATGCAGCCCAGCCGTGGCGGCGCGGCTTTGGCGACAACATCACCTATACCGATTGGGAGCGTGACAATTACTGGCGCGCAATCCTGTCGGTGACCGGATCAGGCAAAGCGATTGGATACGAAGGCGACCATCTGACGCTGGTGCAGTCAGGCAAGCTCAACAGCTTTCTGGCACCGTCCAAAACGCTTGATATTGCTGGCGATACGATGGTGCAGCGGATGCACAAAAGCCAAGCCGAACTGGATATCATTCGCCACGGCGCAGCCGTCGCTGACGTGGGTGGTTTTGCCATCCGTGACGCGATCAATGCGGGCACCCGAGAGATTGATGTGGCGATGGCGGGCCGCGACGCGATGGAGCTTGAGATTGCGAAACGCTTTCCCGATGCCGAATACCGCGATACTTGGGTCTGGTTTCAATCCGGCATCAACACGGACGGGGCGCATAACCCTGTCACTGCACGGAAATTGCAGGTCGGCGATATCCTGTCGCTGAACACCTTCCCGATGATCTCGGCCTATTACACCGCGCTTGAACGCACCTTGTTTGTGCGCGAGGTGGATGATGCCAGCCTCAAAATCTGGGAGGCCAATGTTGCGGCCCATGAATACGGGATGAGCCTGCTGCAACCGGGCGCGAAATGCTCGGAAGTTACCGCCAAAATCAACGCCTTTTTTGAAGAGCGTGATCTGCTGCAATACCGCACCTTCGGCTATGGCCATTCGTTTGGTGTGCTGTCGCACTACTATGGCCGCGAGGCGGGGCTGGAACTGCGCGAAGATATCGACACGGTTCTGGAACCCGGCATGGTTATCTCGATGGAGCCGATGCTGACGATCCCCGAAGGGCAGGCCGGTGCCGGTGGCTACCGCGAGCACGATATTCTGTTCATCACCGACGATGGCAACGAAGATATCACCAAATATCCCTACGGGCCGGAAACCAACGTCGTCGGATAACCTGTTGGTGCGCCATTATTTGCCGCCGCGCGCGGGTCAGCATTTCCTGACTGTGCGGCGGCAGAGAATCATGCAACTTTCGACCTGTTCGCGCGTTTTGCGCATACATGTTGCGATCACGTCCTTGTGGTCACGCCTTCGCTAGTCACGTTTTGCGCTTTGCAATCTGTGTGCTAAAGGGGGCTATTCTGTATTAAGGTGCTGCCATGCCTGTTAAATCTTTATCCCGCCGATCCTTTACGGCCATGATGCTCGCGTCGACTGCCGCGGCCTGTGGTCCCCGTGTGCCTACCTCTAACCCCGCTGCGCGTGCTGCAGTGTCGTTTGCGCCGGGCTATGCCCCGCTTGCGGACGAAGGGTATGACCTGCCGGGCATCCCGCCAGAGTTCACACAAGGCATCAACCGCCGCATGTCCGGCGAGTATCTGGGCGAACAGCCCGGCGGCACGATCGACGTCGATCCCTATGCCAAGTTCCTGTATCTGGTGCGCAATGACGGGTCCGCCGTCCGCTATCCAGTTGGTGTGGGCCGTCAGGGCCGGTCCATCAACGGTGGTGCCACCATCAAGCTGAAGCGCAAGTGGCCGGGCTGGACCCCAACCGCCAACATGCTGCGCACAGAGCCTGAGGTTTACGAGCCGTTCCGCTCTGGTGTGCCGGGCGGCCTGAGCAGTCCGCTGGGTGCGCGCGCGCTTTACCTTTATCGTGGTGGCCGCGACACCTATTACCGCATCCACGGCACCAACGACCTGCAATCGATCGGCAACTCCGGGTCTGCGGGCTGTATCCGTATGTTCAATCAGGATATTATCCACCTGTACGAACAGGTTGAAACGCCGATGACCGTGCACATCCGCAGCCGCGCTGAATCGCTGCGCGTTGATCCCGAGAACTATGAGCGTGGCGTGGAATTGCCGCCCACCATCCTGAGCCGGGAAGAGGTGTTTGGCACCGACAACCCCGCGCTGGACGATCTCGACATCTTTGATCAGGGGTAAAACCACGCCCTTGGGCTGGTTTTCCTGACTTGCATCATCGCCTGAACCGCGCAGTCTGTGGCTGCGCGGGTTTACCATGGTTCTGCCTAAAAATTGCCCGCGTTATCCGTTGAATACGGGTGACGTGGATTTGTATAGTGATGTAACATTTCCTACATAAAGAAAAACAACGGACCTTTCAGGGGGATTTCATATGGCCGATTTCGACGCACAAATTCAGCAAAGCCAGGCGCAGGTCGCCGAGGCGCAGTCCAAGATTTCCGAGCTGACAAGCCGGATCGAAACCGCCCGCCAGAAGATGGCACAGGGCACGGATATCAGCGTCGATATCGAAAACGCCTCGCTTGAGGATGTGCACGCCCACACCGAATTGATGAACGCCAATATCGCCGAACTGATCATGGGTCTGGACGATGTGACCTCCGCCTTTTCGCGCGATTTTGACGAGATGCGCTCCAAGACCGGCATGGAAAGCTTTATCGGCTTCTTCTCCAAGGCGAAGGCCGACAGCATGCGTGAAGAGCGGATGCGCACCGCGTCGGTTGATGACAAGCTGCAAGACCTGATTTCCAAGTCCGACGTGATCACCAAGCTTTTGCAGAACCAGTTGGCCGTGCTGAACGAGCAGAAGTCATCGGTTGAAAGCAACCTGACCGGCACGCTGGACGAGCGCGAAACGACTGTGGGCGAGCTTGAAACCGTGCGCGCCGACATTCTGGCGATGGACCCGAAGATTATCGCGCTGGAAGGCAAAATCTCGGTCGAGCAGGACGCCGCCGCGCGCACCAAGCTGGAAACCGAACTGGCCGAGCTGAACACCAAATACAACGAGCTGGTGCAGCAGGAGCAGGTGCAGCTTGCGAAAAGCCAGACGCTTGAGCGTTATATCGAAAAGGGCAAAACCTGGATCGACTCGCTGCAAAACCAGGCGGCGACGCAGATGGTCCTGATCAACAAGTTGGAAACAGATACCAAGCAGCGTGTGGTCCTCTATGATGCGCTGTCCAAGTCGTTGAAAACGGCTCAGCAGCAAGACGTTGCCCACCAGATCAACGAGATCGGCGTGCAGACAGACCAAGAGGCGCAGACCGCGATGGCAGCCATTGGTTCCGCGACGAACGCCCGCATGGCCGACATGCTCGAAGCGCACGAGGATCACATGGTCTTTGCCCGCGAGGTGCTGGAGCAGAAGGCGAAAGCGGATGAACGCTTTATCCGCCGCTTCCAGAAAATCGTGGAGAAGCACGATAGCAACCAGTATGGCGATCAGGCCTAGATCATTGCTGCATGGTAGGGCGGGGTTTGACCCCGCCATCCGGCAAAGGCGGGGTCAAACCCCGCCCTACGATGAAGATGGGACTGCACGTGGCTAAATCCGACCTCGCCCTTGATCACTTCAGGCTTGAAGATACCCGCATCACGCGGCGCTATTTTGGCAAGTTTGAGCGGATCACTGGCCATATGAACAAGGTCGCGGCCACGATGGAGGCCGAAGACCGGCTGGACCGGCGCGATATCACCGCGATTGCCCGCTATATCGTGGGCCTGAACCTGACGTTCCGGTCGCTGGCGCATAAGTATCATTTCTCGGGCCGGTTCGAGCATGCGGGCCAGTTGACATTTGATCGCATCGAAAGCGGTTTTCCCGTCTATCAAGAACTGCTTGAGATGGCGAATGATGCGCTTCAGGCTGAAAAGCACTTACAAACGATGCCAAGTGCGGATGCGCTCAAGGATCAGATGGTGCGCACCATCGTGGGCGAACAGGCCATCCCGACCAAGCTGCAATATGCGCTGTCCCAGCGGCTTTACTACGAAGAGTTGCTGAAAGGCGGGCAGTTTTGGGCGCGCAATGATCCTGAGGCGATCTGGATCAAGAACGAAGGTCTGCGGCGGCACTTTCAGGTGCATTGGGCGGTCTATGACAGCACGGTGAACCTGCCCGTGATCTATCTGATGGACCTTGAGGATACGGGTCGCACCGGTCTGCCCAAAGACCAGCAGCGCTGGCCCGAAGTGCAGGCGCATCTGATGGCGCAAAGCATCCACGGGCTTAAGCTGATGACGATTGCCACCGGCTTTGACGAGGATTTTGACGATCTGCATCCCGTGCGCCTGCGCCGGTTCCATATCGGCCCGATGTATAGCCATGCCTTTACCCGCCAGTCCGGCCCGCTCCGCGAGGTGCTGGAGGCGGCCAACAGCCCTGTCGGGGAAGACTGGGCGATGGTCTGGACAGAAGAAGATCTGATGTCCGAGCGGACCGAGCATGTCAAATCCGGCTGGTTCGGATCGGTGGAACGCCAAATTTTCGCCCGCGATCCGTTCGAGGGGCCGGCTGGCGACGCCGGTGTGTCGCGGATGGAGCGGTCACTGATTATGCCCGAACGCCCTTATCAGGCGCTACGTGAACGCAATCCGGCAGGATTTCGGGATGTGCGCAAGTTTGTGGTCAGCGATAGCGGCCGCGTGCTGAGCTACAGATAGCGCGGCCTTTGAGTATTTTGAAAAAAGCGAGTTAAGAGAATGAGCCAGACAAGCGATCAGATGGAACTGCGCGAGGAAGAAATTCGTGGCCATTATGCGGCGGCGCTCGATCTGCTGGACGGCTTTGATCATAGCCCGCGTGTGGCGCAGGGAACCGCGTCCGCTACGCCCGAGCGATCGTCAGGTGTCGGCACGCGCCGCGCATTCAGGTCGACCACGCCCGGTCTGGCCACACGTCGCACGGTGCGCAAGGAAGGCATCCAGCTGACCACGCGGATCGAAGCGGTTGAGGGTGGTGACGGCCTGACCTCGCCACTTCAGGCCCATGTCCAGCAAGGGTTGCGCCGCGCCATTGCGATTGCGCTGGCCGTGGCCGAACAGTTTGCGGAACGCACTGCGCTCAAAGACATGAAGCGCGCCAATCTTGAAGGTGGCCTGTCTGACGGGCAGCGGGCGGAATTTTCCGAACTGCTGACGGCAGAGGCGCTGGTGACGCTTTATGTTTTCGGCTCTGCCACGTCGTTTTTTCTGGGCAGCCACGCCACCGAAGAAACAGTCGAAATCGGTGATGTGGAAGAGGTGCTGACCGACAACGGCCAACTGGCGCTGCACGGCGCGTTGTGGGAGTTGGATCAGGACATTGCCAAACATGCCGCGTCAGAACCGAAACTGATCGCCACGATCCTCGCGTTTTGCGAGGCGCTGATGGACAAGGTCGCGGGCCGTGCCAGCACCGCCGCGCGGCTTGAGCCGTTCAACGCTGCAAGCTGGCGCGTTGAAGAGGACGAATTTGTGGTCGACGGGTTCAGCCCTGCGCGCAAGGGTAAGTCCAAGACCCTGACGATGACGTTCAAGAAACCGAACGAGGTCGTGGGCAACCACATCGCCAAATATCAGGCGATGAAACTGGCCAAGATGGTCATGGCCTATGACTTTGACCGGCGGCTGAACCCGTTTGCCGAACTGGGCGGCTTTATCTTTACGTTCATGGGGGATGGCAAACCCGGCACCGGTAAAACCACACTGATCCAGATGATGGCGGGCCTGATCAACGACTACTGCCAGACGGCGGGCTATGCGTTCAATTACCAGAACCTGAGCACCGATAACATCGACAGCTATCAGGGTAAATCAGGCCAGAACGCCAAAGCGTTTATCAACAATATCCTTGATCCGCACGCCATCGGCTTCGGCACCATCGACGACATTGACCAGCTTGCCGGTAAGCGCGGCGACAGGCAATCATCGGCGGGGCAGCTAGAGATTACCGCCGTGCTGATGGAGAGTTTTGCAGGCGCGAATACGGTCGTGCGCGGCAACTGTACGTTCGGTATGTTCTCAAACTATCCCGAAAACGTGGACGATGCGCTGCGCCAGCGGGCAGGGGCGCGTTTCCTCGTGGACGGGCCGCAGACGCGGGATGATTACATCGACATCCTCTATCTGCTGATGGGCAAGAACCACGATATTCCGGTGGGGGAACACGAAGTATTCTCTGCTCAGGAAATCAAGAAGGCTGTCGCGAAATCGTTCGAAGGTCACGCCCGCCCGCACGAGGAAGGGCTGATGCGCGTTTTTGACCGCGTGCACGACCAGATCGGCGAGTTGGACACGATTGCGAAACTCGGCACCTACCTCAAAGGCATTCAGGAAGCGGACGAACGCTTTACCGGCCGCGCGATCAAGAACATCACGGATGCAGTAAAGGTCCGCGCGATGGACTTTGAACTGCCGGACGAATGGATGGAGAACCCCGAACTGTTCCTGTTCAAGGACTACGACGCAAAGAAGGCGATGATTTCCGAACTGCGCGTGCCGATCACGGTGGATATGGTGATCCAAGAAATCAACCGCTACGCCGATAGCGAATTCCGCTATGCCGATAAATCCGACGAGGTGGCCATCGCCAACATGGTGCGCGAATTTGAGCGTCAGGAAGAGGCCAAGCGCCGCTATCTGGAGCAAAAGGGATGAGCAGCCTTGCCGTGCCCATGATCTTTCTGGCGCTGATGGGCTGGCTTGTGCCCAAGCTGCTGTCGATGGTCATGCCCGAGGGCGTGCGCCCGCTGATGGTGCTTGGCCTCATCGCCACGCTGTTGATGTTTGTGATCAGCGGTATCTTTTTCTTCGGCCTTTACGTGGCGCAGGGGACACCTCTAGCTGCCTTGTTCGAACCGGGCATCGCGCCCACGATCCTGTATTTCGGGCACCTTGGGCTGACAGCGGCGATTGTCTGGGCCCCTATTCTGATTTTGTCTGTCGCCAGCCTGCCATCGGGTTGGACACAAGAAACATGGTAGCCCAATGCACAGACTGATCGAAAAAGGCCTGATGTTCGGCAATCTGATCCGGGTGGACAGTCCGGTGCTGGTGGATCGCTATAACCGCGCGTTGCAGCATCTGACGGGCAAAACGACGTCCCTGACCGAATTTCATATCGATATCTCGGGCCACAGCCCCGAGGTTGGCCATGATCTGGGCGATGATAACTACCTCAACCAGACGGGTGTGAACCGGCAATTCATTTTGCTGACCACCGATCAGGAAACCGCGCCGCTTTTGAATATGAAATTCTCGACCTCGCGGGGGATCATCAAGCAGTTCATCGCCGATAACCGTGCCCAGCTTTTTGCGCTGACTGCGCGGGATGCCGTGGCGGGCGAGCTGGTGAATTCGGTCTATGCAGCGGATCGCGCCGACAGGCTGTTTGATATCCGCCGCATCACGGTTGAGGCTGACACCACTGACGGCACCGTCGCAACGGCTGCTGAATTGGGCCGGATGATCGACCGTTTTAAATCGGAAAAAGATGCGTGGTTTGACGATGTTCTGATCAGTCAGATGATCGGGCTGGCCAAAGACACGGGCGATGTGACGCGCAACCCTGTGAACCTGTCACGGATGGAGTTTACACAAGACAACTTCTGGACGGCCCATTTCGGCGGCATCTACGTGTTCCGCAATGTGGAAAAACCCGCAGCCATTCTGGCAGGCGATCCGGAAAAGGTTGGCGACCTGCCGATCGAGGCGGTTTATGCGCTTGCCGACCGCACCAAGATTGCCAAGTTCCTGCAAGACAATGATCTTGTTGAACCCATCGTCGAAGCGCGGGGCATCGATGCGGCAGCGATCCTGCATCAAAAGATGGATTTCGTGGTGGCCGAAGTGGCCGCCACCATGGGCGATGATCTGCGCGGCGCCACACGGCGCGATCTGCGCACGCTGGGGCGGCGCTATGCCGCGCTGTTGCCCGAAGCTTGGCAAGGGCTGGCGGCATTGGCGCGCTGGGCCGAAGAGGATGGTCCGTGGCCCACCATCACGTCAGAGCATCCCGCCTATTTCTATACGTTGCGTGCCAAGGACCATGCCGATGCAGATCTGGTGAACATGCTGCTCGCGGAACTGTCGCCGCTGGATATTCGCCAGCTGTTTATCTGTCATAAAGAAGCGTTTTACGCAGCCTACATGACCTGGCCGGACCAGAAACGCGACTACGTCGCCGATTTTCTGCACCGCGAATATCAAGTGGACAAGGCAGGCACGCGTGCCGCACTCTTTGGACACGAAGAACCAATGGCCGAACCGGAACCCGCTTCAAGCCCATGGGGCCGCCAATCGGGATCTGTTGACACGCGCGCTGACCTGATCGAACGGGTCGGTCCGTGGGGCGCAGTGGGAAGGAGATAGGTATGGGATTTGTCAGACTGGTCGTTTTCGGCTTTATCGCACTGGGTGTCGTTTACCTGTCGATCTCGCTGTATTCCCGCTCTGTGCGGCGCGAAAAGCTGGAGAACGCCTATGACGAGGCTCCGGTTGAGGGCATGACCCGTGCCGAATACGTGGCCAAGGGTATCAAGGAATACAACGCCAGTTTCCGGCCCAAACTGATTGCCCTTGTCTTTGTGATCCCGCCTGCGATTGTGGCGACGATTGTCTACATCACCAACGCGAATTGAGGTCCAATATGCAACGTATCGGTTTGTTTTTGCGTCTGTTTGTCCTGCTGATCTTTGGTCTGATGCTGCACTATGTGCTGCCGCAGCACGATGTGGTGCGGATCACGTCCACCGAAGTGATCCGGCAGGATTTCACGGCCTTCAACCGCATCTTTTATGCGCAGGCCGACAGCGGCACAGCCGAACAGCCAACGCGTGATTTACGCCTGATCTATACCGAAAAGAAACGCACGTTCCTACTTGGGTTTGTCCAGCGCGACAGCGAAGGCGTGATGGTTTACCGCAACGAGGATACCGGCTGGATTTGGCCGCCGTATTTCAAGTTCGACAGCTCTGACCTTCAGGCCGAGGCAGCGAATGCCGCGCGTGGTGACAGTTGGGCGGTCCTGACGCACTACGGCTGGCGGGTGCGCTGGGCGTCGATCTATCCCAATGCGATTGCCATCCGCGAGGTGGACGGCCCCGATGTGCGCGTCATCCCGTGGTTCAACATCTTCTTTTTCGGCTTTCTGATGATCGCCATCGTGTTTCTGCGGGCTATGTGGGCACAGTTTCGCGAACGGTCCGTCGATCCAATGCTGGACAGTGCGGGCGACCAGCTTGACGTGGTGCAGGCGGGCGTTGCCGAACGGCGCGGACGTGTACGCCGCTGGCTGAACACATGGCGCGCTAAGGACAAGCGGAAGTAGCTTGACCGAACGGACGGCTGCGCCGACGCGATTTTGTGGTGGATGAGGGGCGCTGCCCCTCAAACTCCCCGAAGTATTTGCATCCAAAAGAAGCCTATTCGCCGTAAGGGATCCAGACGTTTTTGACCTCGGTCGCGGCGTGCAGGGTTTCTTTCAGTGTCGGGTTCTGGGTGACCCACGTCCGCTTGAGATTGCCCGCGCTTTCACGCTCAATCGTTTCGGCCAAGTCACGTGGCGAGAACGACCAGACGGCGTCCAGATCGAGGTGTTTAGCGATGTCACTGGCGAGCGCTGCTGGATCGCCTGTGATGATATTCACCACGCCTGCAGGCACGTCGGAGGTTTCCAGAATCTGATAAAAGTCCGTAGCGGCCAGCGGAAACGCATGGCTGGCAACCAGCGTGATCCGGTTGCCCATGGCGATGGCGGGGGCCATGGCTTGCACCAAACCCAGCAGCGGTGTGTCGTCGCACAGGGCTGCGATTTTGCCCACTGGTTCTTTCATCGCCAAGGCCACGCCACGGATCGGGACACCGTGCACTTGACCATCGAATTTGTCTGCCCACGCCGCCGCGCTGAACAGCGTTTGAATGGCCGCGTCCACCTCGGCGGTGCCGGATTTGCCGGTCATGGATTTGATGCGTGCGGCAAATTCATCTGCCCGCGCATTCAGGTTTTCGGCAATGTAGTAGATGATCTGCGCGCGCAGGTGGCCGGTTGTCTTGGCCCAGCCTTTGGCCGCGTTCATTGCCTCAACCGCGTTGCGGATATCCTTGCGGTTGGCGTCGCTCACGTGGCCCAGAAGCTTGCCGCGCGGGTTGAAGACGGGTGTAGAATAGCCGCCATCGGGACGCGCTTGTTTGCCGCCAATGTAAAGCTTGGCAGTGCGATCCAGCGGGTCGGCAGGCGTGCCGTCTTCGCTGGTGTAAGGCGCGATTGGCTTGGCGGGCTTTTGCGCTGCTTTTGGCTTGGTGTAGCCTTGCAGACCTTCCCAGCCACCTTCGCGACCAAAGCCGCTCTCGCGCACACCGCCAAAACCTGCGGCTGCGTCCATCATGTTCGTGCCGTTGACCCAGACGATACCGCTGACCAGCTTGGGCGCGATATCCAGCGCGAGATTGATGTTTTCGGACCACACGGAGGCAGCCAGGCCGTAACGGGTATTGTTGGCGATCTCGACCGCTTCCGCAGGGGTACGGAACGTGGTGGAGACAAGGACCGGACCAAAGATTTCCTCCTGCATCAGTGTCGATGCAGGGGAGAGGCCAGTGATCAATGTAGGCGGGTAGAAGCAGCCCTCGGGTGCGGCGGTCTGGAAGTTGTCACCTTCGGTATTGTCGCCGACCATCTGCTTGATCTGGTCCAGCTGCACGGGGTCCACGATTGCGCCCACGTCGATGCACTTGTCCAGCGGATTGCCCATGCGCAGGGTGTTCATGCGGGTTTTCAGCTTGGCGTAAAAGCGGTCCGCGACGCCTTCGTGCACCAGCAAGCGGGAGCCTGCGCAGCAGACCTGACCCTGATTGAACCAGATTGCGTCCACGAGGCCTTCGACAGCCGAATCAAGATCAGCGTCGTCGAAAACGATGTAAGGGGACTTGCCACCCAGTTCGAGCGACAGGGCCTTGCCGGATCCAGCGGTTTGCTGGCGGATGATGCGGCCCACGGCGGTGGAGCCTGTGAAGGCGATTTTGTCCACGTCTGCCGCCACCAAAGCGGCCCCCGTTTCGCCGTCGCCTGTCACGATATTGACCACACCGGGCGGCACGCCAGCGGCGGTGCAAATCTCGCAAAACACCATGGCGGAGAGCGATGTGTATTCGGCGGGTTTCAGCACGACCGTGTTGCCCATCGCCAAGGCAGGCGCGATCTTCCACGCCAGCATGAGCAGCGGAAAGTTCCACGGGATGATCTGACCGCACACGCCCAATGCCTCGCGGTCGGGCAGTTCGTCGGACATAAGCTGGGCGTATCCAGCGTGGTGATAGAAATGCCGGATCGCCAGCGGCACGTCGATGTCGCGCGCCTCGCGGATGGGTTTGCCGTTATCAAGCGTTTCCATCACGGCCAGCAGGCGGCTGTGCTTTTGCATCTGGCGGGCGATGGCGTAAAGCACACGTGCGCGCTTGTGGTGGTCCTTCGCCCACGCAGACTGGGCTTTGCGGGCGGCTTTGACGGCGGTCGCAACTTCGGCCTCGGTGCCTTTGGTCACACCAGCGAGGCGTTCGCCCGTTGCCGGGTTGGTTGAGGGGAAATCATCGCGCAGCGGTCCGAATTTGCCGTCGATGTAGTGGCCCGCGATGCCGCCCTTATCGGCGATCCATTGCAGCGCCTCTGCAGCGCTTTCGGGTGCCGGACCGTAGTCCATCGTCTCGAAAATCTCTTTGACTGTCATGTTCTTATCCAATCGGGTGACGCCACTGGGCGGAGTAGGCGCCAGTCACGTGATGTTCGAGTTGCCGTTCAATATCGCCCAGCAGCGAGGACGCGCCAAAGCGGAAGAGGTCGGGTTGCAGCCAGCGGTCACCAAGTTCGTCCTTGATCATTGCCAGATATACCAGCGCGTCCTTGGCCTTGGAAATCCCGCCAGCGGGTTTGTAGCCGACCATCGTGCCGGTGCGGTCCTGATAGGCGCGGATGGCGCGGATCATGGTCAGCGTGACGGGCAGGGTCGCGTTCACAGGCTCTTTGCCGGTCGATGTTTTGATGAAATCGGCACCGGCCATCATGCAAACGAGCGACGCGCGGGCGACGTTGCGCAGCGTGCCAAGCTCTCCGGTTGCGAGGATCGCTTTGACGTGGGCATCGCCGCAGGCCTCGCGCATTTCGCGCATCTCGTCGTAAAGCGCCTGCCAGTTGCCTGTCAGGGCGTGGCGGCGGCTGATCACGATGTCGATTTCTTTGGCACCAGCGGCCACGCTTTCGCGAATTTCCTGCAGGCGCAGGTGGAATGGCGACAAACCGGCTGGGAAGCCTGTGGACACGGCGGCAACGGGAATGTTGGTGCCGTCGAGGGCTGCGACAGCGGTTTCGACCATGTCGTGATAGACGCAGACCGCACCCGTTGTCAGACCTTCCATGTCCAGCTTTTCAAGGATCGCGGGGGATACTGGCTGGCGTGCTTTTGCGCAAAGGCGGCGCACGCGGGCCTCGGTGTCATCGCCGGACAATGTGGTCAGGTCCATCAGGCTGATCGCTTTGCACAGCCATGCGGCCTGATAGTCTTTCTTCACCGAACGGCGGCCCGGCAGCGTGGCCGCGCGGCGTTCGATGGCGGATGTATTGGCCTGCACGGAGGCGACCCAATCCAGATCAAGCGGCATGCCGTCGTTTCGTGGCAGATGCACTTGCGGCAATTGTGCTGCCTGCGTGGCGGTGGTGGTGGCTGTTGGCAAAGCGGTGCCCTCCTTGGTCACGCGAGAGCGTGTCACTTTGCATCTGTCTTGGCAAGGTTTGACCAAATGGTCAAATGTTATTCAGGCTGCGCGACGTTGCGTTGTTTCGCGCTGCGGAATTGCGCGGGGGACTGGCCGTGAAAGGCGCGGAACTGTTTGTGGAAATGCGACAGGTTCGGAATACCGATCTCTTCGGCGATATCAGCCAGCGTGTCGCTGCTCCCAATCAGAGCGCGGGCGGCGTGGGTCATGCGGATGGCATTAATATAGGTCGCGGGCGTTGTGCCACCGTAGCGTTTAAGGGTCCGTGTCACATGCGCATGGGCACGCCCTGTCTGCGCCACCAATCCCGCCGCGCCTTGCCGGAAAACGCGTGGATCGCGGGCGGCAATGCAGGCGTGTCGCAGCCAGTCGGGTGCATCATGTGGCAGTCCGGTGTCCTCGATCAGCGCCGTGCAGAGCGGCAGCAGAAAAGCGGTTGTGTGCAGCGTATCAGCGGGGGAGCCTTCGAATGAGATGGCGGCACGGTTAAGTGCGGCCAGCGCCAGACTGTCGCGCTGCTGGATGATGGGACGATCGGTGTCGGCCCAAAACGCACTGCCCTGAAGGGTTTCGTGTGCCGCACCAAGCTGCGCCACTAGTGCGGGGTGTATTGTCACCGTCACGATCATCGCAGCCTCGCCGCTGCCTTGTAGGGCGTGAGTATGCTGGGGCTGGACGAAGACCACAGCGCCTTCTTTCAGTGTCTCGGACCCATCTGCCGTGTGGTGCCGCACCGTGCCATTTTGCACCCAGAAAACTTCAAAGAAATCATGGTCGTGCAGCGCTTTGGGCCGCTTGTTGGTCAGCATGACGCGGCTGATCTGGGCCATGGCATCGCCTTGCAGAATATCTTTGTGGCAAAGCCTCAGCTGCGTCATCGGTGGGATGTTGTCCAAAAAGCCAGTTCCTGTGAGCGCAAACAAAGGTGACAAACCCACGCCCCAAGGCTATGCCCCGCTCAAGCAAATGACCAGAGGGCTGCCGCCATGACATTCGACCGTTCCATCAAAATTGCGCCGTCCATTCTGGCGTCAGACTTTGCCAATTTCGGGGCCGAGATCGAGGCCGTCGAGGCGCAGGGCGCGGATTGGATCCACGTCGATGTGATGGACGGGCATTTTGTGCCCGCGCTGACCTTTGGCGCGCAGACCTGCAAGGCGATCCGCCCGCATATCACGACGGTGATGGACGTGCATCTGATGATCTCTCCGGTCGATCAGTATCTGGAAGGCTTTGCCGATGCGGGTGCTGACGTGATTACTGCCCATGTTGAGGCTGGTCCGCACATTCACCGTACGCTGCAAAACATCCGCAGTCTGGGCTGCAAGGCCGGTGTTGCGCTGAACCCCGGCACTCCGGCAAGTGCTGTGGCCGATGTGCTTGATATGGTCGATCTGGTCTGTGTCATGACCGTGAACCCCGGTTTTGGCGGTCAAAAGTTTATCGATATGACCGCCAAGGTCCGCAGTCTGCGCGACATGATCGGTGATCGCCCTATCCATATCGAAATCGACGGCGGTGTTGATCCAACGACGGCGCCACTGGTTGCGGCGGCAGGGGCCGATGTGCTCGTCGCAGGCTCTGCCGTGTTCCGTGGCGGATCGGTTCAGAACCCTGCGCCATATGGCGAAAACATGAAGGCCATCCGCGCCGCGATTGCCGGTTAAGGCTTTCTGCACAAAAACTGCACAAACATGCAGGCGGGCCTGCGCAACCGTTTTGGCATCTGTCATCTCAACAAAAGGAGTGGGACAGATGAAAAACCTTGTGATCCGTGGCGTACCAGAGAGTTTACGTAAAGACGGCTGGTGGCTTGATTGCGCACCCGCCCCGCGCATACCTTCACCCCAACCAAAAGGGGCAAAGGCATGAGCCACCATATTCTGATCGCAGACGATGACCCGCAAATTCGCGATATTTTGCGGATTGGCCTTGTGCAGGCAGGCTTTGGCGTGACAGAAGTTGGCGACGGGCAAGCTGCGGTCGACGAGGTCCGCCGCGCAATGCCCGACATGATCATCCTTGATATCGGCATGCCCGAAATGGACGGGCTTGATGTGTGCCGTGCCGTCCGCCGCGACAGCGATGTGCCGATCCTTTTCCTGACGGCACAGGGAGACGAGATTGACCGTGTGGTCGGGCTTGAACTGGGTGCTGACGACTATGTGGCCAAGCCGTTTTCACCCCGCGAACTGGTTGCGCGGGTGCGCGCTATTCTCAAACGCACGGCACCTGGCACAGTCACGACAAAGGCGCTCCGGCGCGGTGTTCTGACGCTTGACCCTGATCGCCATGCTTGCCTGATTGCCGATGAACCGGTGACACTGACCGCCCGCGAGATGGACCTGCTATCCAAACTGATGCAGCGGCCCGAACATGTGATGTCACGTCCGCAGCTGGTTGACGCGATCTATGGCACGAACATTCACGTCAGCGACCGCACAATGGACAGCCACCTGCGCAATTTGCGGGCCAAGCTGTCTCAGGCAGGCTGTGTCGATGCGATTGAAACGGTGCATGGCGTCGGCATCCGGATGGGCGCATGCAAGGCGGCATAACACGCAAATGGCGCCCGCCGCTGGCGCTGGTGCTGGCCTGCACGATTGGCGTTGTGCTATGCCTGCCTGTCGCCGGGATTGTCGCGGTGCGGTATCTTTTCCCCGTCATCGGCTACCAAGAGGCTGTCATCGTGGTCAGCCTCTGTGTGGTTGTGATTGCAGCCTACGTCGGTTGGGTATTGTGGCGCATTTTGCTGCGCCCGATCAGTGCGCTGGCCCAGCACGCCGATCAGGTGCGCGCGGGGCAGGGCGGAACGGGTGCGCTGGATCATTACGGCACACGCGAAATGCGTGGGCTTGGTGGCGCGATCCTGCAAATGAGCGATGCACTGCAAACCCGCGAAACGGTGCTGCGCACCTACGCCGATCACGTCACCCACGAACTGAAATCGCCGCTGACGGTGATCCGCGGTGCCGCCGAACTGCTGTCAGATGGCGACCTGCCGGATGTCGAACGCGCCAAGCTGCTGTCACGCGTCAATGATGCCGTGGCCCGCATTTCAGCACTGCTTGACGCGCAAAGGGCGTTGGCCAAGGCGCAAGACCTGATGCCGGACGGCGAATGCAGGCTGTCCGATCTGGCTTTGCCAGCCGTTGCAACCGTGGCCGAGGATGGCACGATCCCGCTTTCGGCTGATCTGGCGACTACGGTTTTGACGCATCTGATTGTGAACGCAGAGGAACACGGCGCGACACGGGTGACACTGGGTATCACCGGTGACACGCTTTCGGTGGCGGACAATGGCAGCGGTATTTCCGCAGGCAATCGCGCCCGCATCTTTGATCCCTACTTCACCACAAGGCGAGAGGGCGGCGGCACCGGTATGGGGCTGGCAATTGTTGAGCGGCTTCTGGCAGCCAAAGGCGCGCGCATCACGCTGGATGATGCGCCGCAGACCGTATTCCGGATCAGTTTTTCGCAGGCACCGTAGCTGTCGCGACCTTGATCGCCTGATAGGTCCGGTCAACAGCGCCTTCCTGCGTGGCGAAAAAACTGCTGACAGTGTGCGCCGAGGGTGTCTTGCCGCTGCGCAGATATTGGGTCAGCGCGTCCGCATCATCCACCTGCGCGGCTGCACCAGCGGCCAATGCCTCGACAAATGGAAACTCGATGGTCCATGTGTGCGGGCCGCACACCACCGGCTTGGACAGCGCGAGCGGCTCCGAGATGTTATGTGCGCCCTTTGGGACAAAGCTGCCGCCTATGACCGCCTGATCACACAGGGCAAGATAGAAATACATCTCACCCATGCTGTCACCAAGAAGGACATCGGCATCAATGATCGTCGCTGCGCCAAGGTCGGCAGGCAGGTCGGTGCTGCGACGTTTCACCTTCAATCCCGCATCGGTGAGGCGGATATATGTCTCGTCAAAACGCTCCGGTGCGCGTGGCACGTAAATAAATAGCGGCGCATCGGGGCCTTGCAGGGCAGCGATCATCGGGATGAAAGTCTCATCCTCGCCAGCGACCACGCTGGTGATCGTGATCGTGCGCCGTGCGATTGTCTTTTTCAGCGCCTCACCCGCCAGCACGTGATCGCGCGGAATGGCCTGATCAAAGCGCAGTTCACCGGTGACGTGAATATTGCGCATCCCCGCTTCGGCAAAACGGTCGCGCTGCAGGTCTGATTTGACGAAACCGCCCGCAAAACCGGCCATCAGATCAAACCGCCATCGCGAGCGTTGCCTGTCACGCTCAAAGGACTTGCGCGGATATTGTGCGTTGCAGACGCAAAGCGGGATGCCGTGTTTATGGGCCGCACGGATCATCGTGGGCCAGATTTCGATCTCCATGACCAGCCCGTATTTGGGGCGAAAGGCTTGGAAAAATCGAACAAAGCACCATTGAAATTCGAGCGGTATCCAGACCGCTTGCAGCCGTCCGTCAGCAATCTCTTTGGCAAAGGACCTCTGCGCTTCGCGGCGTCCGGTCGGGGTGAAATGGGTGGTGACAACCATCTCCCCGTCGTCAAGCAAGAGCCGGATCAACGGCACAGCCGAGCGTAGCTCGCCCAAGGACACGCCATGCACCCAGATCGCATCGCGCAGATGGCTGTCGTAGCTGCCGAACCGTTCGCCAAGATGGGCGCTGTAAAGCGGATCTTTGCGGCCACGCCACCACAGGTAAGCCAGCGCAAATGGCAGGATAATCACCCAGAGAAGCGTGTAGAGCGGATAAAACCAACGCAGGCGGCGTGTCGGGAATTCAGTCATCTGCGGCACATGTCAAGGCCAGCAAGTCCGCTGCAATCGCTGCGACGTTGGCATGATAGGTCTGCAATACCTCAAGCGCGTTGACCCTGTTTGCGGTCAGGTCAGCGCAAAGATAGGCCGCCAGTGATTTGGCAGATGTGACGGAAATCGCGGCATGTTCGCGGTCCAACCGCGCATAGTCGTTTGTGAAATTGGCAGTACGAGGACCATGCAATACGGCAGTGTTCAGGGCAATCGCCTCCCACGGGTTATGCCCCTCGGTGTCGTCATGCGTGCCCCCGATCAGCGCGCAATGGGTGATGCGATAAAAAAGGCCCAGCTCACCAGTTGTATCGGCCAGCCACAGCGACTGGTCGGGGCGAGGCACATCGCCGTCAGACCAGCGCGGCGTGTCTGGTGGCAGATCAAGTACGCGATCAACATGGCGGGGCGATATGATTAACAGCGCATCCGGTCGCCGCTCCAGCACCATTTTGTGGGCTTCACGTGCAATCGCTTCGTCTGCCGGATGGGACGGCGCTGTGATCCAGACAAACCGCCGCCCGACAGCAGATTGCACCTTTTCCAGATCGTCCGGATTGCACAGCAACGGCGGGGCGGTAGGTTTCAGGCTGCCGCGCACCTGCACATCTGTTGCACCCAGATCAGTCAGATGATCGCGCGTCGCTTCATCTTGCGCGTCGATCAGTGCCATGCGGTCATAGACTGCCCGATAAAGCTTTTCCGCGCGTTTGCGTTTTTGATGTGATGCTGCGTCCATCCGTGCGGCCACAATCGCCTGTGGAATAGCGCGGTCTGCAACGGCCACGGCCATGGCGGGCCACAAATCCTGATCGGTCCAGACGCAAAGGTCGGGCTTCCAGTGGTCCAGAAACCGCGCGCAATAGGATGGTGCGTCGAGCGGCAGGAATTGATGCAGGGTGCGCGGCGGCAAGTTGGCCGCGATAGCTTGCGCGCCTTTGGCTGTGGTCGATGTCACCAGAAAGGACGCATCGGGTGCGAAGTCTGCCATCTGCGTGATCAAACCGCGCAGGGCCAGCACCTCGCCCAATCCGACCGCATGCAGCCAGATCAGCGTCCCATCAGGACGCGCCTTGGATGGTTTGGCCATTTTCTCGCGCCAGCGATCAGGGAGTTCTTTGCCCTTGGCTTTCCTGCGCCGCAACACCAAAGGCGCGATGAGGGGGATGGCGCGCGCCGCTTGCAAATAGGTGCGCAGGCCAAGCGACAGATCAGTCTGCGTCATGGAACGACTTTTGCAGTGATCCGCCCCAGAAGGACGCATCTTGCAGAATGGCCGCAAACCGTTCGGCTGCTGATCCAGCGCCAAATCCTGTATCGGGCGCCGCTGATTGGCCCCACTGCGATTTGAGGAATGCGGCGATGGCCTCCGCGTCGCTGGCTTGCGCTGCATGGATGGATACGGCCTTGCCACGATTGGATTGCCGTGTCCCGATATCCAGTGACGGCAGGCCCACAAACGGTGCCTCGCGCACGCCCGCCGACGAATTGCCGACCATGCAAGCCGCGTTCTTCATCAGTTCGGAAAAATGCGCAAACCGCATGGAGGGCAGCACGCGGAACCTGTCGGCTGGCAGCGTCTCGATCTGCGCAAAGATGCCGTCCGACCCCGGATCATTGTTGGGCGCGATAACGACGAACGATCTGCCTGACGCCTTGAGCGCGTCAAAAAGGTCCTTGGCCTGCTGGCCCATGGTGTCACGTTCGGACGTGACAGGATGAAAAACGCAGATGCCAAATTCATCAAACGGAATGTCGTACCGCGCACGCACGTCATCCATCGTCACGCCAGAGGGCCGCGCGTGGAAATCAAGCTCGGGCGAGCCGATGACATGCACCGTTGCGGCATCCTCGCCCAGCGCCATCACCCGTTTGGCAGCATCGTCAGAACTGACAAAATGATGGCTGCACAGTTTGGAATTACAGTGGCGGTAAACTTCGTCAATCGTGCCGGACACTTCGCCCCCTTCGATATGGGCAGAGCGGATGTAGTTGGTCGCACAGACCAGCGCGGCGGCCAGTGCCTCGACCCGGTCACCGTGGATCACCACCAGATCGGGCTGCGCCTCTTTCACGTAATCGGAAAATCCGGTGACGGTCTTGGCAAGGATCGTGTCCTGCGGATCACCGATACGCTGGTTCAGAAACTCGAACACGGACACGCCCGGAAGGCGGTGCACTTCGATTTTCGTCAGGCCATAACGCGCCAGCATATGCATGCCGGTCACAAAGAAAGACACATCGTGGCCTGCATCCCGCGCAGCAATCGCAAGCGGTTCCAGTTTGCCAAAGTCGGCGCGGGTGCCGGTGACGAATAGAATGGATTTGGGCATGTGGCCGCATCAACCTTCGTTGTCTTTGGCAATGGTCATAAGACATGCTAGGCGCAGACAAAAGCAAAGAGGTTGAGCCGTGACGATTTCCGTGCTGTCCCAGACCCGCGCCGCCACACATCGTCAGGCTGTCGTCCTGTGCTGTGATGCGAAATATCTGCCCTATGCCGCGCTGACATTGCACACGCTGGTGCAGCGCAACCCGGATCGCGCGTTTGATCTTTGTATCACGTCGCTTGACGCGCTGGTGCTGCCACCGGTGCTGCAAGACATGGGCGTGCGGTTCTGCCAGATTGATGTGGGCGACGCCTTTGCTGGCCTGCCGGTGAATGACCGGTTTTCAATCGCGGCCTATCTGCGGCTGGCTTTGCCCGATGCGCTGGGCGGGGATTACGATCGTATTCTCTATCTTGATTGCGATATCATTGTGGCTGGCGATGAGCTTGGCGCTGTGTTTGATCTGCCGCTTGGTGATCGTCCCGTTGCCGCAGTATCCGACAGCGTGAAGTGGAAGCGGCCCGGTAAGCCGACAAAGGATCAGGCGGCGCTGGGCGTCACGGGGCCGTATTTCAATTCCGGCGTGATGCTGATCGACTGTGCGGCTTTCGAGGCGCAGGAGGTGCGCGCGGCCTGCATCCGTATCGCGGGCGATCATGATCCGGCAAAAATCCATTTTGACCAGACGCTGCTAAATCTCGCCTTGGCTGACAATTGGATCGCACTTCATCCAGCGTGGAACTGGCAATGGGCCATTGTGCGCCCGATGTTTGAACACGTGATCGACACGCAGATCGTGCATTTTATCGGCGTGGTAAAACCTTGGGCCGATCACAAGGGTGAGTTGCCAGCCCGCTATCGCGCGACAGCTGTCCGGTTCCTTCGCACGCATTTCCCTGATGTTGCTGTAGCCAATCCGGCACCTGATATGTCGCGCCGCGGCTTTGTTGGTTGGTTCATCCAGCATATCGCCAAAGCAGGCGACTTCGCAGCGCTCATGGCCCATCACGGGGCGGATATCATGCAGGTGAAACGGCCCAAGCCCTAGCCGCGTCTGCCGGGCCACATGCCGTTGCGGGCGAGATAGAAGAACCTGCGGAAATAATTGGCGGCCTTCAGGCGATAGTGCGGCAAACGCTTGTACCACTTGAACTTTTCGACCAGCGCAAAGCCCGTGCCAGTGATCGAGCTGTCACCTCCATCGTCGGGGTGGCTTGAGAACGGCTCAAGCCCCATCTGCCGGAAATCGTGCCGGAAAAAGCGGTTCAATTCGTGGTCAAACGCGCGGGTCTGCGGCCAGATGTTTGGCAGGATGCGCTGCGCTACGTCCCGTTTCAGCAAATAGGCCGCATTGCCGGTGAACGGTCCGATATAGGCATTCAGATCATAGCGCCCCAGTTTGGCCTGCCGGACGGGCAGTTTTGCGCGGATGCAGTTGAACCGGATCGTGTCCCACTTTTCGGCATTGGCAAGCGCGACATCAAGGCTTTCTAGAAAATCATCGTGGAATACCACGTCGTCCTCAAGGATTAGCGCAACGTCGTGGTCAGAGGCCAGAAACGCCTCCCACACAGCGACGTGGCTCGCATAACAACCCATTTTTCCAGGGATCAGCGGGCTGCCCATGTTGCGGGCGTAAGCGTCGGCATCGGCGCGCTTGGATAACTCGTCGATATGATCCTTGCCGTAAATCGCGGCAAAGCGGGTATAAGGCAGGCCCAGCCCGTCAAGCTGCGCTTCCATTGCAGCACGCCTGTCCGTGTCACGGTCCAGATTGATCAGCAAGACGCCTATGTCCGCGCGCGTCAGCGTCATTTCAGATCGGACCACTTCAGCTGCGTGTTGCGCGTGACAGCCCGTGTCAGCGTTTTGCCAACCACTTTGTCAAACTCATAGCCCGCAATTTCGCCCGAACCGGGGCGGCGGGCCCAGATGTCGGCCTCTGTGATCACATGCCCGTCTGGCAGATCACGATCAGCCACGACAGATGCGCGGGCAAACGCATAGACGGGTCCCTCGGCATCCGTGCGGGCTTTCGGGTTGTGCAGGGCTGTGTGAATCTCGCGGCTGCGATCAATGATGTGGCGCAGCTCTGACGGGTCCATCGAGTTGATGATATCCGGCCCCACGCGGTAACGTGTGTCGGTATAGTGCCGCTCAAGGATACACGCCCCAAGCGCCACGGACGCCAGCGCCATCTCCGGCCCGATGGAGTGGTCCGAGAAGCCGACGACTGCATTCGGAAACGCGTTTTTCAAGTCTGTCACGCCCTGCAACGACACGATCTCTGGCGGGGATGGATAGAGGTTTGTACATTCCATCAACGCATAGTCCACACCTGCGTCCTCAAGAATTTGCACCGACGCGCGGATCGTCTCAATCGTTTGCATACCCGTGGACATGATCACCGGCTTGCCCTTGCGCGCGATGTGCCGGATGAGCGGCAGGTTATCAGCTTCGCCCGATCCGATCTTGTAGGCGGGCACGTCGAGTGTTTCCAGAAAATCGGCGGCAGCCCGCGAAAACGGCGTTGAAATCCAGATGATGCCAAGGCTTTCGGTATAGCGCTTCAGCTCGGCCTCATCCTCAAGCGACAGGGCGCAGCGTTCCATCACCTCCCAGATCGACACATCGGCATTGGGCGGGAAAATCTGTTTGGCCTCGTCGGTCATCTCGTCAGAGATGATATGCGTCTGGTGCTTGATCATCTCGCAGCCCGCACCAGCAGCAAGGCGGACCATCTCTTTGGCAACGGCCAGATCGCCGCCATGGTTGATCCCGATCTCTGCGATGACCAGCGGCGGCTCTTTCGGCCCGATTTTGCGACCTGCGATTTCCATGACGTGCCCCTTATTGCGGTTTGGTTCGGGTTTAGGGGGTTTCCGACGCAGGGGCAAACGCTTGGGCTTTGTTGTCAGCGGGCGGGTGATGGACTAAGTGCCTGCAAATGCTGCGCGGGTTCTACAATCGATTCAAACAATGGGAGCGGGATTACCGCCACTCCTTTGGTAATGATATTTCCACACCGGCCGAACGGGCGCGGTCTTGGCGGCATTACCTGTGGGTCGATCATGGCATTCTGCGATACTGGTGGCGCAACTTTGAAGAAATTGCACCCGGTGTCTACCGGTCTAACCACCCGCATCATGCACGGTTCGAGGCCTATCGCGACATAGGGATCAAATCGGTCCTGAACCTGCGCGGGCCGGGCAATCGGGCGCATTACCTGTTCGAGGTGGAAAGCCTGAAATCGCTGGGCATGGCGCTGCACGTGGTGCCTATGGGCGCACGGGTCGTGCCCACCCGCGAGACATTGCAAGAACTGTTCGCGGCCTTTGATACGATTGAAAAGCCGTTCCTGATGCACTGCAAATCGGGCGCGGACCGCACTGGAATTGCGTCTGCTTTTTACCTGTTGGACAAACATAACGTCAGTGATGCCGAGGCGCGCAAACACCTGAGCTTTCGCTACATCCACATCCGCAAATCCAAGACGGGTATTCTGGACTTTGTGTTGAACGCCTATCTCGCACGGCGTGCCGAAACCGGCATTGCGCTGCGCGATTGGGTGGCAACTGAATATGATAGCGCGGCTGTCTATGCAGATTACAAGTCACGCAGGCAGGCTGAAAAGATCTGGCAGGGCTGGTAGGCGCTACAGCCCCAGTTTTTGCGCCATCAGCACTTTCACCACTTCGAAATCTGTCGGGCTGTCGATGTCATGGCCGCGATCCGCATCAACTTCGCAGGCGATGACGCGCCCTTCAAACAGACTGGCGGACCGTTTCAGGTAATCGGGGGCCACCACATAGGTGCCAGTTGCGTGTTGATAAACCTTGGGCGCCGCTTGCCGTGCCACGACACCGCCGGGCAGGGGTTTGGACACGTGCAGAGCGCCTGTCTCATCGGGTTCCAGCAAATTGAAATAGGGGTTCACCCGCGCCTCGCACACGCACATGACCATATCCGGCGACTGATCGGCAAAAAGCGCCAGTGCAGCGTCGATATCCTCCTGTGCGCGGAGCGGCGACGTGCAATCAAGGTCCAGAAACGCGGTGGCAGGACCGACCTGCTTTTCAACCTCGGTCAGTGCGTGCTGCCAGACTCCCCATTTGCCAGCCGCATCGGTCGCAAGATGCGCTGGCCGCAAGCCGATATCCAGCCCGCCGCGCTTGATCCCGTGCCCGTAGATTTGCGGGTCGTCGGACGAGACAACAAAATGATCGATCTGCCGCGCCGCAATCAGTTGATCCAGCGACCAGTCAATCAGCGGTTTGCCATGCAGGTCTTTGAAGTTCTTGCCCGGCACGCCTTTGCTGCCGCCGCGTGCGCCGATGTGTCCGATAATCATGATATTGCATCCTTTGATGATCTGCGCCCGCTGCGATCAGGGCTGTAGGCACCCAGATCGGTGTTTGGTGCGCGCCCAGCGACCAGTTGTGCCAGCCAACGGCCTGTTTTCGGGCCAGCGGTCAGCCCGATATGTTGGTGGCCATAGCCCAACAGAACATTGGCGGCCTTGGGCGCGTGGCCGATCACTGGCAAGCTGTCGGATGTGCTGGGCCTGTGTCCCATCCACGTGTCGATCCGGTCGTATGTCATGTTGGGGAATGTCGCAGCCACCTGCCTGCGCAGCAGATCAAATGGTGCGTCGGAAGGGCCAGCTTGCGTACCTCCAAACTCGACCACACCGGCAGCCCGCAAACGGCCCGGCATCGGGTTCAGCGCGAATTTGCCAGCTGCGTGCATGACCGTGCCGTTCAGCTTCACATCGGCGTTGACATACTCCAGATGATAGCCGCGTTCGGTATCAAACGGCACGGTGATGCCCAGCTTTTGCGCCAGCGCGCCTGACCACGCGCCAAGCGTGACGATGTATTGTTCCGCGGTCAGCGTCGCACCATCCGCGACAAGACCGTCGCAGTAACCGTCGCGCAGCATGACATCGGTTATGTTGGCCTGTTTCAGCGTTCCGCCAGCGGCGACAAACGCATCTGCAAGGGCCGTCACATACGCGCCCGGATCAGTGATACGTCCGTGGTTCAGCATCCGCACACCGTACCCGAATTGCCCTGCCAAAGCGGGTTCAGCCGCGGCGACCTCTTGGGCGGTCATCTCCGCGAATGGCACACCATGGGCGCGCCGGACGGACCAGCCAAAGCTGTCTTTCTCAAAGGCCTTTTTATCGGCGTACCCGTAAATCCAGTCATCTTGCGTGATGAAATCCGCAGCCGGCGTGCCTGCCGCCAACGCTTTATGTTGGTCAACAGCGTCATGCAGCAAGGTGTGTAAATCGCCCGCGATAGCCTTGGCCGCTTGACCGTTGCGCAGAAACGGGATCAGGAAACGGGCCAGCTTGGGCAGATAGGACCAGCGCAGAAACAACGGCTCGTCACGGTCCAGCAGCATCCGTGGCGCCTTGCGCAGCAGGCCCGGCACCGCAACAGGCACAATCGCGCCAGAGGCCAGCACACCCGCATTGCCATAAGACGCCGCCGCCGCTGGTCCGACCTTGTCGATCAGAGAAACATCAAAGCCGTCGCGCTGCAGATAAAGCGCTGTCGACACTCCGACGATCCCCGCACCCGCGACCAGAATTCTTTGCGTTGCCATCACCCACCTGCCTTGCGGTCAGATGACCTGTTTTGCCCCGCAACCGCAAGCAGGGTGTGACATTTCCTGAACGGCTACACGATATATCAACGCCACGGCTGCAAAGCTGTAGCGGCAAACGCGGTGCAGGATTAATCATGGCCGTGACACGTTGTTGCAAAGGGGACCTTCATGCGCGCCTTGTTCATGGCTTTGGGCCTTTCGGCCGTGATGGCCGCACCTGCCTTTGCGCAAGGGCGGGATCATCTGGGCGACAGCAGCATGTTCACCAACGATTTTCTCGGTGATCGCGGTGACCGCTGGCGCACGGGCAGTTTCACCTATTCGCATGTGCGCGGATCGGGCCCTTATACGGCGGCACCACGGGCCTTTGGCGATATTCTTGAGTTCCGCTTGCGCACTGACATCTTCGCACCATCAGGCGGTTCGGATTTTCCCGGCGACAGGCCCTATGCGGGTGCCGTGTCGCTTGGGGTCTTGACCCATTGGCAAGAGAATGACCGCCTTTACACCTTCGGCGCAGAGGTGACGGCGATCGGCCCGCAAACCGGCCTGTCCGACATTCAGCGCGATTTCCATGACCGTTACAGCCTGCCGCAGCCGCCTTTTGTCGATCAGCAACTGGGTGATGCGTTTGCGTTGAACTTGCACGCTGAAACCGCGACCAAAGTGCATGTGTCGGATCGTCTGTCAGCGCGGAACTTTCTGTCCCTTGATGCGGGGGCAGAGACACTTGTGCGCATCGGCAGCGATCTGCGCTTTAGCGGTTTTGGCCACAATGATCTGATGTTGCGCGACGTGGTGACTGGTCATTTGCACAGCGCAACCGAGCATGCGGGCACAGGCTGGGCGCTGACCGCAGGGGCCGATATGGCCCATGTCGTCGACAGCATCTTTCTGCCCGCAGATCGTGTCGCGGGTCTTGAGGACATGCGGTTTCGCGCACGCGGCGGGGTGGAATACAAATTCTCGCCCAGTGCCGCCGTCTTCTATGGCGCGACATACCTCAGCCCCGAATTTGAAGGTCAGCCCGAAGGGCAGGTCGTGGGGTCACTGCGGCTTAATTTCAACTTCTGACGATCTTTCCGGCTGCACCGCTTGACTGTGCTTGATCGGAAGACGGCTTTGCCACTAAGCTGGCGTCAATAACGCTGCGCACCAATGACGCGGCAACTTGAGGCAGAGGTGAGGCATGAAGGCGGGCTTTCGCGGCACGTTCGTCATTGCATGGTCACAGACAGAACTGGACGGGCAACGCTCCGGTCCATTGCGTGACCTTGCGGCTGGCGGAAACTGGCGCTGGACAGGCGAGGCTGTGCGCGTGGACGGCCCGGCAGGTGTTCTGCCACTCGGAGTGGCCAAGGGCGAGGCTGATATACGCCGCCGTGCCGCACAAAGTGTGCGCCGCCTGCTACGGGCTGTGGATGCGGATGCATCTGCCTTGGATCAGCCTGAACCGGTTGATCCGTTGTTTTCACAGAACTTCACCGTGACCGATGGCCTGCGGATCTGGGTTGTGACGCTTGTGGGCATGGGGGCAGGGCGCAAACCGCTGCTCATGTTTGCGGGCGATATCCCGCCCCGCGCAACCGATCTGTGGATCGTGCGGGTGGATGCATCAGCGTCGCTCTTGCGCGAGCCAGATGCCGCCCCCGGCGGTGTGATCTGCTTTACCCCCGGCACCATGATCCTGACGCCGGACGGTCCGCGCGATGTTGCCAGCTTGCTTGAGGGTGATCTGGTCCAAACGCAAGACAACGGCGCCGCCGAAATCCTGTGGCTGGGGCAAAAGCAGTTGTCTGGTGCGCGATTGCGGGCGGTGCCTGATCTGGCCCCGGTGCGTTTGCGGGCCGGTGCGCTGGATCGGGATGTGCCGGATGCAGGCCTCTTGGTGTCGCCGGATCATCGTGTGGTGCTGCGTGGCCCAAAGGCGCGCACCTTGTTTAACCATGACGAAGTGCTGGTCGCCGCGCGCGATCTGGTCAATGACCGGACCATTATGCGCGATCACAGCCGCCGTCAGGTCACCTATATTCACATGATGTTGCCGCGCCACGAGATCGTTTTCGCAAATGGCGTCGCCACCGAAAGCTTCCATCCCGCAAGTGCGGCTTTGGCCAGTTTGCAACCCGATGAGCAGGACAGGCTATTGCGCCGGATGCCCGATTTGCGTGGCGATCCGCAGGCCTATGGCGGCTTTGCGCGACCCATGCTGGGCGCAAGCGACGCGGCGATCCTGCAACACGGGCAGGGGCGTATCCGCTAGGATTTGGTCGGCACCGGCACGATCGGTCCGCCTGCCTTTTCCCAACTGCCAAACCCGTCTTTGAGGTGTGACGCGGCAAATCCCATGTCCTGCAACGTGGCCACGGTCAGCGCCGACCGCCAGCCAGAGGCGCAGTGAAACAGGAATGTCTTGTCTTCTCCAAAGATCGGTTTGAAATACGGGCTTTCGGGATCGACCCAGAATTCCACCATCCCGCGCGGACAGTGAAACGCGCCGGGGATCGTGCCGGTCCGGTCGCGCTCTCGTGGGTCGCGCAGGTCGACAATGACCACATCAGGATCGTCCACCATCGCAATCGCGTCCGCTGTTGCGACTTCTGTGATACGGGCGCGGGCGCTGGCCACCATCGCGGCGGCGCTGGTTTTAAGTGGCATGTGACGCTCCTTTGCTGATGTGCGTTCAGGCTACGGTGCACCGTGCGCAAACTGTGTGCAAGTCGGGCGTTGTGATCGTATTTTGTGCTTTCACGACAGGCGTTTAGTCTGGAAGAATTCAATCGCGTTGCAATTCAGCACAGACCCGTTACGGTCAGTGAATGAACAAACAAACTCAATTTTTCGACGAAATGTTCGGCATGTCGGATCATCCGCGCCCACCATTTTCAGACTATCACGCCTGGTTTCAAAACGAAGACGTGGCCCGCCTGCGCAGCAAGTCAGAACAGGCCGAGGCGCTGTTCCGGCTGACAGGCATCACCTTTAATGTTTACGGAGAGGCGGACGCCGCAGAGCGATTGATCCCCTTTGATCTGATCCCGCGGATTATCACCGCGCGCGAATGGACCAAGCTGTCGGCTGGCATCGAACAGCGTGTCCGTGCGCTGAACGCGTTCCTCTATGACATTTATCACCGGCAAGAAATCATCCGCGCAGGCATTGTCCCCGCCGAAATGATCGCCAAGAACGATGCGTTCTTGCAGCAGATGATCGGCGTGTCACCGCCCGGTGGCATCTACACCCATATCACCGGCACGGACCTTGTGCGCACCGGAGAGGACGAGTTTTTCGTGCTTGAGGATAACGCCCGCACACCTTCCGGCGTGTCCTACATGCTGGAAAATCGTGAAACGATGCTGCACATGTTCCCCGAACTCTTTTCGGACATCAAAGTGCGCGGCGTGTCGAACTATCCGCGCGAATTGCGCCGCTCGCTGGCTGCCTGTGCGCCGCCTGCTTGTGACGGTAAGGCGACTGTGGCCGTCCTCACACCCGGCATCCACAATTCCGCCTATTACGAGCACGCTTTTCTGGCTGACCAGATGGGTGTCGAACTGGTCGAGGGCAGCGATCTACGCGTCGTTGACGGGCGGATCGGCATGCGAACCACGCGCGGGTACAAGGCGATCGATGTGCTTTACCGCCGCGTCGATGACGATTACCTTGATCCGCTGAATTTCAATCCCGACAGCATGTTGGGCGTGCCTGGCATCATGGATGTTTATCGCGCAGGCGGCATCACGATTGCCAATGCGCCGGGCACCGGAATTGCCGACGACAAGGCGATCTATTCCTACATGCCCGACATCGTGAAGTTCTACACCGGCGAAGAGGCGACACTGAAAAATGTGCCGACCCACCGGTGTTCAGACCCTGACGCATTGAAATACGTGCTGGATAATCTGGCCGATCTGGTCGTGAAGGAAGTGCACGGATCGGGCGGCTATGGCATGTTGGTTGGTCCTGCGGCCAGCAAGAAGGAAATCGCGGATTTCCGCGCCAAACTGGTGGCCAAGCCCGACGGCTATATCGCGCAACCGACACTCGCGCTGTCCACAGTGCCCATCCTGACCAAGGCGGGTCTGGCCCCGCGCCACGTTGATCTGCGCCCCTTCGCGCTTTTCTCGCCCAAGGGTGTGAACATCACGCCGGGCGGTCTGACGCGCGTTGCGCTGACCGAAGGATCGCTTGTCGTCAATTCCAGTCAGGGAGGCGGCACCAAGGACACTTGGGTGCTGGAGGATTAAGCCATGTTAGGAAAAACAGCAGGCGGCCTTTACTGGATGATGCGCTACATGGAGCGGACCGAGAACACCGCGCGGATGATTGACGCGGGTTTGCGGATTTCACTCACGCGTAGCTCGCAAGCCGATAGCGAATGGTCCTCGATCCTGAAAGTGACGGGGCAGGCGCCGGGATATCACGCCACCTATGACAAACTGCGCGGGCGCGATGTGTGCGACTTTATGCTGCGCGACCGCAACAACCCAAGCAGTGTGATCTGCGCCGTCGAAGCCGCGCGGATGAATGCGAAACTGGTGCGCACTGCCCTGACCCGAGAGGTGTGGGAAGCGGTCAACGAATGTTGGATGACACTTGATGCGCTGTCCAAGCAAACAATTGCACCCGCCGACCTGCCAGAGGTGCTGCAAATCGTAAGACAACGTGCGGCTTACGTGCGTGGCGCGTTGCACGGATCAATGCTGCGCAATGACAACTATAACTTTGCCCGTATCGGCACATTTTACGAACGCGCTGACAGCGTGGCACGGATTTTGGACGCGAAATATCATATCCTGTTGCCATCCGTGGCCCACGTGGGGTCAATCTCGGACAATATGCAGTGGGAGGCGATCTTGCGCGCCAACTCGGCCACGCGGGCCTATCAGACCCTGCACGAGGGCGACTATGACCCGCGCGACATTGCGCAGTTCCTGATCCTTGACCGCCGCCTGCCACGCAGCCTCGCGTTTTGCTATAACAAGATCGCTGACAACATGCGCCATCTTGAGCAGGACTACGGCGAACGCATGCCATGCCATGACACGGCCCACGAGATTTGCGACACCTTCATGGGCCAATCGATTGAACAGATATTTGAACAAGGCCTGCACGAGTTCATCACGGCGTTCTTGCAAGCAAGCTTCAATCTGGGTGTGCAGATCGAACGCGATTACAGGTTTGTGGAGTAGAATATGCGTCTGAACATCCGGCACCAAACTGTCTATTCCTATGACCAACCGGTCAGCTATGCGCTGCAACAACTGCGTCTGCGGCCAAAGTCCCGCGCGGGGCAGGAGATTGTGAACTGGGCTGTCACTGTTGACGGCGGCAAACATGAACTGGCCTTTGAGGACGAACACGCCAACGCCGTCGATTTGGTCAGCGTCGTTCCCGGTGGCACACAGATCACCGTGACCTGCGAGGGTATCGTCGATGTCGAAAACAAGGCGGGGGTCGTGGGCAAGCAGGGCGGGCACGTGCCGCTCTGGCTGTTTCGGCGCACAACGCCGCTGACCGCTGCGGGGCGGGGTATCAGTAAGCTGGTCGTGCCATTCGAGGGGCGCGACCCCGATCTGCAATGTCTGCACGATTTGTCAGACCAAATCCGCGGGCAAATCCCGTTTTCAACAGATCAGACTGAATCCGATCTGGGCGCAGAAGATGTGATCGCGGCAGGCCACGGTGTCTGTCAGGACCATGCCCATGTGTTTATCGCCGCCGCACGCGCACTTGGCTGTCCCGCGCGATACGTCAGCGGCTATCTGATGATGAACGACCGGATTGATCAAACCGCAACGCACGCATGGGCAGAGGCGCATCTGCCCGAACTGGGCTGGGTCGGGTTTGATGTGTCAAATGGCTATTCCCCCGATGATCGCTACGTGCGGGTTGCCACCGGCTTGGATTACAATCAGGCCGCACCAATATCGGGGATGCGATTTGGTCAGGGAAATGAAAAACTGCACGTTGAATTGCAGGTCCAGCAGCAGTAGGTCTGTCTAAGGCGGAGCGCCCGGGAATGACCCCGCAGGCGTCCGCGTAGGATCAAAAACAAAATGACATATTGTGTAGGCATGCGCCTGAACACAGGGCTGGTATTCATGTCGGACACGCGCACGAACGCGGGTCTGGATAATATCGCCACCGCCAAGAAAATGCACACTTGGGAAATCCCTGGGGATCGCGTCATCACCATGATGACCGCAGGTAATCTGGCCACAACGCAAGCTGTGATCGGTCTACTGGATGAACGCACAAAAGCACGCGAAGACCGTGATCCGTCGATCCTGACCGTGCCATCCATGTTCCAGATCGCACGCGAAGTGGGCGAGACACTTAAAGAGGTGATCAACGCCAACGCAGACGGCGGGCAGGATGCCTCAGCCTTTGGCGCGACCATTCTTCTGGGTGGTCAGATCGCAGGCAGTCCACCACGGCTGTTTATGATCTACCCCGAGGGCAACTTCATCGAAGCCAGCGACGACAATCCGTTTTTCCAGATCGGCGAGGCCAAATACGGCAAGCCGATCCTTGTGCGGGCCTATGACCCCGAGATGGGTTTTGAAGAGGCGATCAAACTGCTGCTGGTCAGCTTTGACAGCACGATCAAATCCAACCTGTCCGTGGGCCTGCCGCTTGATTATGTAACTTACGAACGCGATAAATTCGTGATTGGCCGACAGGGCCGGATCACAGATGATGATCCATATTATCTGACCGTTTCCAACGGCTGGGGAGAGGCGCTGCGCATGGCATTTGGCCAGTTGCCGGACTTCTCTTTTCCCAAACAAACGGACTGACCATTGACGAAAGGTGCGACAGCATGACCAAAAAGATCGGTATCGACGACCTGCGCTCACGCGACTGGTTCATGAACAAAGACAACGCCGAGATGACGGCGCTTTATCTTGAACGCTACCTGAACTACGGCCTAACCCGCGAAGAGCTGCAATCAGGCAAACCGATTATCGCCATCGCGCAAACCGGCAGCGATCTGTCGCCCTGTAACCGGCACCATCTTGAACTGACCAAGCGCGTGCGCGACGGGATTATCGCGGCAGGTGGCACACCCATCGAAGTGCCCGTGCATCCCATTCAGGAAACCGGCAAACGCCCCACGGCATCGCTGGACCGCAACTTGGCCTATCTGTCGCTGGTCGAAACGTTGTTCGGCTACCCATTGGACGGTGTTGTGCTGAACATCGGCTGCGATAAAACCACGCCCGCGCTGCTGATGGCGGCGGCGACGGTCAACATCCCCGCGATTGCGCTGTCTGTCGGCCCGATGCTGAACGGCTGGTGGAAGGGCGAGCGGGCAGGCTCCGGCACGGTGATCTGGAAAGCACGCGAGGAACTGGCGGCTGGCAATATTGACACCGACGAATTTATGGAAATCGCCGCCGCCTCTGCCCCGTCTGTTGGCTATTGTAACACGATGGGCACAGCCACCACGATGAATTCACTGGCCGAAGCGCTGGGCATGCAACTGCCCGGTGCCGCTGCCATCCCCGCGCCTTACCGTGAACGTGGCCAGATCAGTTATGAAACAGGCAAGCGCATCGTCGAGATGGTCTGGGAAGACCTGCGCCCGTCCGATGTGATGACACGCGAAGCGTTCGAGAACGCCATTGTGATCAACTCCGCGATCGGCGGCTCCACCAACGCGCCCATTCACCTGAATGGCATTGCCCGGCATCTGGGCGTGGAACTGACAAATGATGACTGGCAGAAGATTGGCCATGACGTCCCGCTGCTTGTGAACCTGCAACCGGCGGGCAAATATCTGGGCGAGGATTATCAGCAGGCGGGCGGTGTGCCTGCCGTGGTCGCCGAATTGATTGCAGCGGGCCGCTTGCCGCACCCCGACGCGATCACCGTGAACGGGCAGGGCATGGGGGCCAACTGTGCGGCGCGCCGCTCGACCAATACCGACGTCATCAAGACGGTCGATGCCCCGTTGCTAGAGCAGGCGGGTTTCATCAATCTGTCTGGCAACCTTTTCGACAGCGCGATCATGAAAACCAGCGTGATCAGCGCGGAATTCCGTGACCGCTACCTGTCCAACCCAGACGATCCTGATGCGTGGGAAGGCCGCGCCGTGGTCTTTGACGGGCCAGAGGATTTCCACCACCGGATTGATGATGAGGCGGAAGGCATCGACGAAAACTGCATCCTGTTCATGCGCGGCGCAGGGCCAAAAGGCTATCCGGGCGGCGCGGAGGTCGTGAACATGCGCCCGCCATCCTATCTGATCAAAAAAGGTATCAAGGCGCTGCCTTGCATCGGTGACGGGCGGCAATCCGGCACATCCGGCAGCCCGTCGATCCTCAATGCCGCACCCGAGGCCGCAGACGGCGGCGGTCTTGCGCTTTTGCAAAACGGCGACCGCGTGCGCATTGATCTGCGCAAATGCACCGCCGATATGCTGGTCCCGCTCGATGAACTGGCTGACCGCGCGACCAAGCTGGAAGCGGCAGGCGGATATGCCTTCCCCGAAAACCAGACGCCGTGGCAGGAATACTTCCGCAATCTGGTCGGACGGTTTGACGAAGGGATGACGCTGAAAGGCGCGGAAAAATATCAGGACATTTCGCGCAAATTCACACCGCGCGACAGCCACTAGGAGCGATGCAATGAAACTGGTCAGATACGGTGAAGCAGGTCAGGAAAAGCCCGGTATGATCGACGCTAGCGGCGCGCTGCGTGATCTGACGGGGCATGTGGGCGATATCAACGGCACAGCACTTGGCGATGACGTGCTGGACCGCTTGCGCGCAATTGACCCCGACACGTTGCCAGAGGTTGCGGGAAATCCCCGCCTTGGCGCCTGTGTCGGCAATATCGGCAAGTTTCTGTGCATCGGTCTGAACTATTCCGACCACGCGGCAGAGGCTGGCATGGCCGAGCCCGATCATCCGATCCTGTTTTTCAAGGCCAATTCAGCGATCGTCGGCCCCAATGACAACGTCAGCCTGCCGCGCAATTCGACCAATACCGATTGGGAAGTTGAACTTGGCGTGGTGATCGGCACGGCGGCAAAATACGTGGACGAGGCTGACGCGCTGAACCACGTCGCGGGCTATTGCATCGTGAATGACGTGTCAGAGCGTCAGTTTCAAACGCAGCTTTCCGGCCAATGGACCAAGGGCAAATCCTGCGACACCTTTGGCCCCACAGGCCCGTGGCTTGTTACGCGCGATGACATCGCCGACCCGCAGAACCTTGATATGTCACTTGATGTGAACGGCACGCGGATGCAGACCGGAAACACCGGCACGATGATCTTTACCGTGGCGCAGATTATCTCGCATCTGTCTCAGCTGATGACACTTCATCCGGGCGACGTGATCAGCACCGGCACCCCTCCGGGGGTCGGCATGGGGATGAAACCAACGCCGGTCTACCTCAAAGAGGGCGACGTGATGGAGTTGTCGATTGATGGTCTGGGCCAGCAGCGTCAGTTGGTCGTGCGCGACGCCTAAAGCGTGATCTTGCGCCCTTCCGCGTCTGAGCGATAAATCGCGTCTTCAATCTCGCGGACCTTCAGATAGTCGCGGGCCATGTTTTCCAGCGGCGTGCCGTCCAGCAGTCCTGCGACCACATGGCTTTGCAGGTGATGCACGCAATCGCCACCAAAGCCGTCATGGGTATCAGGCGGCAGGCGTGTTTCCTCGGCTAGCGCGCCAAATGCCCTGAAGGTCACCAACCCGTCACCATAAAGCGTGAGCGTTCCAGCGGTGCCTTCGATCATGGCCTCGCCCATCGTGCGGCGCTTGTTATCCGCGGCATGATCCAGCAGTCGGTTCCCGTCAAAAAGCCCGCGCGTGCCGTTTGCAAAGTCAAAGATAACAAACCCAGCGTCCTCGCCCTGAATGGCGGGGTTCATCCGGCGCAAGTCGGCGTAAACGGCTGTGGGATCGCCAAGCAGATAGCGAAACGTGTCCACCCAATGCACGCCTGTCTCGTGGATCAGCAGTTGCGGCATCGACTGGAAATACGGCTGCCGATCCAGATAGGCATCCGGCCCCTGACCATCGCCGGGGCGGAGCCGAAAGGTGATCTGGTGCACCTCACCGATCAGACCCGCATCAATGTCGGCCTTCATGGCACGATACCACGGCATGAAGCGGAAGTTTTCGTGGATCACCAGCGTGGCACCCGCATCTTCGGCAAGCGTGGTCAGTTGTTGGGCCTCAACCAGCGAGGTGCCGAACGGCTTTTGACAGATCAGCGTTTGCACACCGGCTTGCAGGGCTGTCGTGATCGCGGCGCGGTGGCCGTCAGGGGGCAGGATGATATCAAGAATATCGGGTGTCTGGTCCGCCAACATCTGTGCCAGATCATCGTAGGCTGGCAGACGCGTCGCGCGCGCCTTGGACAAATCATGGTCACAAGCGGCGACGCATGTAGCCCGCGCCATCCGCGCCCAACTGTCGTAGTGGAAACGGGCGAAATAGCCCGCACCCACACAGGCAACGCGCAAAGTCATGCGCGATCAAGGGCGTCTTGCACCGCCTGTGCCGCCTCTGCTGTCGTGGCGGTGCCGCCCAAGTCACGGGTCAGATGCGTGCCCGCCGCCACGATGCGGTCGACGGTTTCACGCAACCGCCGCCCGTCCGCCACCATCGCGGCGTTATCATGGCGCAGACCAAGCCACTCCAGCATCATCGCGGCTGATAGGATCATCGCAAAGGGGTTCGCCAGCCCTTGCCCCGCGATATCGGGGGCAGAGCCGTGGCAGGGTTGGAAAACCGCATTGTCGAGCCCGATATCGGCAGAGGGGGCAAGGCCCAGCCCGCCCATCAAGCCCGCGCCAAGATCGGACAGAATGTCGCCAAACATGTTTTCCGTGACCATCACGTCAAAGTTCCACGGCTTTTGCACCATCCACAGGGCGGTGGCGTCAACATAGGCGTGATCGGCTGTCAGGTCGGGGTTTCTTGCGGCCTCTTCGTCGAAAATCTCGCGAAAGAAGGCAAAGGCGCGAAACACGTTGGCCTTGTCGACGCAAGTGACGCGTCCCGGTCCGTCGCCAGCCTCTTTACGGGTGCGCGCCATATCAAACGCAAACCGGAACAGCTTTTCCGAAATGTCGCGGGTGATCCGCAGTGTTTCGCGCGCCTCGGTCTCGGTGACCTCGCCGGTGCCTTGCGTAAAGAAAAGGCCCTCGGTGCTTTCGCGGATCAGGACAAAGTTGATGTCCTTGCCCGCGGGCAGTTTCAGCGGCGTTGGCTGACCGGCCCGCACAGTCACGGGCCGCACGCCCGCAAATAGGGTCAATGCTTTGCGCAGATCAATCTGCGGGGAAATCTCGGTGCCATCGGCATAGCGCACATCGGGCAACCCCATGGCAGACAGAAGGATCGCATCAGCGCGCCGTGCGGTGTCCATCGACGCGGCGGGCAAGGCATCGCCTGTGCGGGCGTAATGCGCAGCACCCGCAGGCGCATCGGTGAACGCCAGATGATAGCTGTCTGACCGCTGCGCCATAGCGCGCAGGATATCCAGTGTCGGGGCCATAATCTCAGGCCCGATTCCATCCCCGTGAAACACAGCTATCTGGTAGTCTTGCATCTGCGCGATCCCTTGCATCTGAGCCACTTTCGCAATAACGTATACATTAATGCGGGCGCGAAGATACCCCGATCCTGCATTTAGATGTTGCGCCAAACCCGATCTGGCATTTGGCTGGGCTGAAAGGTGCTCTCAGAAAGGACACTGCCATGTTTGCTGTTACAGTCCGGTTCGACATTGCTGCCGATCAGGTGGATGCCTTTCACGCTGCCATGATCGAAAACGCGGCAACGTCCCTGCGCGTTGAGCAGGGGTGCCAGCGGTTTGATGTCTGCTTTAACGATGATACCCCCGCGCAGGTGTTTCTTTACGAGGTTTACGACGATCCCGCGGCTTTCGCGGCCCATCTGGACAGCGCGCACTTCAAGTCCTTTGATCAAATGGTCGCCCCGATGATCCTGAAAAAGGACGTGGCAACCTTTACGCGGGTGATCGCATGACCCCGTGGGAGGTTTTTGCGGTCAAATACGCGGATCGCAACGCACGGGTGCGGGCGGACAGCTTTATTTTTGACGACAATCACGACGCGCCACACCCGATGGACTATTTCATGTGGGTGCTGCGGCGTGGGGATCAGACTATTTTGGTCGATACCGGCTATGATCACGCCGAGGCAAAGGCCCGCGATCGTCCGATTCTGCTGGAGCCCGGTCCGGCACTGGCCCCGCTTGGGATTGCGCCGCAGGATATTGACCAACTGATCGTGACCCATCTGCACTATGATCACGCGGGCGGGCTGCACCACTTTCCCAATGCGACATTGCACCTTCAGGCCGCCGAGATGGCTTATGCGACAGGGCCATGCATGTGCCACGACACGTTGAAAATGCCGTTCACCGCCGACCACGTCTGCGAGGCGATCAAACGGTTATACGCAGGCAAGGTGCTCTTTCACGATGGCGACAGCCAGATTGCAGAGGGCGTCACGCTGCACCGCATCGGTGGCCATTCGCGCGGGCTGCAATGTGTGCGGGTCATGACGTCTGTCGGCTGGCTGGTGTTGGCCTCTGACGCGGCGCATTTCTACGAAAATGTAGAGGCCCGCAAACCGTTTCCGATTGTCGTTGATTTGCAGGACATGCTTGACGGCTTTGACACGCTTGAGCGGCTGGCAAGCGCGCCCTCGCTGATTGTTCCGGGGCATGATCCACTTGTCAGGTCGCGCTTTCCGCAAGGGCCTGCCAGCCATATCTCGCGTCTTGATGTGGGGCCTGTCACATGAAGCTGGGCGTCATCGCGGATGATTTCACCGGCGCATCCGACATCGCGCTGACCATTGCCGAGGCGGGCATGACCGTCGCGCAATTCAGTGGCGTGCCTGATGCAGGGCGGTCGGACGTTGATGCAGGTGTTGTGGCTCTCAAATCGCGCACCGCGCCAGTTGCAGATGCCATCGCGCAATCCGTAGCCGCGTGTGACTGGCTTATTGGCCAAGGGGCGAAACAGATCATCTTCAAGGTGTGCTCAACCTTTGATTCAACGCCGCAGGGCAATATCGGGCCGGTGCTGGATGCGCTTGCCGACAGGTTGGGTGCGGGACCTGTGATCGTGTGTCCGGCGTTTCCCGAAAACGGTCGGTCGGTCTACATGGGGCAGTTGTTCGTCGGGGATGTGCCGCTGAACGAAAGCGGCATGCAAGACCATCCGCTGACGCCCATGACAGACGCCGACCTGCGTCGCGTGCTGGCAGCGCAATCGCACAGGCCAGTGACGCATATCGCGGCGCCGACTGTGTGGAGTGGTGCGGATGCCATCCGTGATGCTTTGCCCGACAGGGGCCACGTCATCGTGGATGCGATCCGCGACGATGATCTGCGCACAATCGGTCTGGCGGCCCTTGGGCTGCCGCTGCTCTGCGGTGGGTCCGGCATTGCATTGGGGCTACCGGCCAACTTTGGCGCAACGCCGTCCATGCCGCATTGGACACCTGTGACAACACGCGGTGTGGTCCTGTCGGGATCATGCAGTCGCGCGACCCGCGCACAGGTCGCGGCATTTCGCAAAGATGCGCCAGCGCTCGAAGTGACCGTGGATGCCATTGTCGCGGGCGATATCACGCCGCAGACCGTCGTGAACTGGATTTTAGTGCAAAGCGTGGCGCCGCTGGTTTATTCATCTGCCGATCCCGATGACGTGGCCGCAGCCCAAGCGAAACACGGCAGTGACACCGCCGCGCGCGCCATCGAAACACTTTTCGCAGACGTGGCGCGGGCCTTGGTCGACGCGGGGTTCGGGCGGATCGTTGTCGCAGGCGGTGAAACCTCTGGCGCGGTTGTGACAGCCTTGGATGCCCGCGCGCTCGACATTGGACCACGGATCGCGGCGGGTGTGCCGATGGTCAGGATTGCAGGCTTTGATGTGGCGCTGGCGCTGAAGTCAGGCAACTTTGGCGATGTGGATTTCTTTGCCAAAGCCTTGGCGCAGATGGCAGGCGATTAGGCGGAAATCTGTCGTTCGTCGGCGGTGTCATGCCCGAACGCCGCGCCACATGGTTTCGGCTGGTCGATTGTTCCCGAATTTGAATAAGTCATCTCTATGACGCGGTTCTGTTGCGAATCCCGAAATAGAGGCTTGAAGTACAATGAAATTTTCCAAGATTGCGGCAGTGTTGACCCGTCTTTGCCACGTTGTTGGCATCATTCGTACATAGCGGTTTTCGGAACCTGTAATGGAATGGTGAAGATATGACGGTTGTTGATAGCCACTGGGACACGGACCAATGCTGCTGCCAGTTTTGCATGGAATCGCTTGCGCGCGAATGGGAAGACACCGGAACTATCATGGAGCCGCCTGTTTCGTCAGATGACGAAACGCTGAACCCCTACGACAAGCCGATCTGGAGCGCGTATGAAACCGCCCAGCACCTTGCCCGTCAGGGATCAACATGGGCCGACGACGGTAATATCATCGACGGTAAAACCGCTGTGACGTATTACTTCTACGATGGATCAGCCGCTGACGACCCGATCAATGCGTTTGAAGAGATCAACCAGATTAACACCCGCAAAATCCTTGATCAGTATGCAGAGGTTGGCCTTCTTGTCTTTAATGAGGTCGCCGATCCGCTGGATGATCCCGATATCACCTTCAAATACCGCGATGGTCAGAACGGTGGCGGCTACTGGAATGGGCAAGAGGTTGTCGTGTCCCGTGTCGGATGGGAGCCGGAGATGGAGCCGGGGACCTATAACCAGAACCTGATGCTGCACGAGATCGGCCATGCCCTCGGCCTCAACCATCCCGGAGCCTATAACGGTGGTGGGTCCAACTACGTCGATAATGCCGAATACTGGAACGACAGCGGCCAGTACTCCAACATGAGCTATTGGTCCGAAAGCAACACCGGCGCATCGTTCGGCCAGCTGTCGACCTTGGGCCTGCACGATATCCTTGCGATCCAGATCGAATATGGCGTCAACACATCCACGCGGACGGGCGATGACACCTACGGCTTTAATGCCACGGCTGGGAATGCCTACGATTTCGATTCGACCCGCACCAATGGATCAGGCAGCGAACGGTCCAATATCGACATGGCCTTCAGCATCTGGGATGCGGCTGGCAACGATACGCTTGATCTGTCCGGCTCTGGCGTGGCGGTTGATCTGGACCTGCGTGAAGGGGCGTTCAGCTCTACCAATGGTCGGGTTTACAACGTGTCGATTGCTTACGGGGCTGTGGTTGAAAACGGTGTCGGGTCTGACCACAACGATACCTTGCGCGGCAACGCGGCCAACAATGTGCTTTTTGGCGGGCTTGGCGACGATGTGATGATCGGCGGGTCTGACAGCTATGATGCAACACCCGATCCGCGTGCCTTTACCGGCGTGTTGATGAACAACGATCCCGTCCAGTTTGACCAGTATCTTGCGGCCGAAGGGTTGACCGCACTCAGCCAGCCTGCGTTCACGATTGACATGATGGTGGACATCACCCGCATGTCCTCGCGCGAAACGACTTTCGTGTCTTATGCAACAGCAGGCAACGCCGATACGTTTCTGGTGCAGGGCCGCAATGACGGCATGCTTCGGATCGAGATCAACGGCGAAATTATCGATACCGACATCGAAACTCTGTCGCTCATCGACGGCAACAGCCACCGGCTCAGCGTCGGATGGGAGGCTGCCACGGGTCAGCTACGCGTGCATATCGACGGCGCAGTTGCTTGGACAGGCACGCTTCAGGCAGGTGCCGTGATCGGCACAGGCGGCACGCTTGTCTTTGGGCAGGATCAGGACAATCTGGGCGGCGGCTTTGATATCCGTCAGACGTTCCAAGGCGTCATCGGTGATATGCGTATCTTTGACGGACAGCGCAGCGATGCAGCGATTGCCCAAGATGCGTTCTCGGCACCAGCGGGGCCCGCGCCTGTGCATCACTGGTCCGTGACAGATCAGTCCGCAACTCAGATCATTGATATCGGCGCGGGCGGGTTGATTGATTTTGTCGCAACCGATCCGACAAATGTCACGGCCACACAATCCAGCCAGTATGGCAGCTACACAGCCGATTTCGCCATTGATGGCAACGTGGATACTTTCAACCACACGTGGAACGACGCGCAGGAATATCTGTCGATTGCCTTTGATACGGCGGTTGAGGCCCAACTGGTCGAGGTGATCAACCGTGCGAGCAGTTCCTTCCGGCTCGACGGTGTTGTTGTCGAATTTTATGACGCTGACGGCACTCTTGCCGCACAGTCCGCTCCGATTACCGGCGCAAGCTGGCAAAGCGCCCATCTTTTCGAAGTGCCGGACGGCATCACCCTCAGCGAGGTCCGCGTGGTCAACGCGGGGCAATATCTTCACGTGTCGGAAATCCGTGTCCTTGGCGGCAATGGCGCGACCAAGGATTTGTCAGTGATGAACGGCGCAACCGTCGTGCCCGTGGGTGAGGCGATCATCGTCAGTGATGCCGATAGCCTTTTCGGCGGTGACGGTGCCGATAGCATGTATGGCGGCTTTGGCGACGATAGCCTGCATGGTGAGGCGGATAACGACAGCCTGTTCGGCGGCGCTGGCACAGACAAACTGCATGGCGGCGACGGCGATGACAGATTATATGGCGGCGCCGGAAACGATCGCGTCTTTTCCGGCAAGGGACAGGACGATGTATTCCTTGGCAGCGGCGACGATTACGTGCGCGTGGGCGGCGGCGTCGAAAACTTCTCGGGCGGCGCGGGCAACGACTACATCAGCTATTTCGATAGCTCCAACGGCGTTAAGCTGAACCTTGAAAAAGGCACAGCAAGCGGGTCTTGGGCCAGCAACGATACCGTAACGGGCTTTGAAAGCGTTGGTGGTTCCCGCACAGGATCGGATCATATTACCGGCACATCCGGCGCCAACGTCATTCGCACATATGGCGGCAACGATAAGGTCTATGCAGGTGCCGGCGCCGATAAGGTCGAATTGGGCGATGGCAACGATTACGTGCGCGTGGGCGGCGGTGTCGAATCCTTCGATGGCGGCGCGGGCACGGATTACATCAGCTATTACGACAGCTCCAATGGCGTGCGGATTGATCTGGAGGCCGATCAGGTCAGCGGCTCATGGGCCGTGAACGATACCATCCGCAATTTTGAAAGTGCTGCAGGATCGCGCACAGGCAACGACATGCTTCTTGGTTCCGCTGATGCCAATATGCTGCGCGGCTACGGTGGTGATGACAGGCTGTATGGTCGGGCTGGAGCGGACACGCTTTACGGCGGATCGGGCGATGATTTTCTGGACGGCGGCGACGGGCCTGGTGTTGATGTGCTTTACGGCGGGGCAGGGGCGGATGAATTCCACTTCGACCGCGGCGAGGGCACCGATGTCGTGAAGGATTTTGAAAGCACCATCGACAAAATCGCGCTTGATAACTTTGCCTTCGCGGTGGGGGAGGCCTTTGATTACGCTGCCCAACTTGGCGCGCACGTGGTCTTCGACTTCGGAGACGATGGCCACCTGACGGTTGAGAACACCACAGTGGCCCTACTTGAAAACGACCTGATCCTCGTCTGAGGATCGGTCGGCTTTCGACCGCATTACTGCGGCGCGGCCAGCACAACTTTGTCATCTGAGGAATTGCTGGCTGGGATGGTAGGAAGCCTTACCAGTCGTTGGTTGTATGGACGGGACCGCTCGGCTCAACAAGACTGGGGCACTTTCCGAGGCAAAAAAAGAGAAGTATGGATGATCCCCCCCGGC
>NZ_JBBIFY010000002.1:0-808943 GCF_037543925.1 Yoonia sp. 208BN28-4
TGCATCTATGACAGTTTTATCATCCAGTATGATGGCGCAGGAGCGTTGAAACAGGTCATGGCTGAGGCGTCCCAGGCTGTTGTAGGTCTTCCGATCAACGTCGAAAGCAACTTTATTGGCCTTGACGAGATTGAACAGAAAGACCCGGATTATGTCGATGGGTACAAGGCAGCACGACATCTAGAACCTTGTACAGAATACCATGCCAGACAACATCTGTTCACCGAAAGACGTCTGTATTTGCGGTCCTTAAGGTAGGATTTAGTAGTGGTGATGGTGGAGGGTGGGCTAGCAAGCACATAGGTCTGATACAATCTTTCTGCTTGTTCCTCCTTTAAGGAAGGGAGGGACAGGCTTATGATCAGTCAGGTCTGTTCTCCATCCTTACCCCCCCTTTGTCTATCATTACTTATCCCTATCCCCACACAGGGACCGGTTACATACTCAGACGTATTGGGGCACTTTCTAGGGCACTTCCCGACCTTGACCGGACAGGTGGTGCTTATAGCAATGTCAGTGATTTGCTGGCTGGGATGGTAGGATTCGAACCTACGGTACACTGTACCAAAAACAGTTGCCTTACCACTTGGCTACATCCCAGCAGCGACGCATCAGATACGCGGATCAGACGGGGCGATCAAGCCCCAATCCGGCAAAAATTTTCATTCTTTCATCGCTTCTTCGCGCAGCAAATCTTCGTTGGCATCCGCCTCGCGTTCTGCCTTGATAATCTCGTCCAACGCTTCGTCGGATTTGGCGGAAACGGTCTCGACCGCCGTGGTTTCGGTCGGCGACGTGGCGACCTGCTGGCGTGCGGGTTGGCTTGTCGCGTCATCGCCCTGACCTTCCAGAATGACCACCTGTGCAGAGTTGGTAAGTTCGATCTCTGCCTCGCGCAGGGCTAGTTTAACCTGCCGGATCGCCTCGCCTTTGGACAACACGATAGAGGATGCATTCTGGTCAATCCAACCGGTGACGACGATCTCGACACTTGAGGTATCGACGCCTTCGATCCACGCCTGCGCCGCGGGCACATCAATCACAAACGGCAGGTCTTGCACCGTTTGCTGGATCAGCGTGCGTGCCACCTGCAAATCCTGCCCGCGATCAATCAGGATCGAAAACATAAAGCGACGCTCTGCGTTTTGCGAAAAGTTGATGATCCGGCTTTTGAAGACCGTCGCGTTGGGGATACGGATGTGATTGCCATCAAACGACAGCAGGATCGTCGCGCGACTGGTCAGGCGGATCACCTTGCCCTGATCGCCGTTGATCTCAACCGTGTCATTGGGCCGGAACGGTTGCCGGATCGACAGCATCACCGAAGCGATGAAGTTTTCAACTGTGTCGCGCACGGCAAAACCCAGCGCCAGACCGATGATACCCGCAGCCCCCAGAATGGTGGACAGCAGGGCCGTGGCATTCAGAATGTCCAGTGCGATCACGATCGCGGCGATCACAAAAATGATGCGCACGATATGGCGGAACAGATCGGCGATAAAGGCATTGGGGGCAAGACGTTCCCACGGTTGGCGCGCCCGCGCGATCCGCATGCCGATCAGCACGATAATAAAGAAAACGACGCCCGCGATAGCGGCCAATGGCAGGAACACCAGAAACTGGTCAATCCTTGCGCGAAAACGTTCTACCGCAGGGTTCAGACGTTCTGCGATATCGGTGGTTTCCGTCACCTCGTTCTTGACGGCGACGACCCCTTCCACACGATTGGCAAGCGGGCCAAGCTCTGTTGCTTCTATTGCGGATGTGGCCGTGCCGCGAAACGTCACAATCCCTTCGCTGACCGTCACGCTGACGTCACCATAATTGCCAAGTTCGGACAGGATATCGCGGATGCGGTTGGCGATATTCGCGTCAAGCTGGTCCGTGTTTTCGGTGGTAATGGTGCCGTTTGCCTCTTGCGCCGCTGCGGGCAGGGCGAGGGTGAACAACAGGCAAAGCAGGGTGAGAATACGCATGGGATCTGGTCTATGGCTTGGTTGCAATGCCATAGACCTTAGCGCGACCCAAGAGGGCGGTCTATCGCTTAGACGCGCAGCGGATCGGCTTTTGCCAATGCGTCAAAATCCATCAGGCTTTTCACCAGTTTGCCCATCTGATCCAGCGGGATCATGTTCGGCCCGTCGGAAGGGGCCGTATCGGGTGCCTCGTGCGTTTCGATGAACACCGCCGCGATGCCCAGCGACACAGCCGCGCGCGCCATGACAGGCGCAAATTCGCGCTGCCCGCCGGAACTGCCGCCTTGCCCACCCGGTTGCTGCACCGAATGGGTGGCATCCATCACCACCGGATAGCCTGTCTTGGCCATCGTCGGCAGGGACCGCATATCAGCGACCAACGTGTTGTAACCGAAAGTCGCGCCACGCTCTGTCAGCAGGATGCGCTTGTTTCCGGTGCTTTCAATCTTGGCAACCACATTGGGCATGTCCCAAGGGGCCAGAAACTGCCCCTTTTTGACATTGATCACCGCACCCGTTTCGCCAGCGGCAAGCAGCAGGTCGGTCTGGCGGCACAGGAATGCAGGGATCTGCATCACGTCGCAAACGTCTGCAACGGTGGCGCATTGGTCCGGGCTGTGAATATCGGTCAGCACGGGACAGCCGATGGCATCTTTGACCGACTGCATCACGCGCAGGCCTTCATCCATGCCAAGCCCGCGCACGCCATTCACAGATGTGCGGTTCGCCTTGTCGTAGCTGCCCTTGAAAATGAACTGCGCGCCAGCGGCCTTGCAGTTTTCGGCCATCTGCCCCGCGATCATTTGCGCGTGGTCTTCGCTTTCAAGCTGGCAGGGGCCCGCGATGACCAGCAGAGGGGCATCATTACTGACCGTCAGGTCGCCGATTTTAACATCAATCATCAGTTGGTTACCTGTTCGCGCAGGATCGACGCGGTGAGCGAGATCATAAGATAAATGCCGCAGAAGATCAGGAAGGCCAGCACCGTGTTTTCAAACGCCCGCGGATAGGTCGCCTCGTCGGGCGCGACAGGTTCAACACCAAGCGACAGATAGCGCACCTGCCGGTTCGCCTCGATCTGGGCGGCTTCCATCTGGGTCTGCGCGGTTTGCAGCATCAGCAATTCGGTCTGGTAGTTTTCCTCGGCCTTGCGCAATTCAGCGGTGATATTGGCCAGCGTGCCGGATTGATCACCCGTTGATGCAAGCTGGGACCGCAGGTTGTTGATGGAATCGTCAAGCCGTCCGATTGCGGCACGCGCCTGATTGACCCGCGCCTCGTTCGGGCGGGTATTGTCGAGCAGGCTTTGCAGTTCCAGTTCGCGGGCGTCGCGCTCAATCTCGAGATTGGTAATTCGTTGTAGCAACGCGCCGCTTTCGCTGACGGGATCAAGGATTTCGCTTTGCGCCTGAAGTTCTGTCAGACGATCAAGCGCCTCGGCGCGGCGGGCCTGTGCGCTTTCAAAGCTCAGCGTGGCACCGGCCATCTGGTCTTCGCGCAGGCGGCGGGTCAGTTGGTCGACCTGTTCTTCCGCGTATCCGATCAGGGCTTCGGAAAATTCCTGACTGGTTTCGGGATCAGCGGCGATCACCTCCATCCGTAGGATACCTTCGGTAGGGTCATAGCTGATCTTGACCATATCCTCGTAGACGCCAAACGCCGCCTCATTGGTGGCATCAGGTTCAAGACGCTGGATCGGGTCGATATCGGGGCTTGAGAAATGCTCCTTGAACCCAAGATCATCGTTCAAACGCTGCATCGCCGCACGGGACGCCAGATAGGACTGCACCGTGATGCTGTCCTGCTGCGTGGCCATGCCTGTCCCTTGGAACAACCCGCCCAGGCCCGCTCCACCTGTGGCGCTATCGGCCTGCTGGATCACAAATTCGGACTTTGTGGCGAACATCGGGGTCGCCATTGCATAGTAATACCACGCCACTGCAATCGTAGGCAGAAAGACAAACGCAGACAGGCGCGTCATCAGCAGGAAGAAGCGGCGGCGGCGGCGTTTTGTCAGATCGCGCTGGATCTTCATGATCTCGCTGGCGCGTGTGTCGGCAGGGCTGACCGTTTCGGTTGAGGGCAGGTTCTGTCCACCCTGCGGCACGGTCTGGGGCAGCTGGATGCGTCCCAATTCCTTTTTGCCATCGTCACCGGTTTTGGCAGCCGCAACACCGGCCGCGGCAGCGGGGGCGTTTTCGCCGCCTTCAGGCGTCACAAGTTCAAGAATGGTATTGCGTTGGAATGGATCAATGCCCGCAGCCCGCAACTGGCGCACGGCGTCAAAGTCGGATGCCACGGCCAGACCGTTTTTCTGGGCCACACGCCGCGCCATCCGCAGCTGACGTCCGGTCAGACCTTCCTTGCGGATGTCATCCAGCGTCGCCTCTCCTGCGACTTGCGCCGGCGTGGCCACATCACCACCGCCAGCGACACGGCGCTGCGGTTCCTGTGCCGCGACAGGCGTTTCCTGCGCCGCACTGTCAGAAGCCATCGACACACCACGGCGGATGCGGAATTTCTTTGCCTTAGGCTTGGTAGTCATAAAGCTGCTTTGCCTCTTCCAGTGTATCAAACATATGCAGTTGGCCGTCGCGCAACACAGCGGCGGACCGCGCAAAGCGTTCCAGTGTGGCGGCCTGATGCGATACGATGATCACGGTTGTATTTTCCAGTCTTTCGCGCAGGATATCACCCGCCTTGCGATTAAATTCGGCATCCATCGTTTGCGGCATGCCTTCGTCGATCAGGTATATATCAAATTCCAGCGCCAACATTAGGGAGAAAGTAAGGCGCGCGCGCATCCCCTGACTGTAGGTGCCGACGGGCATGTCAAAGTATTCGTTCAGCCCGCACAGCCAGCGGCAAAACGCCTCGATATAGTCGGGGTCCAGCCCGTAAAGGCGAGCCACGTAGCGTGTATTTTCCTTGGCCGTGTGCCGCGACACCAGCCCGCCCATAAAGCCAAGCGGAAACGATATCTTGCAGTTGCGGGTGATGGTGCCTTCGTCGGGCTTTTCCAGCCCCGCCATCATGTTGATCAGCGTTGTCTTGCCGGTGCCGTTGGGCGCAAGAATACCAAGCGACCGCCCGATATCCACGCGAAAGGACACGCGATCAAGGATCACCTTGCGCTGGGTGCCGGTCCAGAAGGATTTACTGACATTTGCGAATTCTAACATGGCCCTGCGGCTTTGTGCCCTTGCTCTTGCCCTGACATGGGTGCCGTCTGGTCTAGCGGCAATAGATTAACGCCGCCTCACGGCGCACCTGTTGTTCTTGTTACCACCACTTGACCGAATTTGCGGATCAATCTCAATGACATTTCCGCAATCCGGCACAATTGCAGGCCGTCTGTGACCCTGTTGCGCAAGGCTTGGCCATTGGCGCATGCGGCGCTAGGTCGTGTGGCATGAGCATTCAGGACGATATTGCAGCCTGCCGCATCTGTGCGGAGCGGTTTGCGGCTACCGCGACAGCCCACGACCCGCGTCCTGTGGTGTGGTTCAAAGGCCCGCCACGGATCCTGATTGCATCGCAGGCGCCGGGGATGCGCGTGCACGAGGCGATGACCCCGTTCTGGGATCGGTCCGGCGACCGTTTGCGCGACTGGTTGGGGATGGACGAGGATACATTCTACGACCGTGACCGCGTGGCGATTGTGCCAATGGCGTTCTGTTTTCCGGGATATGATGCCGCCGGATCAGACCTGCCGCCGCCACGCATTTGTGCAAAAACCTGGCGCAGCGATGCGCTTGCCGCCTTGGGTGATGTGCCGCTGACCGTCCTGATCGGCGGTTACGCCCAAAGCTGGCATCTGGGCGGCAAAGAAGGGGTGACAGCCCGCGTTGCTGCGTGGCGCGACCACGCCCCGCGCGTCTTTTGCTTGCCACACCCGTCGTGGCGCAATACCGGATGGCTGAAAAAGAACCCGTGGTTCGAAACCGATGTGTTGCCTGCGTTGCGGGCCCGCGTGAAAGAAGTGCTATGACCGACACCGTGACCGATCTTGATACCGCCCACGCCGCGATGAACGCAGCCCCCGATGATGATGCCGCACGCCTGCGGTTTTATGAACGGCTTGCCGACACCGAACTGTTTTTGCTGCTGGCGGGCGAGCCTGAGGGCGACCAGATCACACCGGAACTGTTCGACATCGAAGATCAGCAATTTGTGCTGGTGTTCGACCGCGAAGAACGCCTGTCGGAATTTGTGGGGCGCACAGTGCCTTATGCCGGACTGCCGGGGCGCGGGTTGGCGCAGATGCTGGCGGGGCAGGGGATCGGACTTGCGCTGAACCTGCAAGTAGCGCCATCCGCCATGCTGATCCCCGGCGAAGGTGTTGACTGGCTGGTCGACACATTGGCCCACGGCCCCGAACAGGGCGAGGCGCGGATCATGGAATTTACCCCGCCGACAGGCTTGCCAGAGGCTGTCGTGACCGGACTGGACCGCAAACTTGCCATCGCAGCAGGCCTCGCCAAGCTGGCCTATCTGGCTGGTGCGGAACACGAAAACGGGATGAAGGGCCATGTGCTGGCTTTTGTCGATGCCGTTGACGGGGCGGAGCAATCCCTTGCGAATGCCGCCTCCGAAGCGCTCACGTTCTCAGGCATCGAAGCGGGTGCGATGGACGTTCTGTTTCTGAAAGCAAGCGACCCTGCCGCCGCCTTACTGGCCAAGGTTGGCTTGCGCTTTGATCTGCCTGTGCCGGAAAAACCCCAAGCGCCCGGCGCACCGGGCATGGACCCCGACAAGCCGCCGAAGCTGCGTTAATAACCCGCGTCGCGGTCCACTTTGTGCTGTAACGGCGCGCCACGCTCCACGCCTGCGATGTTTGCAGCGATCACCTGTGATGCGGTGTCGGCCCGCGTCGTGGATGCGATATGCGGCGTGACGGTGACGTTTGGATGCGCCCAGAAGGCATGATCCTGCGGCAGCGGTTCGATCCGAAAAACGTCGAGCGTGGCGTGCCCGATTTGTCCGCTGTTCAGCGCGTCCAACAGCGCTTCATCGTCAATCAATGGCCCGCGTCCGGGGTTGATGATGACTGCGCCTTTAGGCATCAGCGCCAAAGCATCCGCATCAATGACATTCTCGGTCGCGTCAGTGAGCGGCAGCAACAGCACCATGATATCAGCGGTTTGTAGGGCGGTTTTCAACCCGTCGTCGCCGTGCAAACAGGTCACGCCGTCAATGGCTTTTGCCGACCGGCTCCACCCCGTGATCGGAAATCCAAGACCGGCCAGTGTCTGCGCGCAGGCCGCCCCAAGCGCGCCCATGCCAAGCACCGTCACACGGCGATCCTTGGCCAGCGGCGGCGGGGTATCGTCCCACGCGCCATCCTGATGCAGAATGTGCTGATCCATGCCCAGATGATGCCGCAGCACATGGCCTGTCACCCACTCGACCATGCCGCGCGTCAGCCCTTCGTCCACCATACGGGCCAGCGGTTGCGTCAGCGTGGTGTTGGTCACGATGCTTTCCACACCGGCCCACAGCCCAAGGACCGCTTTCGTCTTTGTGTAGGGCGTGAAATCCGACACAGGACCGCTTGGCGCAAACACGATATAGTCCACGTCGCCGGCTTGATGATCCGTCGCCAGATTGACCGTCAGATCATTGTCGGCAAATGCTTTGCGCAGATGCGGTTCGTACTCGGCCCATTGGCTGGCGCGTGCGGAAAACAGGACATTGATCATCGTGGTTTATGTACATGCGCGCTTTGCACAAGTCCAAAGCCAATCAGCAACACCAGCATCGCCGACCCGCCATAGCTGACCAGCGGCAGCGGCACACCCACAACAGGGGCCAGCCCCGTGACCATCGCCATGTTCACGGCAAAATACAAAAAGAACGCTGTCGCAATGCCAAGTGTCAGCAGCGACGAGAACCGATCCTTGTTCGTGATCGCTGACACGATGCAAAAGCCCACGATCAGCACGTAAAGCGTCAACAGGGCCGACGCGCCAATAAAGCCGAACTCTTCGGCTAGCGTGGTGAAGATAAAGTCAGTGTGCTTTTCGGGCAGAAAGTTCAGCCGCGACTGCGTGCCTTGCATAAATCCGCGCCCCGTCCAGCCACCGGAGCCAAAAGCGATCTTGGCCTGCGTGATGTGATAGCCCGCGCCCAGCGGATCATTGGCTGGATCAAGGAAGGTATCAATCCGGCGGTATTGGTAGTCTTTCAGAATTTGCCACGTGGTCCCGCGCGATTCAAACACCGCCACGACAAGGGCTACACCACCGGCAATCACAGTCGCAAAATAGGCCCAATGCACGCCCGCAAAAAACATCATCGCAGCCCCACCGAACAACAGCAAAAGCGATGTGCCAAGGTCAGGCTGGCTGAGCACAAGATACGTCGGCGCAAGGATCATCAGAACCGGAATAACCACCCACAGCGGGCGCGAGGTCTTATTGCGCGGCAGCCAGTCGTAGTAGGCGGCCATCAACATCACCAGCGTGATCTTCATCAGCTCTGACGGCTGTAGGTCCATTGGTCCCAGATCAAGCCAGCGCTGTGATCCGTTTCTCTCCACCCCGACAAATTCCACCGCGACCAGCAGCAGGATCGCCACGCCATAAGACACAACGGCCATGTTGCGCCAGAACCAGATGGGTGCCATCGCAACCGTGATCATCAGCGCCATACCCAGCGCAAAGCGTTCGATCTGCGTGCGCATCCACGGTTCGCTTGATCCGCCAGCAACGGAATAAAGCATGATGAAACCCGCACAGGCCACCGCCGTCAGCAGGATCGCGACAGGCCAGTTCAGATACATCAGCTTGCGAAAGCCGGATGGCACGTACTTTGTATTTTGGGCAAGATAACTCAACGGCTTATGCCCGATCCTGCGTCGTCGCACCGTCCGCGATCATTTCGCTGATGCGGCGCTGCTGTGCCTCGATCCGGCCACGCACGGCGGACGGATAGGCGCTTAGCGGCGGCGTGCCGTCATAGAGCGCCTGCAAGGTGATATCGCGGGCAATCGGCGCGGCTGCGGTTGATCCGCCACCACCATGTTCCACGATGACAGCCACGGCAAAGCGCGGATTGTCCACGGGCGCGAAGTTCACAAAAAGCGCGTGATCACGCCGTTCCCATGGCAGGTCTTCGTTACGGGTCACACCGCGTGCGCGTTCTTCAACGGTGATGCGGCGCACCTGACTGGTGCCCGTCTTGCCCGCCATGCGCATTTCGCCGGGCATAATGCGGGCATTGCGGTAGGCCGTGCCGCGCGAATTGTTGGCAACGGCCGACATCGCCTCGCGGATACGGCGCAGCATATTTTCATTGATATCAAGCTTTTCGCCCAGCCCGCTGGGCTGTTCGATCCCGTCAACCGACCGCACCAGACGGGGTGTCACCTCGCGTCCCGTGGCCAGACGCGCCGACATCACAGCCAGTTGCAGGGGCGAGGCCAGCACGTAACCCTGACCGATAGAGGCGTTGACGGTGTCACCGATGCGCCAGTCTTCGTTGCGCACTTCGGTTTTCCACGCCTTGTCAGGGGCCAGCCCTGATGCGACCGCCGACAAGGGCACGTCGTGCCGGATGCCCAGCCCCAGCTTGCGTGCCATCGCGGCGATCTTGTCGATGCCCACGCGCTGGGAAATTTCGTAGTAGTAACAGTCGCACGATTGCTTGAGGCTTTCATGCAGGTTCATGTTGCCGTGACCCGCGCGTTTCCAGCAGTGGAAACGGGTTCCGAAAACTTCCGTATAGCCGGGGCAGTAAACGGTTTCGTCCGCCGTCACGACACCGTCTTCCAACGCGGCCAGCGCCGTCACCATTTTGAATGTCGAACCGGGCGGATAGATGCCCTGCACAGCCTTGGCCGCTAGCGGGCGGTATTTGTTTTCGTTCAGATCGGTCCAGTCCTTGACCGAGATACCGCGCACAAAAAGATTGGGATCAAACGTCGGCGCTGATGCAACAGCCCGCAGATCACCGTTCTCAAGGTCAATCACCACGGCACCGGCGCTTTCGCCAGCAAGACGGGCTTGCGTATAGCTTTGCAGGCGGGCGTCGATGGTCAGCTGCACATCCGCGCCTTTGACACCTTCCTGACGGCCCAGCTCTCGCATGACGCGGCCAAGGGCGTTGACTTCAATCTGCTTGTTACCGGCAGAGCCGCGCAGCATCCGCTCAAGCTTGTTTTCGGCACCGGTCTTGCCGATCTGGAATTTCGGGATCTGGAGCAGCGGGTCCTGATCGTCGATCCGGCTAAGATCATAATCGCTAACTGGCCCCACATAGCCGACCACATGCGCAAGATCGGCCCCCCACGGATAGGCGCGCGACAGGCCAACCTCAGCGGTGATACCGGGCAGGGCGGGCGCGTTCAGATTGATCCGCGCCATGTCGTTCCATGTCATCCGGTCCGCAATGGTGACTGGCACGAAGGGTGAGCGGCGCATGATTTCTTCACGCGCTTTTTCCAGCGCCTCGGGGTCGATATAGACAAGCTCGGTCAGACGGGCGAGCACCTCATCCACGTCGCCCGCATCCTCGCGCACCATGACAACGCGGTAATTCTGTTCATTTTCGGCAAGCGCCCGACCGTTGCGATCAAAGATCAGACCACGGGCAGGAGGGATCAGGCGAATGTTGATCCGGTTTTCCTCGGCCAGCAGGCGAAACTCGTCCGCCTGTTCCACCTGCATGGATTGCATCCGGTAGCCAAGCGCGCCGACCACAGCCAGTTGCGCCGTGCCCATCAGCAGGGCGCGGCGGGTAATCTTGCGGGCGCTTTCGCCGTTTTCCTTAACAGGACGTCTCATATCCGGTGTCCGTAGCTGTTCGTCTGCCCCGGTGTCGTGCGCGCGATGCCAAACACATATTGCGCGGCGAAAAGCACCACAGGGTAGATTGCAATCGTCATCAACATCTGGATCAGGGTCAGGCCAAGTGGCGCCTGCGGTGTCATGACAATCGCCAATATAACACGATTGGCCACCGTAATTCCAATGATACCAATCGCCACAGCCCCCAGTTCAACCGCGATAGGCACGCTGCGCATGTTGCGGGCGCGCACCCGCAATATCTCGGTCAGAATGATAACCAGCGCAGTCCATAGACCGGGTGGGCGCTGGAACAACAGGTCAGTCAGCAGAAAAATGGCCGCGATAATGTACACTGGCAGAAAATCGGGGCGGCGCGACACCCATGCCAATGTGCAGGCCAATAGGAAGTCTGGCGCCGCCCACTGGCCCGGTATCGTATCCAGCGGCAAAAGTTGCAGGAACACGATCATCAGCGCCACGCTGATAAACACCATCCGGCGCATCCAGATCTGCGGGGTCGAGCGTTCAGCCATCGCCAGCCTCCACGGCGGCGGTCTCTTCTTCCGCGTCGTCGGATGGGGGCAAAATCACCCCTTCATCCGGCACCAAAAGGCCACCGGGGTCATTGATCACCTCATGCGGTTGCGCGCGCAGGACCCGCAGGAATTCAAGCCGTCCGTAGTCCGCGGAAAGCCGGACGCGCAGGCGGCGATCATTGCCAAGCGCCACTTGCCCCACCTGCAAATCGGCTGGAAAAACGCCGCCATCACCTGACGTGACCACACGGTCACCGGGGCGCACCAGATCGGCGTTCTCCAGAAACTCGATCGGCGGATTGAGGGTGTTGTCACCTGCCAGAATGGCCTTTTGTCCCGAAGGCTGAATCGTCACAGGGATGCGGCTGGAGGTATCGGTCAACAGGATCACACGGCTGGTTTCATCACCCACACCCGCGATCCGCCCCACAAGTCCGATCCCGTCCATCGTGGGCCAGCCGTCGATGATCCCGTCCCGCGCACCCACGTTCAGCAGCACCGACTGGCGGAAGGGCGAACCGGAGTCGGTGATCACCACGCCCGTGACATAAGTCAGCTGCGGATCAATTTGCACATTATTCAATCCAAGCAGCTTGGCGTTTTCCTGTTCAAGCTGCAGCGCGGCCTCTTTCCACGCTTTCATCTGCTGCAACTCGCGCCGCAGGTCACCGTTTTGTTCGGCAAGCTGTTGATAAGACTGAAAATCCGCGACCAGATTGATGACGCCTGTCACTGGCGCCATAGCCCAGTCAAACGATGGTACAACGCGGTCAATGACCATGGCGCGGAACCGCTCAACGCGCGGGCTATCGATGCGCCAGAGCAGAAAAACACCCAGCAACACAAGAACAAGCAACCCGACCAGCAGTCTGCGGATCGGGCCTGTGTAGTCGTCAGATGATCTGTCTCGTGCCAAGGCGGAACCTCACCAACGGGTCGGGAATCTGTTAGCTGTCGTAGTCTATCACATGCCGAAGCTGTTTTTCATACTCCAGCGCCTTGCCAGTGCCGAGAGCCACGCAGTTCAAACTTTCGTCAGCCACCGAAATCGCAAGACCGGTTTGTTCACGCAGCGCCAGATCCAGCTGGCCCAAAAGCGCGCCACCACCGGTCAGCATCACGCCGCGATCAACGATGTCGGCGGCCAGATCAGGTGGCGTTGCTTCCAGCGCGGTCATCACGGCTTCGCAAATCTGCTGCACGGGTTCGGCCAATGCTTCGGCCACTTGCGCTTGCGAAATCTCGGTTTCCTTTGGCACACCATTCAGCAGGTCGCGTCCGCGAATTTGCATGGACGACCCACGCCCGTCATCGGGCATGCGGGCGGTGCCGATAGATGTCTTGATCCGTTCGGCAGTCGCATCACCGATCAGCAGGTTATGCTGGCGGCGCAGGTAATTCACAATCGCCTCGTCCATGCGGTCACCACCAACGCGGACGGACCGTGCATAAACGATATCGCCCAGCGACAGCACGGCGACTTCGGTCGTGCCGCCACCGATATCCACGACCATGTTGCCAGTTGGATCGGTGATGGGCATGCCCGCACCAATCGCCGCGGCAATCGGCTCTGCAATCAGACCAGCGCGACGGGCGCCCGCAGACAGAACAGACTGACGGATCGCACGCTTTTCAACGGGGGTGGCCCCGTGCGGCACACAAACAATGATCTTCGGCTTGGAGAAGGTCGAGCGTTTCGCCACCTTGCGGATGAAGTGTTTGATCATCTCTTCGGCGGTATCGAAGTCGGCAATCACACCGTCACGCATCGGGCGGATCGCCTCAATCGAACCAGGTGTGCGGCCCAGCATCAGCTTGGCATCTTCGCCCACAGCCAGAACCTTTTTCTGACCGTCCTTGACGTGGTAGGCCACCACAGACGGTTCAGACAGGATCACGCCCTTACCTTTTACGTAGACCAGCGTATTTGCTGTCCCAAGGTCAATCGCCATGTCCGACGAAAACAAACTTCCCCAAAAGGCCATTCTGTCGTGTTCCTGTAGTTACAAATTCACTTGGCCCCGCGACTCGCGGTCGGGGGCTATCGCTGCCTTATAAGGTCAGCGGCACAGGGATTAAAACCCCTTGATTTACAGGACTAAGCGCCATTTCGCCGCTTGTCTAAAGCGAATGTCGAAATGAGCATTTACTCGCAAAAAATCCCCAAAGTTTCACTTTTCGAACATTTAGGTTGTGCTCACACCCTTAGATCGGTGCCTTGGGGTGCACGTTGGGAAAAACACCCGAAATATGATATAAGCGACGCACTTTCATGAGCAGGGCAGGTATCGGCAGGCCATTCAAAGAGAATGACAATGCCAAATTCCAAACGCGATAAGCTAACTGACATTTCGACCAAAGAGATTGAAGCTGAATTGAAAGCGCGGCGCGATGACGCCGCCAAGCACCCGACAGATGACAGTATTGATAAGCTACACGCGCTGATGGAATCGCCGCTACTGGCCGGTCACGCCATGCAAAGCGCGCTCAGCGGTATCTTCTTCGCGGCCCTCCACAAGATCCCGGACCCCGAAGATTGGAAGACCGTGTTCGACGGCACGCCCTTTCAGGTGAGCCATGCTGGCGACGCTGTCACTACCACTGACAGCAATGGCTGCACCGTCATCACCATTCCTGTGAAGTGGGACTATGAGACCCGCATTATTGGCATCCCACGCCACCGCGTTTTTACGATCGAAGAGACCGGCGGGGGATCAGGTGGTGCGGGTATTTCCGTTGGGCCTGGTGGCGCAAGCGGCTCGGTCCCGATCAGGCTTTATCAGATCATGGAATACGTCATCGGTCCGATATTCCATTACACCTTTGTGGTAAGCGGCACGATGACGGTGACCCACTGTCCCGGTCAGGTTCCGGTTGTCGCGAAGGCCCGAACTTCTGCGGCGTGGTCGCTGACCCATCTCGAACCCGAAGGCATTATCGGCGCGCCAATCGCGCGAAGCGGTGGTTTGCCTGATAAGGATCACGCGACCGCGATGCGCAGCGCACTGCTCAACCAGACGCCCGGTTCGACAACCGGTAACAGCAAGCTGGGCCTGCGCGACGGGTAGCAAAGCGAAAGGCTGCCCGACAGATCGGGCAGCCCGCGCTTATTTAGCTGACGTCTTTGTAGCTGACACCCTTGGTATCATAGCCGGGTCCGGACTGTTCGCGGCGCACCAGCAGACGGTTCAGCGCGTTGATGTAGGCCTTGGCACTGGCCACAACCGTGTCTGTGTCGGCGGACTGGCCCGTGGCGATGCGGCCTTCCTCTTCCATACGTACGCTCACTGTGGCTTGCGCGTCGGTGCCTTCTGTCACGGCGCTGACCTGATAAAGCTGCAACCGCGCGCCGTGTGTAAACAGCTCTTTCACCGCGTTGAATGTTGCATCGACGGGGCCGTCACCGGTTGCCGTGGTTGACACCTCTTTGCCGTCAACCTCCATCACCATGTCAGCCGTCTGCGGCCCGTCTGTGCCGCAGACCACCTTCAGCGAAACCAGCTTCAGGCGATCCTCGGCGCCCGAATTCTGGTGCACCAGCGCCAGAATATCATCGTCAAAAACTTCCTTTTTGCGGTCCGCCAGATCCTTGAATCGAACGAACAGGTCCTTGAGCTGGTTGTCGGCCATATCAATGCCCAACTCTTCCAACTTGGCCCGCAGCGCGGCGCGACCCGAATGCTTGCCCAGCGGCAGCGACGTCCCAGACAGACCCACGTCCTCGGGACGCATAATCTCGAACGTTTCCTTGTTCTTAAGCATGCCATCCTGATGGATGCCACTTTCGTGGGCAAAGGCGTTTTTACCGACAATCGCCTTGTTGAACTGCACCGCAAAGCCCGACACCGTTGCTACACGCCGCGAGATGTTCATGATCTTGCGGGTGTCGATCTTGGTCGTGTAGGGCATGATGTCGCTGCGCACTTTCAGCGCCATGACGACCTCTTCCAGCGCGGTATTACCCGCACGCTCGCCCAACCCGTTGATCGTGCACTCGATCTGACGCGCGCCGCCTTCAACAGCGGCCAGAGAGTTCGCCGTCGCCATGCCCAGATCGTTGTGGCAATGCGTGGCAAAAACTACGTCCTCGGCCCCGTCCACCTCTGCAATCAGGCGGCGGATCAGGTCGGCACTTTCCACAGGCGCGGTGTAGCCGACAGTATCGGGAATGTTGATCGTGGTCGCACCCGCCTTGATCGCGATATCAATCGTGCGCTTGAGGAAATCCCATTCCGTGCGCGTGGCATCCATCGACGACCACTGCACGTTGTCGCACAGGTTGCGGGCATGGGTCACACACTCATGGATACGCTCGGCCATCTCGTCCATCGTCAGGTTCGGGATCGCGCGGTGCAATTCCGACGTGCCGATAAAGGTGTGGATGCGCGGGGATTTGGCGTGCTTCACAGCCTCCCAGCAGCGATCGATATCCTTGAAATTGGCACGTGCCAGCCCGCAGATGGTCGACGTTTTCGCCAGCTCCGCGATCTCGGACACGGCCTTGAAATCACCCTCCGACGCGATCGGAAAACCGGCCTCGATAATATCGACGCCCATATCATCAAGCAGTTCGGCGATCTCCAGCTTTTCGGCATGGGTCATGGTCGCACCGGGGGATTGCTCGCCGTCGCGCAGGGTGGTGTCGAAAATCAACACGTCATTCTTGGTCATTTTGGAAGTCCTTTTGTCCTTAGCATATCTTGGCGCGTTTCACCTCTGAGCGGTCGCGCCGGAAGGCACGCTCAGAGGCAGCTAAGGAGAAGTAGGTCGCGGCAAAGCAGCCCGTTGGGGGCAGCGTTTGTGATATGTGCGACGGTATTCATGGCTGTGGACTATACTGACGTCGCCCGCGTTTGAAAGAGTGTTCTTGCCTCCGGCGGGAGATATTTTCAAAAAAGCGAGACTGCGTGGGTGGGCAAGGCTGCGTGCTGCACTACCGTCTGGACTATGAAAAATGCACTTGTTCTTGGCCATACTGGCGGCATCGGCGCCGCGATTTTTGCCCACCTGCAAGGGCAGGGCGTGGATGTTACGGGCCTGTCGCGCACCGACGGTTTGGATGTCACCGACCCTGCGGCGGTGGATCGGGTCCTCGGTGATGTCAGCGGACCATTCGATCTGATTTTCGTGGCCATCGGGATCCTCGCCCCGCCCGATGGCGCACCGGAGAAATCCCTTAGCGCGATCGAAGCGGACGCCATGGCGCAGGTCATGGCCGTCAACGCCATCGGCCCGGCGCTTATCCTCAAACACGCCGCCCGCCTGCTGACAAAGGACGCGCGCGGGGTCATCGGTGTGCTGTCGGCGCGCGTGGGCTCAATCGGTGATAACGGCATCGGCGGCTGGTATTCCTACCGAGCGTCCAAGGCCGCTTTGAACCAGATCGTTCACGGCGCTGCCATCGAATTGGGCCGCTCGCACAAGCAGTCGGTCTGCGTCGCCCTGCACCCCGGCACGGTCGAGACCCCTTTCACCGCCGACTACGCAGGCCGCCACAAAACCGTGCCTGCGGATGAGGCCGCTGGGAACCTGATTGACGTTCTGGCGGACCTGACCCCCGAACAATCCGGCGGTTTTTACGATTACGCAGGCAAGGAGATCGTGTGGTGAGGCTTGTTCTGGTTCTGGGCGATCAACTGTCCGACAATCTGTCTGCTTTGCGCAAATGCGACAAGGCAGAGGATATCGTGGTCATGGCCGAAGTTGCGGATGAGGCATCCTACGTCAAGCACCACCCCAAAAAGATCGCCTTCCTTTTTGCAGCCATGCGCAAATTCGCTTTGCGTCTGGAAAATGACGGCTGGCAGGTGGCCTATACGAAGCTGGACGATCCCGACAACGCAGGTTCCATCACCGGCGAGTTGCTGCGCCGCGCCGAGGAACACGATGCTGCCGGTGTGGTCTATACCGAACCCGGCGAATGGCGGCTGATCGAGGCACTTGGCGACATGCCCCTCAAAACGCACAGCCTGCCCGATGACCGCTTTATCGCCTCTCACGACGAATTCGACGATTGGGCCGAGGGCCGCAAACAGTTGCGGATGGAGTATTTCTACCGCGAGATGCGTCGCAAGACCGGCCTGCTGATGGACGGGGACGAGCCGGAGGGCGACAAGTGGAACTACGATCACGAGAACCGCAAATCAGCCCCGGATGCCGTCCACTACTCCGGCCCGATGCAATTCACGCCTGATGACACCGTGAAGGATGTCCTCGATCTCGTGCGCGAGCGGTTCCCCAGCAACTTCGGCACGGTTGATAATTTCTGGTTCGCCACCGACGCAGGGCAGGCCCAGCGTCATCTCACTCACTGGATCAAAAAGGCGCTGCCGCATTTCGGCGACTATCAGGACGCGATGGTCACGGATGAACCCTATATGTATCACGCCATCGTCGGCCTTTATATCAACGCAGGCCTGCTGGATCCGCTCGATGTCTGCCAGCAGGTCGAACAAGCCTACAAAGACGGCGACGCGCCCCTGAACGCCACCGAAGGCTTTATCCGCCAGATCATTGGCTGGCGCGAATATGTGCGCGGCATCTATTTCCGCGAAGGGCCGGATTACACCGACAACAACTACCTCGAACACGACCGCGACCTGCCCGATGTCTACTGGGGCGGCGAGACGAAGATGAAATGCATGCAGCAATCCGTCGCCCAGACCCGCGACGAGGCTTATGCACACCACATCCAACGCCTCATGGTCACGGGCAATTTCGCGCTTCTCGCGGGTATCCACCCCCATCAGGTCCACGAATGGTATCTGGCCGTATACGCCGACGCCTATGAATGGGTCGAGGCCCCCAACGTGATCGGCATGTCCCAGTTTGCCGATGGCGGTATCATCGCGTCAAAGCCCTATGTCTCAAGCGGCAACTACATCGACAAGATGTCGGACTACTGCAAATCCTGCGCCTATAAGGTCAAAGACAAAACCGGCGAAGATGCCTGTCCCTTTAATCTGCTCTATTGGGATTTTCTTGTCCGCCACCGCAACCGCTTCAAGGCAAACCCGCGCATGGGCCAGATGTATGCCACGTGGGATCGCATGGCCGACGAAAAGCGCGACACCATCCGCACAGAAGCCGCCGCATGGTTGGAAAAACTCGACGCGGGCGATCCTGTCTAGCTTCTTTTGGATGCAAATACTTCGGGGGAGTCTGCCTTTGGGCAGACGGGGGCAGCGCCCCCTAACCTGAATATCACGTGCGGCGCAGCCGCTCCGTCAGGTCAGTCTTCAGCAGCTTCTGCGTCGTCGGGGTCTTCAGCAACCGGTGCGACGACAGGTTCTTGCTCAAGGGCACCATCAGACCAGTCACCCGAGATTTCCTCACCCGTGGCATAGCGCATCGTGCCAGCGCCCTGCCGGCGTCCGTTTTCGAACATGCCTTCATAGACGTCACCGTTGGCATAGGTTGCCACGCCGATCCCGTCGATCTCGCCGTTTGTCCACTGGCCTTCGTAGGTAAAGCCGTCCGGCAACGTGATCTTGCCTGTGCCGTGCCGCTGCCCGTCTACAAAGCCGCCTTCGTAAACCGTCCCGTCCGCGTAAGTGGCGACACCCTGACCGTTGCGCTGCCCATTGGCCCAGTCACCGTCGTAAACGTAACCATCGGCATAGGTCATTTTCCCGCGCCCGTGGTTCTTGGCGTTCAGGAATTCGCCCTCGTAGATCAGTCCGTTGGTGTAGGTTGCCACACCATTGCCGTTGATCACGCCGTTCTCCCAGTCGCCTTCATAGCTGGATCCGTCCGCATAGGTGATCTTGCCAATGCCGTGCGCCAAGTCCGTGCGGAACGTGCCTTCGTAAACCGATCCGTCGGGATAGGTAACAACACCGCGCCCATCGATCTGGCCGTTTACCCATGACCCGATGTATTGATAACCATCCGTGCCGGTAAACGTGCCTTGGCCATGCCGCTTGTCATCCTGAAAGCCGCCTTCATACACATCACCATTGGCATACATCACTTTGCCAGTGCCCTGACGCCGACCAGCGGCAAGCCCGCCTTCATAGATGTCACCGTTGGTCTGCTCAAGCCGGCCCTCGCCCTGTATTTGCCCGTCGACCCATGTGCCCGCAAACACCGTGCCGTCCGCCATGCGCAGCGTGCCTGCGCCGTTGCGCTCACCTGCCTGCAATGCGCCTTCGTAAGTGGCACCGTCAGGATAGGTGATCTGGCCGATGCCTTCTTTTACACCGTTGATCCACGGCCCCTCATAGACGTAACCGTTTGGGCTTTGCATCTTGCCCATGCCGTGGTGCATCGCGTTGCGAAACTCGCCCTCGTAGGTGACACCGTTGGCATAGTTGGCAATGCCGCGTCCGGTGATGTTGCCATCCACCCAATCCCCCTCAAAGGTGCCGCCATCGGCAAAGGTGATCATGCCGGTGCCTTCGGGTTTCCCGCGCGCGAACGTGCCTTCATAGATTGATCCGTTGGGGAACATCGCCGTGCCTTGGCCGCGAATTTCACCCTCGAACCATTCGCCGGTGTATTCATAGCCATTGGGCAGGCGGTATGTGCCTGTGCCGTGCTGTTTGCCGTTCAGGAATTCGCCCTCGTAGACGCCGCCGTCATCGTATTGCTTGGTCTGCACTGTCTGGGCATCGGCGGTTGTGCCAAATGCGATACCGGCCGCCAAAAGGGCTGTCTTGGTCCATCCAAACGTCATGCTGCGATCCTCGGGTCTGGTCTTTTGTTGGCTTAACCTAGCGATGCGGCGGGCAGGGGGCAACGCCCGTCTGATGTGTCACGGCGGCATTCGGCTTTCCCTCCCGCGCCAGTCTGCTACATCTTTCCACAGCAATCAGGACGCCGCATATGACCAAGACATTCCGCCTTACCATGGCCCAGTTGAACCCGACCGTTGGTGATCTGGACGGCAACGCTGCCAAAGCCCGCGATGCGTGGGCGCAGGCAAAGGCTGCGGGTGCGGATATGCTGGCCCTGCCAGAGATGTTTATCACCGGCTATTCGACGCAGGATCTGGTGATGAAGCCTGCGTTTCATACCGCTGCCATGGATGCGATTGAGGCACTGGCGAAAGACTGCGCCGATGGACCGACTATCGGTATCGGTGGTCCCTATCTTGAAGGCGTGCGCCTGTATAACGCCTATCACATCTGCCGCGGTGGCAAGGTTGTGGCACGCCAGCTCAAGCATTTCCTGCCCAATTACAACGTGTTCGACGAAGTGCGCCAGTTCAACCGTGGCGCAATTCAGGGACCATATGCCATTCCTGACGGCCCGCGTATCGGCTCACCCATCTGCGAAGATGCGTGGTTTGAAGATGTCGCCGAGGCGATGGTCGAAAGCGGTGCTGAAATTCTGGTCGTTCCCAACGGATCGCCGTTTCGCAAAGACAAGTTCGACGTGCGCATGAACAAGATGGTCGCCCGCGTCACCGAAAACAACGTCCCGCTGGCCTATGTGAATATGGTGGGCGGGCAGGACGATCAGGTTTTTGACGGCGGGTCGTTTGTGCTCAATCCCGGCGCAAAATTGGCTGTGCAACTGCCGCTTTTTGACGAGATGCTGCATCACGTGGATTTTGAACAGACCGATGCGGGCTGGATCGCACACGACGGGCCAAAGGCCGTGTTCCCCGATGATCTGGAGCAGGATTACCGCGCTATGGTGGAATCCTTGCGCGATTACATGGGCAAGACGGGTTTCAAGAAAGTGCTGCTGGGGCTGTCCGGCGGGATCGACTCTGCGATTGTCGCCGTAATCGCGGCTGATGCGCTTGGCCCGCAGAACGTGCGCTGCGTGATGCTGCCGTCCGAATACACATCGCAATCCTCGCTTGATGATGCGCAGGCGGTGGTTGATGCGCTTGGCTGCAACTACGACACGGTCTCTATCGCTGGCCCGCGCAACGCGGTGACCGAGGCGCTGGCCCCGCTGTTCGAGGGTCTGGAGGAAGGCCTGACAGAGGAAAACATCCAGTCACGCCTGCGCGGCGTCTTGCTGATGGCGCAGTCCAACAAATTTGGCGAAATGCTTTTGACCACCGGCAACAAATCCGAAGTCGCGGTGGGCTACGCCACGATCTACGGCGATATGGCGGGCGGCTATAACCCGATCAAAGACATGTACAAAACGCGGGTGTTTGAAGCCTGCCGCTGGCGCAACGCCAATCACCGCCCGTGGATGATGGCCCCTGCGGGCGAGATGATCCCTGTGGCAATCATCGACAAACCCCCAAGCGCGGAATTGCGCCCCGACCAGAAAGACAGCGACAGCCTGCCGGATTACGAGGTGCTGGACGGCATCCTCAAAATGCTGGTGGACGGTGAAAAGTCGGTCGCCGATTGTGTCGCGGCTGGCTATGACCGCGACACCGTAAAGCGGGTGGAACATCTGCTCTATATTTCCGAATACAAACGCTTCCAGTCCGCCCCCGGCACGCGCCTGTCGAACCGCGCCTTCTGGCTTGATCGCCGCTATCCGATTGTGAACCGGTTCCGCGACACCAGCGGCTGAGAAATCCCAAGACAGTGCTTTACCGACGCTGCAATGGTTAACGCCGCATCGGTGCACGCGCAGTGCACGTCCTGTGCACGTGCGGTGCACCGCCATTTTGCGCAGATTGGAACTCGTGTTAACCATGTCCCCACCTATCGGAGGGCATCTCATGGCTGACAACAAAACCGTCGCAACAGCGCAAAGCGTCACCGACTTTATCGCGTCAATCGACCACCCCGTGCGCCGCGCAGATGCTGAAACGCTCCATCAGCTTTTCCGTGACGAGACAGGTTGGACGCCGCGCATGTGGGGGCCGACGATCATCGGATATGGCGAATACCACTATACCTACGACACTGGTCGCGAGGGCGATTTTCTGGCGACAGGCTTTAGCCCGCGCAAGGCCAACCAGTCGATCTATGTTATGCCGGGATACGCCAATTTCCAGCCCATTCTGGACCGGCTTGGCAAGCATAAAATGGGGAAATCGTGTCTTTACGTCAATAAGTTAGCCGATATCGACCTCGACGTTCTGCGCGAACTGATCCGCGCGGGCTTGACCGACCTTGCTGCCAAGTATCCGGTCAAGCCCAGCTGATTTTTTACATCAGTTGATAGCTGTGCGGCACATAGTGATAGCCGCCTTCGCCTCGTGTTTCGATAAAGCCCAGACCGGGGAACGGCATGTGATAGCCGATCAGCGGAATACGGTCCGCTGCGGCCATGCCCATCACGCGCTTGCGGGTCGCTGCTGCTGCGGCCTTATCCTGATCAAAGCGCACTTCCCACTCCGGATAGGCCACTGACCAGACATAGTGGTTCGCGGTATCTGCCATCAAAAACAGCTGCTTACCGCCACTTTCCAACATATACCCCATGTGCCCCGGCGTATGCCCGAACGCGGCCATCGCCGTGATGCCAGAGCGCACGGCATCGCCGTCGCCAAGGAAAGACATCTTATCGGCAAGCGGGCGGACCTTGGTCTCGAACCCGTCATTTTCTGCCTGCGCCCATGCATCGTATTCCACCTGACCCGTGACATACGCCGCGTTCGAAAACGTCTCGGCGCCGCTGTCGTCGGTCAGGCCGCCGATATGATCGCCGTGCATGTGGGTCAGCACGACATGTGTGATCTGGTCTGGCGTGTAGCCCGCAGCGCTTAGCGCGCTTGATGTGCCCGCTGCATTCAGCCCTGTGTCAAACAAGATAACTTCTGCCCCGGTGTTGACCACGGTGGGCGTAAAGAAGAATTGGGTCTCGTCCGCGCTGATAAAGTTGGCGGCGCTCACCTCGTCAAAAGTGGCGTCATCAACATTCATTCCGAAAATCTCGTGCGGATTTTCCGTGGCGCGGCTTCCCGCAAGAAGCGTCGTGACCTTGAAGTCGCCCAGCACGAAATCACGGTGGGTCGGCATGGCAATGGCGGTGTGCCCATCTGCGGCGGCTTGGCCTGCCAGTGTGGCACCAAATGGCAGTGCGGCACCCGAAAGCAGGGTTTGGCGGCGTGTCAGTTTCATCTGTCTGTCCTCCTGTTTTGAAAGTCTGACTAGGATGTAGCGCTTGGCCGCGCCGTGACGACAAACACCTGCTTGATCGTGCGCAATATGGACAAAGCTGCTGCGCCGTGACAGATGAACCTCCTGAAATGGAGAGCCCCATGACCACAACACGTTTCGCCCCTTCGCCAACCGGCTGGCTGCACATCGGTAACCTGCGTGCCGCCCTGTTCAACTATGCCATCGCGCGGCAAAACGGCGGCACTTTCATCCTGCGTATCGACGACACCGACCCGGAGCGGTCAAAGGATGAATACGTGCAGGGCGTGAAGGATGATCTGACATGGCTCGGCTTTGATTGGGACCGCGTGGAGCACCAGTCGGCCCGTATGGAGCAGTATCACGCGGCCAAGCAAAAGCTGATCGATATGGGGCGTTTGTACGAATGTTTCGAGACGCCGGTCGAGCTTGACCTGAAGCGTAAGAAGCAATTGAACATGGGTAAGCCGCCGGTCTACGATCGCGGGGCGCTGGCGTTGTCCGAAGATGAAAAGGATGCCTTGCGTGCCGAGCGCGGGTCGCACTGGCGGTTCAAGCTGGATCACGAGCGGATTGAATGGACCGACGGCATTATTGGCGACATTTCCATTGATGCGGCTTCGGTGTCTGACCCTGTGCTATTCAAAAATGACGGGCAAATCCTCTATACGCTGGCATCGGTGGTGGACGACACAGAGTTCGGGATCACCGATGTCGTGCGCGGCTCTGATCACGTAACGAACACGGCGACGCAGATTCAGATCATGCAGGCGCTTGGCGGATCAATTCCGCGCTTTGCCCACCATTCGTTGCTAACTGGTCCGCAGGGCGAGGCCTTGTCCAAACGGCTTGGCACTTTGGCACTGCGCGATCTGCGTAAAAACGGCGTTGCGCCGCAAGCGATCCTGTCCTTGATGGCCCGCCTTGGATCGTCTGATCCTGTCGAACTGCGTGCGGACATTGATGCGGTTGTCGCTGGGTTTGACGTGTCCAAATTCGGATCGGCCCCGACGAAATTTGATGCCGAGGACCTGTGGCCGCTGACTGCGCGGTATTTGGGCACGTTGGACCATACTGAGGTTTCCGAAACGCTGGACGCCGCTGGTGTGCCCGCAGACCTGCAACCGGCCTTCTGGCAGGTCGTGCGTGATAACATCACCAAACTGGATGACGTGGCTGGATGGTGGGCGTTGTTCCGTGATGGTGCGACACCACTGGTTGCTGATGACGACCGCGAATTTGTGGCGCAGGCCTTTGATATGCTGGGTGATCCACCCTACACCGCTACCACGTGGTCAGATTGGACAAGTGCTGTCAAAGACGCCACGGATCGCAAAGGTAAAACGCTATTCATGCCACTGCGCCAGGCGGTCACAGGCTTGCAGCGTGGTCCCGAAATGGCCGACGTCATGCCGCTTTTGCAGGTGAAGCCAAAGCTCTGACCTCTTGCTAAGCTTGCGCGAACCTGTTCCCGTGGCGACGACCCACAGGAACAGGCCGCAGCACATGGCAGAGACGCAGGCAAAATTCGTCACCGGAAATCTGTTTCGGCACATTACCGTGATGTCGCTGACCGCCTCGGTTGGTCTGATGGCTGTGTTTGCCGTCGACTTTATCGACATGATCTTTATCGCGATGCTGGGCAAGGCAGAGCTTGCTGCTGCGATCGGATATGCAGGCGCAATCCTGTTTTTCACGACATCCTTCGGGATCGGCATGGCCATCGCGGCGGGGGCTTTGGTCGCGCGGGCTTTAGGCGCGGGCGAGGTGGAACTGGCCCGGAGACGCGCCACCAACGCGCTGATCTGGGGCGTCGTATTCGGCGCTGTTTTTGCGGGCGTGGTCTGGATGAACCTTACCAGCCTATCGGCGCTGATGGGGGCCAGCGGTGAGACATTGGCGCTATCGGTGCTTTACCTTCAGATCATCGTGCCATCGCTGCCCTTTTTGATCGTCGGCATGGTCGGCGGCGCAATTCTGCGCGCTCACGGGGATGCGCGACGCGCGATGATGGCGACCCTCTGGGGCGGATTAGTCAATGCCGTGCTGGACCCGATCCTGATCTTCGGGTTTGATCTTGAACTGACCGGAGCTGCACTTGCCAGCGTGGCCGCGCGCCTTGTCATTGCCTATGCTGCGCTGCAACCGCTGCTGAAACACTACGGCGGATTTGATAGGCCCACTTTGAACACGTTGACCATTGATTTGCGGCCCATCGCGGTCATCGCATTTCCGGCGATCCTGACACAGCTGGCCACACCGGTCGGGCAAGCCTATGTCACCCGCGTCATGTCAGAATATGGCGAGGATGCGGTAGCGGGCCTTGCCATTGTCAGCCGGATGACGCCGCTGGCCTTTGGCGTGTTGTTTGCCATGTCTGGCGCCGTCGGCCCGATCATCGGCCAGAATGCAGGTGCGGGAAATGCCGCCCGTGTGCGGGGCGCGTTCCGCGACGGGTTGATCTTTGCGGGGCTGGTCGTGGCATTGATGTCATTGCTGTTGTTTCTATTGCGCCCGCAGCTTCAGGCGCTGTTCCAGCTGGACGGTTTGGCGCTTGTACTGGTGTTTCTGTTTGCCGGACCGCTATCGCTTTTGTTCTTCTTTAACGCCGTGATTTTCGTGGCCAATGCCGCGTTCAACAATCTTGCGCATCCGTTTTATTCTACATGGGTCAACTGGGGCCGCCACACGCTTGGCACGGTGCCGTTTGTCCTTTTGGGGGCCGCGTGGTTTGGTGCGCCAGGTATTCTTGTGGGGCAATACGTGGGCGGGGCGGTCTTTGCAGTCATCGCCTTCGTGCTGGCGCAGCGCGTTATGGCGACGCCTGCCGCTGGCGATCAGGACCCATACGCCCGCCAAAGCAGACTACTCAGCCTGTTGCACCTGCGCCGGTAGCAGGGCGATGTGCCTGTCGACAAGAGCCGTTTCTGCGGCATCCAGCGTCTGGGCTCGCGGATAAATCGGGTCCGTGCGATCGTTCAGGATCGGGCGCGCCCATCCGTCTGTGGTGGCGAAAAAGCCAGCGACACCGTCCGCGCCAAACGATCTGAAATAGCCCTGCACCACAACGTCCAGATAGCTCAACAGTATGGGATAAGGCCCGCTTAAGGGGGCAGTGATGTTCTGGGTGATCTGGTAGATCGACAGGCCCTCACGCCCCGCAACCTGATCCCGTTGATACGCTGCCTCGCGAGCATCCAGAGCTGCCCAGTCACCATTTGGCACGGTGGCCGCAATGCCGCGCAGCGTTGTGTCAGGGCAGGGCGTGACCGACAGGATCGCAAGCTGGCGGTGCGTGGTATCACGCCAGATACGCCGCCAGCCTGTCACGGTGGTCATCTGCGGGTCCGCGTAATCATGGGTCGCCAGATTGACGAGGCTCCCATACCCAAAGAAGGCCGGATCGGTCATTCGCGCGCGCGCAGCACCTGCGCCGGTTTGGCCCGCAGCGGCCTGATGGCAAAGGCAAGCCCCGCCAGAAGTGATGCCATGATCCCGCCGCCGATGATCAGGAACGCGTTGGACCAGACCACGTTAAACGCCGTCTCCATGATGTATGTGGACACGGCCCAGCCGCCTAAGATACCCGCGCCCAAGGCGACAGCACCCGCTGCAAAGCCCAGCAACGCGGCGCGAAGTGCAAAGCTTGCCAGAATGCGCCCGCGCGATGCTCCAAGCGTTTTCAGCACAGCCGCTTCATACGTGCGCGCCCGTTCGCCTGCAGCAGCGGCACCGATCAGCACGAGGAACCCCGTCAGCAGTGTCACCAAAGCGCCATAGCGCGTGGCCTCGGCAATGCCGCCGACGATTTGGACGACCTGATCAATCGCATCGCGGATACGGATCGCGGTGATGTTGGGATAGGCTGATCCAAGATCGCGCAGGATCTGCGCCTCGGCCTCCGGCGTGGAATAGACGGTTGAAATCCAGCTGTGCGGCGCACCGGCCAAAGCGCCTGCATTCATTGCCAGTACAAAGCCGATGCCCGCGTCTTCAAAGCTCACCTCGCGAAAGCTGCTGATCGTGCCGGTAATGTCGCGGCCCAGCACATTCACGGTCATCACATCGCCAATCGACAGGCCCATCTCGGCGGCCTCTTCTGCGGAAAAGCTGATAAGCGGCGGTCCAGCGTAATCGGCAGGCCACCATTCGCCTTCGGTGATGATGGTTCCGTCAGGGATTTCATCCGCGTAGGTGATCCCGCGATCACCCTGAACGACCCAGTGATCGTCGGCGAACGTCGCGGCGTCGGTATTGTTGATTTGCGTGATAATCCCGCGCAGCATCGGGGCCGTTTCAAACCGGCTGACGGCAGGGTCGCTTTCAAGGCGCTCGGTATAGCCGTCGATCTGGTCGGGCTGGATGTCGACAAAGAAATAGCTTGGCGCGTCTTGCGGTAGTTCCTCGGTAAACGCGGCGCGCAGGTTGGCGTCGATCTGGCCAACGGTGGCCAACACGGCAAGCCCAAGACCCAGTGACAAAACGACAGATGTGCTTTCCCCGCCGCGGTCGCCGATGGCCCCCAATGCCCACCGCCAGATCGGGCGACCACGCGCAGCACGTTTGGACCGGCGGGCAATAAAGCGGGCGATCAGCGCCGCGATGACAAGGATCAAAAGCGCGCCGATAATGCCGCCTGATGTCCAAAGCGTTAGAAACGCATTGCCCGAGAACCAGATGGCCGCACCAATGAGCGCGGCGACCAGAACCGCCGTGGCAATCAGATAACGCAGCGCGGGAAAGCCCTTCGCGCTGGCCATCGCGTCGCGAAACAAGGTTGCGGCGCGAATATCTTCGGTGCGGGCCAGCGGCCAAAGCGTGAAGATCAACGCGGCGAGGACGCCATAGAGCGCCGCCTCGGCCAACGGGGCGAATTGCAGCGTAAATTCTGCTGGAATGGGCAGTCGCGCCTCGATGATTGGGGCGAATATCAGCGGCAGTCCCCCGCCAAGGATCAGGCCAAGCACCACGCCGACTACGGTCAGCACCGCGACCTGAAGGAAATACGTCAGAAAGATCGTTTGCCGTGTGGCGCCCAGGGTTTTGAGCGTGGCGATTACACCGGTTTTGCCAGCCAGATAGGCCCGCACAGCCGCCGACACGCCAACGCCGCCCACGGCCAACCCGCTGAGACCCATCAGGATCAAAAACGCACCGATGCGATCAACAAAGCGTTCTGTCCCGCCAGCGCCACGCCTGCTATCGCGCCAGCGCAGACCGCTGGATTCAAACTGCGCTTCGGCGGCGTCCTCTGTCGCTTGCAGGTCGGTGCCTTCTGGAAGGTCCAATCGGTATTGTGTGGAAAACAGCGTGCCTTCGACGATCAGGCCAGAGTTCGCCAGATCATCCGTCAGAACAATCGTACGCGGGCCAAGGCCAAAACCGCCCGCGGCGTTGTCAGGATAACGCTCCAGCACGGCCCGCAAAGTGAACGCCTGCTGGCCCAGCGTGATCTGGTCGCCGACAGACAGCCCCATCCGGTCCACCAGCAAACGCTCCATCACTGCACCTTGATCTGCGAGCGCATCGGGCAGGGGGATCGGCGGATCAAGGGTGACCTGTCCAACGAGTGGATAAAGGTCATCCACAGCGCGGACCTGCGTCAGCGCGCGATCATCTCCCGCCACGGCCATCGACCTGAAATCAACGGTTTCGGACACCTGATCGGCGATGCCGTTCAGCCACGCCAATTCATCATCGCGGGCGAAACGATAGGTAAACTCAACCTCCGCATCGCCGCCCAGAAGGGAAGCGCCCTCACGCTCAAGTCCCGCCTGAATACCAGCGCGGACCGTGCCAACGCCGGCAATCGCGGCGACACCAAGTGCGAGGCACGCCAGAAACACGCGAAACCCGCGCAAGCCACCGCGCAATTCGCGGCGGGCAAATTCGGCGGCGAGTGACAGGCTCATTCGGCAGCCTTCAGCGCGGTGTCGATCCGCCCGTCACGCAAGCGCACAACGCGATCGCAGCGCGCCGCAAGGTCATTGGCATGTGTCACCATGATCAGCGTGGCACCGTGGCGGTCGCGCAGATCAAACAGCAAGTCGATGATGGCCTGACCGTTGGTTTCATCAAGATTGCCTGTGGGTTCATCCGCCAGCAAAATTTTGGGCCGCGGGGCAGAGGCGCGGGCGAGCGCCACGCGTTGCTGTTCGCCACCGGACATCTGGCTGGGATAATGGCCCGTGCGATCAGCCAGACCAACGGCGGCCAGTTCCGCCTCGGCGCGGTCAAACGCATCCGCGACACCGGCCAGTTCAAGAGGTGTTGCCACGTTTTCCAGTGCCGTCATTGTCGGGATCAGGTGGAAAGATTGGAACACCACACCCATATTATGCTTACGAAAGCGGGCCAGCCCGTCTTCGTTGCGGGCGGTCAAGTCCTCTCCGAGGGCTGTTACCGTGCCAGATGTTGCCTGTTCCAGACCGCCCATCACCATAAGGAGCGACGATTTGCCAGAGCCAGACGGCCCCACCAGACCAAGCGTTTCCCCTTTTGCGACGTCCAGCGTGATGCCGTGCAAAATATCGACCATCCCCGCATTTCCCTTCAGCGACAGGGACACATCGACAAGCGACAAAACAGGATCAGACATGAGATATACTTTCCGCGAACAGGTTGCCTTTGGATATGGGGCAATGCGCGCGCTTCGCAACCTTGGCGCTGCATTGTTGATCGGGACAGGGGCCGCGCAGGCTGACACCGTGGTCATTGCGGCGCTAGGCGACAGCCTGACGGCGGGCTACGGATTGCCTACGGCGGACGGGTTTGTGCCGCAGTTGCAAGACTGGCTGGACGCGCAGGGTATTGATGCAGAGGTGCGCAACGCGGGCGTGTCAGGTGACACCACGGCAGGTGGCCTGTCGCGCACCGACTGGACACTTACACCAGAGGTGGACGCGATGATCGTGGCCCTGGGCGGCAATGATTACCTGCGGGGGCTTGATCCGGCGGTCAGCCGCGCCAACCTACGCGGTATCCTGGAAAAAGCGCAGGCGGCTGAGGTGGATGTGCTTTTGGTCGGGCTTGTGGTAGGCGGCAACTACGGGCTTGATTACAAACAGGATTTTGAAGGTATGTATGCCGATCTGTCAGATGAGTTTGACACGTCGCTATTCCCAAGCTTCTTCGCAGGCCTACAGGCTGCCGCAGGGATGCAAGAGGGCGTGGCAGAATTCATGCAAGCCGACGGAATTCACCCCAATGCCGAAGGGGTCGCCGTGATCGTGGATGCGATTGGGCCCGCGGTCGAAACACTCGCAGAGGCGGCGGACTAATATGCCGGGGCGGCTGTTTCTGACCCGCGATCTGGGGTTGACCGCATTGCCGCAGCCGCCGCGCCATAACATCGCGCCGGGCCAAGACGTGGTGACGCTCACCACCCAAGGGTCGCAGATGATGCGGTGGGGCATGATCCCCGTTGGCCGCGTGAACGCGCGGGGCCGTCCGGTGATGGAGACCATCATCAACGCGCGATCCGAGACCGTGTTCGACAAGACCGCCTTTGCAGACGTGAAACGCTGCGCTGTGCCCGCAGACGGTTGGTACGAATGGACGGGCGAGGCGCGGCGCAAAACCGCTTGGGCAATCAGCGCCAAAGATGGTGCATTGCTATACTTCGCCGCGATCTACGACATCTGGACCGCACCCGGCGGTACACAACTGGCGCAGGTCGCCACGCTGACATGCCCGCCCAACGCCGATGTGCGCGATATCCATCACCGGATGGGGGTCATCCTGACAGCCGCGCAATTGGACATCTGGCTGGGTGACGATCAGGAAGCGGCCACAATGTTGATGCGCCCGATGCCTGACGGCACATTGCAGGTGGCAAAAGCCGATGATGTGGACTGGACCGCGCCTTAGGCCTAGGCTGTGCCCATTCCATTCATGAAAGGTCACAAAATGTCAGTCGCAAAAGTCACGGAAATCATTTCCTCGTCCACCAAATCGTTTGATGACGCCACCGAAAACGGGATCAAGCGGGCCTCAAAGACACTCAAGGGGATCACAGGCGCGTGGGTGGCCGATCAGAAGGTCACCGTCGATAATGGCGAAATATCGGAATACCGCGTCGTCCTGAAAGTGACGTTCGTTCTGGACGACTAAGCCCCAGAACGCAAAAGGCGCGGGTAAATCCCGCGCCTTATCAACTTTCGGATCGTGCCTTTAGGCAAGCGCGAGATTAATCGCGCTTTCGCGGCCATCGCGGCCTGCTTCGATGTCGAATGTCACTTTTTGGTCGTCTTGCAGTCCGGTCAGGCCCGAACGCTCAACAGCTGAAATGTGCACAAAAACGTCTTTGCTGCCGCCATCGGGCGCAATAAAGCCGTAGCCTTTGGTTGTGTTGAACCATTTGACAGTGCCGGTAGCCATGTCGATTTTCCTTCAAATGGACCGCTCGCTTGATTGCAGCGGCTTGGCCTACATTCCTGGATCGAAGGCCCAATCCGAATGTGTTGCCGGATGAAGGAGCAGTGGTCGATAGAGGTAACGTCGCGTCAACATGCTACGCAATGGGATATCCAAAATCAACAAGTGTGACCGATTGAAACAGTTCCGGTTAAGTCACTGTCCGCCAATGCGAAAAACCGTATAGGCACAAAAAAGGGGCGCCCGCAGACGGACACCCCAACGTCTTGAAGCCCTAGGACTTAGGCCAGAGCGAGGTTCACTGCCGACTCGCGGCCATCACGGCCAGCTTCGATGTCGAAGGAAACCTTCTGGTCGTCCTTGAGGCCAGTCAGGCCGGAACGCTCAACAGCGGAGATGTGAACGAAAACGTCCTTTGTGCCGCCATCAGGAGCGATAAAGCCGAAGCCTTTAGTTGTGTTAAACCATTTCACGGTGCCAGTAGCCATCACGTGTTTTCCTTGTATTAGGCTGCCCGCATTGTGCGGCAGCTTGGCGAAGTCAGTGCTAGATCGGACTGTGGCCAGTAAGGAGAACAGTGGTCGAGATAGGTAACGTCTGCACTGCGCATATGGGGCCGCGGGCGCACAATAGCAAGGCAAATCGTTGAAACCGCGCTCGTCTGCGAAACTCCGCGCATCGGGGCTGTTGCTTGGCGCTGTGCCTTGCTAGGGCGGTCAGGCGATGAATTTGGCGCAAGGATATGATGATGCGGTGGGATGAATTGATGGATCGCGCGGGCGGCGTGTGCGAATTTTGCGGCGCGTCCGAAGGGCTGAAAGCGGTTGACGTCACCGATCAGGATCAGGCGCTGTTATGTTCCGTCTGTCGGGGAGGGGGCGAAGCAGAAGCTGCCCACTGGCGCTGTCTGGAAGGCGCGGCTTGGTCCGCAGAGCCAGGCGTGCAGATCGCTGTCTGGCGCAAACTGGGCGAGATTGACGCGGCTTGGGCGGTCGAGACGCGCGCCAACATGATGATGGAACCTGATGTTTTGGCCCGCGCCGAAGGGCAGGCCGAGGTTGTCCACCTTGACGCCCACGGCATGCCATTGGCCCACGGCGATACTGTTGTCTTGGTCAAGGATCTGGTCGTCAAAGGCGCGGGCTTCACCGCCAAACGCGGCACGGCGGTACGCGGCATCTCACTGGTGCTGGACAATGCTGCGCATATCGAAGGCAAGGTCGAAGGCCAGCGGATCGTTATTCTGACGGAGTTTGTGAAGCGGAAGTGATTGGTTAATTCTTCAGCGGCTACAGTTCGGCACATGCCAAACTATCGCAGACCAAATTATACAGGCGGAACGATCTTCTTTACCGTCTGCCTTGCTGATCGACGTAAGTCGCTGTTGGTCGATTATATCGAAAAGCTCAGGACAGCCGTATCCGAGACGCGCAAAGACAGGCCGTTTCAGATTGATGCGTGGGTCGTGCTTCCCGATCATATGCACGCTATCTGGACATTGCCGGATCGTGATCGCGGGTACGGTGTCAGATGGGGCGCGATAAAGTCGAAATTCACGCGATCGCTGCGCCAATCAGGTGTCCTGTCTAGGGATGCGATGCGTCATGCAAAACTGGCCACAGGCACAGCAGGCGTCTGGCAGCCAAGGTTTTGGGAGCATCACATACGAAGCGCAGAATCGTTTCGACGCTGTCGTCACTACTGCTGGTACAATCCGGTCCGGCACGGCTATGTCGACGCGCCGGAAGATTGGGAATTTTCTTCGGTCCATCGCGATTTGCGGAACGGGGAAAGGATAGAGGCGGCGGGGTATAACCCCGCCCTACTATCGCGTCCCGGATTGGTGGTATCGTAGGGCGGGGTTATACCCCGCCGCGCCGATCATCTTAGCGCACGAACTTCTTGTGCTTCATGCGCTTGGGTTCCATTGCGTCGGCCCCCAGACGGCGTTTCTTGTCTTCTTCGTAGTCCTCGAAGTTGCCTTCGAACCACTCAACATGCGCGTCACCTTCGAACGCCAGAATGTGCGTGCAGATGCGGTCAAGGAAGAAGCGGTCGTGCGATATCACAACGGCGCAACCTGCGAAAGATGTCAGCGCATCCTCCAACGCACGCAAAGTCTCAACGTCCAGATCGTTGGTCGGTTCGTCAAGCAGCAGCACGTTGCCGCCTGATTTCAGCAGCTTGGCCATGTGCACGCGGTTACGCTCACCACCCGACAGCAGACCGACCTTCTTTTGTTGGTCGCCGCCTTTAAAGTTGAACGCCGAGCAATAGGCGCGGCTGTTCATCGACGCATCGCCCAGCTCGATAATTTCGGACCCGCCGGTGATTTCTTCCCAGACGGTGGCATCTGGCGACAGCGCATCGCGGGACTGGTCCACGTAGGACAGCTTTACAGTGTCGCCATATTCGACCGTGCCTTCGTCGGGTTCGGCCTGACCGGTCAGCATGGAGAACAGCGTGGATTTACCCGCGCCGTTAGGCCCGATCACGCCGACGATGCCACCGGGGGGCAGGTCGAACGACAGACCTTCAACCAAGAGCTTGTCACCCATGGCTTTCTTCAGGTTCTCGACCTCGATCACTTTGGACCCAAGACGTGGTCCGTTGGGGATGATGATCTGTGCGCGGCCCAGCTTTTCACGCTCGGACTGGTTTGCCAGATCATTATAGGCGCTGATGCGGGCTTTGGATTTGGCCTGACGTGCCTTCGCGCCCTGACGCATCCATTCCAATTCACGCTCAAGCGTCCGCTGCTTGGACTTATCCTCTTTCGCCTCGCGCTCAAGCCGTTTGGCCTTTGCCTCCAGCCACGACGAATAGTTACCTTCGTGCGGGATGCCCGACCCGCGGTCGAGTTCCAGAATCCAGCCGGTGATCGCATCAAGGAAGTACCGATCATGGGTGACGATCAGGATCGTGCCTTTGTAATCAATGAGGTGCTGCTGCAACCACGCGATGGTTTCCGCATCAAGGTGGTTCGTCGGTTCGTCAAGAAGCAGCATATCAGGCGCTTCAAGCAACAGCTTGCACAGCGCGACGCGGCGCTTTTCACCGCCCGACAGCGTGGTCACATCCGCATCATCGGGCGGGCAGCGCAGTGCCTCCATGCTGACGTCGATTTGCGCATCCAGATCCCATAGGTTCTGTGCGTCGATCTCGTCTTGCAGCTTCGCCATCTCGTCGGCGGTTTCTTCGGAATAGTTCATCGCCAGTTCGTTGTAGCGATCCAGAATGCCCTTCTTTTCCGCCACGCCAAGCATCACGTTTTCGCGCACGCTTAACGCCGGATCAAGTTCGGGCTCTTGTGGCAGATAGCCGACGCGCGCACCTTCGGCGGCCCAAGCCTCACCAGAGAAATCCTTGTCCTGACCGGCCATGATCCGCATCAGCGTCGATTTACCGGTGCCGTTCACACCAACCACACCGATTTTCACGCCGGGGAGAAAGTTCAACCGGATGTTTTCAAAAACCTTTTTCCCGCCGGGATAGGTTTTTGAGACACCGTCCATAAAGTAGACAAACTGGTAGCTGGCCATCACATGCTCCGCCCTAGGTCAGGAATTTGCCCTTAGATAGCGTTGGCGTGGCACGGGGGCAATCGCGGAACGGTCGATTGCGGCGATCAGGTCAGGGCGCGATGTCAGCCACGGGATGACATCATCGGCGGGCATCGGTTTGGCGAGCCAGTATCCCTGAACAGTCTTTCCGCCGATCCCGATCAGCGTGGCGGCATCTTCATCCGTTTCGATCCCTTCGGTCACAACATAAAAGCCCAAATCCTCACAGAGGTCATGGATCATCGCGATGATCTTTGCGTCAGGACCGCAGTCGCAGATTTTACTGGTCATGCTACGGTCGATCTTTACGCCACCCACGGCCAGCGTGGAAAGATGCGCAAGGCCCGCGTGGCCTGTCCCGAAATCATCCAGCAAGGTCGTGAACCCCTCGTCAGCGAGGCGCTTGATCGTGGTCACCATGGGATTTACGCGGTCCTGATCATGTATCACGACGCTTTCCAGCACTTCGATCACGACTTCCTTTGCCGTGACATCCCGTTTTGCCATCGTGCCTGACAGTCGTGTGAAGAAATCAGGATGGCGCAACAGTTCGGCGGACCCGTTGATTGTAACCCTAACATTGTTTGGTCCGTGCGCATTCAGCTTTTGCTTCATCGCCAGCGCCGCCCGCATCGCACCGAAATCGACCTGCGCCATCAGGCCAAGTTTGCGGGCGACTGGCAGAAAACTGTCAGGCGGGATCAGGCCGAGCCGTGGGTGGTGCCATCTGACAAGTGTTTCCAGGCCCACGATGTCGCCTTCTTCCAGTGACATAATAGGTTGAAAATAGTAGCTGAGCGCGTCGTTTGAGACCGCCGTCATCAGTTCGCTCGATAGCAGGTCTTCATCGGTAATGCGTTTGTGCAGCGTGCTGTCGTAGATCGCGACAGAGCCTTGACCGATGGATTTCGCCTCGTACAGGGCGGCATTGACGCGGCGCATGATGTCCTGCGCCGTGATCGATGCATCATCCACCATCGCGGCCCCCACGCAGGCCTGTCCTGTGATGACCCCCTGACTGCATCGCAGCGGTTGGCCAATGGCTTGGGCAACGGATGCGCCGATGATCTGCAATTCGGCAAGAGACGTAATATCGGGACAAACCACCACAAATTCGTCACCCCCGATCCGCGCGGCCAGATCGGTTTTGCGGATCGTCTTGCGCAGTTGACCCGCGACGTGCACCAGCATCGCATCGCCCGCAGCGTGGCCAAAATGATCATTCAGCGTTTTGAACTTGTCCAAATCAACTTGCAGGATGCCAAGGTGACCAGCGCCTTTGCGGGCCAGCTGGTTGTCCAGAAACTGTGTCAGTGCCGACCGGTTGGCGAGGCTGGTCAGTGCGTCCGTGGCCGCCAGACGGGCAAGGTCGTCACGGGTGCGCATCAACTGTTCTTCTTTAGAGATCTGCTCGCTCACATCGCGGCAGGCCAGAATGCTGATCCACATCCCGTCAGGAAATTGATGGAATGACTGGTTGATCTGGTTCCAGAATATATGCCCATCGCCATGGCGATTGCGGAACAACGCAAGATCGTTCGCAGATGACGCCTGCGGATCATAACGGAAAGCGGCAATCTGGGCGGCAGAGGGCGTTTCATCTTCGGGCAGGCAGAACGACAGCGGATTGCGCCCCAGCATCGCATGAAGATCGCGGCCCATCAGCGCCGCATACGCAGGGTTGGCCCATAGGATGATGCCGTGCATATCCTGCAGAACGATGCCGTCGTTGCTGTGCTGGCTGGCGATCCTGAAAAAGCTGTCCTTGTGCGCCGCGATCAGATCCGCCGCGATGCCAAAAGTGATGCCGGGTTTTTTGTTCATCCTGTTATCCCCGGAGCCGTGTGCAATGGCGCGATCCCTGCGCGGTTAGCATCCGGCCCATCACGTTTTGTGCCTCATACGGTGGTCGGGATACGCGCAATCGGTGCAATTTTGGTTAAAGTGTTTTCGTCGCGCCGGAATTTGCCCTAAGTCCAAAAGACAGTGTTCAAATTTCACACGCAGGAGCATCCATGACTTATGTCGCCGCTGAAAACCGCTATGACCGTATGCAATATCGCCGTTGCGGGGCATCGGGGCTGAAACTGCCGGCGGTGTCGCTGGGCCTTTGGCACAATTTCGGGCACGACTTTCCGCACGAGACAAAGCGCGACATTTGCCTGACGGCGTTTGATCATGGCATCACGCACTTTGATCTGGCCAATAACTACGGCCCGCCGCCGGGATCGGCTGAGCATGCTTTCGGGTCGATCCTGAAGGATGATCTGAAACCGTATCGCGATGAACTTATTATCAGCTCGAAGGCGGGTTATCTGATGTGGCCCGGCCCATACGGCGAAATGGGCAGCCGCAAGTACATGATCGCATCCTGCGACCAGTCGCTGAAACGGATGGGGCTTGATTACGTCGATATCTTTTATTCGCATCGCTATGATCCCGACACGCCGCTTGAGGAAACGATGGGTGCGCTGGACACAATCGTGCGGTCAGGCCGCGCGCTTTATGCTGGTATCTCGTCCTACAACACCGAACGCACCCGCGAGGCTGTGGCGATCCTCAAAGACCTCGGTACGCCCTGCGTGATCCATCAGCCGTCCTACAACATGCTGAACCGTTGGGTCGAGCGGGACGGTCTGAAAGATGCGCTGCAAGAGCTTGGCGTCGGGTCCATCGCGTTTACGCCGCTGGCGCAAGGCATGCTGACCAAGAAATATCTGGGCGGTATTCCCGATGGTTCGCGTGCGGCGCAGGATAAATCGCTGTTCCCGTCGATGCTGACAGAAAACGCGATCACCAATATCCGCAAACTGAACGAGATCGCAGAAGGCCGTGGGCAGACGCTGGCCCAGATGGCCATTGCATGGGTGCTGCGCGGCGGGGGGATCACCTCTGCACTGATCGGGGCGTCAAAAGCGTCGCAGGTGATAGATTGCGCAGGCGCGGTGAATAATCTGGAGTTTACAGCCGACGAACTGTCCGAGATCGAAAAATACGCAGACGAAGAGCAGATCAATCTGTGGGCAAAGTCGTCGGAAATGGACAGCTAGTCTTATGCTTGGCATGCCAACCGCACGGCCGGGGCAGGTGATTGGCCTGCTGGGTGGATCATTTGATCCGGCCCACGCAGGCCATGTGCACATCACCAAGGCCGCGCTGGCAAGGTTCGGGCTGGATCATCTCTGGTGGATGGTCAGCCCCGGCAATCCGTTGAAGGAACGCGGCCCCGCACCAATGACCGAGCGTTTACAGGCCGCGCGCGCGTTGATGCAGGACCCGCGTGTCACCGTTACAGATGTCGAGGCCAAGCTGGGCACGCGCTATACGGCCCAGACGCTGCGCGCTCTGCAACGCCGCTATCCGCGCGTCACATTTGTCTGGCTGATGGGGGCGGATAATCTGGTGCAGTTTCACCAATGGCAGGACTGGCGCTGGATCATGGAAAACGTGCGCATCGGTGTGCTGGCCCGTCCGGGCGACAGGATACAGGCGCGGCTTTCCAAGGCGGCGCGGTTTTATCGCGGCGCACGGATCAGGGGGCGGGCGGCGCATGCGCTGGGCCGTCATCCGACACCTGTCTGGTGCTTTATCAACGTGCCTTTGTCCGAACAGTCATCCAGCGCGATCCGCGCTCGTGGCGAGTGGTGATATAACCGTGACCGCGTGGGGCGTTGCCCCTGTCGCGTGCATCTGATTAATAATCCCCATGACACTGAAACTGACCCGCCGCGCCTTGCTGACGACCGCTGTGTCCAGCGTCGCGACCCTTGCGCTTGCTGAAGCGCCTTTGACATCGCTGCGGCCAACGGCCCGCCCCGGCACAGATATGCCAATCCTTGCCCGGATCGGCACGGACGAAATGCTGGCCGACGCCAATCTGGGCGGTATCGTCGGCTTTGTCGTGGCGGATGCCGCCACGGGTGAGGTGCTTGAGGCGAACGAGGCGGACGCCGCCTTGCCGCCTGCGTCAGTCACGAAGGCGGTCACGGCGCTTTACGCACTTGAAATCCTCGGGTCCGATTTCAAATTCCGCACACGCGTTCTGGGCACCGCACCCGTTGTGGACGGGGTGCTGGACGGTGACCTGATCCTTGCGGGTGGCGGCAACCCGAATTTCCTGACCGACGATATGGTGGCGCTCGTTCAAAGCCTGAAGGACAGCGGCCTGCGCGAAGTGCGCGGCGACTTCCACGTCTGGGGCGAGGCGCTGCCCTATCTGGACGAGATCGACGAAGAGCAGCAGGACCACCTTGGCTATAACCCGTCGATCAGTGGCCTGAACCTGAATTTCAACCGCGTCCACTTTGAATGGAAGCGGCAGGGCGCGTCCTATGATGTGTCGATGGATGCACGGTCCGAGACGATCCGCCCGCGCGCCTATACCAGCCGGATGCGTGTCGTGGATCGCAGTCTGCCGATTTACACATACGCGCAGGCGGGTGGTGTTGACGAGTGGACCGTGGCGCGTCGTGCGCTGGGCGATGCGGGATCGCGCTGGTTGCCTGTGCGCAATCCGCGCCTTTACGCCGGCGATGTGTTTCAGACGCTGGCCCGCGCGCAGGGCATCGTGCTGAAGAACCCGCAGATCATTGATGACCTGCCAACCGCGACCGAAATCGTGGGGCACGATAGTGAAGACTTGCGTGCCATGATGCGCTCCATGTTGCTTTATTCGACCAACATCACCGCTGAGGGCGCGGGGCTGACGGCGACTGCCGCGCAAGCAGGGCAGGCGCGTGGCTTGCGCACATCTGCGCTGAGTATGACGCAGTGGGCACGTGCCAAGGCTGCCATTACCCCGACTTTCGCCGATCATTCTGGGTTGAGCGATCAATCCGCCATTTCCGCCGCCGATATGGCCAAACTGCTTCGCGCCCCCGGCGTTGACGGCATGTTGCGCCCGATCATGAAGCGGATCGCGATGACCGACGCCGAACGCCGCGAGATTCCCAACTTCCCCGGTGAGGTGCGTGCCAAGACAGGCACGCTGAATTTTGTGACAACGCTGGCCGGATATGTGGATACCGGCGGCGGGCGTGATCTGGTCTTTGCGATTTTCGCAGCAGAGCCAGAGGCGCGGGCGCGAGGCAAACTGACGCCTGACGAACAACCAGCGGGATCGGTCAGCTGGAACAGGCGGGCCAAGCGGTTGCAACAGCGGCTCTTGCAGCGGTGGACCTTGCTTTATGGTGCCGACAGCTGAAACGAAAAAGGCGGCCCAAATGGACCGCCTTTTCTATATTTGCTGAGGGCCGCTTATGCTGCGACAGAACCGCTACGTGGCCCTGCGAAATACCAGATGATCAGACCGACCACTGGCAGCGCGAGTATCAGAATGGTCCAAAGCAGCTTGGCACCTGTGCCAGCACCCGAACCCCAGACTTGCACGATCGCATAGATGTCCGCGATCAGGATCAGAAGACCTACTACACCATATTCCATTGTCATTCTCCGTTGATTTCCATTTGGAGACACAACGCAGACCTGCGACAAATAGTTCCAGTTTGGTTAAAGCGTCATGTGCCGTGCGCGCGAACCACGCTCGATCGCGGCGGCGTGCAGACGATCCAAGTTTAATTCTTCGCGGATTTCTTCCAGCATACGGGCTTCGGCACCCGCAATGCGCCCGTCCGCTGCGGCCACATCACATGACAGCGCATAGGCAGTTTCGAACAGCTTTTCGGGCAGGGATGCACGGATGATGTCAAACAGCGCCTCAAGCCCGTCTTCCTTGTCCAGAAGATCAAAGACCGTTTTGCTGACGCGCGGCAGGTGCTCTTCGTCGTATGCGGCAAAGACCGGCAGCATGTTGATGGCATTGCTGATCTTGATCAGTTCGGCGGTGCGGATATCGCTGTCGGCGGCTGATACAGTAATCATCAGCGCGACAAGCGCATCTTCGGCGGTAAGTGTGACGTCGTTATTCATGACTAAATCCTTAACTGCTGTCTTGGATTTATTGACGCCTGTGCGTCCGCGCAATAGGGAGTGCGCGTTAAAGGCGCGACAACGCCCCTTATTCCTGATGCGAGACATGACATGACCAATCTGCGCGATGCTGCAATGACCTCTAAGGCGTGGCCTTTTGAAGAAGCACGTCGTCTGTTGAAACGGTATGAGAAAAAGGCACCAGAAAAGGGCTATGTCCTGTTTGAAACGGGTTACGGCCCCTCCGGCCTGCCGCACATCGGGACCTTTGGAGAGGTGAGCCGCACCACGATGGTGCGCCGCGCGTTTGAGGTGATCTCCGACATTCCGACCAAGCTGATCTGTTTCTCGGACGATGTGGACGGCATGCGCAAGGTGCCGGGCAATGTGCCGAACCCCGAACTGCTGACGCAGCATTTACAGCGGCCGCTGACACGCGTGCCTGATCCGTTCGGGACGCATGAAAGCTTTGGTCACCATAACAATGCGCGTCTGCGGACCTTCCTGGATACCTTCGGTTTCCAGTACGACTTTATCAGCGCGACAGAATTTTACGGCTCTGGCAAGTTCGACGAAATCCTGCTGCGCGCGTGCGAGCGGTATGACGATATCATGAAGGTGATGCTGAAGTCCCTGCGCGAGGAGCGCCGCGAGACCTATTCCATCTTCCTGCCCATCCACCCCGAAAGCGGGCGGGTGATGTATGTGCCCATGAAGCATGTGGACGCCAAGAACGGCACGATCACATTCGACGACGAGACAGGGCAGGAGATGACGCTGCCCGTCACGGGTGGCAACGTGAAGCTGCAATGGAAGCCCGACTTTGGCGCGCGCTGGGCGGCGCTCGATGTTGATTTTGAAATGTATGGCAAGGATCACAGCACCAATACGCCGATCTATGATCGCATTTGTGAAATTCTGGGTGGCAAGAAGCCGGAACATTTCACTTACGAACTATTCCTTGATGCTGACGGTCACAAGATTTCCAAGACGTCCGGCAATGGCCTGACGATTGATGAGTGGCTGACCTATGCGTCCACGGAATCGCTGTCGTATTTCATGTATCTTAAGCCCAAGACGGCCAAACGGATGCACTTTGACGTGATCCCCAAGGCTGTGGACGAGTATCACCAGCAGTTGCGCGCCTATCCAACGCAGGATGACGCGGGCAAGTGCAACAATCCGGTGTTCCACATCCACGGTGCGGACGTGCCAGAGTCGGACATGGTCGTGCCATTTGCGATGCTCTTGAACCTAGCAAGCGTTTCGGGCGCCGAGGAGAAGGATACGCTCTGGGGCTTTATCCAGCGTTATGCACCTGATGCGTCGCCTGAACAGAACCCGCAGTTGGATCAGGCCGCAGGGTTTGCGGTGCGCTATTACAATGATTTTGTGAAGCCTGCCAAAACCTACCGCGCTCCCAATGATCAGGAGCGTGCCGCACTGGCCGATCTGGCAGACCGTTTGCGGGCTTGGGACGGTGGTTTGGATGCAGAGGAATTGCAGACGATGGTCTTTGCTGTCGGCAAAGAGCACGGGTTCGATCCGCTGCGCGCATGGTTCACAGCCCTTTACGAAGTGCTGTTGGGCGCATCACAGGGCCCGCGCTTTGGCGGGTTCATTGCACTTTATGGTGTGGACGAGACTGTCAGTCTGATCGAAAACGCACTAAAATAGCCTGAAATCTGGTGGGTCGCCCTTAAGGCGGTTCACCGATTCATCCCCTCGCGTTTACCGATCCTTCATTTTTGTTTGATCCATTCCCTTGACGCGTGCGTAAAGCAAACAACAAGGGGAGCTGTCATGCGAAATATCATGTTTGTCATCGTGGGGATCTGGGTCTTCAGCGCGCTGTCGTTGTGCGCACAAGAAAGCCCGGTCGTGCCGGACCTGACAATCGAGGATGTGATCAGCAACCAGTTGTCTGCCTTCAATGATCGCGATGTCGAAGAGGCTTGGGCATATGCCAGCCCCTTTATCAAAGGCATCTTTGGCAACCCCGGCAACTTTGGCACCATGGTGCAACGCGGCTACCCGATGGTCTGGGACAACGACGCTGTGCGCTTTCTTGAACTGCGCGACGTCAACGGGCGTCCGATGCAAAAGGTCATGCTGCGCGATGCCGACGGAGGCGTGCATTTTCTGGAATACGAGATGCTGGAAACACCTGACGGCTGGCAGATCAACGGTGTTGCCCTCGTCGAGCCAGACCTGTCCGCCTGATCCGTTTGCCTGACACAGCGTTGCGCCCCCCAACGGGCGCAGCACCAAGGCCCCACTAACCTCTCCGATTTATCCCTTAGCGCGAGGGTCCGGCACATATGTCGGGTTTTGGCGCAATCAGGTTGTGTCGCTGTTTTGTGTGATCCGTCACACCGCGACCGCCCCCTGAGCAAAGGGATCGTTTATGAACAAGGCAATTACTGACGGGCTGGTGCTGATGCCGCTGCCGTTTGTGGCAGGGCTGGGTGTGTGGTCATCCGAGGATGGCACGCCGGGGACCGACACATACGCAACGTCCACCACCGCGGCATTTGTGTCGGCGGATCAGGATTTTGGCGGCTGTTTGGAACTGCAAAAGACAGCCACCACCACGCGTGTCCGCTACATGGGCGAAACCCCGATCTTGCCGGGCTGCTATCTGCGCATCACCGCGCGGATCAAAGCGGTAGCAGGTGCGTTCCCGACAGTGCGCATTGCAGCCTATGCAGGCGCTGCGGGGGGCGGCGCTGCGGGGGGTGTCACTACCACCGGACCCGCTACGCAACTGACCGCCTATGGCGACATCGTCGAGGTAAGCGCCATCGTTGGCACCGGTGCGCGGACCGGGGTGGATATGGTATGGCTCGATCCGGCGTTTGGGCATTTCGGGATTGATCTGACCGGCCCAAGCGGAGGCGTTGTACGTCTTGATGATCTGATCATCGAGGACATCACATCAGCCTTTCAGCGCGATATCATGTCAGTGGTTGATGTGCGCGATTATGGCGCAATCGGTGACGGCAACGCAGACGACTCGGAAGCTTTTGAAACAGCAGACGCTGCCGCGAATGGCCGTCGGGTGTTGGTGCCTGCGGGCACATTCCGGCTGGCCCAAGACGTGACGATCCAGAACCGGATTATCTTTGAAGGGACAGTGACCCAGCCCGCTAACAAGCGTTTCATTCTGCAAAAAGAATTTGATTATCAGGCCTACGTCGATGCGTTTGGTGATGAGGAGATTGCACTGCGCAAGGCCTATCAGGCGCTGATCAACTTCTCCGATCACGACTCGCTGAACCTGAACGGCCGCCGGATCAACCTGACCGAGCCGCTGGATATGCAGGCGGCTGACCCTCTGAAAACCGTTTTTGCCACGCGCCGTGTGATCCGCAATGGTCAAATTCGCGCGGTCGACGGACCGGCGTGGAATACGACACAAGTCACATCCCAAGGCACATATTCCGCCAGCCAGTCTACCCGCCTAAGCAATGTCAGCAACATCGCCAACATTCCTGTCGGCGCACTTGTTGAAGGGGCAGGCGTTGGCCGCGAGGTTTACGTGACGGCCGTGAATGTGGGGCAGCAGCGACTGACGCTGAGCCAACCGTTGTTTGATGCGGTGGGCACACAAAGCTTTACCTTCAAACGCTTCAAATACCTGCTCGATTTTTCGGGCTACGACAGCCTGAGCCAGTTTGTGCTGGATGATATCGAATTCCAGTGCGAAGGCGTGGCGTCCGGCATCATGATCGCCCCTGACGGTCTGACGTTCCATCTGCGTGACTGCTTTATGACTAAGCCCAAGGACCGTGGTCTGACCTCAATCGGGCGAGGGTGTCAGGGTATGATGCTGGATCGCTGTCAGTTTATCTCGAACGAACAGGCGTTGCCCGTGCCTGCGCGCACATCAATTGCGTTTAATGCCAACGCCAATGACGTGAAAGTCCGCGATAACCGCGTGGCGCTGTTCAAGCACTTCTGCGTGTTGTCCGGCACCGGCAACCTGATCAACGGGAACCACTGGTTCCACGGGGACAGTGACACAAACGCCGTGCGCAAGGGTGGCATTATCCTGACCTCGCCCAACTGCATGACCGCAATCACGGGCAATTATATCGACAACAACTTCATTGAATTGTCCAACGAACACGATGCAACGCCCGCGCTGGGCAATCAGCTTTCTTTTGGCGGCCTCACAATGACGGGCAATGTGTTCACAGCGCTTGGTGCCGCAAACTGGTTCAATTTCATCGTGGTGAAGCCCCATGGCCCCGATCACTTTGTCCACGGGCTGACGGTCACCGGCAATGTGTTCCGCGCGATCAACGGCAATATCCGCCGGATCGATATGGTGGACACCACTTTTGCTGATCTGGACTATACGCGGATGCGGGCGATCAGCTTTGCCAATAACACCTTCAACGGGATTGACGAGCCGATCTACAATCCCGCGCAGTTGGTCCACACACAATCGTCGACCGCCCGGTCCTGGACCGCTGACACCGAAACGAACATGCCGTTCGGCGGGCAGGCAAGGTTTGTTGACAGTTTCATGGCCGAGGGTGCGATCCGCGATTCCGGCAATGACGAGGTGTTCGACATGCCATACTTCGACGGCAACCAAGGTAGCGATAAGCAGGGGGTGAAATTTACCTTCAGCAAAGCTGTGAAGGGCAAAATCCGCTATGCGGTCCGCATGGATAACCCGCTTTAGGGATATGACGATTTTTGGCGGGGCATTGGCTCCGCCGAAGGTTCCGCTGAAAGCCTTGCAAATATTGCATGTCGGGACTGCAGGTTTGTGCGTTGTCCGCGCGGCGCTGTCGCACCAGATAAGAGGCAACGCACAACTGCAATCCCATGAGGTTTTTCAATGGCTTCGCTTCCAAACTCACACATCATCAGCAACGGCGAAATTCTGCTCGAACTGCTGGCAACACCTTTCCGCGCTCTGGGCGACATGTTCACGCGCGCAGCCGAGCGTCACCCACGTTTTATCGCAGTTGAGAAAATCAACGCGATGAGCGACGCCGAACTGGCAGCCCAAGGTCTGACACGCGCCGATGCGACACGCCGCGCGCTTGGAATTTACTTCTAATCCAGCGGTCCTTTGATCCGCCGTGCTGCCAATCGTGCAGCGTAGGCGGGGTAAGCAAAGGTTTCGCGCACATATTGCCGGGCCTGCGTGGGCAGATGACTGCCCTTCAGACCCGGTGACGATACAGAAGCCCGCAGCCCAAGCGTGCGGGCCACCAGTTTGGCCCTTGGACCGTGGTAGCCATCTGTGACGATGGTGATTTCCGCGCAGTCATATGAGCGCAAAATCTGCCGCGCAAAGATCAGGTTCTCCAGCGTGGTGGTGGATTGGTCCTCTTGCAGGATTTTGGTGGGCGGCACGTCGTTGGCCCTCAGGATGGTCATGATCGCCGCCGCCTCGGACGGCGGGAACCGACCCAGACCACCACATGCCACTATGAGGTCATGTCCGCCCCCGTGCCAGACGGAGGCCGCATGCACACTGCGGCGCAGCAGTGTTGGGGATGGCCCCTCTACCCAGACAGCGGCACCGAGAACGATAATGGCTTTCATCTGTCCCTTGTTTCGCTTTCCGGTGGCTATGTGAAGGCCTAGTGGTCCGTAAACAAATTGACATCCTGCGCGGTGTGATTTCTCGAACTTTACAAAAACCGATGCGCGGCAGTGGCGCCGGACTTGGCAAATGAACATTTCTGCCCATGATGGCCCCACCATAAGATCGGGGAGGATCATTCATGTCGGACCAAGCGAAAACCTATGCGCCATCAGATGCGTTTGCAGCCAATGCGCATGCGGACAAAGCCAAGTATGACGAGATGTACGCCGCGTCGATCAACGATCCGGATGCGTTCTGGGCCGAGCATGGTAAGCGCGTTGACTGGATGAAGCCGTTTACAAAGGTGCGCAACGCGTCCTTTGCGCCCGGCAACGTCGATATCAAATGGTTCGAGGATGGCACGCTGAATGTCGCCGCCAACTGCATCGACCGCCACCTAAAAGAGCGCGGCACGCAGACCGCGATCATCTGGGAACCCGACAGCCCCACCGACGAGGCGCAGCACATCACCTACCAGCAGCTGCATGCGCATGTGTGCAAGTTCGCCAATGTTCTCAAGGATATGGGTGTCAGCAAGGGCGACCGCGTTGTCATCTATATGCCGATGATCCCGCAGGCCGCTTATGCGATGCTGGCCTGTGCGCGGATCGGCGCGATTCATTCCATCGTTTTCGCGGGCTTCTCGCCCGATGCGCTGGCCGCCCGTGTAAACGGGTCCGAGGCCAAGGTCGTCATCACCGCAGACGAAGCCCCGCGCGGTGGTCGCAATACGCCGCTGAAGGTCAATGCTGACAAGGCGTTCGACAAGATTACAGTTGATACCAAGATGCTGGTCGTCAAGCGCACTGGCGGCGATATCACGATGGAAGACGGGCGCGATGTCTGGCTCCATGAGGCCGAGCAGACGGTTGCAAACGACTGCCCGCCAGAGGAAATGAACGCCGAAGATCCGCTGTTCATTTTGTATACGTCCGGCTCCACTGGCCAGCCCAAGGGTGTGGTCCACTCAACAGGTGGCTACATCGTCTATGCGTCCATGACGCACCAATATACCTTCGACTACCACGACGGTGACATCTTCTGGTGTACTGCTGACGTGGGTTGGGTCACGGGCCACAGCTATATTGTTTACGGGCCGCTGGCCAACGGTGCCACCACGCTGATGTTTGAAGGCGTGCCAACGTATCCTGACGCGGGTCGCTTCTGGCAGGTTTGCGAAGAGCATAAGGTCAACCAGTTCTACACTGCGCCCACCGCGATCCGTGCGCTGATGGCCAAAGGCGACGATCATGTGAACAAATACGATCTGTCGTCGCTCAAGGTGCTGGGCACCGTGGGTGAGCCGATCAATCCCGAGGCGTGGAACTGGTATCACAACATCGTCGGAAAGGGGAACGTGCCCATCGTCGATACGTGGTGGCAGACCGAAACCGGTGGTCATTTGCTGACACCGCTGCCCGGTGCGACAACACTGAAACCCGGCTCTGCCACAACGCCCTTTTTCGGAATTGAGCCGGTTATCCTTGAACCCACATCGGGCGAGGAAATCCACGATACCGCCGCCGAGGGTGTCTTGTGCATCAAGTCCAGCTGGCCCGCGCAAATGCGGACGGTTTGGGGTGATCACGAACGGTTCGAGAAAACCTATTTCGCGGACTACAAAAACTACTATTTCACCGGTGACGGCTGTCGTCGGGATGAGGACGGCTATTACTGGATTACGGGTCGCGTCGATGACGTGATCAACGTGTCAGGCCACCGCATGGGCACCGCCGAGGTGGAAAGCGCGCTTGTTGCGCACCCCAAGGTGGCCGAGGCCGCTGTTGTCGGTTACCCGCACGACATCAAGGGGCAGGGCATCTACGCCTATGTGTCCTTGATGGGTGGTGACGAGCCGTCAGAGGAGTTGCGCAAAGAGCTTGAGGTCTGGGTCCGCTCCGAGATCGGTCCGATTGCCAAACCCGACCTGATCCAATGGGCACCCGGCCTGCCGAAAACACGTTCCGGCAAGATCATGCGCCGTATCCTGCGCAAGATCGCCGAGGATGATTTTGGTGCGCTGGGCGATACATCGACGCTGGCTGATCCGTCGGTGGTGGACGATCTGATCGCGAACCGGATGAACCGTCAGGACTGACGGTTATTTCGCCTAAAGATATGGAAAGGGGTGCCAATGGGTGCCCCTTTTTGCGTTGAGGTGGGCGACGCAGGGCGAGCCATGTCTCAATTTGGAACAATCTGACAGCATCAGGCGTAACATTATGTCATAGATTGCAGTCGCTTTGATTGCTTTGGTGCGTTTGGCCAAATGCCGTCGGGTCACCCCAAGATTCACCTTGCCATTTGACCCGCATCGCAAAAGGATAGTGCATCAACACGCGCTAGACGTGTGACGACATCCAACAGAACCGACTGCATCAATGCGGTCAAACGATGGGAGAATAACACATGAAAATGACAACAACCCTCAAGGCGACCACAGCGATCATGCTGCTGACAGCCGGTGCCGCATACGCTGACGGCCACGCGACACACCCCGAAACCGGTGAAGCCTTGGCCTCCGAGCAGACTTTTGTTTACCGCGTCGGCGACGAAAGCCCCTCATTTGACCCCGGTCTTGTCGAAGACGTTGACGGCTCCAAGATCGTGCGTGACCTGTTTGAAGGTCTGATGAACCAGGATGCCGACGGCAACCTTGTGCCCGGCGTTGCGACTGATTTCACCGTGTCTGACGATGGCATGACCTACACATTTAACCTGCGCGACAACGCCATGTGGTCCAACGGCGATCCCGTGACCGCAGGCGATTTCGTCTATGCGTGGCGCCGCGCGTCATCGCCAGAGCTGGCATCGCCATACAGCTGGTACATGGAACTGATGTCGATTGAAAACGGCGCTGCCGTGATCGCCGGTGACATGCCCACCGAGGAACTGGGCGTGACAGCCATCGACGACACTACACTCGAGGTGCGCTTGTCCCAGCCGCTGCCGTATTTCGCGCAGATGGTTGTGCACGGCACCACGTTCCCGGTCCATCAGGCCACCGTGGAAGAGCACGGGTCCGAATGGACACGCCCTGAAAACATCGTGTCCAACGGTGCCTACGTCCTGTCCGAGCATGTGCCGCAAGAACGCCTCGTGCGCGTGCGCAACGAAAACTACTGGGACAACGAAAACACCATCATCGAAGAAGTGACCGCACTGGTTATCACCGATGAAAACACCGCCCTGACACGTTATCTGGCGGGCGAGCTGGACAAGACCCAAGTTCCAGCAGGCCAGTTCCCGCGTCTGTCCGCTGAGTATCCAGAGCAGGCCGTGTCCGTGCCAGAGGCATGTTCATATTACTACACCATCAACATGACAGAGACAGGCAACCCCGCGCTGCAAGACCAGAACGTGCGTCAGGCCTTGTCCATGGCCATTGACCGCGATGTGATCGCAGAGGCCGTTCTGGCCGGTGGTCAAAAGCCTGCCTATACGTTCACGCACTGGTCCACTGCCGGGTTTGAAACACCTGACATCGGCTATGCGAACATGACGCAGGAAGAGCGGAACGCCCAAGCTGTCGAACTGATGGCGGCTGCCGGTTACGGCGCGGATAACCCGCTGTCCATTGACCTGATCTACAACACGTCCGAATCCCACAAATCTGTCGCCATTGCGATCAGCCAGATGTGGAAGCAGACGCTGGGTGTGGAAACGGAACTCGGCAACCAGGAATGGCAGACATTCCTCGAGACACGTGGCAATCAGGACTACGAAATTGCCCGTGCCGGCTGGTGCGCCGACTACAACGAAGCGTCCACATTCCTTGATCTGATGCAGTCGGATTCGGGCTATAACGACGCCAAGTATATGAACGAGCGTGTTGACGAACTGCTGGCCGAAGCCAAAACATCCGACAACCCGCAAGCCGCTTACACGGAAGTCGAGCAGATCATCGCAGAAGAGATGCCGATCATTCCAATCTACCACTACGCGGCTGTGGATATGATTGCGGAAGACCTTGAGGGCTGGCCCTACAACAACTTCCAGCAAAACATCTACTCCAAAGATCTGTTCAAGATCGCCGAGTAACCTTTTGGTTTGAAACCAACGCGGCCCCGGATCATGTCCGGGGCCGCACCTGTTTATATCCGCCCCCTCATGCGTGGACCCTTTGCACATGATTAGCTTTATCGTCCGACGCCTTGCCGTCGCGATCCCGACGCTGTTGATCCTCGTGATCCTGTCGTTCGTCCTGATGTATGCGGCCCCCGGTGGTCCGTTTAACTCCGAACGCCCGCTGCCGCCCGAAGTCCTCGCCAATATCGAGGCGAAATACGGGCTGGATCAGCCGTTCTGGAAGCAGATCGTCAACTATGTGTCGGGCGTTGTGACGTCGTTCGATTTCGGACCGTCCTTTCAATATAAAAGCCAATCGGTAAACGATGTGATCGCCCAAGGCTTTCCTGTCACGCTGACATATGGCTTTTGGTCCTTCGCGCTGGCCGCAATCGTCGGCGTGTCGCTGGGCATCGCCGCCGCGCTCAAGCAGAACACATGGCTCGATTATCTGGCCGTTGGCTTTACCGTTGGCGCGCAGGTGCTACCGAACTTTGTGATGGCTCCCATTTTGGTGCTGGTCTTTACGCTGTGGCTGGGCTGGTTGCCCGGCGGTGGCTGGAACGGCGGCGCGTGGCAGAACCTGATCATGCCGGTGATCGCACTTTCCACATCCTACATGGCGTCGATTGCACGCATCACGCGCTCTTCCATGCTGGAGACACTGAACGCCAATTTCATCCGCACCGCACGGGCCAAGGGCCTGCCGATGCGCCGGATCATCTGGACCCATGCGTTCAAGCCGACGATCCTGCCGGTCCTGTCCTATCTGGGGCCAACATTCGTGTTCATGATCACCGGCTCTGTGGTCATCGACATCTTCTTTTCCACCGGCGGTATCGGCCAGTTCTTTGTGAACTCTGCGTTCAGCCGCGATTATTCGGTCATCATGGGCATCACCATTCTGGTGGGCGCGCTGACGATCCTGTTCAACCTTCTGGTCGATATCCTCTACGCGTGGATCGACCCGAAAATCCGGCTTTAGGGGGACGTCATGTTACCTGATACATCCGCAATCGAAAGCGTCGGCGACAGCATCCATCTGGCCGAAGTGCAGGGCAGGTCGCTCTGGGCTGACGCCCGCACCCGCTTTATGCGTAACAAGGCAGCGGTCGTGTCGCTGGTGGTGCTGGCCCTGATCGGGGCATTTGCCCTGTTCGGTCAATTCATCGCGCAGCACGAACGCGATTTTGTGAACTTCTCGTTGATGGGCGCCAATGCCTATAAGGGCGTGCCGTCGATTGAGACGGGGCACTATTTCGGCACCGACAGCTCTGGTCGCGACCTTTTCGCGCGAGTGGTGCAGGGCACTGGCATCTCGCTGATGGTCGGCATCGTTGGATCGCTTGTCGCGGTGGTTGTCGGCACGCTTTATGGTGCCACGGCTGGCTACTACGGCGGACGCATCGACAACATTATGATGCGGATCGTGGACGTGCTGATGTCGATTCCGTTCATGTTCGTTCTGATCCTGATGCTGGTGATATTTGGCCGTTCGATCTTCATGCTGTTTTTGGGCATCGGCCTGATTTCTTGGCTGGATATGGCGCGGATCGCGCGGGGCCAGACACTGACGATCAAGAATAAGGAATTCGTTGAAGTGGCCCATGCCATCGGCGTCTCGCCAATGCGGATCGTGCTGCGCCACATCATCCCCAACCTGCTTGGTATCGTGATCGTCTACGCCACGCTGCTGGTGCCGACGCTGATCATCTACGAAAGCTTTATCAGCTTTCTGGGGCTTGGCGTGCAGGAACCCAACACGTCGCTGGGTGCGCTGATTTCGGAGGGGGCGGCGAACATGTCCTACGGCGTCTTGTGGCAGCTGTTCTTTCCGCTACTTTTCTTTGTGCTGACCATCTTTGCGTTCTTCTTTGTAGGCGATGGCCTGCGTGACGCGTTTGACCCCAAGGACCGCTGATATGGCATTGCTAAGCATTGAGGACCTGACCGTCACCTTTTCCACCCCCGACGGCGATGTGAACGCGGTCAACGGCGTGGGCTTTGACGTGGATGCGGGCGAAACGCTGGCCATTGTGGGCGAAAGCGGGTCGGGCAAATCCCAGACCGCCTTTGCCATGATGGGTCTGCTGGCCAAAAACGGGCGGTCCACGGGGCGTGCGATGTTCGATGGCAAGGACCTGCTGACCATGAAGCAGGGCGCGCTGAACAAGATTCGCAGTCAGGACATCGCGATGATCTTTCAGGATCCGATGACGTCACTGAACCCCTACATGCGCATTTCGGACCAGATGGCCGAAGTGTTGCAACTGCACAAAGGGCTGGGCAAATCAGCCGCCGTGAAAGAAGCGGCGCAAATGCTCGACGCAGTGAAAATCCCCGACGCCCGCAACCGGATCACGATGTATCCGCACGAATTTTCGGGCGGTATGCGGCAACGTATCATGATTGCTATGTCGCTGTTGTGCCAACCACGTCTGTTGATCGCGGACGAGCCGACAACCGCTTTGGACGTAACCGTGCAAGCGCAGATCATGGAACTTTTCGGCGAGATCCGTGATGAATTCGGCACTGCCGTGATCCTGATTACGCACGATCTCGGGGTTGTCGCAGGTTTTTGTGACCGCACGCTTGTGATGTACGGCGGGCAGGTGATGGAAGAAGCGCCGACAGATGCGCTTTTTGCCGATCCGTCCCATCCCTATACCTCGGGCTTGCTAAAGGCTGTGCCGCGATTGGATCGCGACGATGGTGCGCTTGCCACCATCGCGGGTGAACCGCCCGATATGTCGCGTCTGCCCAGCGGTTGCCCGTTCTCGCCGCGCTGCGCGCAAGTCATGGACCACTGCGTCACGCAGCGCCCCGCTTTGGAAACCTTTGACGCCGGCGCACGCCGCCGCGCCTGCCATCTGCCTGCATCGGAGGTCGCGTAATGACTGATGCCATTTTGTCCGTCAAAGACCTGTCCGTCACTTTCGACGTGCGCAAACAAGGCGCATGGCCGTGGACCGCGCCGCAAAAGCTGCACGCAGTGTCCGAGATGTCGTTCGACCTGAAGCCCGGCGAATGTCTGGGTGTAGTGGGCGAAAGTGGGTCGGGCAAATCCACGCTGGCCCGCGCCATCGTCGGCACCGTTCCCACATCGGGCGGCAACATCATGTTCGAAGGAGCCGATCTGGCCGCGATGGACACACGGCAGCGGCGCGTGCACCGCCGCGATGTGCAAATGATCTTTCAAGACCCGCTTGCCGCGCTAAACCCCCGCATGACCGTGGGCGAGATAATCGCAGAGCCGCTGATCACCCACGAGCCGCAGACGCCCCGCAGCGAGGTGAAAGCCCGCGTGCGCGAACTGATGGAACGGGTGGGCCTGCTGCCCAACCTGATCAACCGCTACCCGCACGAATTCTCCGGCGGACAGTGCCAGCGCATCGGCATCGCCCGCGCGTTGATCCTGAAACCCAAGCTGGTTATCTGCGACGAACCTGTATCGGCCCTTGATGTGTCGGTGCAGGCGCAGGTGGTGAACCTGCTGATGGAATTGCAGCGCGACATGGGACTCTCGATGATCTTCATCGCGCACGACCTGTCCGTGGTGAAACACATCAGCGACCGGATCATCGTGATGTATCTTGGCCGCCAGATGGAGATGGCCGACGCTGGCACGCTGACAACGCTTCCCGAACACCCCTACAGTCAGGCGCTGATCGCGTCTGTGCCAATCCCCGATCCGGTGCTGGAACGCGCGCGCGTCCGTCCTATTCTGGAAGGGGAATTGCCCTCACCGCTTGCACCGCCATCGGGGTGTGTGTTCCGCACGCGCTGTCCCAAGGCACAGCCCGATTGCGCGGGCGACAGGCCCGCGATGCAGGATTTGGGGCAGGGGCATTTCGTGGCCTGTCCGTATCATGCGCCGATGGATGTGCAGAAGACGGCTTGAGTGGAGGTGTCGGTGATCTCCGGTAGCTGATCGGTGCCGCTGTCACATCGCGAGCGATGTGACCTTGCGCACGCTGACGAAAAGACGGTGCTTTTCGTCAGTAATCCCGCTCGTAAAAGATGCCGATGCTGGTTTCACCGTCGTCGCTGAAAGTGCCTTTGGCGGTCACGTCGTCGGTGATATCCAGATTGATATTCACCTCGGTTGAACCGTCCGACGCGATAGTGACGTCGGTATAGACGTTCTCGGACAGATACGCGCCCGCGCGCACGGCGGCATTGCCTTCCTCGTCGGTTGTGATGTCAAAGTCATCAAGCCCGATGTCCTGACGGAATGTATCGATCAAACCGCCGCCGCCGCGCCCCGCCAGAGTGCCGACTGCTGCGGCCAGTTGGACAGCCTGCAACGGGCTAATGTCCGCCAGATCGCGGCCAAAGATCAGCTGCGCCAGCACCTCGTCCTGTGGCAAGTCGGGGCTGGACTCGAAGGTTACCTCAGGCTCGGTGGCCGGGCCTTCGACGATGATGTTGATGACTGTGCCAGTGGCCGATTGCGTAGACGCGACCAGCCGGATGTAGGGTACAAAGTCGCCTTGCAGCGATGCGCGTCCCTCGGTCAAGTCAAAGCGTTGTTGCAGGATATCGATGCGCCCGCGAATCAGTTCAAACTGCCCGATCGGCACGATGTTTGATGTGGTGCCACCCAGTGTCAGTTGCCCGCCCAATTCGGCATCCAGACCACGACCACGGACAAACACGCGTGACGGCGCGTTGATCACCAGATCAATCGGATAACCGCCGCCGCCGCCGCCCGTGGATGCGCTGGTTGTGGCATCGTCATTGACCCCGGCGCGATCAAGCGTGCGACGCACGGACAAAGGTGCGCCGACATGCGTAACATTTGGCAATGTGCCCAGCCCGCCAACGCCGGAAGACGGCACCTGAATTTCCGTTGGCCCAAGGTTCAGTGTGCCAGCAATCTGCGCGCCGCCAGCCAATGGTCCGCGCACGGTGATTTGCCCATCCACAGTCGTCTCATAAAGCTCGGGGTCGCGCAGGCCGACATTGTTCAACCGGACAGCAAGATCGGCCGTATTTCCACCAGCAAGCCCGACAGGCCCGCTCACCGATACAGTGCCACCGCTGCTGACTTGTCCTGTGATATCCACCTGAGCGGCATCACCGTTCAAACTCACGCCGCCGTTGATATTTGTCAGCGCCACATCAAGGGTAGGCGCCGTCAGACGCGCGCCGTTCAGATTGACCTGCCCGGATACCGACGACAGCGCGGGCGGGCCATTGACCGCCAGATCGAATGTCGCGGTTCCATCAAGTCTGCGCGGCGCAAGGGCTGCATTGGCCAGGCCAAGCGGGACCTGACCGTCCACGTCCATATTCAGCGTGCCGCTTTCGTTATAAGTGCCGTCCGCGCGCACGGTGATGCCACCAGGACCGGTTCCATCCACATCGATCCCCCAGTTTCCGCTGGCATTACGGCTGGCGGTGCCAGAGGCGGTGACCGGCCCGCTTAGCTGGTCAGTAAAGAGGCCAACATCACGCAGGCGCGCATTGAATTGTCCGCTGCCTTCACCCGCGCGACCGTCAAGCGATCCGCTGAGAGAGACGTTGGGCGTCGTGGCGCTAAAGTCGCGAATACGCAGCCCTTCTGTGGTTTGCGATACGCTTGCATCCAGACGCCCCAGACCGCGCAGCAGCGGATCGACGGTCGCGTTGCCAATCGCAAGATCGCGGGTGGTGACGTTAATATCCGCAGTGGCACGGGTCAGATCGGGAAGGGCCGCGCCGCTGATGTTGGCGGTCACGCCGCCCGACAGTGGCAGGCCGGATATGGTCCGATAGGGGCGCAGGTCGTTCACGAACACCTCTGCAGTGCCGCTGATTTCGTATGTGTCGGCGGCAATGCTGGCATCAATGTCGGCGGATGCACCGGGGGCGGTGGCCTCTGCATCGATGGCCCAGACACCTTGCGCATCCAGCCGCGCCGTGCCCGTGGCTGTCGCGGGGCCGCTGATCCCGTCGGCAATGAGACCAATGTCGCGCAGGCGGGCATCAAACTGGCCTTCGCCAGCGCCTGATGCGCCTTCAAGTGATCCGCTAAGCGTCACATTGGGATAATCTGCGTTCACGGTTTCTACCCGCAAACCTGCTTCGGTCAGGGCCGCAGTGGCATTCAGCGTGCCAGCACCGCGCAGCAGCGGATCAACAGACGGATTGCCAATCGCAAGATCCGTGGATGACAAATCGACAGTCCCGTCAAAGCGGCTCAGGTCGGGAAGGGCGGTGCCAGCCACGTTCGCAGTCACAGCACCATCAAGCGGCATACCAGCCAGATCACGATAGACGGACAAATCCGCGACCGTCGCATCAAGCGTGCCGGTAATCCGGTTCGTCACCGCCTCGATCACTGCATCAACGGCAAAGTCCGTTCCGGGACCATTGCCTGTCACATCAACTGTCGCGTCACCCCCGGCATCACGCGACGCGGTGCCACGCAGGCTGAGCGGGCCATCAAGACTTGCCACAACTTGACCTGCATCGGTGAGCATGAAGTCAAACGTTGCATCGGCAGGGCCTGAGGCATCATACGTCGCATCGGCCCGCAGCCGGATTGCGGGTGTATCCACGGCAAGGTCTTGCGCGCGGTAAACGCCGTCACGCGGCGCGGCAAGGCTGACGGACAGCGTGCCGTCGCCTTGCAACAGTTGGTCAACTTGCGCGACCCCCACGGCCAGATCAGTTGTTTGCGCGGTCAGGTCCATGTCAAAGCGCAGACCGTCGCTCAGCAACGTGCCGGTTAATTCGGCATTGATCGCGCCATCAAGATCACGATCCGCCAGCTCTGAGAAGGTTTCCAGATCAGCAATCTGCGCCTGCACTGTGGCGTTGACCGCTTGACCGGCAGTGTCGGGAATGGCCTGTCCCACGGCGGTGATCGTGGCCGACGGACCCTCGGCGCGGATGTCGAAATCGGTCACAAGCTCGGCACTGCGGGCAGCCGTGCCAGTCACTGTCACGGGGCCGCTAAGCTCCGGCATGACAAGGCCGACCTCGCGCACAAGCACGTCAAAGCGGGCATTGCTGGCCCCACTTGTCAGATCGGCTTCTGCGGTGATTTGTGCCTCTGGGGTGGCGATATTGAGTGCCTCCAACCGCGTACCTTGGGTGTCGCGCACGGCAGCCACGGCGATCTCGCCCTCACCGGCCAGCAGCGGATCAAGTTGTTCAATCCCGACAGCCAGATCATTAGTCGTGCCGGTTACGGTGACGTCAAACATGCCATCTAGCGGCAGGACTTCTGCCTGAATGTTCACGTTCCCGCCGCCCGCCAGATCGCGGCCTGCCAGCGTGGAAAAGCGGCCGAGCGCGTTGACCTGCAAGTCGATGTTGCCAAATGTGCGGAAACCGTCGCCGCCGCCCGCAATCGTCGCGGCAGCCTGCATTTCAAGACCGGGACCGGTGAGGGTCAGGCGCGAGATATTGGTCGGCTCACCCTCGATCCGGTCAATTTCGATCACGCCGGAGATCTCGTCGCCAAGTGCTTGCGATGCGCCGGCATCATCAAGTTCCAACCCGCTGGCGGCGTAGGTGAAGTTTGCGGTCACCTCACCTTGCGATGCGCCTTCGCCGTCGCGCAGGATACCACCACCGTCAAGCGTGATGTCACGGATCAGCAAACCGGGGCGGTCAAAACCCGCGATGTTAAACTCGGCTGACCAGTCATCTGACTGCGATCCGTCATAGCCAATCGCCAGTGTCGCGCGGTCGATATACGTCTTGGGGCCGGTCAGTGGCAGCAGGACGATATCACCGTCCGTGTCTGCGATCGTGCCGTTCAGCGAAAGCCGCTGCGGCCAGCCTTGCGCGCCGATTAGCGCGCTGCCTGTCATCTTGATGCTTTGCCCGTCCAACTCGAACGTTGAAAGGTCAAAGCGGCCATCGGCCAACTGCCGCCCTTCGGCAATCAAGCTGACGTCATCGCCGAAAAATTCCTGATATTCCGGCACCAGAAGCGGCGTGACGTCACCACCGATATTGGCGGCGAAGCGCTGCTCTCCTTCAACTTCTGTCAAGGTGACAGTGCCACTCACGCGATCAACCCCGTCGGTGGCTAATGCAATTTCGGCCTCATAGCTGCTGAGCGGCCCCGCACCTTTGACCGTAAGAGCCAATGGCGGCTGACCCGGCAGGTCCAGCCTTCGTGCGATAATGCCGTTTGGACCTTCGGACAGCTCCAGTGCCAGCGCCAACATAGATGTCTCATTCTCGAATGAGGCGTCAATGATGAAGCGCCCTTCCTTATCATCAAGGCGGTTTGCTTCGACAATTGCGCCGCCTTCTCCGCCGATCAATGACGCGGATCCCGTCAGACTGGCGGCAAAAGGCTCTCCCAAAATGGTTTCGCCAAGTTCAATACGCGCGATGTTCAGTTTTTCAAGCTCAACGCTGACGGGCAGTTCGGGCAAGGAAAACGGCGTTGCTTCCGGCGAGGGGGCACTGTCATCAGCTTCAGACACCGGCACGCGCGCAACAATTACACGCTCGGCGCTAAGTTCCTCAACGTCGATAGCACCGCGCAGCAAGGCGGACCGGTTCCAGTCCAATACGACGTTCTCCAGCGTAAGCCATACGCCTTCATCGTCCGAGATGGTCATAACGTCCAAGGACGCCTCTGAGCTAAGCGCGCCCTCAAAGCCGATGATGGTCACATCGCGGCCAGCACCTGACAGGTTGTCTTCGATCAGGCGGGTCAGATAACCCTTATCCTCTTCGGCCTGATCCTGCGCGGCGGCTGGCAGCGGGGCCAGCATGAGGGCTGATGCCAAAAGAAGCTTTTTCAAAACGCTTGCCCAATCCCGATATAGACCTCAACGCGGTCGTATGCATTGTCACCACTGGCCGGCGTTGCGATATCCAGCCGGATCGGCCCGATGCCAGTGTTATATCGCACGCCAAAGCCCGCACCGCTTTGCCACTCTCCGTCACCGAAGGGGTTGCTTGTGTCGCCAACAAATCCTGTGTCGTAGAACCCGACCAGTCCGATGCTTTCTGTCACATCCACGCGGCCTTCAAGCTGTGCGCCCACGAACGAAAGACCACCCGTGCGGACATCTTCACCGTCAATCACGCGATCAACGCCAAGCGATTGGAACCGCTGACCCCGCACCGTGTTGCTGCCGCCCGAGAAGTAGAGGAAATCGGCAGGGGCGGTATCAAGTGATGCGCCAAGAACGGTGCCAATCTGGGACCGTGCGGCAAGGGTAAAGCGGTCATCCTCGCCAAAGCTGCGGTAAATGCGTCCGTCCGCGTAGGCTCGCGCACCATTGTCACCGCCGACGATGCTGATGAATGGCGTGGCGTCCAGATCAAGGTAGTAGCCGTTTTTGGGATTGGTCGCATTGTCGCGCAGATCATACGTCGCGCTGAGCGGAACCGTCAGCAAAACATAATCACGCTCGCCGGTGTCGGTCACCTCTCGGGCGGCAAGGATGCCAAGACCGCCTTCGATGGTGAGGTTGTCCCCGACTGGCCGTGTCAGCGTGGATTCAAGCGAAAACTGGTCGAGCAAGTAGTTCGGCTCGTCCTGTCGGCTGATCGAGATTGTATTCAGGAAATCCGTGTCAGCGCCCCACACGGCCGGACGCCGCAGGCTGGCAGAGAGGCGATAATCCGTGCCGCCGGTTTCCCCGCCGATGCCCGAAATCTCGCCCTCAACACGAAAGCGCTCGGCCCCGCCCAGAAAGTTGCGATGCAGCCAGAACGACGACAACGTCAGCCCGTCAACGGTCGAAAGTTCAATGCCAGCCCCGATGCGCCGTGGCTTGGCCTCAACGATCTGAGCAGTCACAGGAAGTGTGTTGTTCGGGCCGATATCATCGGACTCGACCAATGCCACGGATGCAAATGCCCCTGTGCGACGCAGGCGGTCTTCGGCGCGGGCGATTGCATCAGGCGAATAAATCTCACCGGTGGGCAGGCCTGCGATCCGCAAAATGCGGTTGGTGCGTACATCCTCATTGCCCGAAACCGTCAGGGGGCCAAATGTCAGGCGCGGGCCAGTGGCCAGTGACACGCTCACATCCAAGCGTTCGGCGGGGTGGCGTGCGGTGATCTGCTGACCGGATGGCGATACCTTGGCATAGCCCGCGTCCCGCCATGCGCTTGTCGCGGCGCTTACGCTTGAGCGGATGACCTCGGACTGGGCCGGTTCGCCGCTGCGGAAACCTTCGGGCAGGGTAGTTGCAGGAGCCAGTGGCGCGATGTCGGTGCGCCCAAAGGTAAAGCGCGGACCAGTGGCCACATCAATCGTGATCCGGTTAACCCGTGATGGCGCATCAAGCGGCGCAAGGGACGCAGCCTCGCGTCCGTCAATCTTGATCGAGATTGTGCCGCCATAATAGCCGTCGGCATAAAGTGCCGTCAGGATGCGCCGGTAATCGGCTCGCGCGGCTGCCACGTAATCCTGCGCGGCAGAACCTTCCTCGGGATCAATTTCAAGGGTCAGTGACGCGCTGCGCAGCAGATCGGTCAGATCCTCATCGGCATTAGGTGCAGAAAACGTGACTTCTTGCGCTGTTGCTGTCACCGGACACGTCAAAATTGCAGCCAATGCTGCCGCTATCGTTAGATTCTTCATGCCCCGCCCTTATCGTAGACCCCAAACCACAACGCCACGATTGGACCTTGGTTCCCTTCACCATAGTTTGTGGCAATCCGAAACGAAACAACGCGTTGTAGTATTACGCATCAATCCGCCGTGATTTTTTGCCTTAGTCCGCGAAGGGATCGTCGGGATAGCCGACACCGGCCAGATATAGCCCCATCGGCGGGCAAACCGGACCGCAGGCCGCACGATCCCGCGCCGCAAGCGCACGGCCCACATCATCAGGTGTCCATGCGCCAGCGCCCACCCGCTCTAACGTTCCAACAAAGCTGCGGACCTGATTATGCAAGAATGATCGTGCGCGCACGCGAAACTGGTATTCGGTGCCGTTTGCCCGTGGAACCTCGGTTACGTCCAGCGCATCGAGCGTTTTGACAGGGCTTTGCGCCTGACACATGGTCGATCGGAACGTGGTGAAGTCGTGCTCCCCAAGCAACTGATCAGCCCCGGCCTGCATGGCCGTCAGATTAAGCGTATGATTGATCCGCCATGCCTGACCCGCCTCAAACGTGAGCGGTGCGCGGCGGGCGATGATGCGAAACAGATAGCGACGTTCATGTGCTGAAAAACGCGCGTGCCAATCATCTGCCACACGCGCTGCCCCGACAATCGCAACAGGCGCGGGCTTAAGATGAAAATTCAGCGCCTCGGACAGGCGAAACGGGTCCCAGTCGCGGGTCAGATCGCAATGGGCAACCTGTGCGGTGGCGTGCACCCCTGCATCCGTGCGCCCGGCGGCGGCAATGGTATGCTGACCGGGTTGCAGCCGCGCCAAGGCGGCCTCAATCGCGCCCTGCACAGACGGCTGATCTGCCTGCCGCTGCCAGCCTGCGAAGGGCGAACCATCGTATTCGATCTGAAGGGCAAAGCGGGGCATGCGCGCGGCCTAAGGGGAAGGCGACGCAAAATCAATCCCTACACAAGACGCCATCCGCGCCCTATCTTTGGCAGAACATTGAATTGAAAGGGCCGGATTTTGGTCATCTCCGCAATTGCCGACCGGATTACCCGCAGCGTTGATGCGGTGGGCGAAACCTTGTCAGCGCCCTTTAGCGATCCGGTGATCCGTCTTGGTGTGACGGGCCTGTCGCGGGCCGGCAAAACGGTTTTCATCACCTCGCTTGTCGCCAACCTGATGGATCGCGGGCGGATGCCGCAGCTTTCTGCGGCGGCAAACGGGGCCATCCGCACGGCCTATCTGCAACCGCAGCCCGACGATACGCTGCCGCGCTTTGCCTACGAAGATCATCTGGCGCGGATCACGGCATCCGAGCCGCGATGGCCCGATGGCACGCATACGATCAGCGAATTGCGTTTGTCTCTGCGCGTGCAGCCAACAGGGCTTTTGTCCGGCTTCTCCGGCCCGCGCACGGTGCATCTTGATATCGTGGACTATCCCGGCGAATGGCTGCTGGACCTTGGCCTGCTGGATCAGGACTTTGCCACGTGGTCTGCCGCAGCGATTGCGCGCGCGCCCGAGCGGCCCGAAGGGGATGCGTTTCTGGCCGAACTGGCCACCATTGACCCCGCGGCTGATCTGGACGAAGGGCAGGCCACTGCGCTCGCGCGCCGCTTCACATCGCACCTCAAGGCCGCACGCGAGGCGGGCTTTTCCGATTGTTCCCCAGGGCGGTTCCTGCTGCCCGGTGATCTGGCCGGATCGCCCGTGTTGACCTTTGCGCCCTTGCCAGACAGCTCATCGCCCAGAGGGTCGCTTGCCCGTGAATTTGCGCGCCGCTTCGAGAGTTACAAGCGCAACGTCGTCCGGCCGTTTTTCCGTGACCATTTTTCCAAGATCGACCGCCAAATTGTGCTGGTTGATGTGCTGGGTGCGATCCATGCCGGCCCCCGCGCGGTTGAGGATCTTAGGCAGGCAATGGCCGATATTCTTGGTGCCTTCAGGCCGGGGCGGAATGCTTTTCTCAGCCGGATTTTCCAAGGCAAGCGGGTGGAGAAAATTCTGTTTGCGGCCACCAAGGCAGATCATTTGCATCACACGCAACACGGCAAGCTGACGGCAATTACCGAAGCCTTGCTGCGCGAGGCGCGTGACCGTGCGGATTTCGCAGGGGCACAGACAGCTGCCATGTCCATTGCCGCGTTACGCACCACGGTAGAAGAGACCGTCGATCACCGCGACGGGCCGCTTGATGTGGTGCGCGGGCGGCTTTTGGGATCAGGCAAACAGGCTGCGTTCTACCCCGGATTGCTGCCCCGTGATCCTGCGCATTTGCTTTCACCCGCACGGGCCGGTGACGCAGATTGGCAGGATGCCGGATACGAGGTGATGAATTTTGCGCCAGCGCCACTGACGCTTCGCCCCGGCGACGGGCCGCCGCATATCCGCTTGGACAAGGCCGCCGAGTTCCTGATCGGTGACAAGTTATGATCCGCCCCGCACGAGAGGCCGATGACGATGCCATGGCCGCCACATTGGGCGCTTGGGTGGCCGAGACTGACTGGATGCCCAAATTGCATAGTCCTGACGAGGACCGGTGGTTTTGTGGTCATTTGATTGAAACAGGTCTGGTCTGGGTGGCCGACTGCCGCGACGGTCTAGGCTTTCTGGCGAGCAAGGACAATGAGGTTGCTGCACTTTACCTGCCCCCCGCCCTGCGCGGACAAGGCTGGGGGCGTGCTTTGCTGACGGCTGCAAAAGCTGGCCGCAATCGCCTGACGCTGTGGACATTTCAGGCCAATACGCGCGCGATTGCGTTTTATCAGCGCGAAGGATTTGTCGTCGGTGGTTTCACGGACGGCAGGGCAAATGCGGAAAAGCTGCCCGATGCGCATCTGATCTGGGAAAGGGACGCGTGATGGCCAAAGGCCCGGTTTTGATCGATCTGGATGATGACGCGCCAAAGGCCGATCCCGCGGCAGCCCTGCCGGTGCTGGATACGGAAGACGCTGCACGCGGAGCGGCGATGCAGCAAGTTGCGGCATTGGCTGCGCGCCGTCCGTCCAGCCTTGCGCGTTGGTTCTGGTCGCTGCTCTTGTCGATCATCGGCATTGTGGTTTCGCTGGCCGCTTATGACTACGTTGCCTCGCTGATCGTGCGGTCCCCCGTTCTTGGCATGACCGTCCTCATCCTGCTGGTCCTGTTTTGTGGCGTTTTGCTGGTGATGGGATTGCGGGAACTCGCAGCGTTTGCGCGCTTGCGGCGGTTGGACAGTGTGCACAAGGCCGCTGAAACAGCGATTTCCACGCATGATCTGGGCGAAGCGCGGCGTGTCGTGGCGGCGCTGAACCGGCTTTACGCTGCACGCGACGATACCCGCTGGGGCCGCGAACGGTTGGCCGAGCAGCAGGACGACGTGCTGGACGCGGATGGGCTTTTGGGTCTTGCCGAAAACACCGTGCTGGCCCCGCTGGATGCGCGGGCCATGCGCGAAGTGGAGGCGGCAGCACGTCAGGTCGCGACCGTCACAGCGATTGTGCCGTTGGCGCTGGCGGATGTTGTCACGGCGCTGACGGCAAACCTGCGCATGATCCGCCGCGTGGCCGAGGTCTATGGCGGACGGTCAGGCACCATTGGCAGCTGGCGTCTGACCCGCACGGTCTTTACTCATCTGATCGCCACTGGCGCGGTTGCGGTGGGCGATGATCTGATCGGATCAGTGGCGGGCGGTGGCGTGTTGTCCAAAGTGTCGCGCCGCTTTGGCGAAGGCGTTGTCAACGGGGCGCTGACGGCGCGGGTTGGCGTCGCCGCAATCGAGGTCTGCCGCCCGCTGCCATTTCGGGCCCAGAAACGCCCGTCAGTGACCGCTTTGGTGCGACGGGCCATGATGGGTCTGTTCAGCGGTTGGGGGCAAAGCTGAGATTTTGCGCCCCAAACGCCGCAGCGACGTACAGTTTAGACGACGGCATGGGCCCTAGGGGTGAAGCCGGGGCGCTGGACCCAGCGGGAAAGGGCCGATCGACATACGCCCGTCACTAAACGACAGGGTCAATTCAAGCGTATCGCGGCCTTCTGACAACGCGGCGGCCAGATTTTCGAAGGTGGTATCAAAGCCGGGTTCAATCAGGCCCGCATTGCTGGCCGCAGCAATCATGGCCCGCCAGTCTTGCACGGAGATATCTATCTCACCGGTTGGCACTCCGCTTTGGTCGACGGTCAGGTCGCCATTGGCTGAAACTGCCATGGTGCCCCACTGCAACTGCGCCTCTTTTACGGTGACCGCCGTAATCAGCGCAGGGTCGGTTTCAAACTGCGCAATGCTGTGGCGGTCAAGCGGACGGTCAAGCGTGACGGTGCTGTTCAAGGTCAGGTCGGCGATGCTGTCGGGATGCTGTCCGTTTGGATCAAGTGCAGCACGCATGGCGTCGGGCAGGGTGATGGTGTCGAGGTTTGTGTAAACGTCATAGCGATTGACGACCGGACCCGCCTCGCGCAAGGCGGCGATCACGCGGTTTGTGGCCAGAGTGATGTCCGGACCCAAAGCGAGAGCAGCGCTATCGCCCTCAAACGTGATGGCATCCAGCGACAGATCGGCATTGAGATTAACCGCGGCACTGGCCCGCAACGCATCGGCATCAAGGGCCAGCAGATCAGCGCCCAAGCGCAAGGTCTGACTTTCCGGAAAGACGACGATCAGCTTGTTGGGCTGGTAGCTCAGCGCCAAAGCCTGCAGGAACGGGGCCTGATATTGCAGGCTGTCGTCAGGTGCGGTCATGTCCAGTGCATCAACCGTCGTATCAAAGCGGGACGGGAAACCGCGCGTTCCAAGATCGTCGTACGTGACCTGCCAGCCGTCGGCGCGCAAATCGTCAAACGCCTGTCGCACGCCGCGTTCCATGGCCATGGCGCCGATCATCCAATAGCCGCTGTAAAGAAGCGCAAGCACGATCACAACGATTGTCAAACGGCGCATGGGCAACCCTTTCATTCCGCAGATTTTGCGTGTCTACAGGGGCCGCAGCAGAAGGGCCAGATCAGATGCCAGACCAATCCGTTATTCCCGCCGACCAGCCACTTTGGGTGTTTGGATACGGGTCGCTTTTGTGGAACCCCGGTTTTACGCCTGCCGAAAAGCAGCGCGCACGGCTGGATGGTTATGCCCGCAGCTTTTGCATGCTGTCGATCCATCATCGCGGGTCGCACGAAGATCCCGGGTTGGTGCTGGCGCTGGATGAAAACGCGGATGAATTCTGCACCGGCGTGGCCTTTCGCGTGCATGAGGAAGAGCGTGACGATGTGCTTGCCGCACTGCGCGAGCGAGAGCTGGTGTCGTCGGCCTACTACGAACAACGCGTCTCGCTTGCCTGTGATGACGGCAGCCAGATTGCGGCGCTGGCTTATGTGATCAGCAATGATCATGTGCAGTATTGCCAGTTCGACCTTGAAAAGCAGGCCCAGATCATTGCGCGGGCCAGCGGCGGGCGCGGGCCGAACACGGAATATCTTTTCAACACAGCCGAGCATCTTTTCGAAATGGGGATCCGTGACGCCGACATGACATGGCTCGTGGCGCGGGTGCGGGAACTGACGCAGTAACGCTCAGAGTGGCATGCGCGATTACCGTTTGGGTTTTAAGGGAAAACCCGTATAACAGCCGCCAACCAGAACCCACATAAGAGGGACGCCTAAGTTGAGTGATGCAGTGACTGATCCGCTGACCGACCCCGGGGAACCAGAGGCAGAGCCGCAGTTTTCACAGCCCATCCGGCAGATCACCTTTATGATGATCGTGTTGGCTTTGGTGGGGGCGGGGCTTTATCTGGGCCGCGCGCAAATCGCGGCGATCTTTTTTGCCAACATCTATCTGAACGGCGTGATTTTCGCCGTCTTCGTTTTGGGCGTGCTGTCGTGTTTCGGGCAGGTGTACCAGTTGGTGAATTCGGTCCAGTGGATCGAAGGGTTCGCACGCGACCATGAAGGCAATCCGGCGCGGCGCGTGGCACCGTCGTTGTTGGCGCCTTTGGCCACGCTTTTGCGATCACGTGGGGCGCGGATGCAGCTATCGTCCAGCTCTGGCCGGTCGATCCTTGATTCCGTGGGCCAGCGGATTGACGAAGATCGCGAGATCACACGATATATCGGCAATACGTTGATTTTTCTCGGCCTTCTGGGTACGTTTTACGGCCTTGCTACCACAGTTCCGGCACTGGTCGAAACGATCCGGTCGCTGAACCCCGGCGAGGGAGAAGACGGCGCGGACATCTTCGGGCGCCTGCAGGCGGGACTTGAAAGCCAGCTTGGCGGTATGGGAACGGCGTTTTCGTCGTCCTTGCTCGGTCTGGCAGGATCGCTTGTTGTGGGGCTTCTGGAATTGTTCGCCAGCCACGGGCAAAACCGCTTTTACCGCGAGCTGGAAGAGTGGCTGTCGACCATCACGCGTGTCGGCTTCTCCACCGGCGAGGATGGTGGCGGCGACACCTCTATGCTGGCCAGCTTTGTGGATCATCTGGCCGAACAGATGGACAGCATGCAGACGCTTTTTGTCCGCTCAGAGGAAAGCCGCGCGCATGTGGATGAACGGATCACCCAACTGGTGCACACCGTCGAAACCATGGCCCATTCTGCCGATCAATCCGGCGGGGACCGTGACGTGCTGCTGCGCATTGCCGAGGGGCAGGAGGCGCTGATCAAGAAGATCGGCGATGGCGGCATGGAAGGGATCGACGCCGAAAGCCGGATGCGATTGCGGTCGATCGACGTGCAACTGCTGCGTATCCTAGAGGAGATGTCAGCGGGACGTCAGGAAACCATTGCCGATCTGCGCAATGACATTGCCGGACTGGCGCGCGCGATCAAACAAGGGCGCGGACGCCCGCCCAGCGACGGGGCGTAACCGATGGCGCTGTCACGCAGGCAAGGACGTTTTCAAAACGCCATCTGGCCGGGTTTCGTGGACGCGATGACGGGGCTTTTGCTGGTCCTGATGTTTGTGCTGACCATCTTTATGGTGATCCAGTTTGTGCTGCGCGAGACGATTACAGGGCAAGAAAGCCAGTTGAACGAACTATCCGCCGAGGTTGCGTCGCTGGCCTCTGCGCTTGGTCTGGAGCAGGACCGCACCGCCAGCCTGACCACAGCACTGGACGATGCGTCTGATGCCGCCGACACGCAATCGGCCCTGATCGCGCAACTGACAGCCGAGCGCGATGCCGGTCTAGCAGCACTCACGCAGGCGCAGAATAGCATCACTGGGTTCGAGGCGCAGGTCGCAGGTCTACTTGCCCAACGCAGCACCAACGAGGACCGGATCGCGGCGCTATTGTCCCAGCAAGCTGCCAATGAAGAGGTGATCGCGGGGCTGGAAACAGACAACGCAGATGCTGCGTCCCGTATTGCGGCGCTTGAAACCCGCGAGGCGGATCTGCTGACCGAAGCCGAGGCGCTGAACCTCGCGCTGGCTGCGGCCCGCTCAGAAATCGACCAAGGTGTCGAAGCGGCACGATTGGCAGCCGCTCAACGTGAAGCACTGGAAGCCATGATCGCTGATCTGGAAACCACCGGACAGACTGACGCCGCACGCATTGCCGCGCTTGAAACGGCTAATAGCGAAAACACCGCCCAGATCACGGCGCTGGAGGCGCAACAACTGGCCGAGGCAGCAGCGGCAGAGGCCTTACGCGAACGGCTCGCCAACGCGGACACAGAATTGACGGCCATGACACTGGCGCTTGAAGAGCAGCGCCGTGATGCGGAAGAAACGCTCACGCTTTTGGCCGCCGCCGAGACGGCTCGCAACACTCTGGATCGCAATCTGGCAGCCGCACTGCTTGCCCAGCAACAGGCAGAGAACGATCTGGCCCGCGCCCTGACAGAAGGCAGCGATCTGGATGCACGGTTGCTGGCGGCTTTGTCGTTGCAGGACAGCACCGCCGCTGAACTGGCGGATGCGCGCGCCGCACTTGATGCGGCCGCAACCCAGACCGATGATCTGACAAGCCGTCTGGCTGCCGCGATATCTGCACGTGACGCGACAGGTGCGGACTTGCAAGCGGCGCGCGACGCGCTTGATGCAGCCCTCGCCGACAGTGACGCGACCGAGACCGAGATACAGGCGCAGCTTGCCAGCGCCATCCTCGCGCAGGAGGCTGCTGCCGCCGAGCTTGCCGCCTTGTCGCAGACCCAAGCGCAAACCGATGCTGAACGCCAAAGTCTGGCAGATCAACTTGCCGAGGCGCTATTGGCGCAACAGGCGCTGACCGCCGAGGTGGCATCCCTATCGCAAGGGCAAAGCGAAACCGCGCAGGAACGTGCGAGCCTTGAGGCACGTCTGGCCGAGGCGCTTGCTGCAATGGCAGCCGCGCAAGAGGCCGCCGATAGCGGCCAGACCGAGCAGGAACGCCAAGCGGCCCTGTTGGCGCAGGCCAATGCAGCCCTAAGCGATGAACAGGCGCTATCTGCGGAAAGCCAGCGGCAGGTGGCGCTTTTGAACGAACAGGTCGCGGCGCTGCGCAATCAGGTTGGAACGCTGCAAACCCTGCTTAATCTGGCAGAAGAGGCGGACACGGCAGCAAACGTGCAGATTGAACAGCTTGGCGCTGACCTGAATACCGCGCTGGCCCGCGTTGCCGCCGAAGAGCGCCGCCGCCGCACGCTGGAAGAGGCCGAACGTATCCGGCTGGAAGAAGAGGCCGCCCGCCTTGCTGCTCAAGCGCAGGATCTTGAACGGTTCCGCTCCGACTTTTTTGGCGAAATTCGCACGCTGCTTGAAGGTCAGGATGGTGTGCAGATTGTTGGCGACCGCTTTGTGTTTTCGTCAGAAGTGCTGTTTCGGCCCGGTCAGGCCGAATTGTCCGAGCAGGGGCGTGCGGAAATTGCCAATATCGCAAGCATTTTGCGCGACATCGCAGACGATATCCCCAACGGCATCGATTGGGTGATCCGTGTGGACGGGCATACCGACGATGTGCCGCTGTCCGGCACGGGCCAATACCGCGACAACTGGGAACTGTCACAAGCGCGGTCGCTGTCGGTGGTCCAGTACATGATCAACTTCCTTGGCATCCCGCCAGAGCGTCTGGCGGCAAACGGCTTTGGTCAGTATCAGCCGCTGGTTGATGACGACAGCGATGCAGCGCGTGCCGCGAACCGCCGGATCGAGATCAAGCTGACCGAACGCTAAGGCTTAACCGCAATCGTCACGACCTGCGTATCAAGCACAGCACCATCGCGTGTCAGCGTGACCGTTCCTGTGTAGTCTCCTATGGACCAGCCGGTGTCGGGCGTCCGCCGCCCGCCGGCACGAAACATCTGCGCCTGCGTGCGGTCAAGCGTTTCGTCGTTGGCGAACACCTCGCCGTCCGGTCCGATAATGTTCAGCGTTACAATATCATCCGCGCGAGTACCAAAAGCATATCCCCAAAGAACAAGCGCCGCATCGTCGGTGGCAATGACGGGCGCCGCTGCCGTGCCCGCTTTAACATCTGCATAGTCAGGGATCGCGGTTGCGAAGCCGCTGGCGATCAGTCCGCCCTCTGGCGCGTCAAGCGGGGTGGACCAAAGCGTATCGTTGCTTGGCTGATCGCAAGTAATCTCGCCGTCAGGATCAAATGGATCAACGACGTCGCCGTTTTGACGAACGGAGATGTGCAGATGGGGAAATTCAGTGCTGCCTGATAGCCCGACAAAGCCTAGCGTATCGCCTGCTTCGACGCGGTCACCGACAGCGACGGTAATACTGTCCTGCGCCAGATGGCAGTATTGCGTTTCCCAGCCGTCAGGATGGCGCAAAAGAACACCGTTGCCACATTCCACATCGCGCACGTCAGGCGCGTCAGGTTCGCCTTGCAGGATGTCGGGCAGGTGGCTGCGCAAGGCGGTCACTTCTCCAGCGCTCGCCGCAAGGACCGCGATACCAGCCGCCTTCGCGGCAAGTGAAGGCAGGGCAAAATCGGTGCCCTTATGCGTGTCATATGTCAGCGGACCACAGCGAAAATTGGATGCGGCATCGGTGGGGTCGTGATCGACAAACTGCTGGATGTGACAAGTGTCGCCCAGCACGCAATCAATCGGAGGGTCCAAAGAAAATTCCCCCGCAACCGGATAGGCTGCGAGGGAAAAAATGGTGGCTGTCGAAAGCCGCATGTTAGTCGGCGGTCAGCAGGGGTGGCTTGTTACCCGAACCGCCGATCTTGCCTTGCTCCGGCTCAAGGAATTGCAGGTCAAGCTTGCCATCCTTTACGCCAACCTTGACCAGACCGCCCTTCATCAGTTTGCCGAACAGCAGCTCCTCTGCCAGTGGTTTCTTGATGTGCTCTTGGATAACGCGGCCCAGCGGGCGCGCACCCATTTTGGCATCATAGCCTTTGTCGGCCAGCCAATCGGCAGCGGCATTGGACAACTCAATATGCACGTTGCGATCAATCAGTTGTGCCTCAAGTTGCAGCACGAACTTTTCAACCACACGCAGGATGACAGGCTTCGGCAGCGCGCCAAAGCTGATGACCGCGTCCAGACGGTTGCGGAACTCCGGCGTGAACGTCCGTTCAATCGCGGCGGTGTCTTCACCTTCGCGGCTCTCGCGGCCAAAGCCCATCGCGTTTTTGGACATCTCGGACGCACCCGCGTTTGACGTCATGATCAAGATCACATTGCGGAAATCCGTTGTCCGGCCATTGTGGTCGGTCAGTTTACCGTGGTCCATCACCTGCAACAGGATGTTGTAGACGTCTGGGTGTGCCTTCTCCATCTCGTCAAGAAGCAGCACGCAATGCGGGTTCTGGTCCACACCGTCGGTCAGCATCCCGCCTTGATCAAAGCCCACATAGCCAGGAGGTGCACCGATCAGACGGGACACCGCGTGCTTTTCCATATACTCGGACATGTCAAAGCGCAGCAGTTCCACACCCAGCGTATCCGCCAGTTGCTTGGCCACCTCGGTTTTACCCACACCGGTTGGACCCGCGAACAGGTAGTTACCAATCGGCTTCTCAGGCTCGCGCAGGCCAGCCCGCGCCAGTTTGATGGCAGACGACAGCGCGACAATCGCGTCATCCTGACCAAACACCACGCGCTTCAGCGACTTTTCAAGGTCTTTGAGAACCTCTGCATCGTCCTTGGACACGTTCTTGGGCGGGATGCGGGCAATCTTTGCCACGACAGCCTCGATTTCTTTGGTGCCGATGGTTTTGCGGCGCTTGCTTTCCGCGACCAGATGTTGTGCAGCACCGGCCTCGTCGATCACGTCGATAGCTTTGTCAGGCAGCTTGCGGTCGTTGATATAGCGGGCGGACAGGTCCACGGCTGTGCGGATCGCGTCAGCTGTATATTTGATGCCGTGGTGCTCTTCAAAGTGCGGCTTGAGACCGCGCAGGATTTTCACCGCATCTTCGACCGAAGGCTCGTTCACGTCGATCTTCTGGAAACGACGCGACAGGGCGCGGTCCTTTTCAAAGTGCTGACGGAATTCTTTGTAGGTCGTCGAACCCATGCAGCGCAGCTTGCCGCCCTGCAACGCAGGCTTCAGCAGGTTGGAAGCATCCATCGCACCACCAGAGGTGGCACCGGCACCGATCACCGTATGAATCTCGTCGATGAACAGCACCGCATCAGGGTGATCTTCCATCTCGGTCATCACGGCCTTCAGGCGTTCCTCGAAATCGCCGCGGTAGCGCGTGCCAGCCAGCAGCGCACCCATGTCGAGCGAATAGATCGTAGCACCAGACAGCACCTCTGGTGTGTCCTTGTTCACGATCTTGAAGGCCAAACCTTCGGCAATCGCGGTTTTACCAACGCCGGGATCACCCACCAAAAGCGGGTTGTTCTTGCGGCGGCGGCACAGCACCTGAATGCAGCGCTCCACTTCGTGATTGCGGCCGATCAGCGGATCAACGTCGCCCTTGGACGCTTTCACGTTCAGGTCGACGCAGTATTTCGCAAGCGCCGATTTTTCCTCGGCTTCTTCACCGTTATCAACGGTGTCACCTTCGGACGTGCCAGTGATCGGGCGGCTTTCGCCAAACGCGGGGTCTTTGGCCACACCGTGCGCGATAAAGTTGACCGCGTCGTAACGGGTCATGTCCTGCTCTTGCAGGAAGTATGCGGCGTTGCTTTCACGTTCGGCAAAGATGGCGACCAGCACGTTTGCGCCTGTCACCTCGGTCTTGCCGGAGGATTGCACGTGGATCGCGGCGCGCTGGATCACGCGCTGGAACGCGGCTGTTGGCACAGCTTCGGATCCGTCCACATCGGTGATCAGGTTCGACAAATCCTCGTCGATGAAATCCTCAAGGTCCTTGCGCAATTCGTCCAGATTGACCGAACAGGCCTGCATCACGCGGGCGGCGTCAGGTTCGTCAATCAGCGAAAGCAGCAGATGCTCCAGCGTGGCGAGTTCGTGTTTGCGGGCGTTGGCCAGGGCCAGCGCGCCGTGAATGGATTGCTCTAGCGTGGTTGAAAAAGATGGCACGTGCGGTGCTCCTTTTGATCGGGGCAGTCTGCGGAGGGCCCGAGACTACCGTGGCCTGTTATCTTTAAGGTTTGGTTTTATTGCCGAACCTTCAAGGACTTTTTTGCGTTTGTTGTTCACAAAGGGCGGGAAATGCCGTGAACGTGTTGAATTTGGCGTGGTCGGCGCGGCAATTTGCTGCATGCGCCTTCACAGGCAGCACGATCAGAACTTGTCTTTGCGTGCACGAATTTCGGCAAATACGGCTGCATCATCTGCGTCGGGCATGCCGACTGCGGCTTTGACCTGAGGCAGATGCGTCCGCAAATACGGGTTGATTTGTTTCTCAAGGGCCAACGTCACACCTGTCGTCGGCCAATTCTCGTCTGCAAGAGTATTTAGGTGGTGTTTGCGCTGGGACAAGGCCCGCGGGTCGGGCGAACAGTGAGCGGCAAATTCCAGATTGGCATCCGCATAGTTGTGACCGCAATAAAGCTTGGTGTTATCCGGCAGCGCCGCAAAGCCCTGAACAGTCTCAAACATCTGCTGCGGCGTGCCTTCAAACAGCCGTCCGCATCCGTGGGTCATCAGGCTGTCGCCCGAAAACAGCGCTGTCAGTTCCGGCATGTAAAACGCGATATGGTTGATGGTGTGCCCGTCGGCGGCCATGACCTGAACGCTTGTGCCAAGGATATTCATGACGTCGCCGGGTGAAACCGCCTGATCCAGCTTGGGCAATCGGTCCGCATCTTTGGCACAACCGACAATCGTGAACCCGTCGCCTTTGTCCAAACCGTCGATCCCTTCGACATGGTCCCAGTGGTGGTGGGTCAGCAAAAGGGTCGTCAGGGTCAGCTTTTCACGCTTGAGAGCTTTGTTGATCGGAGCCGCCTCTGGGGCGTCGATCAGGATTGCCTGTCGCGTCTGCTTGTCAGCGACCAGATAGGCATAGTTGTCTTCAAGACACGGGACGGTGATGATGTCATAACGCATGGAATTCATGGTGGGCTTTGATAAGGTCGTGTCAACCCCGCGGCGGCAAGGAAAAAGACCCCGATGCACCTTGATGTTCTGGACTTGCGCAATTTCTACTATCGCAGTGCGTTAGGACGGCGGGCGCAAAAGGTGATCCGCGATGAACTGGTCGCGATGTGGCCCGATGTAAAAGGCCAGACGGTTGCTGGTTTCGGCTTTGCTGTGCCGCTGTTGCGACCCTTCCTGAAAGACGCGCGCCGCGTGGTCGGTCTGATGCCGGGGCCGCAAGGGGTGATGCCGTGGCCCGCTGGCATGCCGAATGTGTCAGTGTTGTGCGAAGACACGCTTTGGCCGATCGAGACAGGCCAGATCGACAAGCTGGTGATGCTGCACGGTCTGGAAACGTCAGACTACCCGTCTGCACTACTTGATGAATGCTACCGTGCCCTTGGTCCGGGGGGGCGGGCCGTGTTTATCGTGCCCAATCGCGCGGGCTTGTGGTCGCGGTCGGACAAAACTCCGTTTGGATATGGCCGACCCTATTCGCTGGGCCAGCTCGAGGCGCAGTTGCGCAAGCACCACTTTATTACTGAACGCTCCATGTCGGCACTCTATCAACCGCCGTCCGAAAAGCGGATCTGGCGCAAGGCGTCCGGTTTGATGGAGCGGGTCGGGCACAACATTCCCGTTTTCGCTGCCGGTGGTGTCCTGATTGTGGAGGCCAGCAAACAGATACCGGCACCCCGCAAACCGGGCCTGACCGCGCGTGTGCGCAACCCGTTGCGTGCGCTTGAAGGGATCGCAAGTGGCAGACCGGAACCGGCAAGACACGCGGGCAAGCCAACGGGCATGTGACAAAACAATTGTCAGATTTTTTCATTTGGCTACAGTCACGGGATATTTCGTGTTCAAATTCAAAGGTTTTCAAATGAACTATCTTCAGTCTTTTGCCTTGATCGGCGCAGTCACCGCACTTTCCGCATGCTCCCTTGAAGATTTGCTAGAAGAGCCGACACAGGCCGATCTGGCCGCGCGCGCTTTTGCCGCTGCGGTGGAGGATGGCAAGGCCTTCGGTCAGAATGGCGTGGATGGGCTGCGCATCTACAACGCATCCCAAGGGCAGCCTTTGACGACTTCCCAGCAGTTCCCGACCGTGGCCAAGGTTGAATATGACGGCCAGATCGCATTGGGCAGTGTTGAGAACAACGGCGTCGTGGGCGATCTGACCCTTTCGGCATCCTTTAACAATTCGTCCACAATCGGCGGCGGCGCTCGCAATTTCGTCGACCGCCTGAACAGACCGGTGGGGGGCACGCTGACCGTCTCGCCAAGCTCTATCAATGTGAATGCCGACCCAGATACCGCCTACCAGATCAGCCCGACCATTTCAGGCGATTTGACACAGGACGGCCAGGTGCGCCGCGTGAGCGCGCAGCTTTTGGGTGATTTCCTCGGATCAGATGCCGAGTTCATCGCGGGCGAAGTGTCTGACACAAACTTTGACGGGGCAGACGACGGCTTCTTTATTGTGCAAGAGCGCAACTAGAACCACCCGGTCTGCGTTAATCCGCTCTTAACGATTCTGTCCTGCAGCGGTGAAAGCCTTGCGGGGCAGGACCCAAAAGGCCCGAAATTGTATATAATGTCCGGCCTGATTGCGGGTATCACGGTTAAAACCTTATGCCAGCGGCACCTGCGGAAATTGTGACGCAGGTGACTTGCGGCACCATAACACCTCTGTTACATCGCGCATGATTTCGCCGCCCCCGCCTTTTGTGGGGGCCTCACATGCTGCCCTCTGTCATCCCGTCACTATGGGGTCTGCCGGACCGGGCGCCAAGACTTTGGAAGGGTGGACGTGTCCGAAACTGCTGGTATCTCCACAGGCATCGCCGAGCGTTACGCATCGGCTGTGTTTGATATTGCCCGCGAAGGCAAAAAACTCAAAGCGCTGGAAACCGATGTCGCCGCACTTGAAGGTGCAATGTCCGACAGCGAAGATTTCCGCACACTGCTGACGTCCCCGCTGTATAGCCGCGACGAACAGACAGCCGCGATTGGTGCAATCGCCAAGCAAATGAAACTGTCCGACACCACAGCCAACACGCTTTCGCTGCTTGCCAGCAAGCGTCGTTTGTTTGTGCTGCCACAGTTGACCACAGTCCTGCGCGAGCGACTGGCAGAAGAGCGTGGCGAAGTGACCGCCGACGTGACCACTGCCAAGGCGCTGACCAAAGCGCAGTCGGACAAGCTGGCCAAGACATTGAAAGCACAGGTCGGTAAGGCCGTGACAATCAACGAGACCGTGGATGAGAGCATCATCGGCGGTCTTATCGTTAAAGTGGGCTCCAAGATGATCGACACGTCGATCAAATCAAAGCTCAACGCACTCCAGAACACTATGAAAGAGGTCGGATAACATGGCGATCCAAGCGTCTGAAATCTCTGCGATCCTGAAGGACCAGATCAAGAACTTTGGCCAAGAAGCCGAAGTGGCCGAAGTGGGCCGCGTTCTGTCCGTAGGTGACGGTATTGCCCGCATCTATGGTCTGGACAACGTTCAAGCCGGTGAGATGGTCGAATTCCCCGGTGGTATCCGCGGCATGGCCCTGAACCTTGAAGCCGACAACGTGGGTGTTGTTATCTTCGGTTCCGACCGTGACATTAAAGAAGGCGACACCGTCAAGCGCACCAAGTCCATCGTGGACGTGCCTGTGGGTGACGAACTGCTGGGCCGCGTTGTTGACGGTCTGGGTAACCCGCTGGACGGCAAGGGCCCGATCAAGACATCCAAGCGCGCGATTGCAGACTCCAAGGCGCCGGGCATCATCCCGCGTAAATCGGTTCACGAGCCGATGGCAACCGGTCTGAAGTCCGTTGACTCCATGATCCCCGTTGGCCGTGGCCAGCGCGAGCTGATCATTGGTGACCGTCAGACAGGTAAGACAGCCATCGCGCTGGACACCATGCTGAACCAGAAGTCCTACAACGATGCCGCAGGCGACGACGAGAGCGGTAAGCTGTACTGTATCTACGTGGCGATCGGCCAGAAGCGTTCCACAGTGGCGCAGCTGGTGAAGAAGCTGGAAGAAAGCGGCGCGATTGAGTATTCGATCGTTGTGGCTGCAACCGCATCCGACCCCGCACCGATGCAGTTCCTTGCACCATATGCCGCCACTTCGATGGCAGAGCACTTCCGCGACAATGGCCGCCACGCGCTGATCATCTATGATGACCTGTCCAAGCAGGCCGTGTCCTACCGTCAGATGTCCCTGCTTCTGCGTCGCCCGCCAGGCCGCGAAGCCTATCCTGGTGACGTTTTCTATCTTCACTCCCGCCTGCTTGAGCGTTCGTGCAAACTGAACGAAGACAACGGGTCCGGCTCGCTCACAGCGCTGCCGATCATTGAAACCCAGGGTGGTGACGTGTCCGCGTTTATTCCGACCAACGTGATTTCGATCACCGACGGTCAGATCTTCCTTGAGACCGAACTGTTCTATCAGGGCATCCGTCCTGCGGTGAACACAGGTCTGTCCGTTTCGCGTGTGGGTTCCTCCGCACAAACAAACGCGATGAAATCTGTCGCTGGTCCGGTGAAACTTGAGCTTGCCCAGTACCGCGAAATGGCCGCCTTTGCGCAGTTTGGTTCCGATCTGGACGCCGCCACACAGCAGTTGCTGAACCGTGGTGCCCGCCTGACCGAACTGATGAAGCAGCCGCAGTATTCGCCGCTGACCAACGCCGAAATCGTCTGCGTGATCTACGCCGGCACCAAAGGCTACCTCGACAAGATCGCCGTCAAGGACGTGGGTCGCTTTGAGGCCGGTCTGCTGAAGCATCTGCGTAACGATGCAAAAGACGTGCTGGACTTCATCACCAAAGAAGACCCCAAGATCAAAGGGGAAGCCGAGGACAAAGTGAAAGCCGCAATCGACGCTTTCGCAAAAGACTTCGCTTAAACCCTTTGGACATAGGAGCACCTTATGCCTAGTCTTAAGGACCTAAAAAACCGGATCGAAAGCGTGAAATCCACGCGGAAGATCACCAAGGCGATGCAGATGGTCGCGGCCGCAAAACTGCGCCGCGCCCAAGACGCAGCCGAGGCGGCACGCCCCTACACAGAGCGTTTTAACGCTGTGATGGCTGGGCTTGCGGCTGGTGCGGCAGGGTCACCTGCGGCACCCAAGCTGTTGTCCGGCACCGGATCGGATCAAGTGCACCTGCTGGTCGTCATGACCGCAGAGCGTGGTCTGTGCGGCGGCTTTAACGGCAACATCGCCAAGCTGGCTCGCCAGCACGCACAAAAGCTGTTGGGGCAGGGCAAGACTGTCAAAATCCTGACCGTCGGCAAAAAAGGCCGCGACGCGATCAAGCGCGATTTTGGTGAGCACTTCGTCGGTCACGTCGACCTGACAGAGGTCAAGCGCGTGGGCTACGCCGACGCGCAAGGCATCGCCAAAGACGTGCTGGCGCGTTTCGATGCTGGTGACTTTGACATCGCGACGATCTTCTTTTCGCGCTTTGAAAACGTCGTCACACAGCACCCCACCGCCTTGCAGATCATTCCTGCACAGTTCGAAGCCCAAGAGGATGCGGAAAGCACCCTTTATGACTACGAACCAAGCGAGGACGCCATTCTGGCCGATCTGCTGCCACGCGGTGTGGCCACGCAAATCTTTGCTGCATTGCTCGAAAATGCTGCGTCCGAGCAAGGTGCCCGTCAGTCCGCCATGGACAACGCCACCCGCAACGCAGGCGAGATGATCGACAAGCTGACAATCGAATACAACCGTTCGCGTCAGGCCGTCATCACCAACGAGCTGATTGAAATTATTTCGGGCGCTGAAGCGCTTTAAGAGAACCGGAGAAACGTTATGGCAAATGCAAAAGGCAAAATCACGCAGGTGATTGGCGCCGTCGTCGACGTCAAGTTTGAGGATCACCTGCCAGAGATCCTTAACGCGTTGAAGACAGACAACAACGGCAAAGAGCTGGTTCTCGAAGTGGCCCAGCACCTTGGCGAAAACACAGTACGTACAATCGCGATGGACTCCACCGAGGGTCTGGTGCGCGGTCAGGACGTGACTGACACAGACGGTCCGATCACCGTGCCCGTGGGCGACGCCACACTGGGCCGTATCATGAACGTCATCGGTGAGCCGATTGACGAGCGTGGCGACATTGGTGAGCAAGAGCGTCGTTCGATCCACGCTGACGCGCCAGAGTTCGAAGCACAGTCCACAGCCTCCGAAGTGCTGGTAACAGGCATCAAGGTTATCGACCTGCTGGCGCCATACGCCAAAGGTGGTAAGATTGGTCTATTCGGCGGTGCCGGCGTGGGCAAGACAGTTCTTATTCAAGAGCTGATCAACAACATCGCGAAAGTGCACTCCGGCTACTCCGTATTTGCGGGTGTGGGCGAGCGGACACGCGAAGGTAACGACCTGTATTACGAATTCATCGAATCCGGCGTTATCAACATGGATGACCTGACCAAGTCCAAAGTTGCACTGGTCTACGGCCAGATGAACGAGCCTCCGGGTGCGCGTATGCGTGTGGCCCTGTCGGGTCTGACCATGGCCGAAGCGTTCCGCGACCAGTCCGGTACAGACGTTCTGTTCTTCGTGGACAACATCTTCCGCTTCACACAGGCCGGTTCCGAGGTTTCGGCTCTGCTGGGTCGTATTCCTTCCGCTGTGGGCTACCAGCCAACACTGGCCACAGACATGGGCCAGATGCAGGAACGTATTACTTCTACCAAGAACGGCTCGATCACATCCGTTCAGGCCATCTACGTGCCTGCGGACGACCTGACCGACCCCGCACCAGCGACATCGTTTGCGCACTTGGACGCGACAACCGTTCTGAACCGTGCGATCTCGGAAAAGGGTATCTACCCTGCTGTTGACCCGCTCGACTCCACATCGCGTCTGCTTGACCCCGCCATCGTGGGTGATGAGCACTACGCCGTGGCTGCCGACGTTCAGCAGATGCTGCAGCGCTACAAGTCGCTTCAGGACATCATCGCCATTCTGGGTATGGACGAGCTTTCCGAGGACGACAAACTGACCGTGGCACGCGCCCGTAAGATCGAGCGTTTCCTGTCGCAGCCGTTTGACGTGGCTCAGGTGTTCACAGGTTCGCCCGGTGTTCAGGTTCCACTGGATGACACAATCGCATCGTTTAAGGCCGTAGTCGCTGGTGAGTATGATCACCTGCCAGAAGGTGCCTTCTACATGGTTGGTGGCATCGCAGACGTGAAAGCCAAAGCCGAGAAAATGGCCGCTGACGCCGCTTAATCGGATTTAAGGAGTAGCCCTTATGGCAAATCTACAATTCGATCTTGTCTCGCCAGAGCGCCGCTTGGCGTCGATGGAAGCATCCGAGGTGCAAATTCCGGGTGCTGACGGCGACATGACAGCGATGGCAGACCACGCGCCAACGATCACCACACTGCGCCCCGGCGTTTTGCGTGTGGTGCACAGTGGTGGAACGGATGAATACGTTGTGGTTGGCGGCTTCGCCGAGATCACGCAATCCGGCGTGTCGGTTCTGGCCGAGCGTGCAATGCCAAAGTCCGAAGTGACGCAAGATGCGTTCAACGACCTGCTGGCCGAGGCGAAAGCCGCACACGCGCAGGCGCAGGAAACCTTCAAGAACGAACCTGGCCCTGTTGATGACGCGGCCAAGCTGATCGCCGATATGGTCGCCGTGGGTGGTCACATCGGTCTGACAGCCAACGACTAAGGTTCACATCTTTTGACGTCATAAAAAGGGCCCCGTTTTCGGGGCCCTTTTTCAATTCATGATCGAATTTTTAAGCATTTTGGTTAATAAGCTGTCTCTAGGGATGAGACTCGGCTGCGGGAACGGCAAATGACAATGAAAAGAATGCAAAGCCATCTGGTTGGCGTGGATCAGGGTGAAGTTGTCCTGTTTTCGGATTTTGCAGACGACGGCGAGATGTGGTCCGGCGATGGTCCGCGTGTCCGTCGCCACGAGGTGTCGTTCTCCGAACCCTATCACGTGCCGCCATCGGTGACCGTCAGTATGTCGATGTTTGATATGTCCAGCAGCACAAACCAACGCGCCGATATTCAGGCCGAAAACATCACGACGTCAGGGTTCGAGATCGTGTTTCGCACATGGGAAGACACGAAAATCGCCCGCGTCCGGGCGGCTTGGCAGTCTATCGGCGAATTGCCTAACGACGATACGTGGGATATCTGACCGCGCCTACTTTTGCCCTTAACGAAAAAGGGGGCGGGCACCGGCCCCGGTTGCCTGCCACCGACAGGCAACCCGCTAGCGGATCAGCCCTTGTACATGCCTTCGTAAATTGGTCCGAGTGTTTCGTGATTGAAAAGTGACGACACGGATGTGCCGTTTGACGTGTTCAAAATCGCCTGCGCGAACATCGGCGCGGTTGGCACGATGCGGATATTGGCGCAGTTTTTCACAGCGTCCGTCGCCTGAATGGTATCTGTGATGACGAGGTTTTTCATCACCGACTTGCTGACACGATCCACGGCAGGGCCGGACAGCACGCCGTGTGTGATATAGGCGTGCACCTCTTTCGCGCCATGCTCCAATAGCACTTCGGCGGCCTTGCAAAGCGTGCCAGCGGTATCGACGATGTCGTCAACGATCAGGCAGGTGCGGTCTTTCACATCACCGATCACGGTCATTTCGGCCACTTCGCCGGGCTTTCCGCGACGCTTGTCAACGATCGACAGCGGTGCACCGATGCGCTGCGCCAGATCACGGGCACGGGCCACACCGCCCACGTCAGGGGACACGACCATGATATCGTCGCGCTGATCTTTAAAATTGTGCATGACATCCAGCGCGTAGATCGGGCTGGCGTAAAGGTTATCCACCGGAATATCGAAAAAGCCCTGAATTTGCGTGGCGTGCAGATCAAGCGTCAGAATGCGTTCGACACCGGCCTCAACGATCATGTTTGCCACCAGTTTGGCGGTGATCGGTGTGCGCGCCTTTGACCGGCGGTCCTGGCGGGCGTAGCCGAAGTAGGGGATCACTGCGGTGATGCGCGCCGCAGACGACCGGCGGAGCGCATCGGCGATGATGCAAAGCTCCATCAGGTTGTCGTTGGCGGGGTTCGACGTGGGCTGGATAATGAACATATCCTCGCCGCGCACGTTCTCGAACACCTCGACGAAAATCTCGCCGTCATTAAACCGCTCGACCCGTGCATCTACCAAATCAACCGCGCGGCCACGGTGCATGGTCATCCGGCGGGCAACCTGCGCTGCAAGCGGGCGGTTGGCATTGCCGGAAATAAGTTTGGGTTCGTTGATCTGGGCCATGGGTGGCAGTGTCCTTTGGCAGCTTTCCGCGATGAAGTCACAGAATCGTGGCGTTGACACCGCGTAGCACACCGCTACCGTCACGCAAAGATTTGCCGCAGCAAGGATGCCCTAAATGGCCCATATTGATTACTACTTTGCCACCCTGTCACCTTACACCTACCTGTGTGGCACGCGCCCTTCCGAGATTGCGGCCGCGCATGGTGCGACGCTGACTTACAAGCCGCTGGATATCATGGCTCTCTTTGGCCGCACTGGTGGCACACCTCCCGGTGAGCGCCACCCGAACCGTCAGGCCTATCGCTTGCAGGATATGCGCCGTCGGGCGGCCATTCTGGATTTGCCGATCAACGTCAAACCCGCCCATTGGCCAACAAACGGCGCGCCAGCGTCCTATGCGATTATCGCGGCACAGGCCGAAGGTGGCGATGTCGCCAAGCTGGTCAGCGCCATCAGCACCGCCTGCTGGTCAGGCGAAAAGAACATCGCGGACGATGCGGTGATCCGGGATTGCCTGAAAGAGACGGGCTTTGATCCCGATCTGGCTGACAAGGGGATGTTGTCCAGTGCTGAAACTTTTGCCAGCAACCTTGAGGACGCAGTGAATGCCGGTGTCTTTGGCGCACCGTTCTTTGTCGTGGATAGCGGTGAAGTGTTTTGGGGCGAAGATCGTCTTGCCGATCTAGACGCGCACCTGTCCGGCAAAATCTAGTTACCTTAAAGTGACGGGCGCAGCACCAATGCTGCGCCCGTCATGCGTTAGATGCGTTCAATCGCCAATGCGATGCCCTGACCGCCGCCGATACACATTGTGATCAACGCGCGCCTCCCACCGATCCGTTCCAACTCATACATTGCTTTGACGGTGATGATCGCACCCGTGGCGCCGACGGGGTGACCAAGCGCAATCGCGCCGCCATTGGGGTTCACACGGGCAGGATCAAAGTCCAGTTCTTTGCTGACCGCCAGCGCTTGTGCTGCGAATGCCTCGTTGCTTTCGATGACATCAAAGTCCGCCGCCTTCAGGCCCGTGCGTTGCAACAGGTTTTGCACGGCGGGCACGGGGCCGATCCCCATGACCTCTGGCCGCACGCCAGCATGGCCGTATCCCAGAACGCGGAACGCGGGTGTCAGGCCCGCCTTTTCCGCAGCATCCGCGCGTGCCAGCACAACTGCCGCGGCCCCATCATTCAGGCCGGAGGCATTGCCCGCTGTGACCGTTCCGTCCTTCTGAAAGGCAGGGCGCAATCCGGCAAGCGTGTCTGTCGTCGTGGCCTTGGGATGCGCGTCGGTCACGAAATCAACCATCTCGCGCTTTTGTTTCACTTGCACCGGTGTGATCTGGTCAGCGAAATAGCCAGCCTCGATGGCAGCAAGCGCGCGGCGCTGGCTTTCGGCGGCGAAGGCATCCTGATCGGTCCGGCTGATGTCATGCTCTTTCGCGACATTCTCGGCGGTGATGCCCATGTGGCCCGTGCCGAACGGACAGTTCAGCGCCCCCAGCATCATATCCTGCGTGCGCACGTCGCCCATCTTGGCGCCCCAGCGTTGGTCTGAAATGATGTATGGCGACCGGCTCATGTTTTCCGCGCCACCGGCAATAGCAAATTCCGTGTCACCCAGTTGCAGCGCCTGCACCATCGACACAATCGCCTGCACGCCCGATCCGCACAGACGGTTCACGTTCATAGCGGGCACACTGTCAGGCACACCGGCCTGCATGGCACCAACCCGCGACAGATACATGTCACGCGGCTCTGTATTGATGACATGGCCGTAGGCGACGCTGCCGATTTGCTCGGGTGCGACACCCGCACGCTCCATTGCGGCCTTGTTCACAGCGGTGGCAAGGTCTATCGGCGGCGTGCCTGCCAGTGCGCCACCAAATGTGCCGATAGCGGTGCGTGCCCCGCCCAGAATGACGATGTCTGACATTTGCAAATTCCCTTGCTGCTGATGTGTTGCGCCCAGACTATCGCAAGCCGCCCACCTGAACAGTCCGACGTTGGGTCATTGCAGGCACAGCCCCTTTGCGCGATGAAAGCGGAAAAGGACACGACAATGATTGTATCGCTCGACCACTTGCAGCTTGCTCTTCCCGCAGGGAAGGAGGACGACATGCGCGCGTTCTACTGTGACCTTCTGGGGTGCGCTGAAGTGGCGAAGCCCGATGCGCTTGCTGGACGTGGCGGATTTTGGGCGCAGGCCGGTGATCTGCAGCTGCATTTCGGCGTTGATCCCGACTTCAAACCGGCGGGCAAGGCCCATCCGGCTTTTGTGGTCGCCGATATTGATGATCTGGCGGCACGCCTATCGGATGCGGGACATGCGGTTGCGTGGGATGACAAGCTGCCAGATGTGCGCCGCTTCTTCATCGCCGATGCGGTTGGCAACCGGATTGAAATCATCGCCGCGTGAGAATTCGCGTCGCTGACCCTTTTCACACGCGCCGCGTGCTTTAGGTCCTGCGCAAAGGAACTGCTATGCTTTTGACCGTCGACAACCTGCGCAAGACCTACACCACGGCTGACGGGCCGTTTGATGTGCTGCGCGGTGTCAGCCTGACACTTGCTGCTGGCGAAACACTGGCCCTGACAGGGGAATCCGGGTCGGGCAAAAGCACCTTGCTGCACCTTATCGGCGGACTTGATACGCCCGATGAGGGGAAAATCCTGATCGACGGGACCGATCTGGCCGCACTGGATGACACAGGCCGCGCCCGCGTCAGACGCGGTGTTGTGGGGGTGATATTCCAACAATTCAATCTGATCCCAAGCCTGCGCGTGGTTGATAACATCGCGTTTCAGGCGCGATTGGCCGACACGTATGACGCGCAGTGGTGCGCCGATCTGGCAAGCCGGATGGGCCTTTCCGATCATTTGCAAAAATACCCCGAGCAACTGTCTGGCGGACAGCAGCAACGGGTTGCGATTGCCCGCACCTTGGCACCACGTCCCAAGCTGATCCTGGCCGATGAGCCGACAGGCAATCTGGACGAAGAAACGGCGGGTCAGGTGATGGATCTGATGCTGGGCCTTGCGGCGGATACCGGTGCGGGCCTGATGATGGTGACCCATTCGCTTTCGCTCGCTGGCCGTTTGCAACGCAGGCTGCATCTTGCGGCGGGGCAACTTGCGTGATCAAGGCCGGCATGACTGCGCTCCTGTCGCACTGGTGGCGCAATCCGCTCCAGCTGTTCACGTTGATGGCAGGTCTGGCCTTGGCCACAGCCTTATGGTCGGGCGTGCAAGCCGTGAACGCGGAAGCGCGCGCCAGTTATGACGCCGCTGCCGCGACACTAGGCGAGGGGACCTTTGACCGCATCACCCTGCGTGGCGGCGCCGCTATGTCTCAGGCCGATTACGTTGACTTGCGCCGCGCTGGTTGGCTCGTCAGCCCCGTTGTGGAAGGCCGGCTGAATGGCGTGCGCCTGATCGGAATTGACCCCCTGACAGCCCCCGCAGGCGTCGGGCCTGTGACTGTGGATGAAAGCGCTGACCTTGCAACGTTCCTGAGCGGCGCGGGTCAGATTTTTGCAAATCAGACAACGCTTGATGCCATTGGCGATCTTCAGAATGTAGAAAAAGTGCAGGTTGGTGATGTAGCGCCAAATGTGGCCTACACCGATATCGGCATCGCGCAGCGACTTTTAGATCAGGTGGGACAGGTTTCGTTCGTCATCGTGCATCCCGATCAACCGGTCGGACGCCCGACGCTTGCGCAGGTTTCGTCTGATCTTGTGGTGCGCACGGCTGAAAACGGCACCGATGTCAGCAAGCTGACGGACAGCTTTCACCTCAACCTGACCGCCTTTGGTTTCCTGTCGTTTGCTGTGGGCATCTTCATCGTCAACGGTGCGATTGGCCTCGCGTTCGAGCAACGACGATCCGTTGTACGCACGCTAAGATCATTGGGCATGCCGTTGCGAACACTTATCTTTTTGATCGTGTTTGAATTGCTGCTGCTCGCCATCGTCGCGGGCGTGATCGGTGTGGCGATCGGGTATCTTGTCGCCGGATTGCTCTTACCCGACGTGGCAGCCACCTTGCGCGGGCTTTACGGTGCCGATGTTTCTGGCGCGTTGCAGTTGCGTGCATCATGGTGGCTGTCTGGTCTGGCGATTGCCGTGGGCGGCACGATGCTGGCGGGTGGTAGCGCTTTGTGGCAATTGGCGCGTTTGCCGCTTCTGGCACAGGGACAGCCGCGTGCGCTTGCAATGGCCGCAGGGCGCAGGGCATGGTGGCAGGCGGCCATAGCGGCAATATTGCTTGGCCTTTCGGCAATCTTGGCGTTCACGGCGACGGGGCTTGTCGCGGGATTTGCCCTTCTTGCAGCGTTGCTGATCGGCGCTGCGCTCGCTTTGCCCGTGATCCTTAGCCAAGTCCTGACGTTCGGCGAAAATGCGTCCAAAGGCATGATCACAAAATGGTTTTGGGCCGATACCCGACAACAGTTGAACGGGCTGTCCCTTGCCTTAATGGCGCTTTTGCTGGCCATGTCTGCAAATGTTGGCGTGTCCACGATGGTCTCAAGCTTCCGTCTGACGTTTGTCGGTTTCCTTGATCAGCGCCTCGCGTCAGAGCTTTATGTCTATACCGACGATACCGCAGCGGCAGAGGCACTGGTGGACTACGTGACACCGCGCGTCGATGCGATTTTGCCGATCCAGTCAGCGCAGGTCACGGTGTCGGGCGTGCCAACTGACGTATTTGGCGCGCGCGATCATCCGACCTACAGCGACAACTGGACATTTGTGGCCATTCAAGAAATGCCATGGAAGAAGGTCGCGCGTGGAGAGGCGATCCTGATTAACGAACAACTTGCCCGACGTGGAGCGGTGTCGTTAGGTGATCAGGTGAGTATCGCGGGGCAATCATTTGAAGTTGCGGGCATTTATGGCGATTATGGCAATCCCATCGGGCAGGCGCTCATTAATGAACAGCCATTCACGCGGCTTTTCCCTGATGCTGCCGCCCTCCGCTTTGGCTTGCGCATGCCGTCTGATGAAGTCGGTGATCTGCGCGATGATCTGGCACGTGACTTGGGCCTGCCTGACGCCAATATGATCAATCAGGCGGGGATCAAAGCCTATTCGCTTGATGTGTTCGACCGCACGTTTACCGTCACCACGGCGCTGAACATCCTGACGCTGTCAGTGGCTGGTTTCGCAATTCTGATGAGCTTGCTGACATTGGCGACGATGCGTTTGCCGCAGCTGGCACCTGCTTGGGCTACGGGCATGACACGCCGCCATCTGGCAACGCTTGAATTGGTCCGCGCCGTTTTGCTGGCGTCACTCACAGCCGTGGTCGCCTTGCCACTTGGTCTGGGATTGGCGTGGGTGCTGCTTGCGATCGTCAACGTGGCGGCTTTCGGATGGGAGTTGCCAATGTATTTCTTCCCCGCAGATTACGCGCGTTTAGGGATGTTTGCGCTGATCGCCGCCGCCTTGGCGGCGGTCATTCCCGCGATCAGGCTGTCCCGCACACCGCCCGCTGTTTTGCTCAAGGTGTTTTCCAATGAACGTTAGACTTATCATTGCGGCGCTGTGCTTTCCCGTCACCGCCTTCGCGCAGGGGTTTGCCGGGCTTGGGACCGCCGCGGATGACTTTGCTGTGCCGGAGGCAGGCTATGAATTCGACTTTCCGCGCGATCACGGTCCGCATCCTGATTTCCGAATCGAGTGGTGGTATCTGACGGCAAACCTGCGCGCGGCTGACGGCACGCCCTATGGTTTGCAATGGACACTTTTCCGCTCGGCCCTCGCGCCAGAGGCAGGCATGGGTTGGTCTGCCCCCCAGCTTTGGATGGGGCATGCAGCGGTCACCACACCTGACAACCATTATGTGTCGGAGCGTCTTGCGCGCGGTGGGATCGGGCAGGCAGGCGTCACCGCGTCGCCGTTCGAGGCGTGGATTGACGATTGGCAGTTAGTTGGCACGTTTGACGATTTGAATATGACAGCATCAGGCCCGGATTTTGCCTATGACATGCAGCTGGATGCCACCGGGCCGCTCGTTTTTCATGGCGATGACGGGTTTTCGGTCAAATCGGCAAGTGGGCAGGCGTCGTATTACTATTCCCAACCGTTTTACGAAGTGACGGGCATGCTGTCACTGCCTGACGGTGATGCGCAGGTCACGGGGAACGCGTGGCTTGACCGCGAATGGTCATCGCAGCCCTTGTCAGACAATCAAAGCGGATGGGACTGGTTTTCGTTGTCCTTCGCGGATGGCGCAAAGCTGATGGGTTTCGTCCTGCGCCAGACCGACGATACGTTTTACACCGCCGCCACTTGGATCAACCCCGATGGCACCACCGAAGCCTATCCAACTGGCGCCTTTGCTGCATCTCCGCTTGCGGTCCACGCCACCGCCGGACGCGATGTGCCGGTGTCTTGGCAGGTCACGTTGCCTGATCGGGAAGTTGATGTCACCGTGACGGCGATCAACCCGGATGCGTGGATGGACGTGTCGGTGCCATATTGGGAGGGGCCGGTGACAGTCACGGGATCACATGACGGAATTGGCTATCTGGAGATGACGGGATATGAATGACTGGCTGTCGTCATTAGACGCATTGTTCGAAAAGGTATGGGACCGGCTGGAAACAGGTGGCCAGAACGCGGATCAGGTTGCATTTGCAACGGTGGGTCCAAATGGCATGCCTGAAAACCGCACTGTCGTGCTGCGTCATGCGAACCGCGATACGGGTGTCATTGAGATTTATACCGACATTCAGTCTGACAAGATCGCCAGCCTGCGGGCCAATCCGCAGGCAGCGGTCCTTCTTTGGGATGCTGACCTAAAGCTACAGATCAGACTTCAGGCCAAAGTCGAGATATTGACCGGCGAAACAACAAAATCGCGCTGGGACGACGTGCCGCAGCATTCGCGGGCCAGCTATGGTGTGACGCCAGCGCCAGGTACGGTGATTGAGGCTGCGACAAGCTATGAAAAGCTCGCTCAACACGCGCAATTCGCGGTCATGCGGTGCACTGTGGAAACCATCGATGCCGTGTCGCTTCACACGCCGCATCAACGGGCCGCAGCCCACCGCGCGCCTTCACACGACGGTGACTGGGTGACGAACTGGCTGGTCCCTTAAGCCACGTCGCGCTAGATCGTTTTGCATGAATACATCACTTCCCCTGACCCGCGACCTTGTCCTGATTGGCGGCGGCCATACCCACGCGCTTGTCCTGCGACAGTGGGCGATGAAGCCTTTGGCAGGCGTGCGCCTTACGCTTATCAATCCGGGGCCGACGGCGCCTTATTCAGGGATGCTGCCCGGTTTCGTGGCGGGGCACTACACCCGCGATGAGTTGGATATCGACTTGGTGCAGCTTGCGCGGTTTGCAGGTGCTCGTCTGGTGCTTGGCGCTGTCACTGCGATTGATCCTGTCCGCAAACTCATCTCCGTGCCGGGGCGGCCTGATCTGGCCTATGATGTGACCGCAATTGACGTGGGGATTACCAGCGCGATGCCTGCGCTGCGCGGTTTTGCCGACCATGGTATCCCCGCCAAACCGCTTGGTCCCTTTGCCAGCCGGTGGAACACGTTTCGCGCGCAGGCGGATCAGCCGCGCGTTGCCATTATCGGCGGTGGCGTTGCGGGGGCAGAGCTTGCGATGGCGATGGCGTATGCCTTGCGTGAAAAAGGCGTTGCGAACGCGCTGGTGCAGCTAGTCGATCGTGGAACAATTCTAAAAGACCTTGGTCCGCAAGCGCAGGCCAAGATGCGGTCCGCGCTGGACCAGCAAGGCGTCACCCTGATCGAGAACGCCGATGTGGTCGAGGTGACAGCAACGTCTGTCCGACTGGCCGATGGCACGGAAATTGCGTCAGACTTCACCACCGGCGCCGCTGGCGCAAAGCCGCACGACTGGCTGGCTACAATCGGGGTAGAGACGCATGACGGGTTTGTTGCAGTAAACAAGGCGCTTCAATCCAGCGATCCTTCAATTTTTGCGGTCGGTGATTGCGCGCATCTGACGTACAATCCACGACCCAAAGCTGGGGTCTATGCGGTGCGCGAAGCCCCCGTATTGTTTGATAATCTACGCGCAGTTTTGTCGGGTGGGGCGTTGCGCGACTACGTTCCTCAACGCGATTACCTCAAGCTTGTGTCGCAAGGGGGGCAGGTCGCACTGGCCGAAAAGTTTGGCCGTGCATGGCAGGGCCGGATGTTGTGGCGGTTAAAAAACCACATTGATCGCAAGTTTATGAACCAGTTTACGGCATACCCGCAGATGCCGATGCCCGACCTGCCGCTGACGATCGCGGACGGTGTGACCGAAGCTTTGGGCGATAAACCAATGTGCGGCGGATGCGGCGCCAAGGTCGGGCGCGGTGCGCTATCGACAGTCCTGTCCCGGATGCCGAAGTCCACGCGTGCGGACATACAAAGCGTTCCGGGCGACGATGCTGCCATTTTGAAAACCGGCGGCGCGGTGCAGGTCATGACAACCGACCATTTGCGCAAACTGACAGACGATCCGGTGCTCATGACACGGATCGCGGCGGTACATGCCTTGGGCGATATCTGGGCCATGGGAGCCGCGCCACAAGCCGCGACGATCAACATCATTCTGCCGCGTCTGTCAGCGCAGCTACAAGAACGCACATTGACCGAGATCATGGCCGCGGCGTCCGATGTGATGACCGAAGCGGGCGCCGCAATCGTTGGCGGGCACACGTCGGTTGGCGATGAACTGACGCTTGGCTTCACCGTGACGGGGCTGGCCGAACGCGCACCCATCACGCTGTCAGGCGCACAGGCTGGCGATACGATCATCCTGACCAAACCATTGGGATCAGGGGTCATAATGGCAGCCGAGATGCAGACGAAAGCCAAGGGCGCAGACGTGGCGGCATGTCTTGATCTGATGGTGCTAGGACAAGCGGCGGCATCACGCTGTCTGGCTGGTGCGCATGCGATGACGGACGTGACGGGCTTTGGCCTTGCCGGACATCTGAACGGCATCTGTGAAGCCTCTGGCGTGGGGGCGGATATCAATTTGAATGACATCCCGATGATGCAGGGGGCGGTTGATCTAGCGCAAGCAGGCGTGAGATCGTCGCTGTACCCCGACAATCGCGCAGGTGCGGGGCCTGTGCATGGGGCTGCGGGTGCTGTGGCCGAACTGCTGTTTGATCCGCAAACCGCTGGTGGCCTTCTGGCGGCAGTTCCTGCGGCTAAGGCGGATGCCGTGTTGGCTGACTTGCGGCAGGCGGGTTATCCGGCGGCCATGATCGGATCATTCAAGGACGGTCCGGCACAGGTTACAGTGCATTCCTGACCAATTTTGCAATGGCGTCTGCAGCCATATTCAATCCGCTATCGTTCAGAGTGTCGGCATGCACCGACCCGAGAATGGCGCGGTCATTCAACCGCCGCGACTTGGCGTAGGATTTGTCGTAGTGATCGCGCATCAGTGCGGCTGCCAGACCTGTGAAATCCCGTGCGTCCTGAAGGGTTTGCCAGTGATCCACCGTCTTATGACCGCGAATCCGCCGCAACGGTGACAGACGATCACGCACTGTCGCAGGATCGCGCAGGATATCGGCATAGTCGTCAGCGATATAGGTTACGCGCGCGGAAAGGGGGGCTGTCAGATCAATACGGGGTGCCGCCACCATGCGGGCCCAAAGGGCAGGGGGCAGATTGATCTGGCCGATCTTGCTGCTTTCGGCCTCGACGATGGTAGGCTTGTCGGGATCAAGCGCCAAAAGGCGCTGGACGAGAGCCGTTTCAAAGCCGCGTTGCGCTGGTTGCCCACCGGGCATTGCCCCAAGCAAAGAACCGCGATGGCCTGCCAGCCCTTCAAGATCTATGGTCTGCACGCCACGCGCCGCCAATCGTGGCAAAAGCGCTGTTTTAGCAGTGCCGGTATAGCCGTCGAGCAGGATCAGATTATGCGGCAGGCTGCCGTCATAAAGATAGGTTTGCACCAGTTTGCGATAGCTTTGGTAGCCGCCTTTGACGGTATCGGCACGCCAGCCGATTTCCTTCAGGATTGTGGTGAAAACGCCTGATCGCTGCCCACCACGCCAGCAATACACCAACGGCTGCCAGCTTCCGTCATAGTCTTTCAGCGGCCCTGCGATGTGGTCGGCCACATTACGCAGAACAAGCGACGCGCCAAGTTTGCGTGCCAAAAACGGTGACACTTGCGTGTACATCGTTCCGACCTCTGCGCGTTCCTCGTTCGACAAGGCGGGCAGGTTGATGGCACCGGGTACATGATCTTCGGCGAACTCCGCCGGGGAGCGCACGTCGATGACAGTGTCAAAGCCGTGATCAAAAAAGGCGCTTGGACTGTCGAAAATACGAGGCATGTGCCGACTAGTAGAGGACCGGCGGACCAGAGGAAAGGGCGATCACGGTTGCAAAGGCACACGACCTTGGTCGGTTAACAGCCAGCAATTGCGGCCTTCAAAGACCGCAGGGATCAGCGGTCTGTCATAGCCTGCACCACCGTCCAGATCGATCCGGTTGCCGAAATGCTGCGGATAATCGAGCGCGGTGTGGCCGTGGACAACCAGACGCCCGAAATCATGTGTGCTGTCCAGAAATCCGTCGCGTATCCACAGCAGGTCTTCGGGGTCTTGCAAGGCCAGATCGACTTGCGGTTTCAGTCCGGCATGCACGAAAAGCAGATCATCGGTAAGGTGGGTGAGCGGGAGGCTATCCAGGAAATCGAGATGTGCTTGCGGCACGGCAGCTTGTGCTGCGGCATGGTAAGCGCTGGCATCCATCCGGGTGGTACCGTCGCCGGAGTGGATGAACTCTTCCAGCTCGCCACGTGTGTGTGGCGCAAAATGGGTGTCGCGCAGCAGTCCGTAAGAGGCCAGCGTGTTTGTGCCACCCAGGCGCGGATTCAGCCAGTGGATGCCGGAAGCGACGCGTGGATCATGGCCGCGCCCTGTGCGCACGTATGTGGTGAAAAACCGATCGTGGTTGCCTTTGATGAAATGCCAGTTGCGCCCCTCGGCCTGTCCGGAGATGAGCGTGTCGACGACGGCGCGGGATTGTGGTCCTCGGTCTGTGTAGTCGCCCAGAAATACGACCTCGGCGTCTGGTCCGCCGTCTGCGGTGATCCGCGCCAGAGCTTGATCCAGCATGTCTTTCTGGCCGTGGATATCGCCGATCGCATAGATCATGGTGCGTCCTGTCGTCTGTCGCTGTTGCCCGCGAGCGGGCAATGCGCCCCACCCGCCATCCCGTGGCGGATAGGGCAATTATGTTCAGGTATCAAACGACAGCGGCTTGACCTGCGAAAAGAGACCGGTGTCCTGCAAGGCGGTGATGGCGGTGGCAGGGACAGGCTCATCAACGTAAAGCAGCGCAATTGCCTCGCCCTGCGCGGCAGAGCGTCCGAGCGTGAAGTTCGCGATGTTCACGCCGTTGGCACCCATGGTCTGGCCCAATGCGCCGATGATGCCCGGCACGTCTTCGTTCGTGGTGTAAAGCATATGGGCACCGACCTCGGCATCGATGTTGATGCCTTTGATCTGGATAAAGCGCGGCTTGCCATCGCTAAAGACCGTACCCGCAACCGAGCGTTCGCGCTTGGACGTGACCACGGTCACCTTGATATACCCCTCAAACGTGCCAGAGCGGTCCTGCTTGGTCGTCGACACCTTGATGCCGCGTTCTTTTGCGATCACGGGCGCGCTGACCATGTTGGTGTCAGGGTTTGCCTTTTTCATGATGCCCGCGATGGTCGCAGCAGTCAGCGCCTCAAGGTTCATATCAGACACCGATCCATCGAACAGGATGTTGATCGCTGTGATCGGCTCGTCCGTCATTTGTCCGATGAAGTTGCCAAGGTGACCCGACAGTTTGATCCATGGGCCCATAACCTTTGCCTCTTCGGCTGTCACAGACGGCATGTTAAGCGCGTTCGAGACGGCACCGGTCAGCAGGTAGTCCGACATCTGTTCGGCCACTTGCAAGGCCACGTTTTCCTGTGCCTCGGTTGTGGCCGCGCCAAGGTGCGGGGTCACGACGACATTGGGCAGGTTGAACAGCGGGCTGTCCGTTGCGGGCTCTGTCTGGAACACGTCAAAGGCGGCACCTGCCACGTGGCCGGATTTCAGCGCTTCGGCCAAGGCTGCTTCGTCGACCAAACCGCCGCGCGCGCAGTTCACGATCCGCACGCCTTTTTTCAGTTTCGCGATGTTTTCGGCCGACAGGATATTGGCGGTCTGCTCGGTGTAGGGGACGTGCAGCGTGATGAAATCGGCATTCGCAAAAAGCTCGTCCAGCTCGACTTTCTTCACGCCCATCTTTTCGGCTTTTTCCTCGCCCAGATAAGGGTCGTAGGCCATGACCTTCATCTTGAGCGCGCGGGCGCGATCGCAGACGATACCGCCGATGTTGCCTGCACCGATCACGCCGAGGGTTTTACCGGTCAGCTCGACGCCCATGAACTTGGACTTTTCCCACTTGCCCGCGTGCGTTGACGCGGACGCCTCGGGAATTTGGCGGGCGACGGCGAACATCATTGCGATGGCGTGCTCAGCCGTTGTGATCATGTTGCCGAAAGGCGTGTTCATAACGATGATACCGGCCTTGGAGGCGGCATCCTTGTCGATGTTGTCTGTCCCGATACCGGCGCGGCCAATGACCTTGAGGTTTGTTGCGGCGTTGATGATTTTCTCGGTCGCCTTGGTGGCAGAGCGGATTGCCAGACCATCGTAATGCGGGATAGCGGCCAGCAGCAGGTCCTTGTCTTTGCCAAGGTCGGGCTGGAAATCAACATCGATGCCGCGATCCTTGAAGATTTGCACGGCAGCGTCAGAGAGTTTGTCGGAGATGAGTACTTTAGGCATTTTGGTATCCTTAACGCGCGGCAGGGCGTGCTGCGGGCGCGGCATGAGTATTTGGGAAAAAGCGATTACTGCGCTGTGATTTCGGCGTGGAAAGCCCATGACAGCCACGGCAGCATGGCTGTGATGTCATCGGTTTCGACAGTGGCGCCACACCAGATACGCAAGCCAGCGGGTGCGTCGCGATATGCGCCGATATCAAGCGCGACATCCGCATCCGCAAGCCGTTTGGCCACGGCCTTGGCGAAAGCGGCCCCGTCCGTGATCCGGTCATCGGTAAACTTCAGGCAGACAGAGGTGTTGGAACGCGTCGCCGGATCATCGGCCAGATTGGCAATCCAGTCGTTTTCATCGCAGAAGTCGAAGATGGCCTGTGCGTTGGCGTCTGCGCGGTCTTGCAGAGCGGTCAGGCCGCCGATTGCCTCGGCCCACTTCAGTGCGTTGAGATAATCCTCAACCGCGAGCATGGATGGCGTGTTGATTGTCTCGCCGCGGAAAATCCCCTCGATCAGTTTGCCGCCTTTGGTTAGGCGGAAGATCTTTGGCAGGGGCCATGCGGGCGTGTAGCTTTCGAGGCGGGCAACAGCGCGGGGTGACAGGATCAGCATACCGTGTGCCGCTTCACCGCCCATGACCTTTTGCCATGAGAATGTCGTCACATCGAGCTTATCCCATGGCAAATCCTGCGCAAAGGCCGCAGATGTCGCGTCGCACAGCGTCAGGCCCGCACGGTCTGCGGGGATCATGTCGCCATGCGGCATACGCACACCGGAAGTGGTGCCGTTCCACGTAAAGCAGACATCGTGGTCGTAGTTCAGCGCAGCCATATCGACGATCTTGCCGTAGTTAGCCGTGTGAACCTGCGCCTCGATTTTCAGCTGCTTGACCACATCGGTGACCCAGCCGGCACCAAAGCTTTCCCAAGCGACCATCTCGGCGGGGCGTTCGCCCAGAAGTGACCACATGGCCATTTCATATGCGCCGGTGTCGGAGGCAGGGACAATGCCGATGCGGTAATCATCGGGCACGCCCAGAATAGCGCGCGTGCGGTCAATCGCCTCGGCCAGCTTGGCCTTGCCGACAGCGGCACGGTGCGACCGGCCCAGCGGCGCATCGGACAGATCGGTCAGATCAAAAACGGGGGGTTTGGCACAGGGGCCGGACGAAAACCGTGGGTTTTGTGGCCGCACAGTTGGTTTTGCAGGCGCTTGGCCCGCGTCGGTGGTCTTTACCATCACTGGTATCCTCTCAGATATGCGCCCTTCGTTGGGGAAGGGTGTCCCAGCGCCTGAGTTAGAGCGCGAGGCGGGGTTCCACAACCGCAATTTTGGAGCTAGACCGCCGCTTGAGCCGATTTTTGCGACATGTTTGACGCAGATCGGAAACTCCGGCGTTGCGGTGACAGGTCCGGATTTGAGTATTTTTGGCAAAATGATGCAAAGGGCCACGCATGCTGAATGTTACGTTGATCGGGCGACCACTTGACCGTGCTTTGGTTGAGGCGCTGCGCAATGCATGGGGCGGGGGAGATGCGCTTTGGCTTGGTACAGATGAGGCCGCGACGTTTGATGTACCGGACCGACCCGACAACCAGTGGGCGGTTTGGGCAGACCTGCAGGCGCAATTTATTGATTTGGTGATCCAGCCCGCGGAGGGGCGTCGGAAACAGGTGCTGCTGGCGGACATGGACAGCACCATGATCCAGCAGGAATGTATCGACGAGCTGGCAGCCGAAGCGGGCGTCGGCCCGCGTGTGGCCGATATCACCGCGCGGGCGATGAATGGCGAACTTGATTTTGAGGCGGCGCTGGATGAACGCGTTGGTCTGCTTGCGGGATTGCCGACCAGCGTGATTGACGACGTTCTGGCCAACCGGATTACGCTGATGCCGGGAGGGCGGACGCTCGTCCAGACGATGAAAGCAAACGGGGCTTATGCCGCGTTGGTTTCGGGTGGCTTTACGGCTTTTACGTCGCAGGTGGCAGCGCAACTTGGCTTTGACGAAAACCGTGCCAACACGCTGCTTTCTGCGGATGGCAAACTCACAGGTCAGGCGGCGCGGCCCATTCTGGGGCAAGCGGCCAAAGTGCAGGCGCTGGAAGAGATTTGCGCGGCAAAGGGTCTGCCCGAGGATGCCGTGCTGGCCGTGGGCGACGGGGCCAATGATCTGGGGATGCTGGGGCGTGCGGGCACTGGTGTGGCACTTCATGCCAAGCCAAGCGTGCAAGAGCAGTGCGATGTGCGGATCAACCACAATGATCTGACCGCGCTGCTTTACCTGCAAGGCTATCAGCGCGATCAGTTTGTTTTGTCTTAAGGGCGTTTAGCTCTCGGTTGGGCCGCCAGCTTCTTTCCAGTCGGGGAAACCGCCGATGTTGGTGACGTTGGTAAAGCCCATCTCGTGCATGGTTTTGCCCGTCAGGGCGGCCTGACCGCCAGCGCCGCAGATCAGGTAATATGCGGCATTTTTGTCTTTGAACGTCGGGTCGAAAAGCGCCTCGACCGCAGGATCGGCGCGGAATTCGATCATGCCACGCGGGACGCGGTGGGCGCTTTTAATTGTGCCGGATTCCGCGATTGCCGCGCTGTCACGCACGTCGATGAATGTGCCGCCGCCGGCATTGTATGCGGCAATCGCATCCTCGGCGGACATGCGGGCAATCACGGCGTTTGCCTCGTCCAGATAGTCTTTTGCGGTCTTCATGGATCAGCGCTCCTTTATTGATGTGCGTTATACCCAGACATAGCAGGACTTGCTGCTGTGACCAGTCGCTGGTCTGTGCGCAAAAAAAGTCCGGGCACAAAGGCCCGGACAAGTCCAACAGGGAGGATGATGGCCAATAGCCCCGCCACCGTGGGGTCTGTCTTGCAAACGCGGTAATCGGGACGAAAGTTCCCGCGCCTGCAAAGAATTATGCGACCAAGCGGTAGCCGCCTGATTCCGTCACCAGCAAACGGGCGTTCGAGGGGTCGGGTTCGATCTTTTGACGTAGCCGGTAGATGTGCGTTTCAAGCGTGTGTGTTGTCACACCCGCATTGTAGCCCCACACCTCGTGCAGCAGCACGTCACGGGCCACCACGCCTTCGGTCGCGCGATAAAGGAACTTGAGGATATTGGTTTCCTTCTCGGTCAGACGCACCTTTTTGTCGTCTTCGGTCACCAGCATCTTTTGCGCAGGCTTGAATGTGTATGGCCCAAGCTGGAAAACAGCGTCTTCGGACTGTTCATGCGTGCGCAACTGACTGCGAATACGCGCCAGCAGGACGGGGAACTTGAACGGCTTGGAGACATAATCATTGGCCCCAGCATCAAGGCCGTAAATTGTGTCGGCGTCGCTGTCTTGTGCTGTCAGCATGACGATTGGGCATTTCACACCCTGTTTACGCATCAAACGGCACAGTTCGCGGCCATCAGTGTCAGGCAAACCAACATCCAGAATCATCAGATCATAAAGCGCCTCTTTGGCCTTGGTCATGGCGCTGGCACCATCATCGGCCTCGAAGACATCAAAATCTTCTGTCATGATCAACTGCTCGCCCAACGCTTCGCGCAGGTCGTCATCATCGTCTACCAGCAAAATCTTCTTTAGTTGTGCCATTGCGAAAACTCCTTTGAGTTGTTGTTTATAGAAATGTGGCCAAGACACGATTTGAACAAGATAAGGGGTGCGCATTTCACACGCTCGTGTGATATCACCGTGTAATGTTTCACTTTTGCGTCCAAACGGCTAAGGGATGAAACAAATAGAAGGCCTGTCGCATGGGTTTTGGCCCCGATATTACAGAACGTCTGGCGCGCGCCCGCGCGGATCTGCGGATGGGTGTGCCGATCATCGTGATAGGTGCGGCACCCGTGCTTGTGATGGCGGCGGAGACCGTCGATCATGATCGTCTGAACGCCGTGATGGCGACGGGGCAAGGTGCGGTGCTGGCCGTAACCGGACGGCGCGCTGAAATCCTGAAGGCCCGCGCCTACGATGGTGATTTGGCCCGTATCGTCATTCCCCAGAACGCGTCACTTGGCTGGGTGCATGCAATCGCTGATCCGGCAGGCGACCTGCAAAACCCGATGAAGGGCCCGTTGCAATCTGCGCGCGGTGGTGATGTCGCCGCACACAGAGCTGCGATTGCATTGATGAAATCCGCACGGCTATTGCCTGCTGCGATTGTGGTGCCGCTGCCCGATGATAGCCTCGCGCAGGCCGAAAACCTGACAGTGGTTCCTGCAGAGGCAGCACAGGCCACGGCACTATCACCGATGCACGAAGTGGTCGCGGCACGCCTACCGTTAGAGGTGTCGCAGGCAGGCCGCTTGCATATTTTCCGCCCGGAAGATGGTGCCGAAGAGCACTACGCGGTTGAAATCGGGCGCCCGTCGCGCGACGCGGCTGTGCTGACACGGCTTCATTCCGCCTGCTTTACGGGCGATCTGCTGGGGTCATTGAAATGTGATTGCGGGCCACAGCTGCGCGGGGCGATGGCGCAGATGGGCGAAGCGGGGCAGGGCATCCTGCTATACCTTAACCAAGAGGGGCGCGGCATTGGTCTGGCCAACAAGATGCGCGCCTATTCGTTACAGGATCAGGGGTTCGATACGGTCGAGGCGAACCACAGGCTTGGATTTGAAGATGATGAACGCGATTTCCGGATCGGCGCAGAGATCCTGACGCAGATGGGCTTTGGGCGGGTCCGGCTTTTGTCCAACAACCCCGCGAAAGTGGCTAAACTGGAAAGTTGCGGGATCAGCGTTGAAGAGCGTGTGCCGCTGCGTGTGGGTGAGAATCCGCATAACCACGCTTACCTTGCGACCAAGGCCGCAAAGTCGGGCCACGACCTTTGACCGGCGAAAAATTCTGGCGCGGGACCGCGCGATGAAGCAAACCGATCTGGTGGTCACGCCAACCTGTGTCCGGTTCATGGGCCGCAAATTTCCGCATACGGTCGGGCGCGGCGGGATCACGTCGCGCAAGGCCGAAGGCGATGGTGCGACGCCGCGTGGTACGCACCGGATCGTCGGAATGCTGTACCGACCTGACCGGATGGCAAAGCCTGCCGATTGGGCCGTGCCCATTCGTAACGGCGATTTGTGGTCGGATGATCCAGCGCATGAAGACTATAACCTGATGGTGCGCAGGCCCTGTCTCCACAGCCACGAAACCCTGCGCCGTGCGGATCCAATGTATGATCTTGTGATCATCACGGACTGGAATTGGCCTTATCCGGTCAAAGGGCGCGGGTCGGCGATCTTTATCCACCAATGGCGCAGATCGGGATACCCGACAGCAGGCTGCGTGGCGTTCCGGCGCGATCATCTGGCATGGATTGCCGCAAAAATCCGGCTCAATACCAGACTTGTTATCGCATAACGTCTGGACCTTGCGCCATGTTCTGGGCCAAACGAAAGGCACAGGCTTATGACACACCAAGGCACCTTTATGACTCCCGACGAAATTGCGCAGCTACCCTACCGTCCTTGCGTTGGCATCATGCTGGCCAATACGCGTGGCCATATCTTTGTTGGTCAGCGCCGCGACCGCGATCAGGACGCTTGGCAGATGCCGCAAGGGGGCGTCGACCCCGGAGAGACGACACGGCAGGCCGCGATCCGCGAACTGTGGGAAGAAACCGGCGTGACCGAAAACCTGATCTCGGTCGAGGCCGAAACCGCTGGGCTGATTGCCTATGATCTGCCCCACGAACTGGTGCCGCGTATCTGGAAGGGCAAGTATCGCGGGCAAGAGCAGAAGTGGTTCCTGTTCCGGTTCCACGGACAGGCCGACGATATCAACATCGCGACCGAACACCCCGAATTTTCCGAGTGGAAATGGATGCCAAAGGACGAATTAGTGGCCAATATCGTCCCGTTCAAGCGCGCAGTTTACGAACAGGTGCTGGCCGAGTTTGACGCCAAGCTTTAATCGCTTTGCTTCTGGCCTCTGATCTTGGCAATCGCATCACGTAGCATTGCGATGCGGTGTGGCCTGAAACTGCCATCGGTAAGGGTCAGCGCGCGCATCCTGTCGATGCGAAATGTGCGGCTGTCCTGGCGCAGATGACACCACGCCACAAGACACAGCGCATTTTGCAGATAGACGATGCCAAGCGGGTCAACCATACGCTCTGTCTCGTTTCCCTCGCCATCGGTATAAAGCAAATGAACAGTGCGCTCGTCCCAAGTGGCCTGCCGCAGGGCCGCGACGTCGATCGCAGGCTGCGGCGGTTTGATAAAGCGGCGGGCCGTCAGAACCGCGTGTTTGAGGCGGTGCGCCTGTGCAGCGGGCAGGCGGGCGTGCAATTTGGTCAGCGCAGATCCGGCGGCATTGGCCAAGGCCGGATCGGCAATCGCCTGCACATCGCGTAATCCCAGCACCAGCGCTTCGATCTCGTCATCGGTGAACATCATCGGCGGCAGGGCAGGGTCTTCGGTCAACACGTAGCCATAGCCTGCTGTCCCGTCGATCACCGCGCCCAGACCGCGTAGCGCATCAATATCGCGGTAGAGCGTGCGCAGCGACACGCCGGTATCCTCGGCCAATGTGGCCGCTGTGACTGGCGGGCGATGGCTGCGCAAGGATTGCATCAGTTGGAACAGGCGTGTGGTGCGTGACATGGGAAAACCCTATAGCACAACTCCTGCCAAAAAATGTCAGTATTACCTGCAATGCTACACCAACAGCGCAAGGAGTAGCATCAGTGTACCACCTCATCACATTCCCGCCCGCCTTTGGCGAAATCAGCGCCAGTCCGTTTTCGATCAAGGCCATTTGGTTGATGAACCACGCCGGATTTGCGTGGACCCGCGAGGTTTCCAACGATCCGCGCAAGATGCCGCACGGCAAACTGCCGGTTTTGCGCGATGGCGACCGGCTCATCCATGACAGCGGGCAGATCGCTCGATTCCTCTCGGATCACGGAGCGGATTTTTGGGCGGATACCAGCCCGCGTGATAGAGCTTTGGGCCATGCGCTGATCGCGCTGGCGGAAAAGGATCTCTATTTCCATCAGGTGCTGGATCGCTGGGGCGATGACGAAACCTTCGCGATGATACGCGAGACTTTCTTTGAGGATGTGCCGCGCCTTCTGCGGGGGTTGATTGCGGGCAAACTAAGGCGCAATTTGATGCAGGGCTTGTCTATGCAGGGACTGGGGCGGCTGACACCGGATGAACGCTTTGCCGCGCTGGATGCACACCTGCATGTCATTGCCGATGCGCTGGGCGAACAGCCTTTCTTGATGGGTGACCAGATTACACTGCCCGATTTCAGTGTGGCGGCGGTTCTGTCCGCTATGCGCGGATCGCCGGTGCCGACACGCATGTCGCAAAGGGTAACTGACGACGCGGCGCTTATGGCCTACGTTGCACGTGTGGAACAGCTTGTGGGAGAGACCTGATGCGCGTGCCGTTCGAAAATGACACGATAGCTGCTGCCTACGCCGCCATGCCCGAGAATAGCCGAGCAATGGCCCTGCGCCTGCGCGATTTGATCTACGAGACCGCGCGCGAGATGCCACAGATCGGTGAGCTGAGCGAAACGCTGAAATGGGGGCAGCCGTCTTATACTGTCAAAGGCGGCACACCGCTGCGCATTGCCGTGCCAAAGACTGGCGGATGTGGGCTATACGCGCATTGCCAGACCACAGTGATTGCCGATTACGCCGCCGTGCACGGCACTGACGAGCAGATTGAAGGCAACCGCGCCGTTATCTTCGCCCAAGCGGATGACATCGTGCAGGACCGGCTGCGGCACCTGATCCGCAACGCGCTGACTTATCACGGATCGTAGGGCAGCGGCGGGTCAAAGCCCCGCCCTACGATAAACCCGCATCATTCGAATGTGGCAAGATAGGCCGCGATGACATCAAGGGCGGCTTGCAGGTCATCCTTCTCGATCATCTCGGTCACCGTATGGATATAGCGTGTGCCAACGACGATCCCCACTGCGCGCGCACCGGCAGCGGCCTGTTGTGCCGCCGCACCATCCTGACCACCAGCGGCCAGCATCGTGCGCTGATAGGGGATGTTATTTGCAATGGCGACGGCTTCGATCTCTTTCACCAACGCGCGATCCGCGATGAACGAACTGTCGCGCACATGCAGGCCAAAGCCTTTGCCCTGCGTGGTTGTCGCGTCCTTGTCGGGAATGCCGGGTGTGTCGCAGGCCAGTGTCGTGTCGATCCCAATGCCGATATCCGGCTTGATGCGGTAGGATGATGTCCGCGCACCGCGCAAACCCACTTCTTCCTGCGTGGTGAAGGCCACGTGGATTTCGGCGCCGCGCCCTGCGTCCGCCAATTTACGGATCGCCTCGATCCCCAGCCAGCAGGCGATCCTGTTATCCAGCGCCTTGGACACAAATTTGTCGCCAATCTCGATAAACGGCTCGTCCATGACGACAAAATCACCGACCTTGATGTGGTCATGCGCTTTTTTGCCCATGCCCAGATCGACAAAGAATTCGCCGACCTCGGGGATTTTCTTGCGATCCTCTGGCGACGAGATGTGAATAGGCTTGCCGCCGGGGTTCATCACACCTTTGAAATCACCATCATCCGTGCAGACCAGCACGCGGCGCGAGAAAAGATTGCGCGGATCAAAACCGCCCACGGGTTGTAGGAAAAGATAGCCGTCCTTGCTGATGTGACTGACCAGAAAGCCGATCTCGTCCATATGGCACAAGAGCATGATGCGCGGCGAGTCAGCGCTCTTTGCATCGCGGCGACACAAAAGCGTGCCCATCGCGTCTGTCTCCATGTGGTCAAACAGGTCCGCGACTTCATCCATGATCAGATCGCGCACGCGATGTTCATTGCCCGGCACACCGGGTGTTTCGCAAAGGCGTTTGAGCAGGTCTGTATTCATGGCAATGCACCTTGATTTGATCATGTTCGGGGTCGCGCAACCTTGTGGGGATGATCTGCCAATGGCAAGGGGCTGCGACTTATCCCCAAGAAATTGCTTTACACAAAGGCCCCAAGCGACCACGATATATCGTAGGGGCATAACAAGAACGACACCGCCCCTAGAGGTGGCACATAGCGGTAAGCGCGCACACAAGCAGCGCCGCGACAGCAGTAAAGGCCCGAGCAGATGACACTTGCGGAACAGATTTATGACGTCGAAGACCTGCACCCCATCGATCTGGTGGAGCATATCGCCGAACATCATGACTGGGAGTTTGACCGCATTCATGACGATCAAATCGCCATGGCGGTCGAGGCACAGTGGCGCACATACGCAATTACGCTGGCGTGGTCGGCCTATGACGAGACGCTGCGCCTGATCTGCACCTTCGAGATGGAACCACCCGAGCACCGCTTGCCTGCGCTTTACGAGGCGCTGAACACGATCAACGATCAGTGCTGGGCCGGATCGTTCACATGGTGGGGCGAACAAAAGATGATGGTTTACCGCTACGGCCTTGTTCTGGCGGGCGATCAGGTCGCCGGACCCGATCAGGTTGATACGATGATCAATGCGGCTGTTGCATCCTGCGAGCGGTATTACCCTGCGATCCAGCTGGTCACATGGGCCGAACGTGACCCCGCAGACGCCGTGCAAGTCGCGATGAGCGAGGCCTACGGGCGCGCCTGAACGCATGTGACTGCCGTTAACCTAAGCGGCGGCGCCCCACGTTTTTTGACTACAACGCACCAAAAAGAACCATCCCCGCCGTGCCTTGTTTCGGCGGTTGAGGCTGGCTGTGAGTTTGACTAGCCTTCGTCTGAAACGATGCACGAGGGAATGGGCTGATGAATTTGGATGACATAGCACGGCGTGGTTTGGTGCTGTTAGGATGCGGCAAAATGGGGTCGGCGGTGCTGGCAGGCTGGCTCAAGAATGGTGTGCCTGCGTCATCGGTCTGGGTGCAAGACCCAAATCCCAGCGATTGGGTCAAGGGGCTGGCCGTGCATGTCAATGTGACTTTGCCGGAAAATCCGGCTGTGGTTCTGGTAGCCGTCAAGCCGCAGATAATGGGCGATGCGCTGCCGGATATGCAGGCGCTTGGCAACGGGCAGACGTTGTTTATCTCGGTTGCCGCCGGCACGCCCATTGTCCGGTTCGAGGCGGTGTTGGGGGCTGGCACGCCTATCGTGCGGGCCATGCCGAACACGCCCGCTGCTGTGGGGCAGGGGATCACGGCGATGATCGGCAACGATCTGGCGTCAGACGCACATCTGGAAATGGCCGAAGGGCTGTTGGAAGCGATCGGTCAGGTGGTGCGGCTGGATAACGAAAGCCAGATGGATGCCGTCACAGGCGTATCAGGCTCCGGTCCGGCGTATGTCTTTCATCTGATCGAAACGCTGGCCGCCGCAGGTGTTGCACAGGGCTTGCCAGAGGCGATGGCGATGCAGCTGGCCAAGGCGACGGTTGCGGGCGCTGGCGCTTTGGCGCAGGCCGCCGAAGACGGCCCAGACCAGCTGCGCGTCAACGTCACATCGCCAAATGGCACCACACAGGCCGCACTTGAGGTGCTGATGGATGCAGAATCCGGCTTCCCGCCCTTGTTGGAACGTGCTGTTGCGGCTGCGGCTGACAGGTCACGGGAACTGGCGAATGACTGAGATTAGCTTTGACGATTTTATGGCCGTTGACGTGCGTGTCGGTCGTGTGCTTCGCTCCGAACCCTATCCGGAAGCGCGCAAGCCTGCGATCAAGCTTTGGATCGATTTTGGCGACGAGATCGGCGAGAAAAAGACATCGGCCCAACTGACCGCACACTACACACCGGACGGATTGATCGGAAAACAGGTGCTGGCCGTCGTCAATTTCCCGCCGCGTCAGATCGGAAAGTTCATGTCCGAGGTTCTGGTGCTGGGCATGCCAGACGCCGATGGTGGTGTTGTTCTTGTTGGCCCTGACCAGCCTGTGCCCGAGGGGGGGCGTTTGCATTGAAAAAGCTTTTGATTACGCGGCAGATGCCGGGTGCGACCATCACCGCCGCACAGGCCAATTATGACGTGACTTTGCGCGACGACACCGATGGGCTTGACCCGCAAGCGGCGGCTGAGGCGCTGCGCGACTATGACGCTGTGCTGGCAACGTTAGGTGACCAGTTCAATGCCGAGGCGTTCGCCACGGACAACATCCGCTGCGGCATTGTCGCGAACTTCGGTGTTGGTTTTAACCATATCGACGCCAGCGCCGCCAAAGCGGCGGGCGTTGCGGTTTCAAACACGCCAGATGTGGTGACAGATGCCACGGCAGACATCGCGATGACGCTGATCCTTTCCACGTGCCGCCGCGCTGGCGAGGGGGAGCGCATTGTCAGGTCTGGTAAATGGCATGGATGGGGCCCGACACAGATGCTGGGCCTGCATGTCACGGGCAAGCGTGTCGGTATCATCGGCATGGGCCGCATCGGGCAGGCGGTGGCGCGGCGGTGCCACTACGGCTTCGACATGCCTGTGATCTACTACAACCGCTCTCAGAAAGAGGTGGATGTTCCGTCACGACAGGTTGAGACGCTTGAGGCACTGATGAGCCAGTCTGACGTGATCGTCATCACTGTGCCTGGCGGCGGTGCAAACACAAATCTGGTTGATAGTGCCGCAATTGCTGCCATGCAGCCCCATGCGGTGATCGTGAATGTGGCCCGCGGTGACGTGCTGGACGAAGAGGCGCTGATTGCCGCCCTTCAGGACAAGCGCATCGGCGGCGCCGGACTGGATGTCTATGCGAAGGAACCGCTTGTGCCGGAAAGCCTGCGAGCTTTGGAAAACGCGGTTCTCTTGCCGCATCTGGGCACCGCTGCGCTTGAGGTGCGCGAGGCGATGGGGCAGATGGCACTGGATAATATCGTGGCGTGGGATCGCGGTGTCGCGCTTCCTAATCCGGTGAATTAATCACACGCAGCATAGGTCCAGTCCACGCTACAGCCTTGCGGGTCAAAGCCGAAGTATAGCCGGTTTTCATCTTCCGTAGACATCAGTAGTGGCGGCTGACGTTCGACCCAATACCAGTCGGTCAGCCCGTCAGGCGCGATGCAGAAATTGAAATCATCGCGCGGCCCATGCGCCCAATCGCGTGCGGTGGCTGCGGCAACGATTTCGGCGCGGGTGACACATCCTTCGGCAGGCAGGCTTTGATAGAAATCGGTTGTGGCCATCGCGACCTGCTCTTCGTTGGACAGGCGATCGTCAGACAGCGCCCAGCCGATCATCGCGCCGATTGCCGCCAGAACAGCGCCAAATGTCGCCCACTTCTTCATGTCACGTCCTCTCCCATCGCGGCCCGCCAATGTTTGCGACACAGCGATACATACCGTTCGTTGCCGCCGATCGACACCTGATCGCCAGCGGTCAGCACACGGCCCTGATCGTCCTTGCGCACGACCATAGTCGCTTTCTTGCCGCAGTGACAAATTGTGCGGACTTCGCGCATCTCATCGCAAAGCGCCAGCAAGGCCGCTGATCCGGGAAAGAGGTTGCCCTGAAAATCAACGCGTAGCCCAAAGCACATGATCGGCACCCGCAGATCATCAACCGCGCGGGCCAGTTGCCAGACCTGATCCGGCTCTAAAAACTGCGCCTCATCGATAAAGACACAGGCACAGGGGCCTTGGGCCAGACGGCTTTCAATCTTTGTGAACAGATTTTCGGACGGGGCAAACGTATCGGCCTGTTCACCAATACCGATGCGGCTGGCGATGCGACCTTCGCCCGCCCGATTGTCAAACTGCGCCGTCAGCAGATAGGTCTGCATTCCGCGTTCGATATAGTTATGGGACGCTTGCAAAAGCACAGTGGATTTGCCTGCGTTCATCGTGGAGTAGTTGAAATAGAGTTTGGCCATAGGCCCCGTGTTAACGGTGCCGGACAACTGAAATCAAGCATCCCATCCAATTTCAATTGTCCAGCGCCGATCGCGTCTGGCACCCGCCCCGTGAGTGGCCGACTCGAAAGCCGTGGACGCGCAACTTCCAAGACCATTCAGCGGATCAATCGGTTTGTTGCACAAGTGCGGCCAGCGCCGTCGCGATCTATTGCCCCGCCTGACAGGGCTGGCCCTTGTGTGCCAAACGGGATTAAACTTGCGCATGGGAATGAGCTATTTGTTTTCCCCGGTGAAATGTCCTGCGAAAGACGTCACCAAGACGAAAGCGATGAGGGGGAAGATCATGAGCGGTTATAACAGTTACCTGAAAAAACACACCGAAGCCTTGGTGAAAGATGTCGGTATCGAGAATGCCTGCAAGCTGACCGGCAAATCAAAAGCGACGCTGGGGCGTTATTATTCCGACAGTGACGAACACGCCGACAGGTTCATGCCTGTGGATGCAGTGGCAGCACTTGAGGCCGCGGCATCTTACCCGCATGTCACATCTGCGCTGGCAGAAATGAAAGGCATTACATTGTCTTACGACGATGAGCGCGGCAACAGCGAGGGTGGGATCAACAGTGATGTCATCAAGCTAAGCCAGCGGTTTGCGGTGCTGATGGGTGAATACAATATGTCCATCGAGGACGGCGTAATTACCACCAACGAGGCCAAGCGCCTGCTGCGCGAAACGACCGCTTTGCAAAAGGTTCTGCTTGAGATGAAGCTGCACCTTGAAGACCCGAACGTCAGCGCCTGACCGATGGATTTAAGCGATCTTCCGAACATTGACGCAGACCAGTTGCACCCGATTGACGTAGCGTCACTGGTTTCTGCAACCGATGATTTACACGCCCCACGTATCCTGATGCTCTACGGATCGCTGCGCGAGACCAGTTATTCGCGACTGGCGGCAGAAGAGGGCGCGAGGATTCTCACCGCATTCGGCTGCGAAGTGCGAACATTTGACCCGACCGGTTTGCCGCTGCCAGACGGGGCAGATGCCAGTCATCCCAAAGTTGCAGAATTGCGCGAGCTTGCGATGTGGTCCGAAGGCATGGTCTGGTCCAGCCCTGAACGCCATGGCGCGATGACGGGGATCATGAAGGCGCAGATCGACTGGCTGCCGCTGGCCCCAATCGGCGGTATCCGCCCGACGCAGGGCAAGACGCTGGCGGTGATGCAGGTCTGCGGCGGCTCTCAGTCGTTCAACACGGTCAATCAGTTGCGCATTTTAGGCCGCTGGATGCGCATGGTGACAATCCCGAACCAGTCTTCCGTGCCAATGGCGTGGAAAGAGTTCGAGAAAGGCCGCATGAAGCCTTCATCGCTCTACAACCGGATTGTGGATGTCATGGAAGAGCTGGTGCGCTTCACCTACATGACACGCGGGCGTCCGTTTCTGACGGACCGCTATTCGGAACGGGTCGAGGATGCAGCCAAGGTCCACGCGCGGGTGACTAAGCTCTAATCCGAGTTTGGCGACCTACGCGCGTTCGACGATAACCGATCCAACGGAATACCCTGCGCCAAACGAACAGATCAGGCCTTTGTCGCCTTTGCCCATGTCGTCAGAGTATTTTGAAAAAGCGATGATGGACCCCGCAGACGAGGTGTTGGCGTAGTCCTGCAGAATGTTGGGCTGCTCGCCGTCTTCCGGCACGCGGCCAAGCACCTTTTTACCGATGTAGTCGTTCATCGTTTTGTTGGCCTGATGCAGCCACAGGCGCTTCAGGTCATCCGCCTGCACCCCGGTATCGTCCATGTGGTCCGCGATATGTTTGCTGACGAGCGGCAGCACCTCTTTGAACACTTTGCGGCCGTTTTGCATGAACTGCATGTCACGCCGGTCGTCCATGTGATCGCGTGTGCGGCGCAAGAAGCCGTTGTTGTTGCGGATGTTGTTCGAAAACTGCGTGGCGCAGCGGGTGGATTTCACTTTGAAATGCGGCGCGGTCAGTCCCTCATCGCGTTCCAGCACTGTCGCTGTTGCAACGTCACCAAAGATAAAGTGGCAATCACGGTCGCGCCATTCCAGATGGGCGCTGCAAATCTCGGGGTTTACGACCAACGCGCGCCGGATCGACCCTGCTTTGATCATGTCCACCGCTGTCTGGATGCCAAACGTCGCAGATGAACAGGCCACGTTCATATCAAAGGCAAACCCGCCGCAGCCCAGAAGCTGTTGGATTTCCACGGCAATTGCCGGATAGGCGCGTTCATGGTTGGACGCTGCACAGATCACCAGATCAATGTCTTCACCCGTTAGCCCCGCCTGCGCCAGCGCCTTGGTCGCCGCGTCCGTTCCGATCTCGGCCATGACGCCGGGGTCTTCGTCGTCGCGCGATGGCAGGGCGGGATACATCCGGTCCGGGTCCAGCACGCCTGATTTGTTCAGCACAAAGCGCCGTTCGATCCCCGATGCCGCCAGAATAAAGTCGGAGGATGAATGGGTTTTCGCCTCAACATCGCCTGCCGCGATTGCGGCGGCATTATCTGCGTTGAATTTGTCGGCATAGGCGTTGAACGCGGCAACAAGTTCGTCGTTCGAGATGGTCTGATCGGGTGTAAAAACACCGGTTCCGGTGATGGCGACGTCGTGCATGCTGGCCTCAATCTGATGGATCATCGGACCCTAACGCGCCGCCATGTCAGTGTCCAACGGGCCGCTGCGTTACGGGACGGCAATCGCCCAGTAGGTCCCGTCGGGATGGTCACGCGGCACCAGCATCGGGCGTTCATCGGCAGGCAGGCGGTTGTGCACCACGTCGAAGATATCATCGATGATCGTCGCGTTATCGCCAAAGTAAGTGTGTCCGAAAAAGTCGCTTTCTGCACCCGTCGCGTCCACAATCTCGATGCCATCAACAAGGATGAGCCCGTCGCTACTGTCGCCCATCCGTGTAAAGCCCCGCGCCGCCCGCGACGCTTTGAGCGCGCTGTCCTCGGATGACGCGTAAAGCGTAATCGCGGCTTGCTCCATCGCGTCCAGACGTGGGGCGATATCGTTCACAAAGACCTGCTTGTCGATGTCGGGTGCGGCCAAGATCAGCGTGCTGATCCTGTTCGTGACAGGCGTGCCTTCGGTGACCAACTGTTGCAGCGCCTCTGACAGAACGCGTGTTCCCATGGAGTGTGCGATTAGGATGATATCGGGGCTATCGGGCAGCGACCCGAGATCGCCAAGAACCTGTTTCATCACGCGGATGGACTGGTCGGCGGCTGTGTCGTCCGTGAAATAAAGCCCTGCCTGCGCGCGACTGGGCCAGCTGTAAAAGAACGCGGCCCCGTCCCAGCCAAGATCATAGGTCATCTGCCCCATGCGCCGCGCCGCCTTGTCAAAGCTGGTGTTATAGCCGTGCACATAGACCAGCACCGCACCGTTGCCTGTGCTGGCTTGCGCGTTGATCTGTGCCAGAATCTCTGCGGTCGGGCGCACGTCGAGCGTTTCGACAAGGACATGGCTTTCGGGGTTCGGGGCCACGATAAATGACATCAGCCAGTTCTGGCTTTCCAGCACGCCCGCTTCGTGATCGCGGGGTATGGCCACCAAGGCATCGCCGTACACCAGATCACCAACAAGACCGGTGAAACGATCAGGAATATCTGCATCTGCATCCATCACGCGGTTTGTGGCGAAGTTCACCAGAACGGTGGCGTAATCACGTTCGTCCGTGGCCTCTATGATCACCGGTTCTGCGACAATGACGGGCGCTGGCGCGATAATGACCGGCTCGGGCGGCGGGGCTGCGGTGCGCGGTTGTGTAGTGGTGCGCGGTGGCACGCTGCGCGGCACCGCGGGTGGCTCGCTCCCACGCGCGATATCACCGCCATCCCATGGGGGCGGTGTCTCCGCCGCAGTGCCAACAGGTGTGCGCTCAGCGCTTTGGCTGGTGTCGCCAGCCGTCATGACAAATATGCCAACGCCGATCACAGCGATTGCAAGGCAGGCGATAACAATTTGGATAATGCGCGACGACATGGCGGAATGACCTGCAAAGACTTAAACGACAATGGGCGCAAGCCTAGTGACCTGCGCCCAGTCGGTAAAGTCAGGATGCCATGACCCCGCGGGGGGCGGCTAGCCCTGCAACGCGCGCACGTCCACGTCGCCTGCCATCCGCTCTTTCATGGCCAAGGCCGCGGCGTGGGATGCGGCGGCGGTGGTGAAGTATGGGATCTTGTCATAAAGGGCCACGGCGCGAATATCGCGGCTGTCTTCAACCGCTTGTGCGCCTTCGGTGGTGTTCATCACCAGCGCGATGTGCCCGTCTTTCAGGCGATCCACGATGGTCAGCCCGCCCTCGTAGACTTTGTTCACTGTCTCGCAGGCAATGCCCTGTTCCGTAAGCCAGCCCGCTGTGCCACGTGTGGCCGCGATGGTCAGTCCAAGGTCGGTCAGGATGCGTGCGGCGTCGGCCATGTCGGCGGATTTGTCCATGTCCTTGATCGACATGAACACGCAGCCTTCGGTTGGCAGGTCTACGCCAGCGCCCATCTGCGCCTTAAGAAAAGCGCGGGCAAAGTTGCGGTCCCAGCCCATGACCTCACCGGTTGAGCGCATCTCTGGCGACAAGATCGTGTCAACACCGGGGAAGCGGGCGAAGGGCAGCACGGCCTCTTTCACGCTGAACCACGGAGTTTTCGGATCGGCCAAGGTGAAGGCGTCGCCCAGCGGCAGTACATCCATCGGGTTGTCGGTCTCGGGGTAAGGCGCGCGCTTGGGGAAGTTCGACAGCGGCTCACCTGCCATGAGGCGAGCAGCGATCGACGCAATGGCGCTGTCTGTGGCTTTGGCCACAAACGGCACAGTGCGCGATGCACGCGGGTTCACCTCAATGAGATAAACCTCATTGTCTTTCACAGCGAACTGGATGTTCATCAGGCCCACGACGTTCAGCGCCTTGGCCAAAGCCTCGGTCTGCTTGCGGATCTCAAGGATGATGTCTTCGGGCAGGCTATGCGGCGGCAGCGAACAGGCGCTGTCGCCCGAGTGCACGCCGGCTTCTTCGATATGCTGCATGATGCCAGCGACGTGGGTGTCGGTGCCGTCTGAGAGGCAGTCCACATCGACTTCGACCGCGCCAGATAGATAGCTATCGAGCAGGACGGGCGACTTGCCAGAGACCACCACAGCCTCGGAGATATAGCGGCGCAACTGGTCCATATCGCGCACGATTTCCATCGCGCGGCCACCCAGAACAAAAGACGGACGGATCACGAGAGGGAAGCCGATGTCTTCCGCAATCGCAAGCGCCTCTTCATCCGTAGACGCGATCCCGTTGACCGGCTGCTTGAGCCCCAGTTTCTGCACAAGCTGCTGGAAACGCTCGCGGTCTTCGGCCAGATCAATCGCGTCAGGCGTTGTGCCAAGGATGGGGATGCCCGCGTCATGCAGCGCATTGGCGAGCTTCAGCGGGGTTTGCCCACCGAATTGAACGATCACACCGTGCAGCGTGCCGTTGTCCTGCTCGACCCGCAGGATTTCCATCACATGCTCGAACGTCAACGGTTCGAAATACAGGCGATCCGATGTGTCGTAATCCGTCGAAACTGTCTCGGGGTTGCAGTTGATCATGATCGTCTCGTACCCCTGATCGGTCAGGGCGAAACAGGCGTGACAGCAGCAATAGTCAAACTCGATACCCTGTCCGATCCGGTTTGGACCGCCGCCAAGAATGACGACCTTTTTACGATCCGAAGGTCGCGCTTCGCATTCCGCGTCACCCATGACGGGCGTCTCGTAGGTAGAATACATGTAGGGCGTCTGGGCCTCGAACTCGGCGGCGCATGTGTCGATCCGCTTGAACACAGCGTTGACGCCAAGGTTCTGACGCGCACGGCGCACGTTATCTTCGTCACGGCCAGTCAAAGTGGCAAGGCGCGCATCGGTGAAACCGAGCATCTTGATCGCGCGCAGGGCGTCTTCGGTCGTGGGCAGGCCGTTTTTGCGGATGTCCGCCTCTGCGTCGATAATCTCGCGGATACGGTCAAGGAACCACGGGTCAAACTTGGTCACGGCCTGAATATCGTCGTTCGACAGCCCGTGGCGCATCGCCTGCGCAATCACGCGGATACGATCCGGCGTTTGCTTGGCCAGCGCTTTGGTGACGGCGGCCGCGTCAGGCGCACCGGGAATGTCGATTTCGTCAAAGCCGGTCAGGCCCGTTTCCATCGACGCCAGCGCCTTTTGCATGGATTCGTGGAAGGTCCGGCCAATGGCCATCGCTTCGCCCACGGATTTCATCGCAGTGGTCAGGTACGGTTCTGCGCCCGCGAATTTCTCGAAGGCGAAACGTGGGATTTTGGTGACGACGTAGTCAATCGTCGGCTCGAACGATGCAGGCGTCACGCCTGTGATGTCGTTGTCCAACTCGTCGAGCGTGAAGCCGACGGCCAGTTTCGCGGCGATCTTGGCAATCGGAAAACCCGTGGCTTTCGACGCCAGCGCGGAGGAGCGGGACACGCGCGGGTTCATCTCGATCACAACCATGCGGCCATCCGCGGGGTTCACAGCCCACTGCACGTTTGATCCGCCTGTTTCGACGCCAATCTCGCGCAGCACGTTGATGGAATGCGTGCGCATGATCTGGTATTCTTTGTCTGTCAGCGTCAGGGCAGGGGCCACAGTGATACTGTCGCCTGTGTGCACGCCCATCGGGTCCACATTTTCGATGGCGCAAACGATGATGGCGTTGTCGGCCTTGTCGCGGACAACCTCCATCTCGAATTCTTTCCAACCCAGCAGCGACTCGTCCACAAGGATTTGACCCACGGGTGAGGCTTCCATGCCCGTCCGACAATAGTATTCATACTCTTCGCGGTTATACGCCACACCACCGCCGGTGCCGCCAAGGGTAAAGGCGGGGCGGATGATTGCGGGAAGACCCACGTATTCAATCGCGTCGATGGCAAGTTGCAGGCCTGCCTTGATATCGCGCTTGCCGTCGTCCAGCTTGGGCGCTGTGATGATTGTCGCCTTGGGGTTTTCGATCCCCAGACGGTCCATCGCGTCGCGGAAGAGCTTGCGGTCTTCGGCCATCTCAATGGCTTCGCGCTTGGCGCCGATCATCTCGACGTTGAATTTTTCCAGCACGCCCATGTCGGCCAGCGCCAGCGACGTGTTCAAGCCTGTCTGCCCGCCCATCGTCGGCAAAAGCGCGTCGGGGCGCTCTTTCTCGATGATTTTGGCGACAACCTCTGGCGTGATCGGCTCGATATATGTGGCATCCGCCAGCCCCGGATCGGTCATGATCGTCGCGGGGTTGGAGTTCACAAGGATGACGCGATAGCCTTCCTCGCGGAGCGCCTTACACGCCTGTGCGCCGGAATAGTCGAATTCGCAGGCCTGCCCGATAATAATAGGGCCCGCGCCGATAATCATGATCGACTTAATATCATCACGTTTTGGCATGGCGGCAGCCCCCTCATATGCAAATTGTCCTGCGTTATAGGGATGCACGGGGCGGGTGCAAGGGGGGATGAAGGCTTAATATGGCAGAGGAATAAACTGCCTGTTGGCCGGATCACTTATATAGTCGCGCGTCGCAGGCACGTCGGCCATATCGTGCGCCATCTGAAGCTGGAAATTACACTGGTTGCCATAATAGAAAACCGCTTCTGTGCCAGACAGATAGTACCGCCACATGCGTAAAAATCGCGCGTCATACATCTGGGTGATCCGTTTGGCGTTTGCCTCGGTGCGCATGCGCCATTCGTGGATCGTTTTGGCATAGTGCCCGCGCCAGATCTCCATATCGGTGATCTTCAGACCCTCTTTCTCCATCACTGGCAGGACTTCTGACACCGCCGGGGCATAGCCTCCCGGGAAGATGTATTTCAACATCCACGCAGACGGCAGGGCAGGTGGCGTGTTGCGCATCACGCAATGGGTCAGCGCCACACCACCGGTATTCAGCAGCTTTTTGACCTGCCCAAAGTAGTCGCGAAACTGTGTCACGCCCACATGCTCTAACATCCCAACCGTGACGATCCGGTCAAAATTGCCGCGCATCTTGCGGTAATCGAGCAATTCATAGCGCGCTTTGTCGCCCAGTCCTTCGGCTTTTGCGCGGTCGTTGGCATAGGCCGCCTGATTGACGGAAAGCGTTATGCCGGTGACATCCGCGCCGTAATCGCGTGCTAGCGTGCGACCCATGCCACCCCAGCCGCAACCGATATCGAGCACCTTCATCCCCGGTTCAATCAGCAGCTTTCTGGCGATGTGGTGCCGCTTGGCGATCTGCGCGTCCTCCAGCGTCAGACCGTCCTTGTAGAAATACGCGCAAGTATACTGGCGATCCTCATCCAGAAAGAGCGCGAATAACTCGTCCGTCAGGTCATAGGAGTGGGCGGCGTTCCTGCGGCTGGAATGCGGTGTGTTCTTCTGGATGACCGATTTGAGCGCCATCTGCCCTTTCGTCATCGCCTGAACCCAGCGCGGCAAAAGGGTGATGTCGTAGTTGATGAAAAGCAGACATTGCAGGGCAAACAGATCGTCGGTTTCGATTAGCCCTTCGGTATAACCTTCACCCAGCGACAATTCCGGCTGTAAGCACAGCCTGCGGACAATCACGGGATCGGTCAGCCGCATGTGCGCCTCAAGCCGTGGGCTGCCATTATATGTCGACTTTCCGCCATCGGGCCATTCAACCGTGAGGCATCCCTGACGGATCAGCCTCGCTAGCGTCGCGTCCAATGTGCGTTGCCAGAAATTGCTCATCGAAATATCTTTCGTCCAATAATTTCCATGGACTAGCACATTTGCCCCATTCCTCAAAATTCGGGCGTCGTTTCGGGCTTGGAACCAATCACGGTCAAAACGGTTAGGCTTTCAATTGCCCTCGCGTAAGGAACTGCTCCCATGACCTACCAAGCCATTTTTTTCGGTGCGATTGGCACCATCGTCGAGACCACCGAAATGCAACGACGTGCCTTCAATCTGGCCTTCGTTGAAGCGGGCGTGGATTGGTATTGGGCCCCTTCGGAATACGAGGAAATGCTGAAAAAATCCGGTGGGCAAGCGCGCATCCAGCGATTTGCCGATCATCTGGGTGAGACAGTAGATGCCGCACAGCTTCATGCAGATAAGGTGCGCATCTTCGGCCAATTGATGCGCTCCGAAGGTCTGACCTTGCGTGACGGTGTGCGCGACGTGATCGACAGCGCAAAGAACGAGGGCATGAAAATCGGCTTTGTCACCAGCACCGGCAAAGATCAGTCAGATGCCATTTTTGAAGCGCTTGGTGACAATCTGAACCAAGACGAATTTGATTATATCGGCGACGCGAGCAAAATCGAAAAGTCCAAGCCTGCGCCTGACATCTACCAAGACGCGCTTAAGGAACTGGGCCTGTCTGCTGATGACGTGCTTGCCATCGAAGATACTCCATCATCCGCCGAAGCTGCGGTGGCTGCCGGTATCGAAACAATCGGTTTCCCTGGCGAAATGACAGACGAAACCGCATTCCCGCGCGGCGTGCACATCGTCAAGATGCTGACCCCGATGGTCCTGCAAGACAAACTGCTAGCAGCCGAGTAAGCAATCCCGCTCCGTTTGGGCATGCAACCGACCAGCGGCGCTTGACTTCACGAGGCGAACAAGGTGTATCGGGCGGGATATTTTACGCCCGAGGATGACACCATGCACGCCTATAGAACCCACACCTGCGCAGAGCTGACAGCGGCCAATGTCGGCGACACCGTCCGCCTGTCCGGCTGGGTCAATCGCGTGCGCGATCACGGCGGTATCCTGTTCATCGACTTGCGCGATCACTATGGCATCACGCAAGTGCTGTGCGATCCGGATTCGGCTGCGTTTTCCGAAGTGGAAAAGGTCCGGTCCGAGTGGTGCATTCGCATTGACGGCGAGGTGAAAGCCCGCGACCCTGAACTGGTCAACGCCAAGCTGCCGACAGGCGAGGTTGAAGTCTTTATCCGCGACATCGAAGTGCTGGGTGCGTCCAAGGAATTGCCGCTAATGGTGTTCGGCGATCAGGAATATCCTGAAGAAACACGCCTGAAATACCGCTTCCTTGATCTGCGTCGCGAGGCGATGCAGGAAAACATGAAGCTGCGCTCTGACGTGGTGGCATCCATGCGTCGCCGTATGTGGGACACAGGCTTCCGCGAATATCAGACACCGATCATCACGTCGTCCTCCCCCGAAGGCGCGCGCGACTTCCTGATCCCGTCGCGCCTGCACCCCGGTAAATTCTACGCGCTGCCGCAAGCGCCGCAGCAGTTCAAACAGCTGTTGATGGTGTCCGGCTACGACAAGTATTTCCAGATCGCACCGTGTTTCCGGGATGAAGACCCGCGCGCTGACCGTTCGCCGACAGATTTCTACCAGCTTGATCTCGAGATGTCGTTCGTCGAACAGCAGGACGTGTTCGACACGATACAGCCCGTGCTGACTGGCATTTTCGAGGAATTTGGCGGTGGTCGCAAAGTGGACCAGACGTGGGAACAGATCAGCTACCGCGACGCGGCCCTTTGGTATGGCACCGACAAGCCCGATCTGCGTAACCCGATCAAGATGCAGGTTGTTTCCGAACACTTCGCAGGCTCCGGCTTTGCGATTTTCGCCAAACTGCTGGAGCAGGACGGCACCGAAGTGCGCGCCATTCCCGCCCCCAAAGGTGGCTCGCGCAAGTTCTGTGACCGCATGAACGTCTTTGCGCAAAAGGAAGGTCTGCCCGGCATGGGCTACATCTTCTGGCGCGAAAAGACAGCGGATGCTGTGGCGCAAGAACTGGGCATCACAGTGAAAGAAGCGCAAGCCAAGCTGAAATCAGGCGAGGTTGAAGGCGGCATGGAAGCGGCTGGCCCGCTGGCCAAAAACATCGGGCCAGAGCGGACAGAGGCGATCCGCCAGCAACTTGGCCTCGGTCTTGGCGATGCGGCGTTCTTCCTTGGTGGCAAACCAAAGGCGTTTGAAGGCGTTGCAGGCAAGGCCCGCACCGTCATCGGGGATGAGCTTGGCCTGACCGATACCAACCGTTTTGCCTTTGCGTGGATCGTGGACTTCCCGATCTACGAACAGGACGAAGAGAGCGGCAAGATCGACTTCGAACACAACCCGTTCTCCATGCCGCAAGGCGGTATGGACGCGCTGAACGGCGATCCGCTTGAGGTTCTGGGTTACCAATATGACCTTGCCTGCAACGGCTATGAACTCGTGTCGGGCGCGATCCGGAACCACAAGCCGGAGATCATGTTCAAGGCGTTTGAAATTGCGGGCTATGGCAAAGACGAGGTCGAGAAGCGCTTCGGCGGCATGGTCAACGCGTTCCAATACGGCGCGCCGCCCCACGGTGGCTGTGCTGCTGGTATCGACCGGATCGTGATGTTGCTGGCCGATGCCTCCAACATCCGCGAGGTCATCATGTTCCCGATGAACCAGCGCGCCGAGGACCTGATGATGGGTGCCCCGAACGAGCCGATGAACGAACAGTTGCGCGAATTGCGCCTGCGCGTTCTGCCACCTGAAAGCTGAGCGGCGTAAACCGCAAATCAAAAGCCGCGCCCAAAGGGTGCGGCTTTTGCGTTTCAGTCTTCCAGACTGTCTTCGCGTTTCTCGTCGATCAAGCCACGCTCTTCGGCTTTGCGCTTTTCAAACCGGTCGCCAAAGCCCGCGATCTCGTCCTCGGGGATGACCTCTTTAGCGCGACCAAACACCTCGTTCTCTTCTTCTTCCATATGGTGATCGTAGTCATGCTGAAGCGTCTTGAATTTGTTCAGCCAGCCCGACGATGACATATCCATCTCGTTCAGCTCTTCCATCAGATCATCCAACTGCTGATGTTCGTGCACAGAGTGGCGGGCCGCATCTTGCCCCCATGTCTTTGAAATCAGCTTGGAATAAAACGTCTCTTCCTCGGCTGCGGCATGGCTTTTCACGTCATGATAGAACGCATCCCAAGCCTCTTTCCGTTCATCGCTTGCACCCGTGGTGTCGGCGATCCGGTCCATCAGTTTGCGGTGTTCGTCGTGATCCGCTTTGATTGCGGCATAGATATCGGCCATTTTGGGTCCTCCGGCGTATTTGCTGTTACGCCTCACAGGCGCATTTATGTTGGACCAACGCGTTGAACGGCAAAGAGTTGCCACAGTGCGATCGGGCGATGAAACATCGGCTAAGATGACCTATGTTAAACGTAACAACCGCACAGGTTCTGCATGAGCTTTGACCCCACCCTTGCCGCGTTTCGCTTTGGCACCGGCCTGTCGCCGCATCATCCGGCACCGGCGGTTATCACAGATATCATGGCCGAGCTTGTCGGTGACGATGTAATGGCCGCGCTGCACCGTATCCCGCCCTATGCGCAGGCCGCTCCTAGTCTGCTGGCCCTGCAAGAGGCTGGACGCGCACGCAATGCCGCCAACGGCACCGATCAACAGGCCGCCGCCGAAGCCTATGAACAGACCATCAAAGACCTTGCCCGCACCCGTCTGGCCCGCAATCTAGCCGCCGACATTGCCCGTATGGTCGATGCCCCCGTCGGATTTCTGGAACGTCTTGCGCATTTCTGGGCTGATCACTTCACCGCCAAGGCCCGCACCGGCAGCATGCGCCATCTGGTATCCCCCTATATCGAAGAGGCAATCCGCCCGCACATCGCAGGGCGATTTTCGGATATGCTGCAAGCGGTCACCTTGCATCCGATCATGCTGATCTACCTGCAACAAATTCAGTCAGTCGGCCCCAACAGCGCAATTGGATTGCGGCAGGCCAAAGGCCTGAACGAAAATCTCGCCCGCGAGCTTCTGGAACTGCACACCTTGGGTGTTGGCGGACCCTACACGCAGGCCGATGTGACCCAGATGGCCGAACTTTTGTCCGGGCTGACTTATCACCAGATTGATGGTGTCGTGTTTAACGCCCGCCGTGCGGAGCCGGGGTCGGAGACGATCTTGGGCGAAACCTATAGCGCAGACCCTGCGATTTCGACGATCACGGATGCACTTGATGATCTTGCGCGTCACCCTGCCACAGCAGCCCACCTTGCCCGCAAGCTGGCCGTGCACTTTGTGTCCGACACGCCGGACGAGGGTCTGGTCACTGCGCTGTCCGAGACATTCCTTGCGACAGATGGCGATCTTTTGAAAGTCGCCCGCACCTTGCTAGACCATCCCGCGGCATGGGCCAAAGAGCGGGCGAAGGTGCGCAGCCCGCTAGAATTTATCGCGGGATCTTTGCGGGCGCTGGGTATGACCGGCGCGCAGATCATGGCGCTTGACGATCAGACGGCGCGCGGTGTGTTTGATGGGCCTTTGCGCGTGATGGGGCAACCTTGGCAGCGCCCGCTGGGGCCTGATGGCTGGCCCGAGGCACCGGATGACTGGATCATACCACAGACGATGGCTGCGCGCATTTCATGGGCGATGCGCAGGCCGGAGCGTCTGCTTCCCACGCTTCCCGATCCGCGCGAATTTGTCATTACGGCCCTTGGCCCCGCGCCTGATCAGGCTGTCAGCTTTGCCGCCAGCGCGGCCGCCAGCACCAGCGATGGCATCGGCGTGATCCTGTCCTCATCCGCATTTCAAAGGAGATAGCGATGAAACGCCGGGCATTTTTGCGCAACGGTCTGATGCTGGGCTGCTCGGCTGCGGCCAGCCCGCTTTTGACACCTGTCACCTTCGCATCCGGTCCGTGGGAAGCGCGATTGGTTGTCATCATCTTGCGCGGCGCCCTCGACGGTCTGGACGCGATCCGCCCGCTGGGCGATGCAAATCTCGCGGCCTTGCGGCCCGGTCTGACTACCGACGACAGCATTGATCTGGACGGGTTCTTCGGTTTGCATCCCGGCTTGGCCCCCATGAAACCGCTTTGGGACGCAGGCGATTTTGGCGCGATGCACGCCGTCTCCACGCCCTATCGCGATAAGCGAAGCCACTTTGACGGGCAGGATATCCTCGAAGCCGGATTGCCCGATCTGCCAAGCGGCGCACGGGATGGCTGGCTGAACCGGATGCTGCAAACCGTGCCGGGTGTGCAGGCCCAGACCTCTTATGCCATCGGGCCAGAGCAGATGCTGGTCCTGTCAGGCGATGCCCCGACCGCCCGCTGGGCCCCGCGCACGTCGCTGCGGATTACACCACAGGCGCGCCGATTGTTGGAATTGGTGACGCATGATGACCCGTTGTTTCGGGATGCCACGGCGCAGGCGGTTGAAATTACCGATCAGTTGTCGCTGGACGCGGACACAGATGCGGCGGGCGCTGCGGCCATGGCTGCCGATCCGATGATGGCCCAAGTTGGTGGCGGCCAGCACAGGCAGTTGGCAGAGTTTGCGGCCGCAAGATTGCGCGGCGCCACACGGATCGCCAGCTTTTCGATCGGGGGATGGGACACCCACCAAAATCAGGCGAATGCCTTGGCGCGCAATCTGGGCCGGCTCAGCGATACAATCCTGACATTGCGGTCCGGCCTTGGCGATATCTGGGGGCAAACGGCGGTATTGTGCATGACGGAATTTGGCCGGACGGCCCGCGAAAATGGCACCAAAGGCACCGATCACGGCACGGGCGGCGCACTTTTGTTTGCCGGGGGCGCTTTGCGAGGTGGTCAGGTTCTGGGCGGTTGGCCCGGTTTGGGAGATGACGATCTTTACGCTGGCCGCGACCTGATGCCTTTGGCTGACGTGCGTGCCGCTGCAGGCTGGACGATGCGCGGCCTTTTCGGGCTGGACCGCACAACAATCGAAACAGCCATTTTTCCGGGGTTGGAGATGGGTATCGACCCGGGCATTGTGGCGTGACGCGGTTGTTGCGAAAGGCACATGAACATGGAACGTCCCATCGGGCCGGTTGTGACCGGTTGGACCCCGCCACCCCGGCCAGAGGGTTTGCACCTGAAAGGGCGCTTCGCGCAGCTTGGTCCGGTGGATGCGCAGGCCGATGCAGCCGCGCTCTGGGCACAGTTTTCCGGTGCAGACTGGGTCTGGGATTATCTGTTTGAAGCGCCACCCGCCGATGGAAACGCTTTTGCCGCTGTGATGCAGGCCAACGAGGATCGGGCGCGACAGCCGTGTTACGTGATCCGGCAAATGGATGATCCAGCGCCGCTTGGCTACGCGTGTTTCTGGACTGTCGTGCCGGAAATGGGCAGCATCGAGATTGGTAACGTCAATCTGTCGCCAGCTCTTCAACGCACACCAGCGGCCACCGAGGCATTTTTTCTGATGACCGACTGGGCCTTTGCAAACGGATATCGGCGGATGGAGTGGAAGTGCAATGCGCTGAACATGCCGTCACGGCGCGCGGCGCAAAGGCTGGGGTTTAGCTTTGAAGGTATCTTCCGGCAGCACCTGATCGTGAAAGGGCGCAATCGCGATACGGCATGGTTTGCCGTGACCGACAGCGATTGGGGGGCGATGCGTGAGGCTTATCAAACATGGCTTTCGGACGACAACATTGGCGCGGATGGGCGTCAGCGCCAAAGGCTTAGCGCGCTGACCGCACCGCATCTTGTGCAACGTGATCCGACCCTGTGACCACGCCAAACGGCCCTGAAGTAGAGAGCCGCCGCTGAACGATGTCATGCAGATCTGTAATCGCAGGGGCCAGCGGGTCACCTGCGTCACGACGCTTTGCCAGTTGGGTCACGACACATACCAATTCATCATCCGAAACAGATCGTGCCACGCCACCAAGGAACTGGGTGACGTAGTCCACGATTTCGCCTGATTGGTCATCGGATAGCACCTGTGCCACATGGCTCAGATCGTCATGGAACGCGATGATGTCCGGCTGCACGACCTCGTCATTCACAAGCCGTGGGCCCGGTGGTTGGCGATTGGCGGGCAAGAATTGCAGGATACGGTTTTGGAATTCACCCAACGATGTGATTGGTTTCTCAAGAAAGTCGTCGGCACCGGCGGCCATGACATCCGCCTTGCGCTCAGGGTCACCGCTTGTGCCAAGGATTACGTCAATGCGCGGTGTCGCCTGGGTCAGGTTGTCAATTAAGGTGGTGCCATCACCATCAGGCAGACCCGCGTCAACGATCAACACGCAGGGTCGGTAGACCTTCAGGTGTTGTTGGGCGGCATATAGGCTGTCGGCCCGTCTGATCCGCGCACCGGACCGCAGGCACAAAAGGCGTAACGCCTCGCAGGCAAAGCGGCTGTCCTCAACCACCAGAACGGTAATACCAAGAAGCGGGCGCATTGCTGTCGCTGGCCGCGCGTGAAAGAAATTCTCCGTCTTGTCCATGTGATGTCCCTTATCCGGTGTGATCGCCTGACGGCGGATAGGTGCATTTGACAGCATTGGCATGAACAGAAGGTTAAGGCCGGGCATCTTCCTTGCAGCGCCTGTCGTGTCACGCCATAAACCGCAATAGTCTAATGCCAAATGGAGCCTTGTGATGATCGGTCGCCTTAACCATGTTGCAATCGCCGTGCCGGATCTTGAGGCGGCAAGCGCACAATATAAATCGATGCTGGGCGCTGATGTGGGCGCGCCGCAGGATGAACCGGATCACGGGGTCACGGTGGTCTTTATCACGCTGCCCAACACCAAGATCGAACTGCTTTATCCGTTGGGCGACGGGTCACCCATTCAGGGATTTCTGGACAAGAACCCATCAGGCGGCATCCACCACATCTGCTACGAGGTTGACGACATTCTGGCCGCCCGCGATCATTTGCTGGCCGAAGGCGCGCGCGTGCTGGGTGGAGGCGAGCCGAAGATCGGCGCGCATGGCAAACCTGTCCTGTTCTTGCACCCCAAGGATTTCAACGGCTGCCTGATCGAGCTTGAGCAGGTCTAGGCGCGTTTTGCCTCTTGCCGGAGCCTCTGGCGGGAATATCTAGACACCCAAGACGCGCAGGGCCATTGCGCCTGATTTGAAAGGTTCATCCCATGGGGATCACATCTGCCATCGTTCTATTCGCCGTGATCTGGTTCATGGTATTTTTCATTGTCCTGCCGCTGCGCATGGTCACGCAAGGGGACGAGGCCGAGATCGTGCCCGGCACCCACGCCTCTGCCCCGTCGCAGCCCATGGTCAAGCGCAAGGCCAAGATCACCACATATTGGGCCATTGGCCTATGGGTTGTGATCGCCGGGATCATCTTTTCAGGCGCGATTACAGTGCGCGATCTGGACTGGTTCGACCGGATGGCCACGCCAGAGGTCAGCGCCGATTAAGCGCATGAAACAGATGGGTAAATGTCGCCGCCCCTAGGATCGGAATGATCAGGTTAAGCAATGGCACGGTCAACGGCGCAACCATCAGACAACCAGCCACCAGAATTGTAAGGCGATGCTTGCGGCGCAAGGCCCGCGCGCCCTCACGCCCGAGACGGCGCATGGCCGCAATCTGGAAATACTCCCGCCCCAGCAGATAGCCGTTCATCGCAAAATGCGCAGGAATCGCAAAGATCAGCAGAAACGGATAGGCTAGCAATATCAATATATTGAGGCCAATCAGCACGCCCAGAAAATTCACGGTGTCGCGCAGGCCATCTGCAATGCTGACACGCGGCACAGGGGGCAGGTTCGGATAATACTTGTCTTCGACAGCCTGTGCGATGTCTTCCAGAAACAGAGACGTCACGGCAGAGGCCACGGGGATCATCAGGATCATGGACAGGAAGATCATGAAGATCGCCGATCCCCAACTCAGCAGATCGCCCAGCCACGTCACCGGCCCGACAAACGGCAATTCGATCGGGCCTGCGGTAATTGATTGCACCAGCCACAACAAAATTGCGTAAGCGCCAACCAGCAGCGCCAGCGTCAGCGCAATACCTAGGATCAACACGCGGCGAAAGCGCGGGTCCGGCAATTGGGCGATGGCCTTGTAAAAGCTGGCGATAATCATGTGTCGATCCAAGTGGTGATTGCGCCCAGATCAGGGCGGGGTCTGTCGGGTGGCGCGGATGTTTCTGTGCCGATGTGGATAAACCCCGCCACAGTTTCATGCGGCGCCAGATCAAGCCCGTCGGTCAGAAATGCGCGGTCATGGCTGGCCCAACCGGACAGCCAGTTGGCCCCCCAACCCGCAGCAAGGCATGCGTTCAACAGTGACAGACACACCGCGCCGGCAGAATAAAGCTGTTCGATCTGCGGGATTTTGTCCGACAGTTTCGGGCTTGAGATGACCGCAACCACCAGATCGGCGCGGGCGAAACTGTCCACGCCTTTGGTCACCTTGTCCGGATCAACGCCCAAGGCCGCCCCGCGGTCTGCCACCAGATCGGCCAGTCGGGTCAGCGCACCGCCGGTCAGCACGATAAAGCGCCACGGTTCCAGCTTGCCATGATCCGGCGTGCGGGCCGCCGCTGTTAGCAAGGTTTCCAGCGTCGCACGGTCCGGCGCGGGTCCCGTCAGCGTCTTTGCGGGTCGTGACCGGCGGGTGAGCAGAAAATCAAGAGCGGCTTGGTTGGGGGCGGGCATCGTTTTCCTCGGCTTTGGACTTGCGCTTTAGATAGGGTCAGCCAAGCGCCTGCGCCAGTGCCGAAAGATGTGTGTCCAGATAAGCGTCAAAGGCGTCGTCAGGCTGGCGCAGGTGAAATACCTCGCCAAAGGGATCGGGTGCCGTGATCTTGCTGCCTGACATCTGGGCCAACACAGCATGGCCGCAAAAGGGGACATAGACCTCTGAATAGCCACCCTCGTGCACCATCACCAGCTTGCCATCGCAAACGTCATCCGCCAGCGCCATTACCTGTTGGCTCATCGCCTGAAACGTGTCCTGATGGGCCAACATCCGGCCCAGCGGATCATTGGCCGCCGCATCATATCCGCAGGCAATGATCAGCACATCTGGCGCATAGGCGCGAATGGCGGGCAGGGCGATGCGCTCCATCGCGGCCAGATATCCGGCATGGCCTGTGCCTGCGGGCAGCGGGATGTTCAAGTTGTATCCCTCTCCAGCGCCACGCCCGCGATCAGCAAACGCGCCGGTGTCCATCGGGTAATTGCGATCCTGATGCAGGGACACTGTAAAAACATCGCCACGATCGTAAAAGATCGCTTCGGTCCCGTTCCCGTGATGCACATCCCAATCTAGCACGGCAAAGCGCTTGGCCTGTCCCGCCTCACGTGCAGCCTCAATCGCGATGGCGATGTTGGCCAGCAGGCAAAACCCGTTTGGCCAATCGGGCAGGCAATGGTGCCCCGGCGGACGCGACAGGGCGTAGGCATTGGTCAAATCGCCCGATAGCACGGCTGACAGAGCGGCCTTGGCCAGACCGGCGGATTGGGCGGCAATCTCGTAACCGCCGGGGCCAAATGGGGTCCTGCGGCCCAACTCTCCACCGCCTGCATCAGAGAGGCGTTTGAATTCATCCAGATAGCTTTTGGGGTGCACGCGCAGCAGATCATCTTGCGTGGCGGGTGGTGCACCGCGCATGGCCAGATCGCCTGCCAGACCAGTCACTGAGATCAGGTTGCACAGGCGACGCTTGCTTTCGGGGCTTTCGGGCAGGCCACCATCCAATGGCTGCACAAGCCCACCCACCGGCAACATTCCAGCGTAGTTGCCGCCGCCGTGCCAGAAGCACGTTTCGTCCCAGAAAAATCCAGTGGTCATGGCAGGCTCCGTATCAGGGTGAATTATAGGGGCGTCAGGGCTTTGATGGCGTGCTGAGATACACGCCTTCGGGCAGGTTCAGCGCGGCGCCGATATCGCGCACCTGCGCGTGTGACAGGGTGATCTGCGCCGTCGTCTCTGTGTCCGGATCATGCTGGATCACCGTCACATCGCTGGCCGAGATGCGCAGCGTTACATCCTTTGCCAATGGCGCGGGCGGTTCGTCAACAAGGGTGATGATTGTGGCGTCAAAGGCGTGTTCGATGGTAAACATGCCGCCAAGCCTAGCGGGATCACGCAGCAGCGCAAGCCGTCACAGCACTGCGCAACAGCCTGCCGAGCAGGTGAATTCTACGTGATTTGCACTGGCCGCCCCTTTGCCACCGCTCTAACTTGTGGTCTGTCACCGGGGGCGGTCCGTCCAGAATACCGTGTGCCGCTGCGGAGACTATGATGCGTTTCAAGACCTTATCCCTGAGCTTTGCCTTAATCGGACTGATCGGATGCGCCGCGCCCACGGGTGACCGTCCGACGATCTCGAAAGAGCCGCAAACCCGCGCGACGCAAGTGAACGCCAACCCGCAGGCCGATCGGATCACGGCCCGCACCGCGGTGCGCAATTTTGTAGAGGTTGTTGAAACCGTTGAGCCTGTGGCCGAGACCGTGTGCCGCAACCGTGCGCCGCGTGGCACAAACTGCGATTTCCGGATCGTTGTGGATGACCGCCCCGGCGCGCCACCCAATGCCTTCCAGACAATTGATGAAACAGGCCGCCCGCTGATCGCCTTTACCATTCCGTTGATTGCACAAAGCCGCAACCGTGACGAACTCGCGTTTATTCTCGCACACGAAGCAGCCCACCATATCCGTGGTCATCTGGCCCGCCAGCGTCAGAACGCGACCGTGGGTGCCGTGGTCTTTGGTCAGCTTGCCGGTGTGATCGGGTCGGGCAACCCCGAGGCCGTACAGGCCGCACAGGAATTTGGTGCAACGCTTGGGGCGCGGACATACTCCAAGGATTTCGAGCTGGAAGCCGACAGGCTTGGCACCATCATCGCAGCACAGGCAGGCTATGATCCGGTGCTGGGGGCAGAGTTCTTTTTTCGTATTCCTGATCCGGGCAACCGGTTCCTTGGGACGCACCCTGCAAATGCCGACCGCGTGCGCGTTGTTCAGGAAACCGCAGCAGGGCTGCGGGGCGGCACCTAGGCCACTGTGCGGTCCGACAATCCGTGCATCTGGCGCAGGGGCGACGGGCGATTGCGCAGACGGATATAAATCGCGACTGATGATATGCCGATCCAGAAGATTTGGATCAGGGCTGCGGCCAGATTGAATGATGTGAACAGCCCGATCAGGACGAACGTCGCTGCCAGCCAGTTGACGACGAAGTATTTGATCGAACAGCTTGTGACACGCTGGAAAGTCAGCATCGTGTAGTTGAGGACGTAAAGCCCGAAGCCCGCGACACCAATGGCGTCGAAGACTTCGGGAGGGAGGGTGCTCAGAAAATGTAACATCGCAAAATTCCGTCCGTATCAATCCAGTGTCCCGCGGCGCGGCGACGGTGGCAAAATGGCCTGTCGCGGTCAGTGGCAGCGGTTGAATAGACATTACGGATGACGCGGTGTGACGTCAGGTCAGGCAATCCGGACTTAGGGGGAAAAACGGGTCAGGTTTCCCCTACCTTATGCAGGGTGTGCCGGGCGCACAGGGTGGTTTGACCAAAAGGAGCCCGCCAAAGCGGGCACATCATGTTTTGATTTGGCGCCTCGGATCAGGCGACATTGCGCCGCTTAGACGGTTGCCACGGCCCCGATGGCAATCGCTGCAAAGAAGCAGGCGGATGCAGCCACGACAAACCCGTGCCAGATCGCCGTCGAGAACTTCATCTTGGCGGCGTAGAAGATCACGCCGAATGTGTAGGTAAGCCCGCCAATGGCGATCAGCGCCAGAACCGATGTGGGCATCACAGGCCAAAGTGACCAGATCAGACCCAAACTCATCCAGCCCATGATAAGATAAAGCGCAGGCCCGAACCGGCCCGGTGTGCGCCAGAAAAACAGTTTCAATGTCATGCCGATTATGGCCAGCGCCCAGACGATACCAAGGATCACGTAGGCAAATGCGCTGCCGACCATCACCACAAGTGGCGTGTAGGTGCCTGCAATTTTCAGATAGATTGCGGCATGGTCAAACCGGCGCAACATGGGGCGCATCTCTGGCCACGGGGTCATGTGATAGAACGCTGATGCGGTAAATGTCGCGATCAGCGCCAGCCCGTAGATGATCAAAGCGACCATCTGCCCCGCGCCGACCATGCTTGCCGTCCACAACAACAGGATCACAGTCCCAAGAACCGAGCCGACAACGCCGATGGCGTGCATTGTGCCATCCGCAATCCGTTCTGACTTGGCATAATCTGGATACATCGGATTTCCCTTTCGCGCTGCAGATCCAAGGTAAGCAGTAACCCATACCGGTCAATTGTTCCCTAAGGTCACAAGGCTGCGACCTTTTTGCTTGGCACGTTGGGCGCGCTGGGCGACTGTAGCGCGGATAACAAAGGGGGCGGCGCAAATGCTCAAGCAGCAACTGATGCGGATCTGGCAACGTGCGATCTGGTCGTGGGACGGCTTTGTACACGTGTGGCGCACCGAAGGGTCGCTGAAGCAGTGGCTGGTTGCCAATGCTGTCTTTGCGGTGCTGGCCTTTGTCCTGCCGCTGTCGGCGGGGGAGCGCGGCCTCGTTCTGATGGGCGGGATCATGGTGCTGGCCGCCGAATGTGTGAACACCGCGATCGAGCGTGTGGTCGATGACATCAGCCTCGAAAAGCGCGATCTGGCACGTCAAGCCAAGGATTGCGGATCGGCCGCCGTGGCCGTGACAGCCATCGCTGTCGGGGTGGCATGGATATGTATTCTGGTCGGGCTAGCTTTTTAATTGAAACTTGTTGGCGGCATTGTTCGTGCCTTCACCAAAGCAACTCACAACGGAAGAGTAGATTGACCATGAACCTTGTACGCACAACCCTGATCGCCGCCCTGATGCCTGTCGCAGCCTTTGCCGCTGGCAGCAACGACACCGCGCCCAAGCCATCCGAGACCACACAGCAATGTGCCGAAGGTCTCGTGTTTGATCTGGCCACGCAAAGCTGCATGACGCCCGAGCAAAGCACCAACGACGATAGCGCCATGATGGATATCGTGCGCGAACTGGCCCACTTTGGCCGCTACGCCGATGCGCTGGGCGTCTTGGGCACGCTGGAGAACCAGCAGTCCGATCTGGCGCTGACGTATTATGGCTTTGTGAACCGCAAAGCGGGTGACATGGACCTTGGCATGGCGTTCTACGATCAGGCTATCGCGCAAAACCCCGATAACATCTTGGCCCGGTCCTACATGGGGCAGGCTCTGGTCGAGCAGGGCGCCTATGAACTGGCCGCTGCCCAACTGATCGAAATCCGCCTGCGTGGCGGACGTGGCACATGGGCCGAAGCATCGCTGGATAGCGCGATTGCAACGGGCGAAACCTATACATTCTGATCGTTTGATCTAGCGCAAAGCCCGACTGCGGGCTTTGCGCTATTCACCGGATGCAACCTGAAACACGAGGGCATCCGATGACACCACTTGGCGATCCGACAAAGCATTTCTGGCTGACCATTGGCATGGCGCGCGCGTGTCGCGCCGATCTGGCGGATGCGATGCATGATGCAAAACTGACCCAGGCCGCGTTTGCCGCGATGGTCACCGCCTGCCGCAGCTGCAAAGCACCTGCCGCATGCGAAGCGGCCCTTGCCGCGCCGACGCGCCCGACGGTGCCTCCCGACACTTGCCGCAATCGCGACGCGCTGCTTGAACTGGCGGCCAGCTAACCGCTTGCCTCCCTGCGCGTGGTGGCCGACAAACCTGCCATGAAGATCATCGAAAACGCGCTGTCCGACCGTGGGTCAAAATATGCTGTCTCTGGCGGGGCTGTTGCGTCGGTGGACGCGGCGAAGGCCTTTGTGAAGACGCTGTGCCGCAACAAGAAATTCGCCAAAGCCACGCACAACACATGGGGCCTGATCCTGCCCGATGGCACGCCAGTGAAGAACGACGACGGCGAAAGCGGCGCTGGCATGGTGATCGTACGCATGCTGGAACGCGAAGGGCGTGTGGGCGAGATTGTCGTCGTCACGCGCTGGTTCGGCGGCACCAAACTGGGCGGCGACAGGTTCCGCCGCGTGCAGGACGCGGTGCGGGTTTATCTGGATGATCCGGGCTGAAAACCGGGTGTGATTTGCGTGCACCGAGCGTGCACTGCGCGTGCACCGCCGTTACGCTGCTGCCTTGCGCTGCCGCCGCAGGTGCCAGCGGTAAATCAGTGGAGCCGCGATGTAGTCATAGAGGAATGCGGCGATCTGCTTGAAGACCGGCAGCCCCACGATCTTGCCCAACCAGCGATACTTCGGCATCTGCGCCCAAAGGATCAGAAAGCCGTCGATCCCCGAGGCCAACTCGCCCTCGTGCAGAACATAGAGCCTGCGGGCGGCGGTATCTGCGTCGATATTCCACCGCTGGCGTGCGTCTGAATTGAGGTCGTCAAACCGGATCGGCAGGCCGTTCTTATCGGCATACTGCGCGTAATGACTGATCTCGAAATTACAGACGGGACAGTCGGCGTTGTAGAGAACGGATGTTTTGGTGTCTTGGGTCATAGTGCATAAATAGTCCCGCCTGCGCCTCTGCCCAAGAGCGATAGTGTCGCATGCGAAAGCGCAACGTTGGCGGGCAGCGCCCGGACCTCGGGGAGGGGTCGTGTGACGCAAGACCTCCCAAGTCGCGGTCCCGTCCTGCTGAATTGCAACGTTGCGAAGAGCGCCCTCTCCGTGGGGGAGGGTCTGCGCCGCTGCCCGGCGATGCCGGGGCGACCTCTAATTTATGATATCTCGAAATTCACGAACCTCTTTAAGGTGACGAAAAATTTCAGAAGTCGCGTTGTAGTTATGAAAACGTGCGAAAAAACTACGCGTCTGGCGCTCTTGCATTCGTAATAGTGCTTCATACCAGTAGGCGATCATCGCGCGGCGGAAGCCGGTAATCTGGAACAGGCTGAGGCTTTCGTCGAACGATGTTTCAAATTGGACTACGACGGAATTTCCCCAGCTTGACGCATACGGTGTTTTTCGGATGCGTCCATAGTTGGATTTCAACCAGCTTCTCACTTCCGGATCCTTCTTCACCATTTGATCGACGACTATGCTGTGAAAAGCGAATTCTTGCGTATCCCTGAACGGTGCGCTGTAAGCGACCTCATGACGATCAATATTTATCGTAAAATAACGCCCCCCGGCAGTGCTGGGAAATAGTGTGAAGGTCCAGCTTTCCTGAAGATCCCGGAAGTTTTCAAGGCCAGAATTCTGAAAAAGCGCCATCAAATAGGACATGAAGTCAGGCTGCAACGCGAGCTTGTTCAATGGTGCCGGTGCATTGAGATCCGCAGTCGGGATTGCGGCTAAAGCGTACCTTGCTTCCTGTGGCGTAATACGAAAAAGCTCGCGCTGGCCAATAATCTCTGTGACCGTGCGATCCGCAAGGCGGCGGTGCAATGCCGTTTCAATCGCGGTTACGTCCTTGACCTGCCGAATGTCCAGCTGACTCCATGGTCCTAACGGGCCATAGATTACATCTGTGTTCAATTGTCTTATTCGCACGAACGGAGGGTTGGTCGTTTTGCCGATCTTTATATGCGGGCACGTTTCTGACACGAGGGCATAAATCCATCCCTTTTTCATCTAGTGGCTCCGCCCCTTGCTTGGCGAAATGATCCCCCGGATCATTTCCGGGACGCCAAGCAAGCCCACAAATCATACTCCCCGGCCTCGTCCACTTCCACGGTCACGATATCGCCGACGGACAAACCTTCGGTCCCTTCGTCGATAAACAAGTTTCCGTCGATTTCCGGCGCGTCGGCCCATGTGCGGCAGGTAGCAACCATATCTTCATCTATGTCGTCTACGATGACGTCGAGCGTTTTGCCGACCTTCGCTTCCAGCTTGGCGGCGGAGATGGCTTGGGCTTTGGCCATGAAGCGGTCCCAGCGGTCTTGTTTGACCTCGGGTGCCACGTGGTCGGGCAGGGCGTTGCTGCGGGCACCAGCGACGTTTTCGTATTGGAAGCAACCGACGCGGTCCAACTGGGCCTCGTCCAACCAGTCAAGGAGGTGCTGGAACTCGGCCTCGGTCTCACCGGGGTAGCCCACGATGAAGGTGGAGCGCAGGGTGATGTCGGGGCAAGCCGCGCGCCATGCGGCGATTTCGTCCAATGTCCGCGCCGATGCGGCGGGCCGCGCCATACGTTTGAGAACGTCAGGGTGGCTGTGCTGGAACGGGATATCCAGATAGGGCAGCACGCCATTTGACGGGTCCGCCATGAGCGGGATCAGGTCGCGCACGTGGGGGTAGGGGTAGACGTAGTGCAGGCGCACCCATGCGCCCAGCTGGCCCAGCTCGCGCGTCAGATCGGTGATGTGACTGCGCACTTGCCCGCCCTTCCAGGCGGTCTCGTCATAGCGGCGGTCGAGGCCGTAGGCGGAGGTGTCTTGCGAAATGACCAGCAGTTCCTTGACGCCCGCGTCGACCAGCTTTTCCGCCTCGCGCAGCACCGCGTTGGCAGGGCGGGAGGTGAGCAGCCCGCGCATGTCGGGGATGATGCAGAACTTGCACTTGTGATTGCAGCCTTCGGAGATTTTCAGGTAGCTGAAATGCCGCGGGGTGAGCGACACTCCCGACGCAGGCAGCAGGTCGATGAACGGATCAGGTGAGGGCGGCACATTGGCGTGCACGGCGTCGAGGACCTGTTCGTATTGGTGCGGGCCTGTCACGGCGAGGATTTGCGGGTGGTGGTCGCGAATGTAGTCTGGTTCGGCCCCCAGACAGCCCGTGACGATGACCTTGCCGTTCTCTTGCAGCGCCTCTCCGATAGCATCAAGGCTTTCGGCTTTGGCACTGTCGAGGAAGCCGCAGGTGTTGACGATCACGGCCTCTGCACCCGCGTAGTCGGCTGAAATCGCGTAGCCTTCGGCCCGCAAACGCGTGAGGATACGCTCGCTGTCGACCAGCGCCTTGGGGCAACCCAATGAGACCATGCCGATGGTCGGCTGGTTCTTGCGGGGTGTGTCGGAAACGCGCGCTTTGGGCGCGAGATCGGGGCGGAGGGAAGGCGGGTTCTGGGACATGGCGTGCGTTTAGCGCAAGTCCGCACCAGTGGAAATGGTCAGTTGCCCCGCCCTACGCGTGGTAGAGCGAGGCATCGATACAAATCAGGCCGACTTTTCCTGCATCTTACGGATTTGCTTGAGCTTCATGCGGTTGGGCATCCACGGGAACAGCCAATTGAGGGCAAAGCGCAGTTTGCCGTCGTTGATGGCACGCAACTCGCCGCGCAGCATGGCGTCATAGCCGAATTTGGCCACTTCGGCGGGTGTCGCGCCTGATTTAGTGAGCGGCGTGTTGTCGAGATCGGCGCGGGCGGCAAATTCGGTCTCCACATAGCCCGGCTCCAGCGCGGTGACGGTCACGCCTGCATCCGACATCTCTTCGGCCAATGCCATCGACAGGCTGGACACGAACGCTTTGGTCGCGAAATACGTGGCCTGCAACGGGCCCGGCATATAGCTTGCCGTGGACGACACGTTCAAGATTTTACCCGAGCCGCGACGAACCATATCGCCGCCGACCTTGTGGCAAAGCGTGGTCAGCGCCTTCACATTCAGATCAATCATCGCAAGGTCATCGGCCAGATCGCGTTCTACAAACTTGCCATGGCCGCCAAAGCCCGCGTTATTGATCAGCACATCAATCTGCTGGCCCTTTACCGCGTCATAAAGCGCGTCGGCTCCGCCTTCTGCCCCAAGATCAAGAGCGACGCATGTGACGGTGATGCCGTGGGCGGCCTCCAGTTCGGCTTTGAGGTCATTCAATGCGTCTTCGCGGCGGGCATTGATGATCAGATCGCCGCCTTTCTTGGCGTGATAACGTGCGAATTCCTGTCCGATACCGGCGGATGCGCCAGTGATAAGGGCGGTGTTGGGCATGTGGGGCTCCGATCTGTGTGTTCGGGCTTGATATAGGGCGGCAGAGGCAGGTTTCACACCCGCCGTGGTCCCTGTCGCGGCGTCAGGCGGTCCCCATCAACTGGCTGACCTGCATCGCGGTGTTTTCCATCTCGAGAAACGGGCAGGTTTCGGCCATGGCGCGCGCCGCGTCAATATCGCTTGCCGTCACAATGGAATATCCCACCATCGGCGTCAGTTCGAAATCCCCGAACGTCAGTGTCTGCGTGAGAGGCTGTTGCGGCATCACCGCATCAACCGTGCCAAGCCATGCCTGAAAGCGGTCCCGCTGCACCTGCACCTCGTCATCCGAGGCGGGTCGGGTGCCGCCGTGATACGTTAGGATATACTGCGGCATGGGGGCTGTCCTTTCGGGGTGATGAGAGGAAGCCTAGCACATCCACAACTGCTGCGCCGATTTATCTGCGGCACTGGCGATAGGCTCACGAAATATCAATCAAATTGTCTGCATAAGCCCAGCATCGCGTTGGTGAAGGGTGAGGCATGCAAACACGGTTCAGGGCAGTTTTAACAGGGCTGATTTTGCTGGTGACCGGACAGGCCGCATCGGCAGAGGCTGTGACGCTGCTTGGACAAAACACGTTCCTTCAGGATCGCGGACGTCTGATCACGCTTGATCATGCGGCGACCCCGATCACCACGCCGCAGATGGGGGGCACACAGACGCAGGTTGCACGCACCGGCAGTCTGTTCGCAGGCAGTCAGACCGGCAGCCTGTTTGCGCCATATCCCGTGCGCGTGTCTGCGCCGCGATTGATGATGGGGCCGCTGTCGGTGGCGCAAGGCGGCAGTGATGTGGAACAGCTGCGCCATCTGATCAGTCAGGCGGAATCGCGATTGCATGGCTACGACGCCGTGCAGCACGGTGCGCGTGTGCGTCCGTCAAAACGCCCGACCGACATGACGCTGGGTGAAATATACGACTGGATTGCCGCCACGCCGGGTCAGCCACATGCGATTGGGCGATACCAGTTCATTCCTGCCACGTTGCGCAATGTGGCCGCGCGGGCCGGGGCAGGGGACCGCCTGCAATTCACCCCCGCATTGCAAGACAGGTTGGCCGATGAATTGCTGGCCGATGCAGGCTTTGCCGCATTCCGGCGGGGGCAGTTGGGCAGACATGACTTTATGAACAATCTTGCGAAGATCTGGGCCGGACTGCCCAATGACACCGGCGCGTCCCACTACGAGGGCTATGCAGGCAACAGCGCTGCAATCACTTGGGCTGCCTTTGACACCGCGATGTTGCGGATTTTCGGGGCCACCCCGTAGGCGGGCAAAAGGTAAGCTTTTCCGGTATAGGGCGGCAGGTTCCGCTATGGCAGGCTTCTGACATTCAAGTTTAGGAATTTTAGGAGAATTTTGATGTCAGCTGTTCAGAAAACCGTGGGTGCCGCATTGCTGCTTGGCGCGGTCAGCGCCTGTAGCGCCACAGAAGAGGAAGTGGGCCGCGCCGTGGGCTTTGCTCTTGCCACAGAGGTGCTGCGCCAGACGCCAGCGGTGCAACAACGCTTTGACGGGACCGCAGCGCCGACGGCAGCATTCGCCGATGTGCGTAATGCGGGCAACGTGGACTATACCGGTCAGATTGCGCTTTATGACGATCAGCGTGCGCTGCTTGACGCTGGCATGACAGAACTGGTCACGCCCGAGATCATTGGCCGGATGGATATCAGCACCAACATCGGCGCGACAAACGGCACGTTCATCGGCGAGGGCACGAATTTCACCTATGCAGATGGTGAGGCTTTGACTGGCGACCTTGCGCTGGAAGACGGCACGATCTCGGTCTTTAGTATCATCGGTCGCGGCGAGGTGATGACGCTTGAGGCGGACCTGAGCGGCAGTCTGACAGACGAGGACGGGTCACTGCCTTACAACACGGGCGTCGGTGGTAACTTTGCCGATGCCGGTGAGAGCCTGATCCTGACAGGTGGCACGGACGGGGCCGACAACGATGGCAATAGTTTTGCAACCGTGATCGGGGCCGTGCGTAACGACTGATCAATGACACATGCAAGAGGGGCGGTGCCATGCAGCACCGCCCCTATGCGTTCATGAACCCGATTTTGTGCTACCGGCGGCGGTCGCGCCGCGCGCTCATCGGTTGGAAGGCCACGCCGACGTGCGCCTCGCAATAAGGCTTGCCAGCTTGCACGGGCAGACCGCAGAACCAGAAGTCCGGTGTGGCGGGGTCGCCCACGGGCCACTTGCAGGTCTTTTCGGTCAGTTCCATCAGGCTGATCTTCTTGGCCGATTTCTCGACCTCGTTCACTTTGGCCAAGGCCTCCGGCGAAATCTCGTTGGCTGATGGCTGTGGTGGCAGCGGCTGGCCTGCGGGAATGATCGCGCGGCGGGCGGCAGAGATCGGAATCCCGTTCTCGTCCAGTTCCTGCTCTTCCTTGACGGCTGGCACGGCTGCGGCAGGGGCCTTTGGCTTGACCGCAGGTTTGGTTTCCATCTTCACGGGTGCGGGCTTTTCCTTGGCCGCGGGTTTGGCAGCAGCACCGCCGCCGGACCCTGCACGGTTCGACAGGCCCAACCTGTGCACCTTGCCGATCACGGCATTACGGGTCACGCCGCCCAGTTCCTTGGCGATCTGGCTGGCCGACTGGCCCTCGCCCCACATCTTTTTGAGCGTCTCGACGCGCTCGTCTGTCCAGGACATATGAATTCCTTTGGCTGTCAGGCGGGATGCACGTGGCATCAGGCCTTGTCTTATCGGTCGATCACCTATTCTAAGCATCCATAGGTGGGAAGTGAAGCGCCCGCCACCCAATTACCTGCTACACAAGATGGAAATGTCACGATGAACACGAATATCAACATGGGCGTGCGCCGTTTTGGACGCGTGAACTGGCTTGGCACGTGGACATTGGCCCGCCGCGAGGTGATGCGGTTCATGAATGTCTGGTCCCAAACGCTGATGGCGCCGCTGATTAACGCGGGACTTTTGCTGATGATTTTCACCATCGCAATCGGCCCGCAGCGCGGCGATGTGATGGGCGTGCCGTTCATGGTTTTCCTCGCGCCGGGCATCCTGACGATGACCGTGATCCAGAACGCTTTTGCGAATACCTCATCCTCGATGGCCTCGGCCAAGGTGCAGGGCAACATTGTGGACACGCTGATGCCGCCGCTGTCGGCGGGTGAGTTGCTGGTGGGCTACATGGGCGGTGCGGTCGCGCGCGGTGCCATGGTCGGTGCCGTCATCGCGCTGGGCTCGTGGCTGTTTTTGGGCGTTGGCATGATGCAGCCGCTGTGGGTGATCCTTTTCGTGGTGTTGGGATCGGTCTTTATGGGTGGGCTTGGCCTGATCGCAGGCATTTTTGCCAATAAATTCGATCAGTTGTCAGCCATTTCCAACTTCATCGTGACGCCGCTCGCCTTCCTGTCAGGCACCTTCTATTCGATCGAGGCGCTACCGCAGTTGATGCAGACACTGTGCCACATCAATCCGTTTTTCTACATCATTGATGGCGTCCGCTACGGCATGATTGGTGTAAGCGACAGCAGCCCGTGGATCGGGCTGGGCGTGGTCGCCGTGTCAGCGGCCCTTGTTCTGGCGGTATGCTGGCGCTGGCTGGATCGCGGGTATCGCCTGAAAAGCTAGCGGCGGTTCACGCCTTCGCGCCATGCCAGCAGGATCGCGCCCGCCACGATGATTGCAGCACCTGTGCCGCTAACCACATCGGGCAGGACGTTGAAGAAAAACAGGTCATACAGCGTGGCAAAGATCAGCGTCAGATAGCTGAACGGCGTGACAAAGCTGGCATCGGCGCGGGCCATCGCGTTGACAAAGCAGGCCTGTGCCGCGGCCATCATCGCACCAAGGGCTGCAAGTGCACCCCATTGCGCGGGTGTTGGCATCACCCAGACCCACAGCACGGCAATGGTGGTCAGCGTCAGGCCAAGCGCGTTGTTGATCAGCAGGATCTGGAACGGCGGTTCGCGGTCGGCCAGTTTCTTGATGAAGATCAGCTCGAAGCCCATCAGCAGGGCCGCGGTCAGCGCAAGCAATGCTGCCGGTTGGAATGTGCCAACCCCCGGCCGCAGCAGGATCACCGCGCCGATCAACGCCATGACCGTCGCCAGCCAACGCCATCGCCCGATCCGCTCACCCAGAAACGGGATCGCCAGCAGCATCCCGAACACAGGGTTCAGAAAGCTGATCGCGGTAGCGTCCGCCATCGGGATAAAGGCAACGGCGGCAAACATGAACGTCACGCCGCCTGCGCCAAACACAGTGCGGCCTACGTGGACGGGCAGGTTGGGGCGCGGTGTGCCAAGGCGCGGGCGGAGGATGGCCGCGACCGTTACCAACGTGGCGAAGGCAAACAGGAACCGCCCTTGCGCGATCTGTAGCGGATGCAGCGGCGGGCCAAGCGCTTGTGTTCCCAATAGCTTTGCCATCAGCATGGTGCCCCCGATAAACGCGGTCGCGGTCAGCATCAGCCCAATGGCCAGCGGCAGGTTGGGGGCGGTACGGGTCATGCCTTTGCCATAGGCACAGGCGGCAGGCGGGGCAATCGCATTCGCAAAAGGGGCTTCACAAGCAGCACAGCTTTCGCTAGGTCAACACGCATGACACAGACACAACACACCCGACGCCGACGCTAAGTCTGCTTTTTGCGCCCCCTCATAGGGGCGCCCGTTTGTCTGTTTCTCCTCCAAATATCGTTGACTTGGCCCGCGTGCTCCGCCACCCATTGGGCTTCTTATACTGAAAGGCTGATCCCATGATCGCTTCCGTCCTGCCGACCTATTCCCGTGCGCCACTGACCTTTGTCAAAGGCGAAGGCTCTTGGCTTGTGGAAGCAGACGGGCGACGGTTTCTGGACTTGGGCGCTGGTATCGCGGTGAACGCGCTGGGTCACGCGCATCCGGCATTGGTCAAGGCGCTGACCGATCAGGCGGGCGCTCTCTGGCATACGTCGAACCTCTATCACATTCCCGCCCAGCAAAAGCTGGCGGATTTGCTGGTGGAACACACCTTTGCCGACACCTGCTTTTTCACCAACTCAGGCACCGAGGCTTGCGAGCTGGCGGTTAAAATGGTCCGCAAGTACTTCTACGATAAGGGCCAGCCCGACCGGACCGAGATCATCACTTTCAGCGGGTCGTTTCATGGCCGCTCAAGTGCTGGCATCGCCGCTGCAGGCTCCGAGAAGATGACGAAGGGCTTCGGCCCGCTGCTGCCCGGTTTCACCCATCTGGAGTTTGGCGACCACGATGCGCTGACGGCTGCGGCCAGCGACAAGATCGCAGCTATTATGGTTGAGCCAGTGCAGGGCGAGGGCGGCATCCGCCCGCTGCCGGATCAGTGCCTCAAGGGTCTGCGCGACCTGTGTGACGAACACGGCATTCTGCTGATCCTCGATGAGGTGCAATGCGGCGTGGGCCGGACAGGCAAGCTGTTCGCGCACGAATGGGCGGGTATTGCCCCCGACATCATGATGGTGGCCAAAGGCATCGGCGGGGGGTTCCCCCTTGGTGCTGTTCTGGCCACCGAAGACGCGGCATCGGGCATGACGGCTGGCACCCACGGGTCCACATATGGCGGCAATCCCTTGGGCTGTGCGGTCGGCTGCGCTGTGCTGGAAGAGATCGCGGATGATGCGTTTCTGGCCGAGGTGAACCGCAAGGCGGGCCTCTTGCGCCAAAAGCTGGAAGGGCTGGTCGCGGCGCACCCAGACGTGTTCGAGGCCGTGCGCGGATCGGGCCTCATGCTGGGGCTGAAGTGTAAGGCCACCAACACCGACATTGTGAATGCGGGCTACACGCACGGCGTCATCACAGTACCTGCGGCAGACAATGTGATCCGCCTGCTGCCTGCGCTCAACATTACCGACGACGATATCGCAAAGGCCGTTGATCTGCTCGACCAGACAGCGACAGTGGTGGCGGGCCATGGCTGACTACAGCTTCCGGCCCATCACGATGGACGATCTGCCGATGTTCAAACGCTGGCTTGACCAACCGCATATCGGCGGCTGGTGGGGCGACAGCGGGACAGAGGCGCGGCTGGTGCAGGATGATATGGACAAGGACGTGGTTGATATGCGCATCGTCAGCACCGACGGCACGCCCTTTGCCTATATTCAGGACTACAACGCCCATGCGTTCGAAGCGCCGCAATACGTGGGCCAGCCGGCAGATGCCCGCGCCATCGACACATTCCTTGGCGATCCGGCGTTTCTGGGGCAGGGCCATGCCAGCGGCTACATGGCCGCCCGTATCGCGGAGTTGCGACAAAGCTATCCTTGCGTTCTGACAGACCCCGATCCCGCGAACACCCGCGCCGTCGCCGCTTACACACGCGCAGGTTTCCGTCCACTTGATATCGTGCCCTGCGAAGACGGCGACCCTGTCCAAGTGATGATCGCGCAATGACTGCGCCTTCCATCTTCGTATCATTTTGCCAAAAATACCTCCACAGGGGGTCCGGGGGATGTGAAATCCCCCGGCATTCACAAAGAAGACCGACATGACCCATTTTCTCGACATTCACACAATCGCCCCCGCTGACCTGCGCAAGATCATCGACGATGCGCGCAGCATGAAAGACGCCCGCCACGGCCTGCCCAAAGGCACCCCTGACGCGGATCAGCCGCTGGCGAACCACATGGTCGCGCTAATTTTTGAAAAGCCGTCGACCCGCACACGCGTGTCTTTTGACGTGGGCGTGCGCCAGATGGGCGGGCAGACGATGGTGCTGTCGGGCGCTGACATGCAGCTTGGCCACGGCGAAACCATTGCCGACACCGCCCGCGTTCTGTCGCGATATGTCGACCTGATCATGATCCGCACGTTTGAGGAACAGACCCTGCTGGATATGGCCGAATACGCAACTGTACCCGTCATCAACGGACTGACCAACCGCACGCATCCCTGCCAAATCATGGCGGATGTGATGACATTCGAGGAACATAACGGTCCGATCAAAGGCAAAAAGGTCGTCTGGTCGGGTGACGGCAATAACGTCTTTGCCAGCTTTGCCCATGCTGCCAAGCAGTTCGAATTTGATCTGGTCTTCACCGGCCCGCCGCCGCTCGACCCCGAACCCGCGCTGGACGGTCTTTATACCACCGTGCGCGATCCGAACGAGGCGGTTGAGGGCGCTGATCTGGTGGTCACGGACACATGGGTCAGCATGCATGATCCGCAGTCGGCCCGCGAACGCCGCCATAACCAGTTGCGCGGCTATCAGGTAAATGATGCGCTGATGGCGCAGGCCAAGGACGACGCGCTGTTCATGCACTGCCTGCCGGCGCACCGCGATGACGAGGCGACAAGCAGCGTGATGGACGGCAAACATTCGGTGATCTTTGACGAGGCCGAGAACCGTCTGCATGCGCAAAAAGCGATTATGCGGCACTGTCTGGGCAAGTAGCCGCAACGCGCCAGAAAAGAAAAAGCCCCCGCACGAGACGGGGGCTTTTTGATGTTTAGACTATCGAAAGACGTTATACGAACGACGCCTGCAGGATAAAGAAGATCACCCCCGACATGATCGCGGCAGCGGGCACTGTGATCACCCATGCAGCGATAATGGTCATGAAGTGCGATCGGCGGACCAGCTTGCGGCGGCGGCGCTCTTCCGGTGCGATCACGGGCATCTCGGGGCGTGCTGCGCGGGATTTACGCAGGCGCCGCTCGGTGTCGTATTCGCGGTAAAAGCCCACGCCAAACACACCACCCACGGCGATGTGGGTCGATGACACGGGCAGGCCCAGCCAGCTTGCCACGATCACGGTGATCGCTGCGGACAACGACACACAGTAGGCGCGCATCGGGTTCAGCTTGGTGATCTGCGAGCCTACCATGCGGATCAGCTTGGGCCCGAACAGGATCAGACCGAACGAAATACCAAACGCACCGATGACCATGACCCAAAGCGGGATGTTCACCTTGCCTGCAAATTCGCCAAACTCTTCGGCGTGCACAATCGCGGCCAGCGGACCAACTGCGTTCGCCACGTCATTGGCGCCGTGCGCAAACGACAGCAGGGCCGCAGACAGCACCAGCGGGATCGAGAACAGGATTTTGAGCGATTTATTCCGGTTCTCCATGCCTTCCGATTGCTTGCGGATCAGCGGGGCGGTGATCACATAGACCACGGCACCGACCAGACAGCCGATCAGAACGGCGGGCAACAGATCGACAGAAATAATCTTTTTTAGACCTTTCAGCGCCAGATACATCGCAAACACACCCGCCATGATCCCGATCAGGACCGGCACCCACGTGCGTGCAGCGGCGATCTTGTCATCGCGGTAGATGATGAAGGTCTTGATGAAGGCCAGAAACGCAGCGGCGATGATGCCACCCAAGACGGGCGAGATGACCCATGACGCGGCAATCGTGCCCATCGTGGGCCAGTTCACGGCGGCAAAACCGGCAGCAGCGATACCCGCACCCATCACACCACCAACAACCGAGTGGGTCGTGGAGACAGGCGCGCCGACCCATGTGGCAAGGTTCACCCAGAGGGCGGCCGAGATCAGTGCGGCCATCATCGCCCAGATGAAAATCTCACCGCTGGAGACACTTGCGGGATCAATAATGCCCTTGGAAATGGTCGAAACCACGTCACCACCGGCCAAAAGCGCACCCGCACTTTCGCAGATGGCTGCAATGACAATCGCACCACCCATCGTCAGCGCGTTGGCCCCCACAGCCGGACCCATGTTGTTGGCCACGTCGTTGGCGCCGATGTTCACGGCCATGTAGGCGCCGATCGCGGCTGCGGCCACAACAACATAAGATGTCTGCGTGCCGCCAAAGAACAGCGTGCTGGCCAGTCCGGCAAGCACGATAAACGCAATCGCCACACCAAGGCCCACCATGGGCTGGGCTACGTATTGCACTGCATTTTCAACACGTGCGATGCGACCAAGGTCGCGATCAAGCGTGTCAAAGTGATCGTTTGGTGGAATTGTCATCAGTTTGCCCCCGCAAATTATTCGGCGGGCTTAGGTCAGGTCACCCTGATGTGGCAACCTTTTTGTGCAAACTTGTGAAATTTCCGGCAACCAGAGGCGTTAACGGGACGGCAAATCACTGAAAAGCGTTTTCAGCGCACCATCGTCCACCATCTCGGCCGCTTTTTCGGGGGACACCCAGATTCGCTCGCGGCGATCCGCCTCCGGGAAATCATCGGCCAGCTTGGTGACCTTGACCGAAAACACCTTCACCTCGCAGGGCAGAACGCGTCCGTCGTCATAGCGTTTTTCAGCAAGGATGCTGCCAACGGCCTTTTCGCTGACATGGCATTTTTGCACGCCAGCCTCTTCCCATGCTTCGATGCGCGCCGCCTCGGCGGCGGTTTTGCCGTCCATTGGCCAGCCTTTGGGAATGATCCAGCGTCCGCGCGAGGACGAGATCAACAGGACCTCTTTCCCGTTCTTGCCGTCACGGTGGCACAATGCCGCCAGTTGCAAGCCAAGAGGGCGCCGGTAAATGGGCGTAATAAAGTCCGTCCACAAGGAACGGAGTGCAAGAAAGGACATCATACCTGCCAAGTAGTTCTTTTTGATTAATGTTTACATAACACTGTCTGCAACAGGTTGCAATTCACCGAAGCGAGATCGCGCGTGAGGCGTCTAGGTGCCGCGCGGCTTGGCGCGCAGGGTCGGATCGGCTTGGGTCGGGTCCTCGGGCCAGGGATGGCGCGGGTAGCGGCCACGCATGTCACGGCGCACATCAGCATATGACGTGGCCCAGAAGTTGGGAATATCGGTGGTGACCTGCACCGGCTTTTGCCCCGGTGACAGCAGAACCACCCGCAACGGCGTGCGCCCGACAGTGGGGTGGGTGGTGGTGCCGAACAGCTCTTGCAGGCGCAGCGTGATTTCAGGGGTGTCTGCGCCGTAGTCAATCGGGACACGGCGGCCCAGTGGCGTGGTGAAATGCGACGGGGCCGCCTGATCTAGCCTGCGCATCTGGTCGTAATCCAGCATCGCCCGCAAAGCGGGGAGCGGATCAAACGCTTTCCAGTCGGCAGCACTGCGCACGCCCGCCAGATGGGGCAGCAGCCAATCGCCCAGCGTTGCCATCAATTTCTCATCCGACATATCCGGCAAGCCGGCGTCGGTGGCCCGCAGCAGCATCACGCGGGACCGGAACCGGGCGGCAGAAGGAGGCAGGCGCAGGCCAAGCTGTGCAATGCCGTCGATCATGGCAGCGGCGACAGCCGTATCGGGCGCATCGGACCATGTGCGATCATCCAGCACCAGCGCGCCCAACCGCTCCTGCTTGCGGGTCAGCACGCGGTTGTCACGGCGCGACCATAGGCAGACGTCATGCCACGCAATCTGATCGCCGAAAAGGTCGCGGACCTCGGCCTCGGAGATAGCGGCCGCCTGTCTGACGCGGGCCTCGCGGGTATCGCCGTCAAGATCGGTGGCGACAATCAGACGCTGACCCGCGAGCGGGTCACCCGCGTCGATGACAGCTCCTTTGCCACCCGACAAAACATAACGCGGTGCATCCCCGGCGCGGCGCAGGCCGATGCGATCAGGATAGGCAAGGGCGGCCATCGCGGCCACAGATAGGGGCGCGACGCTTGTCTGTCTCTTGCGTGACAGCCGCGCGATTTCGGCGTTGATCTGGGCGATCGCGCCACGGTTCACCTGACCCGGCCCCTGATAGCGCCCCGCGACAGCCTGAACGCGCAGGCTGATATCAACTGGCGCGCCGCGCAAAGGATCGCGCGCCGCAAGAATGGCTGCCAAGGGGGCCGCTTGTGCGCCTGCTGTTACCAGCATGTGGGCCAGTCGCGGGTGCAAGGGTTCTGCCGCCAAGGCGCGCCCGTGGGCGGTGATCGCACCGCTTTGATCCAACGCACCAAGCGCTGTGAGCAGGGCGGTGGCCTCTGCCATCGGGCCGGGGGGCGGTGGGGTAAGAAACGGCAGGTCGGTGCTGCCCCATTGCGCCAGTTCCAGCGCAAGGCCAGACAAATCCTCGATCTCGATGCCTGCGGGCGGAAAAGCGGCAAACGCGCCTTCTTCGCCCTTGGTCCACAACACATAGGCGTCGCCTGCGGCGACACGTCCCGCGCGCCCCGCCCGCTGAGTGGCTTCGGCCCGCGACACGCGTTCCGTGACCAGCCGCGACATGCCGGAATTTGATTCAAACCGCGCACGGCGCGCACGGCCCGCGTCGACCACCACGCGGATATCCTCGATCGTCAGCGACGTCTCTGCGATGGAGGTGGACAGCACGATCTTGCGGCCGGACTTGACGGGGGCAATCGCGGCACGCTGGTCTTTGAACGGCATCGCCCCGTAAAGCGGGCGGATCGTGCAGTCATCCGGCAGGTTCAAAAGCGCCTGCGTGCGTTTAATCTCGCCTTCGCCGGGCAGGAACACGAGCACGCCGCCCGTGGTCTCTGCCACGGCCTGTGTGATCAGGTCAGCGGTGGCTTGCTCAAGGCGGGTCGTCTTGGGAACGGCTTTGGGCAGGTGATGGGTCGTGACCGGAAAGGCGCGGCCCTGGGATGTAATGACGGGCGCATCATCCAGCAAAGCTGCAACGGGCCCTGCATCCAGCGTGGCTGACATCACCACGACATGCAGGTCAGGGCGCAGGGCCTGTGCGATCTCCCACGTCAGGGCAAGGCCGAGATCGGCGTTCAGGCTGCGTTCGTGAAATTCATCAAAGATGACCGCGCCGATACCTGTCAGCTCTGGATCGGTCTGGATCATGCGGGTCAGGATCCCTTCGGTCACGACCTCGATCCGGCTGCCTTTGGTGTTGTCACCGCGCATCCGGTAGCCCACGGTTTGACCGGGGGCTTCTCCCAACTGGCTGGCAAGCCGATCGGCTGTGGCGCGTGCGGCAAGCCGTCTGGGTTCCAGCATGATGATCTTATGCGGGGTCAGGTCTGCCTCTAGCATGGCCAGCGGCACGCGGCTGGATTTGCCTGCGCCGGGCGGGGCTTGCAGGACGGCGCGGTGCTGTTCGCGCAGGGCCGCGATCAGGTCGGGCAGGACGCTTTCGATGGGCAGACGGGTCATGCCGCTTGGGTCGCTGGAAATGACGGACGGGTCAAGGGCGGTCTGCCGTCGCGCATCATTGCGACTAAGTCAGTCCAGTCGCGTCAGCGTCCAGCCATCATCGCGCAACAGGTTCAGCAACCCCTGATCACCGGGCAGATGTGCGGCACCTGCGGCCACCATAAGGCGGCTGTTATCGCGCGCCGCGTCAAGGATCATTGGCATCCATGCGAGGTTGCGATCAATAAGCAGCCCTTGTTCGGTCTGCGCAAAAATCGCCTGTGCCTCGGCGGGGTCCACGTCGGGGATGCGGGCAACGGCAAGGCGGGACGTTTCCCACATTTCGGCGGTGCGGGCGTTGGCAAAGCCGTCCAGCATGGCCGCAAAGATGCTTTCCTGTAACGCGACAGGCGGCAGTGCCACGGGCAGTTGTGCGATTTGTTCATCAATGCTGCCGTCGCGCAGCACATCAATCAACGTGTCCCAAGGTTCGAGCGCGGCAACGGGCACATCGGCGGCTTGCGCATCGGCGATAATGCGGTGGTCCAGCCCCGGCGCGCTTGAAGAGATCGCGGCCATGGCGCAGGGCGGAATAGCAAGCGTCAGCCCCAGATACCAAGGCTGGTACTGCGACACCATAAAAGGCGGAATGCCACGCGCCTTGGCGGCTTCGCTGATCTTGTCCCACATCTCTGTTGGCAGGCGGTCGGGCAGGGTGGGCCCGTCGGTAATCATGAAGATCGCGGGGTCGTCTGTCAGCGCCTTGATCAGGGCGGTTTCCTCGGCCTTTGTGGCTTCGACCAGCAACAGATCGGCGGTGGTGACATAGGGGGCGGCAACGGCCTGCAGCGCGGGCAGGCTGGGCGCATCAATGTGCAGGGTCCCGAGAAGCGTGATCTGGTGATCGTCGCGGGTGGCCTGCCATAGCAATCCATCAGCAAATGGCGTGGCGGCTACAGCGGCTTCAAGCGCGGTCTGTTCCTCCGGCGTCATCTGGTCCAGAAAGCTGGGGCCATCACACAGCGCCGCAGCACCTGCGGGGGCCAGCGCAAGTCCAAGCGCAAGTGACAGGCCAAGAAACGCGTTACTGTGCATGGGCTTTCCCTTTCCGGTCTGGCCGCGCGGGGCGCTTACCCCGCGCGCTGTGTCATGATCATACGCTGGCCCGTCCGGATGAGCCACCGGCCAATGAAATCGCGCAGGCTCCGCCGTGGCGGTGGCACAACTTGCAACCGCAGACCCGCCACCATCGGCTGACCGCTGGGTGACAACGGCAACGTGCTGGTGGGCGCCACAAGCGGCACGGGCGGCCAGCCTGCCACGGGTGTCAGATCCAGCGGACAAGGCTGGTTGCGCCGTGGCGGTTTGCCATCGGGACGGGGAAATGGATGTGGGCCGACCTTGTGGTCGGTAAAGATAAACGGGGGATGCATGGATTTGATCCTGCTGAAGTCGGTCGTCGGGAAAAGGGGTGTGCAGCCACGTGGGGCGCACGACATTGCAATGCGCTACCACGGGTGGGTAAGTCGGGTCTCCATCGCTCGCATTGCATTTCCTTTCGATTCGCGTCTTCGCTGGCAGTTGCCTACCGCAGGTTGTGCCGTTCACCAAAGGTTTTTTCCCCAACGCCCTGAAACCGGCGGTAGACCGTGTTGGAAAGAGCCGCTGGCGGCAAGATGGCCAAAGCACGTTGCTCGCAAGGATGCGACGGATTGTTTACTTGCTATCAAGCCGCGATCCTTTATCCCGTTGCCCAAGCCAAACAGGGACGGGCAGGCAAATCTCAATGAAAGACTATGATAACGCCGCGGCGAATATGGCGCCGCGCGACTGGGTGCAGGTGCTGGCAAAGTATCGCGAACCAAGCACATGGCGCAGCAGTTTCGAACTTGGCGTCAGCCTTGTTCCGTTTGTGATCCTGTGGGTGCTGGCATGCTGGGTGGCGCAATACAGCTATCTGGCGGCCTTTGCGATTTCAGTGCTGAACGGCTGCTTCCTCCTGCGCCTGTTTTGTATCCAGCACGACTGCGGGCACGGATCGTTCTTTGCCAACCGGCGCGTGTCGGACTGGGTCGGGCGCGGCCTGGGGATTGTGACGCTTACACCCTATGATGTCTGGCGGCGCACCCATTCGATCCATCATTCCCATGCGGGCGATCTGGATCATCGGGGGATCGGTGATGTGATGACCCTCACCACCGAAGAATACCACCAGCGCACGGCCTTCGGGCGCTTTTTGTATCGGGCCTACCGGCATCCGCTTGTGATGTTCGGGCTGGGGCCGACCTATCTGTTTTTCCTGCAAAACCGCTTGCCGCTCAGCTGCATGGATCAGGGGCGTAAATACTGGATTTCTGCGCTGGGCACGAATGCAGCACTCGCGGTGATCCTTGGCGTGATTGTCTGGTTTGGTGGCTGGCAGGCCTTGGTGCTGGTGTTCTTGCCCACCTCGCTGATTGCTGCGTCGATTGGCGTCTGGCTGTTTTATGTGCAGCACCAGTTTGAACAGACACAGTGGGACACGCATGACGACTGGCAGGTCCATGACGCCGCCTTGCACGGATCATCGCACTATGATCTGCCACCGATCCTGCGCTGGTTTTCAGCCAATATCGGCATTCACCATGTGCACCACCTTTATGCGCGTATTCCTTTTTACCGCCTGTCCGAGGTACTGCGCGATCACAAGGAACTGGTGGAATGCAGCCGCATGACCCTGCGCGAAAGCTGGCGCTGCGCGTCGCTTGATCTGTGGGATACGCAGTCGCGCCGGCTTGTGTCGTTCAAGGAGGCGCGGGCGTTGCGGAAGGTGGCCGCCGCTTAGGGCGCAGCGCTGAGGTCTGTTGTGCGGACAAAGCTGCCGAAGGACAGGTCATCTCGATTGTCGGCTCCCGGACATATAACTGCCGCTCGAAATCGTCAAACACGTTGCATTGCAGCATACTCAGCCGCGACCTGCGACACTTGCTTGGTATCGGTTAAGGTCCGAGACAATCGATTGGCCGAAAGGCACGTCCATCCGTTCGCAGAACTCTGCCCAGACGACAGCATAAGGCAAGTCCTTGATCTCTTCGGTCACAACCAAGCGGGACGTATAGTCGAGGTTGTTTTCCGATGATTTCAGACTGTCCCAAGGGGCCAGTAGCGCGCGCAACAGTGCTTTTTGCATGTTGCGCGTGCCTATCACCCAAGCCGCTGTTCGGCTGATCGTGGCATCAAAGAAATCAAGACCGATATGGGTGCGCCCCAGCAAGTCCGCGCTCACCAGTTCTTGCGCCATTTGCAGGATTGAGTCGTCCAGAAGGATCACGTGGTCGCTGTCCCAACGCATCGGACGGCTGACGTGGAGCAGGATTTCATCGACCGACAAGGCCACCGAACTAAGTTTGTCGGCAACATTTTCGGTCGGATGGAAATGCCCCATATCAAGGCACAGCAAGGTGCCATTGCGGATCGCGTAGCCCATGTAGAATTCGTGGCTGCCGACAGTGCAGGCCTCGACCCCGATCCCGAACAGCTTGCTTTCGACGGCATCAAGCATCTGCGCCTTGTCGTATTGTGTGACCATCATCGCGTCGAGCGAATTTTCCAAACGCTGGCGCGGTGCCATGCGGTCAACGGGCGTGTCCTTGTAGCCATCGGGCACCCAGATGTTGTTGACGCAGGGCGTGCCAAGCGCAGCCCCGATTTGCGCCGCGATATCGCGTGAGCGTAGCCCATGTTCGATCCAGAAATCGCGAATGCCGGAGTCGGGGTGGCTGAGTGTCAGGTTGTCGTCGGCCTTTGCGTGGGCAAAGAACGTCGGGTTGAAATCAAGACCAAGGCCCTGATCTTTCGCCCAATCGACCCAAGGTGCGAAGTGGCTGTATTCAATCTCGTCGCGATCAGGGTTCTGGTCAGTATCGAGGTAGCAAGCATGCAGGTTCAGCCGGTGATTGCCGGGGATCATTGAGTATGAAAACTCAAGATCAGCACGCAACTCATCTGGTGTTCGCGCACGGCCCGGATGGTTGCCCGTGGCTTGGATGCCACCGCCGGAGCTGCCGGTTTTTTCTTCGAAACCGACCACGTCATCGCCTTGCCAGCAGTGCATGGAAATCGGGATGCCGGCCAACCGGCTTAGGGCCGCTTCGGTGTCTACACCCCAGTTTGCAAAGGCGGCTTTCGCGCTCTCATAGCTCATGTTCTGTCCTCCCTGCTGCGTTTAGCGCGTGAACGCTTCTTTGTTACCTGCATCGACGTTGATGATGTTGCCCGTCGACTTGGCCGACAGATCGGACGCGAGGAAATATGCGGCTTCCGCGATATCCTCGGGCAGCACTGAGCGCTTCAGCATGGAGCGTTCGCGATACATTTCCTCCAACCCGTCCTTGTCGGTGCCGTAGGTGCCAGCGCGCTGGTCGAGCCATTCACCCTGCCAGATCTTGGACCCCTTCAGCACGGCATCGGGGTTCACCACGTTCACTCGGACACCCATCGGCGCACCTTCAAGAGCAAGGCAGCGTGCAAGGTGAATTTCGGAGGCTTTGGCGGTGCAATAGGCAGAGGCATTGGGCGATGCGGCGAGGCCGTTTTTGGAGGCCACAAACACAACCGCGCCGCCCATGTCTTGAACCTTGAACAGCTTGAAGGCCTCGCGGCTTACCAAAAAGTAACCCGTAGACAGGATCGACATGTTCTTGTTCCACAGATCAAGGCTCGTCTCCTCGATAGGGGCAGAGCTGGCGATTCCTGCGTTGGACACAAGGATGTCGACGCCGCCGAATTCAGCGGCGATATCACTGTAGGCGGATGCGACAGCGGATTCATCGGTGACGTTCATGTTCACGGTGCGCAGAACGTCTGCGGAGTATTTTGTGCTGAGACCGTCAAAGGTTTCGGCAAGGGCTGCATCATCAATATCGGCCAGCATCACGCAGGCGCCTTCGCGCAGGTAACGCTCGGCGGTGGCGGCGCCAATACCGCCAGCGCCGCCCGTGACCAAGGCCACACGGCCCGCCATGGATTTTGGCGCGGGCATGCGTTGCAGTTTGGCCTCTTCCAGAAGCCAGTATTCGATGTCGAAAGCCTCTTGTTCGGGCAAGCCTTGGTATTCGGAGACAGCATCCGCGCCACGCATCACGTTGATGGCGTTGACATAGAACTCACCCGAAATGCGTGCTGTTGCCTTGTCCTTGGCAAAGGTGATCATGCCGACACCGGGGATCAGATAAACCACTGCGTTGGGGTCCCGAATGGCTGGGCTGTTGTCGTGTTTGCAACGATCATAATAGGCTTGGTACCCGATACGGTAGTCAGCGATTGACGCATCAAGGCCCGCAATCGTGGCTTCTACGTCCGGCTTGGCAGGGTCGAAATCGACCACAAGCGGGCAGATTTTCGTGCGCAGGAAGTGGTCGGGGCAAGACGTGCCGAGGGCAGCAAGCCGTTCCATATCCTTGGCGTTGACGAACTCCAGAACAACGTCGCTGTCAGTGAAATGGCCCACCATATGCTGTTGGCCGGACACATATCCACGGATGGCAGGCATCAGGCGCGCGGCGGTGGCGCGGCGTGTATCCGCATCAAGGCTGGTGTGAACTGTTCCGCCGAACGCATCCTTGCCAGCGGTTTCCCTGGCAAACCAATCCATCGCCGTTTGAATAACGTCCAGCGTCAGCTCATAGCAGTCCTTTGCGTCATCCGCCCAAGTGAACAGCCCGTGGCTTTCAAGGACAACGCCCTTGGCATCAGGGTTCTTATCGCAGAAATCCGACAGCCAGAGACCCAATTCATAGCCCGGCTTCTTCCAAGGCAACCAGCCGATGCTGTCACCGAAAATTTGCTTCGTCAGCGCCTTGCTGTCCTTGGCCGCCGCAATGGCGATGATTGCATCGGGGTGCATGTGATCCACATGTTTGGCAGGTACATAGGCATGAAGCGGTGTATCAATCGAGGCCGCGCGCGGGTTCAGGTTGAACGTGCAGTGGGGAAGATAGGCCACCATCTCGTCCTCGAATTCGACACCGCGATAAAGCCCGCGCAGCGCGTTCAGTTTGTCCATATAGAGCGTTGAGAACCCGTCCATCTTGATCGAGCCAACGTCACCACCTGATCCTTTGACCCACAGCACCTCAGCGACTTCACCTGTCAGCGGATCATCTTGCATAACTTTCGCGGACGTATTGCCGCCACCGTAGTTCGTGATTCTCTTGTCCGACCCTAGGAGGTTGGAGCGATACAGCAGTTTCTCCGGCTCGCTCATCTTGCTGGCTTGGGCGGCATCCCATTTATTTTCAAGACGTTGGCTGTTTTTGGAAGAGGTCATGTGTGTCTCCGTGGACGGCGGGTTAGGACTAGCTATTAGAAATCAACGTGACGGCAGGCTGCAGGCAAGTCAATCATTTTCAATCACAAACAATCATGCTGCAATGCGGAATGATTGCATATGACAAATAATGATTGACAAACTGTCGCGATTCGCCCCACGTTCAAAGCAATCAAAGGAACACCCCATGCACGAGAACGATCGCCACAGGGTCATTCTATCTGCCGTTCAAGACCGGTCCCTTGTGACTGTCATTGACCTATGCACGTTGACTGGCGCGTCTGAAGCGACGGTGCGTCGTGACATCAATACGTTGGACGAGAAAAAGCAGCTGCGCCGGGTGCGCGGTGGTGCCGAGGCCCTGACGACCACACCATTCGTCGGCCTTGCCGGACGACCGTTCTCTGTCAATGAAACGCTGAACAGTGCTGAAAAACAGGCGATTGCTGCCGCTGCGGTAGAGCTTTGCGCAGATGGCGAGCCAATCATCATCAACGGCGGCACGACTACATTCCAGATGGTTCACCCATTGGCATCGCGCCGGATGCAGGTCTTTACCAATTCATTCCCGATCGCCGAACACCTGCTGAAGAACACCCAAAACACCGTGATGTTGTCAGGCGGGATCATTTACCGCGAACAAAACATCATCCTGTCGCCGTTTGACAATGACGTGACGCGCAACTTTTACGCCAAGCGGATGTTCATGGGCGCTCAGGGCATCGGCCCACTGGGCCTGATGGAGGGCGACCCATTGCTAATCCAGGCCGAACAAAAGCTGATCGGGCAAGCCGAGGAACTGATCGTTCTGGTGGACAGCTCCAAGTTTGAACAACGCTCCAGCCTTGTGCTGTGCCCGCTTGAGCGGATCGACACAATCATCACTGACGACAAGATCGATGACCGCACGGCGGCCATGCTGGAATCGGCTGATGTGACACTGATCGTAGTGCCCTCTGGCGCTGCGCAGAAAGAGGGGGTGGCGCAACTGCCAGCCTGATGAAACCACTCCAAGGGAGGAAACCATGAGTGTATTTAAGAAACTAGCAGCATCTGTTGCACTGGCCGGCGCAATGTTCGCCGCTCCAGCATTCGCACAAGAAGACGTTCGCATCGCGATTGTTGTCAAGGCGCTCGGCATCGGGTTCTTTGAGGCAGCCGCAGAAGGCGCTGAAGAGGCTGCCGCAGAGCTTGGCAACGTCGAGATTATCTATACCGGTCCGACAGACACCACCGCCGAAGGCCAGATTGAAGTGATCAACGCATTGATCGCCCAGCAGGTCGATGCGATTGCGATTTCCGCAAATGACACAGACGCATTGGTTCCCGCCCTCGAGCGCGCGATGCAGCGTGGTATCACGGTCATCAGCTGGGACTCCGGCGTGGCGCCCGAGGGCCGCCAGTTGCACCTGAACCCGTCGTCGAACTCGCTGATCGGTAACATGATCATCAAGCTGGCCGCAGACCATCTGCCCGATGGCGGTGACGTCGCCTTGCTGTCGGCAACGACGACATCCACCAACCAGAACATCTGGATGGAAGAGATGATGGCCGTGATGGGCAACTACCCCGGCATCAACGTTGTAGCGACTGTCTATGGCGACGATCTGGCCGACAAATCCTACCGTGAGGCTACTGGCCTGATGCAGTCCTATCCTGATCTGGACGCGATCATCGCGCCGACTTCGGTTGGTATCGTCGCCGCCGCGCAGGCTGTCGTGGATGCCGACAAAGTCGGTCAGGTGAACGTGACAGGCCTTGGGCTGCCGTCCGAGATGGCCGGTGCCATTGAATCCGGCGCGTCCCAATCCTTTGCGATCTGGAATCCGATCGATCTGGGGTACTCCGCGACCATGCTGGCCTATGAACTCAGCCAGAACGGTGTCGAAGCTGCGCCGGGTGCGGAAATCCCGATGGGCCGCATGGGCAGCCTGACGCTGGATGAAAACAACGAAGGCGCCATGGCGGATCCGTTTGTTTATGACGCCAGCAACATCGACCAGTTCAAGTCGATCTTCTAAGATATCTGCTTGGTTCGGTCCGGCGCAACACGCGCGCTGGGCCGAATGACCCCAATCCCCAATCCTAAGAGAGTATCGGCATGTCGACTCGCCCCGCGCCTTCCACATCGACTGACGTGTCCCCGATGGTCTCGATGGACAGGATCACAAAGACATTTCCCGGGGTTAAGGCCCTGGATGAGGTCAAGCTTGACCTTTACCCTGGTCAAGTGACCGCCCTTGTCGGTGAGAACGGTGCCGGAAAATCCACGACCGTCAAAATCCTGACAGGCATCTATCAACCCAACGGTGGCACAATCCGTATTGACGGTGACCCGATTTCCTTTGCCTCTCCGAATGACGCGGCCAAGGCGGGTATCACGGCCATTCACCAAGAGACTGTTCTGTTCGATGAGCTTTCCGTGGCGGAGAATATCTTCATTGGCCATGCACCTCGGACCCGATTTGGCCTGATTGATAAGCCAGAAATGCACCGCGCCGCCGCCAAACTACTGAACGAGATCGGCGCGCTTTTCAGTTCTCACACCCAATTGCGTGACCTTGGCATTGCCAACAAACACCTCGTGGCGATTGCACGCGCTTTGTCTGTCGATGCGCGCGTGGTCATCATGGACGAGCCAACGGCGGCCCTGTCCCACAAAGAAATCGAAGAACTTTACGAGCTGGTCGAAACCCTCAAATCCCAGGGCAAGGCGATCTTGTTTATCAGCCATAAGTTCGACGAGATTTTCCGCATCGCCGACCGCTACACCGTTTTTCGTGACGGCGCGTTCGGCGGGGATGGCAAGATTGCGGACATCTCCGAAGGCGATCTTGTGACGATGATGGTCGGACGATCCGTTGATCAGATTTTCCCGCAAAGCGACCATGACATTGGCGACGAAGTCTTGAAAGTCGTGGGATATGAACACCCGACAGAATTCGCCGACATCAATTTCAGCCTCAACAAGGGCGAAATCCTTGGCTTTTACGGCCTCGTCGGCGCTGGCCGATCCGAGTTTATGCAAGCCCTGTTCGGGATCACCAAACCCTCAAAAGGTGTGTGCCGCGTCAATGGCGACATCAAGGTGATCCGCTCGCCTGCGGATGCCGTTGCAAACGGGATCGTTTATGTCCCCGAGGATCGCGGCAAACAAGGCGCGATTATTGGGTTGCCGATTTTCCAGAACATTACTTTGCCTTCGCTGGATAAAACATCGCGCAACGGATTTTTGAAGCTCGCCGAGGAATTCAAACTTGCACGCGAGTACTCGCAGCGGCTGGATCTTCGGGCCGCTTCGTTAGACCAGGACGTGGGCAACCTGTCAGGCGGCAATCAGCAAAAGGTCGTCATCGCCAAATGGCTGGCCACCCAGCCCCAAGTGATTATCCTCGATGAACCCACCAAGGGTATCGACATCGGATCCAAGGCGGCGGTGCATGAGTTTATGTCCGAATTGGCCGCGCAGGGCCTATCCGTCATAATGGTCAGCTCTGAAATCCCCGAAATCATCGGCATGTCGGACCGAGTGATTGTCATGCGCGACGGTCGCATTGCCGCCGAGCTTGCGAAAGACGACCTGACCCCCGAAATCCTCGTGCGCCATGCGGCGGGCATCACAACTCCAACTGAAGGGGCCGCAGCATGACCCGTTTTCTGCCCGTGCGTGAATTGATACTTGGTGGTGCCATTTTGGTCCTACTTGTCCTGATCTCATCTCGTTTTTCCGGCTTTGTTGCGCCGTCCAATCTGGCCAATGTGTTCAACGACACGGCACCGCTGATCATCCTCGCGTTGGGGCAAATGGTCGTGATCCTGACACGCTGTATTGATCTGTCGGTTGCCGCAAACCTTGCGCTGACGGGAATGGCCGTGGCGATGATCAACGTCGCGATGCCGGGCCTGCCGATCCCTGTCATTATCGCGATTGCTGTTTTCCTAGGTGCGATCATGGGCGCAATCAACGGCGTGCTGGTTTGGAAACTGGCGATCCCGCCAATCGTCGTGACCCTTGGCACCATGACCATCTTTCGCGGCATCATCTTCCTGATTTCAGACGGCAAGTGGGTGAATTCCCACGAAATGTCCCCCGCCTTCACCGACTTTCCACGCATGGTTCTGCTGGGCCTGCCCGTGTTGTCATGGGCGGCGATCATCACGATCATCCTGTTCGGGATCATGATGGCGCGCACGCAGTTCGGGCGGTCCATTTTCGCAGTGGGCGGCAACCCACATGCGGCCGTCTACACCGGAATCAACGTCGGTAAGACGCAGTTTTGGGCTTTCGTCGTATCCGGCGCGCTCGCTGGCCTGACGGGGTATCTTTGGGTTTCTCGCTTTGCAGTGGCTTACGTTGATATCGCGGGCGGGTTCGAACTTGAGGTCGTGGCCGCTTGTGTCATCGGTGGCATCTCCATCGCTGGTGGCATTGGGTCCGTAGGTGGCGCGGTGCTGGGCGCGATCTTCCTTGGGGTCGTCAAAAACGCGCTTCCGGTCGTTAGCATCTCGCCCTTCTGGCAGCTCGCCATTTCTGGCAGCGCGATCCTGATTGCCGTGGCTTTTAACGCCCGTGCAGGCCGCAACAAGGGCCGTATCATTCTAAAAGAAGCAGAGGCCGCTCAATGACCGACGCAACTCAAACCAGACATGTCCCCGACCGCCTGAACAGCCGCGCCGCGCGGATCTTCAAAAGCTGGGAGGCCTTGCTGCTCGCCGTGGCCATTGCGATCTTCGTCGTGAACAGCTTTGCCTCGCCCTATTTCCTAAGCGCATGGAACCTGAGCGATGCGACATTCAATTTCACTGAAAAAGCGATGATCGCTTTCGCGATGGCGTTGCTGATCATCTCGGGCGAAATCGACCTGTCCGTCGCCTCGATCATCGCGCTTTCTAGCACGGCAATGGGGCTTGCGTTGCAATACGGAGCAGGTACGCCAGAGTTGGTCATCATCGGACTGACGGTTGGTGTGCTTTGCGGGGCTTTCAACGGTTTTTTCGTCACGGTGTTAGGCCTACCGTCTATCGTGGTCACAATCGGCACCATGAGCCTATTCCGCGGCATCAGCTTTATCATCCTCGGGGATGATGCCTTCCGCGGCTATCCGGCCAGCTTTTCGTGGTTCGGCCAAGGTTACATCTATTGGGTCTTCACGGTCGAGATGCTGTTGTTTGTTATCATCGCCATCATCTACGGCGTGCTACTGCACAAAACCAATTTCGGCCGCGCTGTCTATGCGATCGGCAACAACCCGACCGGTGCATTGTTCAGCGGCATTCGTGTGCAACGCGTCAAATTTATCCTGTTCCTGCTGACTGGCCTGATGTCGGGTATCGCAGCGGTCTGTTTGACGTCCCGCCTAGGATCCACGCGCCCAAGCATTGCCACGGGAATGGAGTTGGAGGTCGTGACAATGGTTGTCCTTGGAGGGGTCAACATCCTTGGCGGGTCAGGCACGATCCCCGGCGTTGTTATCGCTGCATTTGTTATGGGTTTGGTGACCTTCGGGTTGGGCCTGCTCAACGTGCCCGGAATCGTGATGTCTATCTTCATCGGCCTGCTATTGATTGGCGTGATTGCCCTGCCGCGCCTTGTGGCGATGGCCGCCGCACGGCGCAAAGCATGAGAGGGCGTTACGTGTTTCGCATGCGGCTGAACGATGGGATGGCCGATGAATACAAGCGCCGCCATGATGCGATCTGGCCCGAGCTTGTTGATTTGCTTCGTGACGCGGGCGTCAGCGACTATTCGATCCATTTGGACGATGAAACAGGCCACCTTGTTGGGGTCCTGACCCGCACGGACGACCATGGCATGGACGCCTTGCCGGACCATCCCGTGATGCAGAAGTGGTGGGCCTATATGGGGGACATCATGGACACGAACGAAGATGACTCTCCCGTTGCCGTGCCGCTCACGCCGCTGTTTCACATGCCATGACCGCGCCGCGCCATATCGCTGTCATCGACATCGGCAAGACCAACGCGAAACTCGCGCTGGTCGATCTGTCGACCTTGACAGAAATGGCCGTCGTTACGCGCCCGAATATCGTGCAACCCGGCCCCCCATATCCGCATTATGATGTCGATGGGCACTGGGCGTTCCTCTTGGATGCATTGGCGCAATTTCATCGAGAGCACCGCGTTGACGCGATATCGGTAACAACCCACGGGGCCTGTGCCGCGCTGATAGACACCAATGGCGCCCTCGCTGCGCCCATCCTTGACTACGAACACACCTATCCCGCCGAGGCTGTTGATGCTTACGATGCCATCAAACCTGACTTTGCCCAGACTGGATCGCCCAAACTTGCGGGCGGTCTGAACATTGGCGCACAGCTGCACTGGCTTTTTAAAACCGATCCAACTCTCAAGGGACGCACCGCCAAAATCGTGACCTACCCGCAATACTGGGGGCACCGCCTGACAGGCGTGACCGCGACCGATGTCACCTCAATCGGGTGTCATACAGATCTGTGGAACCCCTACGAAGGGACGTTCTCTGACCTGCCCACTCAGCTCGGTATCCGCGATAAGATCGCACCTGTTCGCCGTCCCAGCGACATCCTCGGACCAATTCTGCCAGAGATCTCAAAGGCCACCGGCCTTGCGCCGGATACGCCAGTTTGCGTCGGCGTCCACGACTCTAACGCCTCGCTCTATCCGCATGTGATTTCGCAGGACGGTCCTGTTTCGGTCGTGTCCACTGGGACATGGGTCATCGTCATGTCGATGAAAGCGGGCGGCGCAGCTGCTCTTGACCCTTCTCGAGATGCCCTCGTTAACGTCAATGCGCGGGAGCAAGCTGTTGCCAGCGCGCGCTTCATGGGTGGACGTGAATTCGAAGTGATCCAACAGGGCCAAGGGGTCGAACCAACGCAGCAAGACGTGTCGGCGGTGCTGGATGGGCATCGCATGCTATTGCCATCGGTCGAAACTGGTTCAGGCCCGTTTCAGAGGAGCGAGATGCAATGGCACGGCGATGAGCCGGAGGTCGGTACGGGCCAACGATCGGCTGCGCTTTCGTTCTATCTTGCCCTGATGACAGGCACTTGTCTGAAACTCGTTGGCGGGGCTGGCCCAACGATCGTGGAAGGGCCGTTCGCCAGAAACCCCGAGTTTCTCGCCATGCTGCATGCCATTACGGCACGCCCCGTCTTCACGAACTCAGCCGTCACAGGAACAAGCATTGGCGCAGCCATGTTGCTCGGTGGTGATGAGTCTCCTCCTAAGCTTGCCCAATTTGAAACGGCTTTGCCTTTGGAAACGCTTAGGACTTATGCCGATCTGTGGATAGAGCTGGCGGGCGCCGAATAGCCACGAGACGTACGAAACGGCGGATCGCAGCCGGAAGGACGGTCATTTCGCCACTGCAGCGAAAGTCCATTTCCCACCGAAGCCGACATCTAGGCGCTACGCAGCATCAGACACTTCGGGCTCAGAGCGGACCTGGGAGGCAGCGCGGCATCTTGTGTTAAAGTGTTCCAGTCAACGTCTGGTTGTTGTTGCGGGAGGGATTGGCGGATTGGAGGATCAGTCATGGAAACACCAAATTTACCTGCCATTCGCGCACTTCGCTCGGCTTGGAACAAAGGCCGTATCGTCGGCCAGAAGCGCCCCCTGAAACCAAAGCATGTCTGGGCGATCAGGGTTCGGCTCGAGTTAGCAGAGAACCATCGGGATCTCGCCCTCTTCAATATGGCGATCGACAGCAAGCTGCGCGGCTGTGATCTTTGTCGGATGCAGGTTGTCGATGTCATGGCATCAGGCCAGATCAAGGAACGCGCATCTGTGCTTCAAAGTAAAACGCAAAAACCGTGCGGTTCGAGATAACCGAAGGCACGCGGGCATCAGTTGCCAAGTGGATGGAGGACCCGCTGATGGTCGGTTCAGAGTATTTGTGGCCTGGCCGGCTTCACGAACGCCTTCACATATCAACACGCCGGTATGCGCGGATTGTTCGGGATTGGGTAACATCAATCGGTTTGGAAGCGACTGCATATGGCACACATTCAACGCGCCGCACGAAGGTCACGCAGATTTACAAAAAGACTGGAAACCTGCGCGCCGTTCAGTTGCTACTCGGACATACAAAGATGGATAGCACGGTCAGATATCTGGGGGTGGAACTTGAAGATGCTTTGGCGATCGCGGAAGCGATCGAAATTTAGTGCATTTGGGCCGCTTTCGCGGGCGGCCCAAAGCTGCCGTCCACAACATGATCAACATGCTGCGATGCGGCCCGTCGAAGAATGCATTCGATGCGCCTGCTAAATCAAATGATAGGCCAACACACATATACTGCGGGAAGAGACTGCCGTTGGTGTTTCTTCATCAAATGACTGCTTTTCGGGGTCTGCAGGTGCGTTAGGAATGCGCCTCTGACTGATGAATTACGACTAGAAATCGCAATCTCAAAAGTATATTTGCGCCCCTTCAACTTCCATCAAAACACCGATGTCGCCACGGTCACGCTGATAGACGTCTACGCCGCTTGGGGTGGTTGCGGACGTCGGAAGCGCTCTGAACGTAATGCCAAGCACTTCTTGCACCATTCCAGCTTCGAATGGCGTAATGACATTGTTTGAGATCATCAACGGCAGTTGGTCGATCACAGCTTGCGGTGCCAGAACGACAGTATCGCGGCGCAAGAGTCCGATCATGGTGTCGATACTTAGATGACTAGGATGAACTCTTGTTAGCACAACAATGTCCGGTCGGCCGAAGCGTCTGTATTGATCCTGTGGGCCTACCGGATCAATGAGCACCAGTGCCTGATCCAACGCAAAAACGGCACTGGCGCGATTTATCACAACGGGCTCGATCATCGCTACAGGAAGAAGATAGTTGTTCTATACTTGATCAGAACTAAGACCACGTTCGCTGACTAACATACCTGCATTCACAGTCGCAAAATCTGAACCTGCCTGCGCGGGATGCTGAACAAAAAATGCGACCATCGCAACGGCGAATAGGTTCTTTACCATTGGCTCTCATCTCTTTTTTGATGTGACTGAGACTTCAGGTTTGGATGTCTCGCACCCACCTTTCAGCGGGTGCGACAACTATCGTTAAGCGAGATAGGTGCGAAACCAAGCGACCACACGTTCCTCTGCGAGCATCGCTGCCGCTTCGTCATAGCGCGGCGTCGTATCGTTGTGGAAACCGTGGTTGACGCCCGGATAGATATGCGCCTCGTAGGCCTTATCGTTTGCTTCCATCGCCTTCTGGAATGGGGGCCACATGGCATTGATACGTTGATCCAAAGCGGCGAGTTGGACCATCAATGGCGCTTCGATCCCTGCGACCTGTTCAGCATCCGGGAAAGAGCCGTAAAACGGCACTCCAGCCGCCATTTCAGGATAAGCGGCAGCAAGCCGATTTACGACGCCACCACCATAACAGAACCCCGTCGCGCCAACTTTGCCATTGGTTCCCTCAAGCGCCTGAAGATACTCAAAGCCCGCAAAGAAGTCGTTAAGCAAAGCCTCTTGATCGAGCGTGCGCTGCATATCACGCCCCTCGTCGTCAGTACCGGGGTAGCCGCCGAGAGAGGAAAGGCCATCAGGTCCCATTGCAATGAACCCCGCCTTTGCAAGCCGCCGAACAACGTCGCGGATATATGGGTTCAGCCCTCTGTTTTCATGAACAACAAGGACTGCTGCGGGTGGCCGATCTGGATCAATTTCAGCTGGGCGAACGATGTAACCCGTAATGTCCCCCGTCCCGTTGGGGCTGGAGTAAACGATGTCCTCGCCCACAATGTCGGGGTCGTTCTCTTCAACCTGCTGCGCGAGCGCATAGTTCGGCGATAGCGTGCTCAAAATCGCGGCAGCCGTCAGGCCGCCCACAGCCCAACGTCCTGCGCGGTCGAGGAACTCGCGCTTCGTGATCTTTCCGTGAGCGTAGTAATCGTACAGATCAAGAAGATCTTGGTCAAAGTCTGCCGCCGTCAGGCGAGGCTGCGGTGTGTGCTTATTCATTTCCAAATTCTCCCTACTGGTGCTCATGATAGTAGGGTGATCGCGCCAATTAGCGAGTGCGTTTCTCCATGAGCCTACCTACGAAGGTTTTCTTGGCAGTCGCTTTCCCAATTGCCGACTTTCGCTGCGGCTTAGCAATCATGTAGTTTGGGTTTGTCGTGGCCATCGGAGGCAATGCAGGATCCGCTGTGGCTGGCGGTCGTACGGCTTGCAGGGACGGCCCAAACCGGACTTTGCCGGTGTCATCGAACGCTGCGCTGCAGCTTCCCCGAAGCGGACATTGATCGCTCGCGCAACATCTTGACGGAGCCGATGGCTGCAATGCGGACAAAGTTAACCTTCGCTGCGCCTGCGCCAATGTCCGGTTTCGGAAATTGGCGCAGTATTCTCCAAGTCTGATCGAATTTAGGCCGGCGCTTCCTTGGCGCCCGTCATAAACGCGACCGCGTCCGACATAGTGTAGTCTTTCGGATCGATCACACACAGACGTTTGCCAAGACGGTGGACGTGGATGCGATCAGCGACCTCGAACACGTGCGGCATGTTGTGGCTGATAAGGATGATCGGGATACCGCGTGAGCGGACATCAAGGATCAGTTCCAGCACACGGCGGGATTCCTTGACGCCAAGCGCCGCTGTGGGCTCGTCCAAAATGATGACCTTGGACCCGAACGCGGCAGCACGCGCCACAGCCACACCTTGCCGTTGGCCGCCCGATAGGGTCTCGACCGCTTGGTTGATGTTCTGGATCGTCATCAGGCCCAGCTCTGACAATTTGTCACGGGCGACCTTTTCCATTTTCGGGCGATCCAGCTGACGCAGCCATTTGCCGCGGAAACCAGGTTTGCGGATTTCACGGCCCATGAACATGTTGTCGGCGATGGACAGAGCAGGCGACATCGCGAGGGTCTGGTAGACCGTTTCGATCCCTTCCTTGCGGGCATCAATGGGGGACGTGAAGTGGACCGGTTTTCCCTCAAGGAACACCTCTCCTTCGTCGGGGACAACGGCACCAGAGACAGCTTTGATTAGGGAGGACTTGCCCGCCCCGTTGTCGCCAATCACGGCGAGAATTTCGCCGGGGTAGAGATCGAAGTCACAGTGATCAAGTGCGGTCACCTTGCCATAGCGTTTGACCAGCCCACGGCCTTTGAGGATGGGTTCAATCGATCCATTCGCGATGTTTTCCATCAAAGTCATGCTGAGACCTTTCTGATCCATTGATCTACTGCGACGGCACCAATGATAAGTGCGCCAATAAGGAGGAATGTCCATTGTGCGTCAGCACCGGCAAGGCGAAGGCCAAGAGTGAACACACCAACGATGAGAGCGCCAAAGAGCGGCCCCATGATTGACCCACGACCACCGAACAGTGAGATGCCGCCAATCACTACAGCCGTGATGCTTTCGATATTCAGGAGTTGCCCAGACGTCGGGCTGACAGAACCGATGCGTCCGATCAGTGCCCAACCTGCGATGGCGCAGATGAAACCTGTGACGGCGTAAACAGAGATCAGCGTGAATCTGACGTTGACACCTGAAAGCTGTGCCGCATCGGGATCATCCCCGACAGCATAGATGTGGCGGCCCCAAGCCGTGTGTTTGAGGGCATAGGCGAGGACAGCAAAGATCAGGACCATCGCTATGACGCCAAACGTGAATGTCGCACCTCCGCGCCCTGCCTCGTCCGCGCCAACCTTGAATGTCGAGCCGAGAAACTGCAGCAAAGGCGCGTTTTCTTCAATCTCTTGGCTGCGGATTGTTTCGTTTGCCGAGTACAGGAAGTTTGCAGCCAAAACGATCTGCCACATGCCGAGTGTGACGATGAAGGGGGGGAGCTTCATCACCGCAACAAGCCAGCCATTGAACGTTCCGACCAACGTTCCGAACGTCAGGCCAATCACCACAGCAATCTCAACCGGAATACCATACCGGAACGTAAACTGCCCCATGATCACGCTTGAGAGCACTGCGATGGCGCCGACGCTGAGGTCGATACCCGCGGTCAGGATCACGAGGCTCTGAGCGGCGGCAACGATACCGACGATCTGCACCTGTTGAAGGATTAGCGTCAACGCAAAGGGAGAGAGGAATCTCGATCCTAACAAAAGCGTGAATAGGACAATGGAAACCAATAGAACGAACAACGGAACAAGCGCAGGATTCACATGCAGTGCGTGTTGCAACCGTGCAAGAAAACCTTTGCGTTCGATAAATTCCGCCACCGTATCGGTGGTGGATGGCTTGATGGCCGCTTCAAAATCGTCGGCATTGCGAGACATTGTTCGATCCCCTCACTTTGAATTGAATGTCGTGTAGGAACATATCCTACAGCGTAAAAAGGGGCGGAAAATATTCCCGCCCCTTGAGTTGCATCTATCGTCAGATGCGGGAGGAATGGCTTAGCCCCAGCAAAGCTCCGTGCCTTCGGCAACAGAAATGCTTTCAACACCCTCAGCTGGCTGATCGGTGACCAAGGCGACGCCTGTGTCGAAGAAGTCTTTGCCAGGTGTGTTTTCAGGCAGTGTGCCATCGGCCGCATAGGCTGCAATGGCTTCGATCCCGAGTGCTGCCATGCGCAGGGGATACTGCTGGGCTGTTGCACCGATGACGCCATCATCGATGTTCTGAACGCCGGGGCAGCCGCCATCGACGGAGACGATCAGAACGTCATTTTCACGACCGATCGACCGCAGGGCCTCGTAGGCACCCGCAGCGGCAGGTTCGTTGATCGTGTAGACAACGTTGATTTCAGGATCGACGGCGAGGAGGTTTTCCATTGCGGTGCGCCCGCCTTCTTCGTTGCCTGCGGTCACGTCGTTGCCAACAATCCGTGGATCATCTTCGTCGCCATTTACGTTCGGGTCGGCCAAATCAATGCCGAACCCCTGCAAGAAACCCTGATCGCGCAGCACGCCAACAGTTGGCTGGGACACGGCAAGGTCGAGCAAGGCGATCTTTGCATTTGCAGCGTCGTCACCCAGCTGTGCCGCAGCCCACTGGCCGATCAACTCACCAGCCAGGAAATTGTCTGTGGCGAATGTCGCGTCTGCCGCATCAACCGGATCAAGCGGTGTGTCGAGAGCGATGACCAGAAGGCCCGCGTCACGTGCCTGTTGGACAGCGCCAACAATGGACGATGTGTCGGACGCGGTCAGCAGAATACCGGATGCACCATCAAGAATGCATGTTTCAATCGCGGCAACCTGTGTCTCGTGATCACCGTCAACCTGACCCGCGTAGGAGTTCAGTGTAATGCCAGCCTCTGCGGCTGCAGCTTCAGCGCCTTCGCGCATCTTAACGAAGAATGGGTTGGTGTCGGTTTTAGTGATCAGGCACGCGGAAACAGCGTGACCGTCAGCCATAGCGGAACCAGCGGATGTAATGGCAGCAAGAGCAGTGCCGATGAGCAACTTTTTCATGATGTCCTCCCAGACAATTTATGTGTCAGAGCCTCCACCCTGACAATTTGTACGACCGGCACTTGCCCATCGCTTGACTTTAAGAAATCCGATTCTCAAGCACCTGTCAATTAATTAGTTAACTTTTCTTATTAATATGTTTACCTGTATACGAGGGCTGCTATGGTGCAGGGCATGGAAGATGGACTCATCAGATCGATCAGCACAGGCCTTAGCCAAAAGGGCGTTAGAGATCACAATGAACGGCTTTTGCTGTCATTGCTTCAACGCAATGGCCACATGCCCGGAAGCGATCTGGCAAAGCTGGCAGAACTTTCCCCGCCAACAGTTTCAACCATCCTGCGCCGCCTTGAAGGAGAAGGTATTCTTGAGCGTGGAGACCCTGTGCGCGGCAAGGTCGGCAAGCCATCTATCCCAATGCGGCTGGCATCAAACGGGGTGTTTTCCTTCGGCCTCAAAATTGGTCGCAGGTCCGCCGATCTGGTTTTGATTGACCTGAACGGAGAGCTGCGCGAAGAACGCCAACTGACCTATCCGATACCCGTTCCCGACGACATTTTTGACTTTCTGGAAGAAGGCGTTCGCAGCATCACGGAGGCGATGGACCCCGATCACTCCGCGCGTATTTGTGGCATCGGGATCGCGGCCCCTTTCGAGATGTGGAACTGGCCTGACCCATCGATGGACATGTCGGCGGCATTCGCCCCATGGGAAGGAATTGACCTGAAAGAGGAAGCTCAAGCACGAACAGATTTTCCCGTACACCTTCTGAACGATGCAACGGCCGCTTGTCAGGCCGAACACACTTACGGTCGCGGCAAAGAGTTTCGCGATTACGCCTACTTCTTTATCGGAGCCTTCATTGGCGGCGGGATTGTGTTGAACAACTCCGTCTTTGAAGGCCGTCAGGGGAACGCGGGTGCACTTGGTTCATTGCGAAGTATCGGCCCCAATGGTGAAAGCATGCAGTTGGTCGATATGGCTTCGATCCATCAGCTGGAATTGCGTCTTCGTGAAGTTGATCTGGACCCGCAACAACTCTGGTCGGACCCCGAAAGCTGGCATAACCTGTCACGCTACGTTGACCCATGGCTGGGTCAGACGGCCCAAGAGCTTGCGAAAGCAGCCTTGTCTACCTGCTCAGTCATCGATTTCGAAGCGATCCTCATCGACGGTGCATTCCCGGCCAGCGTCCGTGAAGACTTGGTCAGCCGTGTTCGCCGTTACGTTGTGACACAAGACACCCGTGGCCTGATCCAGCCTCGTATCGAAAGCGGCAGCATAGGCGGCAAGGCCCGGGCAATTGGTGCTGCAACACGACCCATCGGGGCGCAATTCATGATGCAGGCAAGCGTTGGTATGACAATTTGATTGGCCGGTTCGAACAAGGGAAACATCGTTCAAAGTGTTCATACATCAGGATCAAATCAAAACGACGCTCATGTGTCAAAATCGGAGGGTAAGATGCGGGTTTTCTTTACAGGCGGTAGCGGCAAGGCGGGCAAATGGGCGATCCGGCACCTCATGGCGCAGGGCCACCATGTTGTGAATGTTGATCAAGCGCCGTCCGGCCTCGACTGTCCGGAGTTGCTGATTGACCTGTGCGACGCGGGTCAGGTCATTGGTGCGATGTCACAATTCGTCGAATTCGGCGAGCTGGACGCGGGCACTGGTGTGCCCACCTATGATGCCGTTGTGCATTTTGCGGCGATCCCGCGCGTCATGATCGGGACAGATGGCGAGTGCTTTCGCCGGAATACCTTAACCACCTATAATGTGATCGAGGCCGCAACCAAGCTGGGTGTGCCCAAGGTGATCTTTGCAAGCTCTGAAACAACCTACGCCATCTGCTTTGCGGACGGAGAGCTCAAACCGGATTTTGTGCCGATTGACGAGACCCATCCAACCGTACCCCATGACAGCTATGCCATGTCGAAGGTCTGCAACGAGATGACAGCCCGTTCATTTCAAGCTCGGACCGGTGCCGACATCTATGGTTTACGGATTAATAACGTGATTGAGCCGCACGAATATGCCGAAATGTTCCCAGCCTTCGTGAAAGATCCGGCCCTTCGCCGCCGAAACATATTCGCCTATATCGATGCCCGTGATTTGGGGCATATGGTCGATTGCTGCCTGAAAACGGACGGATTGGGATACGAAGTGTTTAATGTATCAAACGACGATACGTCGGTCGGGATCACTTCGGAGCAAGTCATCGCGCAGTTCTATCAGGGCGTCGAAGTGCGCAGCGAAATGGACACCTACGAGACGTTCTTTTCGAACAAGAAAGCCAAGAAGATGGTTGGTTTTCAACCAAAGCTCGCATGGCGGGATACCTTGGAGTAGATCGCAACTAGCTGGCGTTCGAATAAAATGCAGCATCGGTTAAAGTGGGCTCGAGCCCGCCATTCGCGGCACCAGCAAAATGCTTGCAACCGCTTGCCTCGTGCCAAGCGGCCCCGATTTTTTGAATTGGCCAGCCGCACCCTGTTGACACACCCCGTCTGCTTGCCTACCTACCCATCGTTATCACTCGCTACTGGTGAGTGCTAACGACAGTAGAAACGCAAACTCAGGGAAGTTTCGACATGGCATTCACACCACTTCATGACCGTGTATTGGTGCGTCGCATCGAAAGCGACGAGAAAACAGCAGGCGGTCTGATCATTCCAGACAGCGCAAAAGAAAAGCCAGCCGAAGGCGAGATCGTCTCGTGCGGCGAAGGTGCACGCAAGGACAGCGGTGAGCTGATCCCGATGGCTGTCAAAGCAGGCGACAAGGTCCTGTTCGGCAAGTGGTCCGGCACCGAAGTAAAGATCGACGGTGAAGACCTGCTGATCATGAAAGAAAGCGACATTCTGGGCACCATGTAAGTGGGCTTGGCGGGGGAACCCGCCAGACAGAAAGACGCGATCCAAACACAGAAATTCAAAGGAGCTAATCCATGGCTGCTAAAGACGTCAAATTCGGCACAGACGCACGCAATCGCATGCTCAAGGGTGTGAACATCCTTGCTGACGCCGTCAAAGTAACACTGGGCCCTAAAGGCCGTAACGTGGTTCTGGACAAATCGTTCGGCGCACCACGCATCACCAAAGACGGTGTATCTGTTGCCAAAGAGATCGAGCTTGAGGACAAGTTCGAGAACATGGGCGCGCAGATGGTGAAGGAAGTTGCTTCCCGCACCAACGACGAAGCCGGTGACGGTACAACAACTGCCACAGTTCTGGCCCAGGCTATCGTGCGCGAAGGCATGAAGTCGGTTGCCGCTGGCATGAACCCGATGGACCTTAAGCGCGGTATCGATCTGGCAACGTCCAAAGTTGTTGAAGCGATCAAAGCGGCGGCACGCCCTGTGTCCGACAGCGACGAAGTTGCCCAGGTCGGCACGATCTCTGCCAACGGCGAAGAAGAAATCGGTCGCCAGATCGCAGACGCCATGCAGCGCGTCGGCAACGAAGGCGTGATCACTGTAGAAGAAAACAAAGGTCTGGAAACAGAGACCGATGTTGTTGAAGGCATGCAGTTCGACCGCGGCTACCTGTCGCCATACTTCACCACCAACACCGAAAAGATGACAGCCGAGCTGGAGGATGCGATCATCCTGTTGCACGAGAAAAAACTGTCGTCGCTTCAGCCAATGGTCCCACTGCTCGAGTCCGTGATCCAGTCCGGCAAGCCGCTTCTGATCATCGCCGAGGACGTCGAGGGCGAAGCCCTTGCCACGCTCGTCGTGAACAAGCTGCGCGGTGGTCTTAAGATCGCTGCTGTGAAGGCACCGGGCTTTGGTGACCGTCGCAAAGCCATGCTGCAGGACATCGCGATCCTGACAGGTGGTCAGGTGATCTCCGAAGATCTGGGCATGAAGCTTGAGAATGTCACAATCGACATGCTGGGTTCTGCCAAGCGCGTGAACATCACCAAGGACGAAACAACAATCGTCGACGGTGGTGGCGATAAGGCCGAGATCGAAGCACGCGTGACACAGATCCGCAGCCAGATCGAAACCACAGACAGCGACTACGACCGTGAGAAGCTGCAAGAGCGTGTGGCCAAGCTGGCCGGCGGTGTTGCCGTGATCCGCGTGGGTGGCATGTCCGAAGTGGAAGTGAAAGAGCGTAAAGACCGCGTTGATGACGCGCTGAACGCAACCCGTGCTGCTGTGCAGGAAGGTGTTGTCGTTGGCGGTGGTGTTGCCCTTATTCAGGGTGGCAAGGCGCTGGAAGGTCTTGAGGGTGCAAACTCTGACCAGAACGTGGGTATCTCCATCGTCCGCAAGGCGATCGAAGCACCTCTGCGTCAGATCGCTGAAAACTCCGGTGTTGACGGGTCCGTTGTGGCTGGCAAAATCCGCGAGAGCGACGACAAGGCGTTCGGCTTTAACGCACAGAGCGAAGAATATGGCGACATGTTCAAGTTCGGCGTGATCGACCCTGCGAAAGTTGTGCGCACAGCACTTCAGGACGCAGCATCGGTTGCCGGTCTGCTGATCACAACAGAAGCCATGGTCGCTGATCGTCCGTCGAAAGACGGCGGCGGTGCAGGCGGCGGCATGCCCGACATGGGCGGCATGGGCGGCATGATGTAACCACTTCTCGGGCTTTGCCCGAAAGTGTCGGGGGTGGCAGTGCCTTTTGCTTGTCAAAAGGTCACGAGAACCCCACCGTCAGACACGAAACAAGGGCGTCCCAAACGGGGCGCCCTTTTGCGTTGCAAGCCATCACGACCCTGCGATGGGGATTGCACAGCTGCGCGTAAAAGCGTCTAGCTGCACCACATGCAACTGTTCCTCCTCACCACCCTTGTCATGACAGCCTTTGCCGCCAATTCGGTGCTGAACCGGATCGGGGTGGCGACCTATGGGATGGACCCGCTGGTCTTTGCGGTGATCCGAACGGGCGCGGGGGCTGCTATGCTCGCGCTGCTCGTCGTCCCTCGCAGGACGCCTCGCCCTGTGGTGTTGCATCCAAAACGCATCGCCGGGGCCTTGGCGCTCGCGATCTATATGATCGGCTTTTCGGCGGCTTACCTGAGCCTTGGCGCGGGGCTGGGCGCGTTGATCCTTTTTGGCGTTTTGCAGGTGGTGATGTTCGGCTGGGCCGTGGTCGAGCGGCAAAAGATTGCACCGTTGCGCTGGGTAGGGGCCGCGATTGCGCTGGTTGGATTAGCGGTGTTGCTCTGGCCTGCTGGGGATACAGCAGTGCCATTGCTGGGGTCGATCCTGATGGTCGCTGCTGGTGTCGCTTGGGCAGTTTACACGTTGCTCGGGCGTGGCGAGGCGGATGCTTTGGGCGCTACTGCGGTCAATTTTGGCCTGTGTCTGCCATTAGTGGCTCTGGCGCTCATGTTGCCGCTGGCCGGTCAAATCAATGCGGGCGGGGTGGCAACAGCGGTTTTGGCAGGTGCTGTGACATCAGGGCTGGGCTATGCGCTTTGGTATCTTGTGTTGCCCGCCCTCCCGACGGTGACGGCGGCTGTCGCACAGTTGAGCGTGCCTGTGATCGCGGTGGCCGCTGGTGTGGTTTTTCTGGGCGAAGCGCTAACGACGCGACTGGTGATCGCGGGCGTGCTCGTGCTGGGCGGAATTGCGGTGTCGCTACTGCGGCGCTAGCGCAAGATCGGTTCTAGCGGATCATAATCCGGCGCATCCGTATCGCCCCATGCCACAGCGGCAAGACTATCGGGTTTGATGGTCAGATCTGCCATTTGTGCGCGTGTGAACCAACGGCGGGTGGTGACGATACCTTCGGGATCGGTCCAGTCGCCATAAGGATCGCCGCCCGTGATCGTGCAGCGGAAATACACATCAACCTGATGATAGTCGTGGGCCGGATCGTGAAATTCGTTGACCAGACAAGTGGGGCCGATGGCGATCGTCAGGCCGCATTCCTCCATGATCTCGCGGTGCAGATTGTCATGCAGGCTGCTGTGCGGTTCGACACCACCACCGGGCGCGCACAGCAACCGGTCAGAGGCTTTCCAAGCGTTCACCAAAAGCAAACGGTTTTCGTGCAAGACGACAGCACGGACAGCAAGACGAGGGGGTTTGGCCATAAGCGCACCGTGACGCGGGGGCGCAAAAGACGCAAGGTCAGGATCGGCGCACCTTTTCTTTGCGTAAAGCGGTGTTACCTATGATGCATGAAACGCTTACTGATCGCCTCACTGGCCTTGCTTGGCTGCGCGCCACTGGCGCAAAGCCTTGTGCAGGCGCAACCGCGCACCACAGACGAATGCGTGGTGCTGCTTCACGGGCTGGCGCGATCGGAAGTGTCGCTGGTGCCGATGGCCGCTGTGCTTGAGGCGGCAGGGTATCAGGTGGTGAACACCGGCTATCCATCCACCGATCTGCCGATTGAACGCCTTGTGCGCGAGGCTGTGCCTGCGGATGTGGCGGCCTGCGGTGACAAGCGCGTGAATTTTGTGACCCATTCGATGGGCGGTATCCTTGCCCGCGCGTGGTTGTCAGAGGCGCGGCCTGCCCAGATGGGCCGCGTTGTGATGCTTGCGCCACCCAACAACGGGTCGGAACTGGTTGATATTTTTGGTGATTTTGAACCCTTTGAATGGGTGCATGGCCCTGCGGGCCTTCAGCTTGGCACGTCCGAGCAGGAAGAGGCAGGCATCACATCGGTGCCCAACGAGCTGGACAGCGTACCCTACGAGATCGGGATTATTGCGGGTAACACCAGCCTGAACCCGGTCTATTCAACGCTGATTGACGGGCCTGACGACGGGAAAGTGTCGGTTGAATCCACACGGCTAGAGGGCATGACCGATCACATTGTGCTGCCTGTCACGCATACGTTCATGATGAACAATCCGGTGGTGATCGCGCAAGTGCAGGCGTTCCTGACCGAAGGCCGCTTTGATCGCGGATTGAGCATTGGCAATGTGGTGTTCGGGCTGGATTGATCCGGTCTGGCGGTGCGACACGCGTGCAAGCACGACGTCCCGCCCGCCATCCCGCAGGTGAGTATTTCTGGCAAAATGATGCGCGTGGTCAGGGGTGACCGGTGATCCGGTTCACATGGCCCATTTTGCGTCCCGGTTTGGCGTCGGCTTTTCCGTAAAGATGGATCGCCGTGTCAGTCGCGGCGACTTGCGGCAAGCGGTCCACATCATCGCCGATCAGGTTTTCCATGGTCACATTCGCGTAGCGCACGCCATCACCCAAAGGCCAGCCTGCCACGGCGCGGATATGCTGTTCGAACTGGTCGATCAGGCAGCCGTTCTGGGTCCAATGGCCGGAGTTGTGCACGCGTGGGGCAATCTCGTTCACGATAAGCCCGTCGCGGGTCACAAAAAGCTCCACCCCCATGACGCCGACGTAATCCAGTGCGTTCAGAATTTTGGCGGCGATCAGCACGGCATCGGTGCGCTGTGACGGCGTGAGTTTTGCGGGCACCGTAGTGGTGGACAGGATGCCGTTCTCGTGCACGTTTTCGCCCGGGTCGTAACAGGCGACCTGTCCGTCTGCATTGCGGGCGGCAATCACAGATACTTCGTGTGTGAAGGTCACAAACCCTTCGAGGACGGCACTGGCACCGGCCATATCGTCCAGCGCACGGGCCGCATCATCAGGCGACGACAGGCGCGACTGGCCCTTGCCATCATATCCCATTGTGCGGGTTTTCAGGATGGCCGGGCAGCCGATGTCGGCAATGGCTGCATCAAGGCTTTGCGCATCGGTCACATCGGCAAATGGCGCTGTGGTCAGGCCCAGATCATTCAGGAATGTCTTTTCCGTCAGCCGGTCCTGCGATGTGGCAAGCGCGCGTCTGTTCGGGTGGATCGGCTTGATTTCTTCCAGCAGGTCCGAGGCGCTGGTGGGGATGTTTTCAAATTCGTAGGTGATCACGTCCACGGCTTGCGCAAACTGGCGCAGCGCATCGTGATCGTCATAGGCGGCCTTGAAGTGGTAGTTGGCCACATGGGACGCGGGGCAATCACCGGCAGGTTCATAGATGCAGGTTTTGAAACCCAGCCGTGCTGCCGCGACTGACAGCATGCGGCCCAGTTGTCCGCCGCCCAAAATGCCAATGGTGGCGCCGGTTTCCAAAGGTTCAGTCATCTTGCGGCTCTTGCGGGATTGAGGCCGACAGATCGGCGCGCCACTGGTCGAGGCGGGCGGCAAGGCCCGTATCGTTCAGGGCCAGAATACCTGCGGCCATCAGCCCGGCATTGGCTGCACCAGCGGCCCCAATCGCCATGGTCGCCACCGGAAAGCCGCGCGGCATTTGCAGGATCGAATAGAGGCTGTCGACACCGGAAAGCGCTTTTGTCTGGACCGGCACACCGATCACAGGCACGCGGGTCTTGGAGGCCATCATGCCGGGCAGATGGGCCGCACCGCCAGCACCTGCAATGATCACCTGCAACCCGCGATCCACAGCCGTTTTACCATAGTCCCACAGGCGGTCGGGCGTGCGGTGTGCGGAGACGATCTTGGTTTCATAGGTAACGCCAAGCGCATCAAGCATCTCTGCTGCCTCGCGCATGGTGGACCAGTCGGACTGACTGCCCATGATGATACCGACAGGGGGATGGGACATGATGCTGCGCCTTAGATGCCTTGAAACGGCACTATAATCGGCAGGGGGGGCTGTGCAACGCCTTTACGCGATGATGTCGGGGGTAAGGCGGTCTTCAAGCCGGCTGATCTGGTCTTTGAGCGAAAGTTTTTGCCGCTTGAGCCGTTGCAGCGTCAGCATATCGGGCGCGCCCTTGGCGTGAAGCGCATGGATTGCATCATCCAGATCGCGGTGTTCCTGCCGCAAAACGGCCAGTTCCACGCGTAGCACCTCGGTCTGTTCCATCTTGGCGGAGTTGTTCATCAGCGGCAGCCTGTTCCGGTTCTGCCCTCACGATAGATCACGCGGCGGCTTGCCGCTAGTGCCTGTGCACTTCATTTGCCGCGCAGGCAGGCGTAAACCACCCCGCGCGGCGCAATTACGGGCCAGTTACGGGGTAATTGTGGTGCCCAGCATGATCAGATCAAAGGTGCTGACAGCACCCTTGGCCCCGAACAGTGCACCCACATCACCCGGCATGCCGGTATCTTCGTTCAAACCAAAAAGCCTGCCTGTAAAGTCTGGCGCGACTTGACTGGAGATATCAATCGGCACGCCGTCGGCGGTCGCGACAGCGGTGCCGCCGCCAAATGTGTCACCGGTGAACTGTGCGCCTGTGATCGACAGGTCCACCACCACACCGCCAGAGGTCGTGTTTTGCGCGGCCAGTGCCACGGTGCTGTTCGCGCCGTCAAAGGTTGCCGTCAGCGTTGCTGGCTCTTTTTCCCAATCCTCAAACGGGGCGTTCCCGCCGATTGTGCCGTTGAAGATAGCCGTGCCGGATGACGGGAAATCCTCGGTCTGGAGCGGGATACCGGCAAAGCCGTAGTAGCGGATATTGTTGGTGCCGGTGGGATCATTGATCAGCAGTGGCTGCACATAGCCATAGCCGTTGTCGACCTCTTGAATAACATTGGTGCCGGTGATTGCGGGGGTCGTATCGTCCACCAGCTGGTTGTTGTTGTCAGGCCCGTCACTGTCCGTGATCAGCGGCTGATTGGCGGGCAGGGTGAGCGTGAATGCCTGCGTATCGTGTGTAATAGAGCCGTCAGCGACCACGCGAAGATCGGGGTCAACCGATCCGCCGGTTTCAAACCTGCGCATTACAGCCACTACTTCGGACGTGGCGGCATCGGTGTTCAACAGCGTGCGATAGACGTTGTTATTGGGGCCGGAGCCAGTGTTTGTCGTGCTGCAAGCGCCAAGAAGTAACGCAGCCGCAGTCACGCCAAGACGCCCAATAGGGCGGGAAACATTGCACATCGGAAATACCTTTTTGAAATAATGCATAAAATACCTGCAAGCGTGACAGGTCGGCCTGCGCGCGACAAGGAAAACATATGTGCGCGCTTGTGGCTGCCCCTTGCCAGATCAGGTTCCTCTCCCCATATTTATGCTAACGGGCAGCCGGTTTCGGGGCCCGATACACACAGTCGCTTGAACGTATGAGGACGTGTCGCATGACAAAAATGGCTTTGGGAACGCATCCGTTCCTTTTGGGATTTGAGCAGCTTGAACGGTTGGTGGAACGCACCGCAAAGACCGGTAATGACGGCTATCCCCCTTATAATATTGAACAAACATCCGAGACATCCTACCGGATCACGCTGGCTGTTGCCGGTTTTGCCGAAGATGATCTGGCGATCACGCTTGAGGATAACCAGCTTGTCGTGCGGGGCCGTCAGACCGACGACATGGGGGAGCGTGTCTTTTTGCATCGCGGCATTGCGGGGCGTCAGTTCCAGAAATCCTTCGTGCTGGCCGACGGCGTTGATGTGGGCGAGGCAGTGATGGAGAACGGTTTATTGCACGTCGACCTGAACCGTGCCGTGCCCGAAAGCGTTGTACAGACAATTGCGATCAAGAAAGGATAGAACCATGGATACCAAAGTGAAGTTCGATCAGATCGATCAAAAGATTGTCTACGTCAAAGCGATTGCCGCGACCGACTTGCCAGACGATGTGCAGGACGAGGTTGGCGATGTCGACACAGTGTTTGCCGTGCACGACAAGGACGGCGCGCAACTGGCGCTGGTCGCCAATCGCAAGCTGGCCTTCCATCTGGCACGCGAAAACAACCTGCATCCGGTGACAGTGCATTAAAATGTGGCAAGCTCTGGCGCGCTAGTCTAGTGAATGTATTTCCATTGCGACTTCTAGTGCAGCTAAAGTGTTAGTGCCTGGAACTCCGTCGACTGAAAGATTGTGCTGTATTTGAAAGGCTTCTATTGCCTGCCGCGTCTGAAAGCCGATCAGGGTATCCTGACTAGCGCCGTCGAGGAAACCCAGTGTAGCGAGGGCCGATTTCATGTTAGCGATCTCCAAGGGAGTTTGCGGGCTACGCAGTCTGGAACGAATATCCCTGTCGATCCAGATGTCATACCGTGTTTTAATTCGATCTAAATCGGCTTGATCAACATCGCGCCGCATCGCGCGGTAGAGCTTGGACCAATTCTCGCTGCTGAAACCGTCGAGCGCATTGCGTCTCTCCAGAAGACTGAGCATCACGTAAACTTGGTTCTCGTCATTGATATAGATTTCTTGAACGAGAGCGGCTGGTGAGGTGAAGCCAGCATCTGCGTAATCTGCGCCGCGAATACGAGTCATGCCCCACTCAGTTTGCTCCAATGCTGCATCGGGCGCTATACGGTATGCCACTCGAAAATCGAGAATTGAGCGGATTTCATCAGGAAGTTGAGCAGCATCGACGGCAGCGCGTAGATCACCCCCAATTGCGGCAATGAAGCGGTCTCGATCTAATCTAAGCATTGGATGACCGTTTGGATTATGTCCATGCGGTCTTACTTGGAAAACGTCTAGAAAGGCCCTTAGAGCCATTGTTTCAATAGAAACGCTGGTTGCCAAATTATCTAGCGCTCTTCTACTTACTAGACGGCCGCAACCTAAAGACTTTGGATCTTGGGAATTAATGAGATCGTCGATCGCGTGTAGCCCGCAAGACGCATTAGAAGGCAGTTCGTTGATTGGTTGATATTCAATTAGCAGCGCCTTGCCAGCGCTTCTGTAGGTTTGCTCAATTCGGAAGCGAGCCTCATCAAGTTCTAAAAATTGACGGTCGAGCTGCGTGAACTGATCCTCGTAAAACTCCAGGGTCTCGCTGAGCGTAAGAAGACCGTCAGTCGTTTGTTTGCTCAGGTCGTCAAATCTTGTATTCTGACTACTTAGGCTTTCTTCAATTTCGGCAGATATTTCTGCCATGTCTAATCTCAACTCGGTAGCGCGTAAAAGATTATTATCTCCGACAATCTCGGCGCGAATGAGCGCCGAAGTCGCTGCATCAATAGTTGGTTTGGTTTCCCTATCAACAATCGATGAAATAATTGTCTCAAATCCCAAAAACCCGCAAATAGCTAAAATCGCACCAAATGCACCAAAGCGAACTTTGTCCCAAGATCGCAACTCGTCTTTAATCTCTGCGACAAGTAATTTCTTTTCGCTTTCACTAATAAATAAATTTGTCATCAATCCGCTCCAACGCAGTGGGGAGAGTATTGAAGCTTGTTTTTGTTGTGTCTAGCAAAAAACTTTATGCCTTAATCAGGCCCATGCTTTCCAGCTTCAGAATGACCTGATGCGCGCAGTTGTCGACCTCGACGCTTTCGGTCTCAAGGCGCAGTTCGGGGTTTTCGGGAACGTCGTAAGGGTCTGAAATGCCTGTGAATTCCTTGATCTTGCCTTCGCGCGCCAGCTTATAAAGCCCCTTGCGATCGCGGCGTTCGCATTCCTCGATGGAAGTAGCGACATGGCATTCGATGAAGGCGCCAAAGGCCTCGATATCCTCACGTACGGCGCGGCGGGTTGTGGCGTAGGGCGCGATGGGGGCGCAGATCGCGATGCCGCCGTTTTTGGTGATTTCACTGGCCACATAGCCGATGCGGCGGATGTTGAGGTCACGGTGTTCTTTGCTAAAGCCCAGTTCGGAGGACAGGTTTTTCCGCACGATATCACCGTCCAGTAGCGTCACGGGACGGCCACCCATTTCCATCAGTTTCACCATCAGCGCGTTGGCGATGGTGGATTTGCCGGAGCCAGAGAACCCCGTGAAAAAGACAGTGAAGCCTTGGTTTGCACGCGGCGGGCGGGACTTGCGCAGTTCTTCGACCACGGCTGGAAAACTGAACCATTCGGGAATGTCCAACCCTTCGGCCAGACGGCGGCGAAGCTCGGTGCCCGAGATGTTCAGGATCGTGACGTCGTCCGCATCCGCAATCTCGTCGGCGGGTTCGTATTGGGCGCGGTCCTGCACATAGACCATGTGCTTAAAGTCGACCATTTCGATGCCCATCTCGTCTTGATGTTCACGGAACAGGTCTTGCGCGTCATAGGGGCCGTAGAAATCTTCACCAGCCGAGTTCTTGCCGGGGCCCGCGTGGTCGCGGCCCACGATGAAGTGGGTGCAGCCGTGGTTTTTGCGGATCAGCCCGTGCCAGACCGCTTCGCGCGGGCCAGCCATGCGCATGGCAAGGTTCAGCAGCGACATGGAGGTGGTGGAGGACGGGTATTGATCCAGCACGGCCTCGTAACAACGGACGCGGGTGAAGTGGTCGATATCGCCCGGTTTGGTCATGCCCACAACGGGATGGATCAGCAGGTTGGCCTGTGCCTCTTTCGCGGCGCGGAAGGTGAGTTCCTGATGCGCGCGGTGCAGGGGGTTGCGGGTTTGGAAGGCCACAACCTTGCGCCAGCCCATCTTGCGGAAGTAGGCGCGCAACTCGTTAGGTGTGTCGCGGCGGGCGCGGAAGTCGTAGTGCACGGGCTGCTGGATGCCTGTGACGGGGCCGCCGAGATAGATTTTACCGGCCTGATTATGCAGGTAGTTCACCGCTGGGTGTGCGCTGTCGTCGGCACCAAAGACCTGTGCTGCCTCATGCGCCTTGTTCGGCTCCCATTTGTCGGTGATGGTCATGGTGGCAAGGATCACGCCCTCTTGGTCGCGCAGGGCAATGTCCTGACCGGCCTCGATCTTGGCGGCGAAATCTTCGGACACGTCCAGCGTAATCGGCATGGGCCAGAGTTCGCCCGTGGTCAGGCGCATTGTATCGACGACGCTGTTGTAGTCATCCTCGCTCAAGAACCCTTTGAGCGGGTTGAAACCGCCGTTCATCAACAGTTCCAGATCGCAAATCTGGCGCGGTGTCAGGTCGTGGCTGATCAGATCACCGGCCTCCGCCTTCATCTTTTGGGCGCTGTCGTAAGAGACATAGAGTTCGGGGATCGGGGCGAGGTTCTGGGCCATGGGAGGACTACTCGTAATATTGAGACTGTTGCCTCGCGTCCTAGCGGGCGATTGTGGCTACATTCAAGCGTTGCGGTGTGGATTTGGTGAAATGCGCGGGCAGTGGCGCAGAAATACACGCCCGCTGCATGGCAGGTCTTGCGCCCGCGGTGCGGTTGCGAGGGGGAGCCGCCTGCGGCGGCTTGCCTCCGGCGGAAGTATTTTTGTCCAAAAGAAGTTGGGCGGTGGTTATTCGGCGGCGTCCTGTGGCGCGCCGTAGCCCAGTGGCAAGGACGGGTCGATGTCTTGTTCGCCCTGTTCGGCAAGGAATTTTTCCGCGTCGAGTGCCGCCATGCAGCCCATACCTGCCGATGTGACCGCCTGACGGTAGATGTGGTCGGTCAGGTCGCCCGCAGCGAAGACGCCGGGGATGGCTGTGCGCGTGGTGCCTGGTTCGACCTTCACATAGCCGCCGTTGTGCAGTTCAAGCTGGTCTTTCACCAGTTCGTTGGCGGGGGCGTGGCCGATGGCGATGAAGATACCTTTGGCGGGAATTTCCGTGATCTCGCCGGTTTTGGTGTGTTTGACGCGGACGGCCTCAACGCCCAGCGGGCTTTCGGTGCCTGTGACTTCCTCGATCTCGTGGAACCAGAGGGTCTCGATCTTGGGGTTCTTTTTCAGGCGGTCTTGCAGGACCATTTCGGCGCGCAATTCGTCGCGGCGGTGGACCAATGTGACTTTGGAGGCGAAGTTGGTGAGGAAGAGCGCCTCTTCCACAGCCGTATTGCCGCCGCCGACCACGACGATTTCCTGACCGCGATAGAAGAACCCGTCACAGGTGGCACAGGCGGAGACGCCGAAGCCTTTGAACTTTTCCTCGGACGGCAGACCGAGCCATTTGGCGCGGGCGCCGGTGCACAGGATGATCGCGTCGGCGGTCCAGTTGGTGCCGCTGTCGGTTGTGGCCTTGAACGGGCGCTCGGACAGGTCCAGCGAGGTGACGATATCGCCGACAATCTCGCAGCCCATTTCGCGGGCGTGGGCTTCCATCCGGACCATGAGGTCGGGGCCTTGGACAGTGGTGTCGCCGGGCCAGTTTTCAACCTCTGTGGTGGTGGTTAGCTGGCCGCCGGGTTCGATGCCCTGAATCAGAACAGGGGACAGCATCGCGCGTGCGGCATAGACGCCGGCGGTGTAGCCGGACGGGCCGGAGCCCACGATCAGAACTTTGGTATGGCGTGTGTCGGTCATGGCAGCGTCCCCCTTGCGTGTTGACCCGATATAGGACGGGTGTGCGGCAAGGTGAAGGGGTGTCGCATTTCCGGTTCTTGCGCAGTTATGAAATATTGTTGCGCACGGGTCAGGCTTTGGGTAGTTATCGCAACAGCCATATCACTTTAGGGGACATTCATGCCGGGCCAAAAGCTGGACGAAATTGATCGTATGATTCTGGCCGAGTTGCAGGCGGATGGCCGTATGACCAATGTGGAACTGGCCAAACGTGTGGGCATTTCTGCGCCCCCGTGTTTGCGCCGCGTGCGCACGCTGGAGGAATCGGGCTTTATCCGAGGGTATCACGCGGAAGTGGACCCGCGCGAACTTGGGTTTGAGGTGCAGGTCTTTGCGATGGTCGGGCTGATGAGTCAGGCCGAGGTGGACCTGAGCGCGTTTGAGGATCGCTGCGACGGATGGCCGCTGGTGCGTGAGTGCCACATGCTGAATGGCGAGGTGGATTTCATCCTGAAGTGCGTCGCACCTGACTTGCGCAGCTTTCAACGGTTTCTGACAGAAGAGCTGACAAGCGCGCCGAATGTGGCGTCGGTCAAGACATCGCTCGTGATCCGTGGGGCCAAGGATGAACCCGGCGTGCCATTTGATGTTCTGGAAGCGCGACTGGCCCAAGAACCATAGGCATATCTTCCCCGCGGGGAAGGTTTTCGTTCGTTAACAAATAGTTAAATCTACCGGAGCGGATTGAGTTCCTGCTGCCAGTCGTTCACCGCCTCAATCGGATAGACCAGCATCAGGGTGGATAGCACCATGCTGTCGCGTCCAAAGATTGCGGCTGTCAGTTCCAGCACCACCACAAGCACGATCACCCAAAGCGTCGGCAGGGCGCGCGCCGCGAAAAAGCCGCCAAGCATGAAGATATAGTCCATCACGGCGTTCAGAACGCTATCGCCGTAGTAGCCCTGATTGATCGTCGTGGCGCGAAAGGCGCCCAGCACCCATTCGGTGTGTTCGACAATCTCCCAAGCAATCCCTGTCAGGGCCGCGATTGCCAAAAGCCACGGGGCGCTAATCTGCGGGAAGAAAAGCCGCCCCGCCAACGTGACCAGCACACCGTGCAGGATATGGCTTAGCGTGTACCAATCCGCGATGTGCTGCGAATTGCCGGAATGAAAGATCGAGCTGATCCACGGGGCGATATAGCCGCAGGTGCAGATCATCGGCTGGCCCCACGCCAGTAGCGTCACAGCGATGATCAGGATACCGGATGCAGCGAAGGTATTGGCGTGTGTGCGTGTCATAAGACGTACCCTAGCGTCATTTGCGGCGATGCTAAGGCCGATTTGCGCATGGGGTGTGGTCGGTCATGCGGTGTTGCGCCGACGTCATGGCCGCATCTTTCACCAATTAAGGCACAGGATCGTGTGAACCGAACCGGTGCGCGCGGCGTTGGCCTCAAAACAACGATGGGGCATTTTATGCGAGCACTGACACTTACCGCGTTTATCATCGCGGCCACGCCTGCTTTGGGGCTGACACAGGACGATATTGATGGGGCTGCCTTTGACGGCGGCGCATTGCCTGACGGTCAATCCGGCCTGACGGTGAAATTGCAGGTTTTGCTGGACAGGGCCGGTGTGTCGCCGGGGATTATCGACGGCTACAAGGGCGGGATGAGCGAAAGCGCCATTCGCGGTTTTGAAGAGCGCGAGGGGCTGGCGGTGGACGGTGTGCTGGATGCAGACGTCTGGTCCGCCTTGGGTGGTGACAGCGCGGGGGCCGTGCTGATGGATTACACCGTGACCGAGGATGACGCCGCCAACCTGACCGAAAGTATCCCCGACAATGTGGCCGAGAAAGCGGAACTGGACGCGCTGGGCTATACGTCTGTCAGCGAAAAGCTGGCCGAGCGGTTTCACATGGATGAGGATTTCCTCAAGGCGTTGAACCCCGATGTGGGGTTTGCCGTGGGTGACACGATCACGGTGGCCGATGTGGGCGACAGGCTGGAGGCGCAGGTCGCGCGGGTCGAGGTGCGCAAATCCACGCAACGCGCTGTGACCTTTGATGCAGACGGCAACCAGATCAGCAATTATCCGGTGGCAATCGGATCGGATGAAACCCCGTCGCCCGAAGGCACGGTGGAAGTGACTGCGGTCGCGATGGACCCGACCTACAGCTATCGCCCTGACGTGAATTTCGAAGCTGACGGCGTGAAAGAGGCGCTTACACTGCCGCCCGGTGCAAATGGTCCTGTCGGTTCTGTCTGGATTGATCTGTCAGAGCCGACATATGGCCTGCACGGCACCGACACTCCTGCCGCGCTATTCCAGAACGAAAGCCACGGTTGCGTGCGCTTCACCAACTGGGACGTTGAGGAGCTGGCCTATATGGTCAGCGCAGGCGTCACGGTGGAGTTCATCGAATGATGCGCGCGGCGGCACTGGCTGTTGTGCTGGCCAGCCCTGCCATCGCGCAAGAGGCTGCCGACACGATTGTCGTGCCGCAAGATGGCGCGGGACAGCGCGATTTGCTGATGCTGGATGACGCGGCCTATGGGGCGTGTCTGACCGCATTGGATGAACTGGGCGTGGTCTATTCAGAGGCCGCGCCGATTGTGCCCGAAGATGACGCGGACTGCGGTATCCTGCGCCCGCTGACCATCACTGAAATTGCCCCAGGCGTGGCGATTGATCCTGCCGCAACAGTTCGCTGCCCCACGGCTGAGGCACTGGCGGTCTGGACACGCGACTTTGTCCTACCCGCTGCCGCGCGGCTGGACGATCGCGGACCGCTGGCGTCGATCCTGAACGGGTCGGGCTATATTTGCAGGCGGCGCAATAACGCGGCGGATGGTAAGCTGTCGGAACACGCGTTCGGTAATGCGTTTGACGTGATGGGCTTTACCTTTACCGACGGGGCCAACATTGCCATCGAACCGCGCGAGGCGCAGGGCACGATGGCAGAGAGCTTTCAGGATGCGGTGCGCGCGTCGGCCTGTCTGGATTTCTCAACCGTGCTGGGGCCCGGGTCCAACGCGATGCACGACGATCACCTGCATCTGGATATCGTCGCCCGCAGTTCCGGCTACCGCCTGTGCGAACAAGGCGGCGCCACGGATCAGTAAGGGGCTTTAGGCCACCGCAAAGAGGTCCAGATCACGCAAGCGGATACGCGGATGGCACATGGTGCCAAAGCTGTTGATGTCGCGCTTGTGCGGGAACAAAGACATGAAGATCGCACGCATGTCGTGTTTCACCTGCAAGGTGTGCGGTGCGCCCGGATGAAGGGTTTCCACCTCTATCCCATTCACGCAAATCCGTTCATGCCCGTCAAAGCCAAGCTGGTAGACGTGCACCGGCGCAATCGGGCGCAATTCGATGATACTGGACCCGTCGATAAAGTCGCGCACCGGCACAAAAGCTGCATCCGATCCTGTCAACGTCCGCACGCCCGCGTGGGTGTGCAGCATCCGTGCAGCAGGCCCCACGACCAGATCGGGGCCGGGGCGACCAAGGCCAAGAGCATCGGCTGTGATACGGGTCATGGTGCCCATTTCGGGGCGGTGGTTTTGCGCGCCGGGGATGATCTGCATCGTCCCGCGCCATTTGAGCGTTTGAAAGCCGTTGGTGACCGTTTTGACCTGATCACCCGGCAGCAGGTCTTCCACTGCCATCGGGCCGGTCTGGGTCTGCACAATCGCGCCACGCCCAAGTGCGGCAAAGCTGTCTTCGAACGCAGGTGTCGCGGGGGCGATGCGGGTAAAATCTTCGATGTCACCGGAGGAGGTCAGGTGGGCAACCTCGTACTTCCGCATCAGAGGCCGTGTGCGGTGAGGTTGCCCATCTGGACTAGCGATCCGTCCCGAACGGGACGAAGAGGTATAAGTGTCCGCCGAGAGGCCTTCGGCGGTGCGTGGGGTCATTTTCATCAGAGCACCTAATTGGTTGCTCTCATCTGCCGGCCCCACCGACAACATCTGAGGAGAGTTGCTGTTGGGACCAAATGTGACGCAATCGGGGCAGTGCTGTCAAAGAAAACTGCAATCGGGCGTGTTGGCGATACTAATCATGGCTACGCTGGCATGATTGTTTTCAACTGCAAGACAAATGCGCCTTATTTGCCTGCGTAAGACCCCCAGAAGGGCCGGCAATATCGGACGGCACCACGAATCAAGGCGATAAAGACTGGGTAGCTTCGGCGTTCAAACAGCGCCAAACGACAAACAGCCACGCAGGGGGAGGACCTGCGCGGCTGTTCTGTGCCGACTGAAGTTCGTAAATAGGGTGTGTCGGCTTAGCCTGCTGCGTCGAGCGTCATGAACGCAGGCAGCGGCGGGAGCGTGATCTTGGACGTCCGCTCATCGTTTTCCAGACGGCGGGCGATCATGGCCTGACGGCGCAGGCCGCGTTCCCATGGCATCTTTGTTGTGCAGTTTGCGGCTTCGGCTTTCACGGATTTCATCCAGCGTTTCTCGGACATGTTTGGTTTCCTTCAGTCGGTTGGTGCGGCCCGTTACGGGGGGAATGCAGTGGGCCGCGTTTGATAAGGAAAGATTGCCAAGTCACATGGGCGAGATTTTGACCCCACGCAAAAAAGATGCAGAAAAATGCGTGATTGATTGTGGCAGAGCGACAATCAGCGCCAAACGCGCCGATTGGCCTGTTTTTTCAGGCGATTGATGCCGTGCGTCAGAACAATCTCGTGACCGCGATAGTGATTGTTTCGCACAATGCGGCAAAGGCGCGGCAGGTTGCCGTCAGATTGTCGCCCCATTCGGCAATGTGATGGCCGCAATCAAACGGCCATAGTCCGCCTCTTGCGCGTGCACGGACCGCCTGTAGCTATAGAAGCGATCCACATCCGCATAAGTGCAATGGCGGGTCCATGCCGCATCGGCGATGCCTGCGCTACGCAAACGATGGAGCCCGTAACCCGGCAGATCAAACTGGAACTTCCCGTCGCGGCCATTGGCAAAAAACCGTGCGGCGCTGTCATCCTCGGCCATGACGTTGTCGAAATACTCTGGCCCAACCTCGTAATTGCGCTGGCTGATGGTAGGGCCGATGACGGCTTTGATCGTCTCGCGGGTGGCACCAAGGTCTTCCATCGCAGCGATGGTGTTTTCCAACACACCACCCACGGCACCTTTCCAGCCTGCGTGCGCGGCACCGATCACACCGTTGGCGGCATCGGCAAAGAGCACTGGCTGACAATCGGCGGTCAGGACAGACAGGGCGACGCCGGGCGTGGCCGTGACAAGAGCATCGGCCTTGGGCTTATCGCTTGTGGGGGCGTTGACCGTGACGACATCCGGCGAATGAATCTGGTGCACACCGATCAGTGCGTCATCCTGCAAGCCCATCGCAGCGGCAACGCGGGCGCGGTTGATCGCCACGATGTCATGCTGGTCAGAGCTGCCAAACCCACAGTTCAACCCCGCGAACACACCCGATGATGCGCCACCGCGTCGGGTAAAGAACCCGTGCGGTGTGCCCGCAAGCAGATCGTCCGTGATAATATCAAGCGTCATTTATACAAGCCCCGGCAGTGGCGTGTCAGCGGTGGGCGCGATCCCAATTACTTTGAAAAGGTGGCCCATCTCGTCGGGGTGGGTCAAGCGGCGATGTGCGGCGACATGCGCGTCCAGCGCGTCACCGGTCAGCGTTTGAGCCAGTTGTTGCGCACGCGGGGTGATGCCCAACCGTTCCAGAAACACGCCTTGTGGGACCATCGGCGTGGCCGTTTGGCCTGCGGCCTGCGCGATGGCTGCGAAATCTACATGTGCGGTCAGATCGGCAGCACCCGGCGTGGCAAGCGGATCAACAGGGGCGTTGGCTTGCAAGGCTTGAAACGTGTCGCCCTTTGACTGCCAATCACCGTAGTCGATGATAAACGCGGCCCCGCCGTGCGCGGTGATACGCGTGGTGATATCGCCGATGATCGCGGGCAAGGCGGGGCAGATTTCCACCATGTCCCCGTCGCCGGTATCCTCAAGCCTGTGCGAGAGCAGACCAAGCGGAGCCGCCGCCGTCAGCCCCAGTGTCAGCGTGTCGTCAACCAGCGCCACGGTTGTTTCGCGCCAACCGCGCCCGTCGCGGGTGAACTGCCGTATGGGCAGGGCGTCGAAAAACTCATTCGCTATCAGGAAAAGCGGCTGGTCGGGCAGGGTGGTCACGCTGTCGTGCCACTGCGCATCCGGCACGGCCTTGGCCTGTGCGGCGCGCAAGACGGGCGAGGTTTCGACGAAATGCACCTGCGCTGCCGCATGAAAGCCCGGCACGCCGCGCGTCGCCCGCAGCGCATCGGCCATGAGCGTGCCGCGGCCGGGGCCAAGCTCGGCCAGTGTAAAGCTGTCGGGCGATCCTTGATCCAGCCACGCCTGCGCAATGGCCAGCCCCAGCAATTCGCCAAACATCTGGCTGATCTCTGGTGCGGTGATGAAATCGGCGCCGAACGGGTCGCGCGTGGCGTAATAGCCCAGCGTTGGGTGCATCAGGCAATCGGCCATATAGTCGGCCAGCGTGATCGGGCCCTGCCGCGCGATGCGGGCTTTGATCAGGTCGGCAAGGGCGGTCATGTGCGCTTGCTGGCCCAGATGATGACGCTGACACCGACAAGGATCATCGGGATTGTCAGAATTTGCCCCATGGTCAGGCCGTAGCCGCCGCCAAACTCAAGCGCCAGACCCAGCGGGTTGCCGGGTGACTGGAATTGCGCATCGGGCTGGCGGAAGAACTCGACGATGAAACGCGAGATGCCGTAGCCCGCAAAGAATACGCCAGAGAGCAGCCATGGCGATTTCAGCGCCTTGAAGCGGAAGGCCAGCACCATCAGGATGGTGCCCAGCAGCAGCCCTTCCAGCCCCGCCTCATAAAGCTGTGACGGATGCCGCCCGCACAGTTCGGTCGCCGTGGCACAAGCCTGTGCCGCCTGACCCGGAAAGGCCACGGCCCACGGCACGTCCGTCGGGCGGCCCCATAGTTCGGCGTTCACAAAATTGGCGATGCGCACCAGCAGGATCGCGGGTGTGGCGGCGATAGCGACCACATCGGCCAAGGACCCCAGCGGGACCTTGTGACGATAGGAAAACAGCCAGACCGCCAGCACGACGCCTAGGAACCCGCCGTGGAACGACATGCCCCCCGTCCAGATCATCGGGATTTCCAGTGGATTGGCGATAAAACGCGATGGATTGTAGAAAAGCACATAGCCCAACCGCCCGCCTGCAATCACACCGATCACGATGTAGGTCAGCAGGTCTTCCAGCTTGGCCGGTTGCATCGGGGCCACGCCACCGCGCCACAGGTGATCGCGGCGCAGGGCGGCGGCGATCACCTGCCAACCGATTGCAATGCCCACGATATAAGATACCGCGTACCAGCGCAGCGGAATATCATAGCCAAAGATGCCGTTGGGAAAAACAAACGGCGAAATATCGGGGAATGGGATGGGTCCGGTCATGGGCTATCTCTGTGCGGCGATATGCGTAAAGTCAACCAGCTTGCACGCGGGCGTGGCCCTGCCCATATAGAAGTTAACACCAGATCAGACCGGAGTGTCCCCTATGCAAAAGAACAACAAGATTTTCGACGACCTAAGCCAGTTGATGACCAATGCGATGGGCGTGGCCCAAGGCGCCAAGGACGAGGCAGGCAATGCAATGTCCGGCATGATGGACCGCTGGCTGGCCGACCGTGATTTCGTCACCCGCGAGGAATTCGACGCCGTGCGCGCGATGGCCCAGAAAGCGCGCGAGGAAAACGAGGCGCTGTCAGCACGGATCGCAGCATTGGAAGCCGCCGCGAAGTAAGCGGCATCCGCCCCCTTCTTTTGGACAAAAATACTTTGGGGGTGCGGGGGTAAAACCCCCGCTGCGCGGCCTCTTGCCGCGCACGGCCCTCGTGGCCTATAGAGACGTCCAAATTGATCTGATCGAAAAAGAGGTTCCGCATGGCCGGCCACTCCAAATGGGCAAACATCCAGCACCGCAAGGGCCGTCAGGATAAGATCCGCGCCAAGGTGTTCTCCAAGATGAGCAAGGAAATCACCGTGGCCGCCAAGATGGGCGATCCGGACCCCGACAAGAACCCGCGTCTGCGTCTGGCCGTGAAAGAAGCCAAATCGGTTTCCGTGCCTAAGGACGTGATCGACCGCGCCATTAAAAAGGCTGTTGGCGGGGATGCGGAAAACTATGACGAGATCCGTTATGAGGGCTACGGCCCCAACGGTGTGGCGGTGATTGTCGAGGCGATGACGGATAACCGTAACCGCACGGCCTCCACTGTCCGCTCCACCTTCTCCAAAACCGGCGGCAATCTGGGCGAAACTGGATCAGTCGGGTTCATGTTCGACCGTAAGGGTCAGGTGACGTATCCTGCCTCCGTGGGCGACGCAGACACTGTGATGATGGCCGCGATCGAGGCGGGTGCCGAGGACGTGGAAAGCGACGAAGAAACCCACGTCATCATCTGCGCCGATACGGACCTGAACGATGTGTCCAATGCGCTTGAGGCAGAACTGGGCGAAAGCGACAGCACCAAGCTGATCTGGATGCCCAACATCCGCACAGAGCTTGATCTGGACGGGCTGACCAAGCTGATGCGTCTGGTTGATGCGCTGGAAGACGATGACGACATCCAGACGGTCACCACGAATTTCGAAGCCTCTGACGAGGTGATGGCAGCCTTCGCTGAAGAGTAAGCCAATCTAAGTGAGACATTCAGGCGCGCTTCATGTCAAATGAGGCGCGCCTTTTGCGTAACCGCACCTTGCCAAGCGGGCAGGGCGCTGTCACCGATGCACCATGCAAACCACCTCCACGACACGCGGGATATTCTGGATGGCCGTCACCGGCCTGAATTTCGTGGCCGTGACGGCGATTGTGAAACACGTGGGGTCTGATGTGCCCGCCGCGCAGGGCGCGTTTCTGCGCTACCTGCTGGGCTTGGTGTTCCTGATCCCGATGATCCGCCCGATCATCTCGGCGCATTTGTCACGCAGGCAGGTGAAGCTCTTTGTCTGGCGCGGCGTTGTGCACACGCTGGCCGTGATCCTGTGGTTTTACGCGATGGCCCGCATTCCCATCGCAGAAGTGACAGCGATGAATTACCTGTCGCCAGTCTATGTCACGCTGGGGGCCGCGCTATTTCTGGGCGAAAAACTGCCCCTGCGCCGCCTGATCGCCGTGGCCGTTGCGCTGCTTGGCGCATTCATCATCCTGCGCCCCGGCATCAAAGCGGTGGCGCCGGGCCATATCGCCATGCTGGGCACTGCGGTGATGTTTGCGGTAGGCTATTTGCTGGCCAAACAGCTTTCAGGCGAGGTCGCCCCAGCGGTTGTCGTGGGCATGTTGTCCATCACAGTGACCATCGGCCTGCTGCCGTTTGCGCTGGCCGTGTGGGTCACGCCCACAATTCCGCAACTGGGGTGGCTGTTCCTCGTCGCCTGCTTTGCCACGGCGGGGCACTACACGATGACCATGGCATTTGCCGCAGCCCCGCTGACCGTCACGCAGCCGGTGACGTTCCTGCAACTGGTCTGGGCCGTGCTTTTGGGCGCGCTAATGTTTGGCGAGGCTGTGGATGTCTGGGTCGTGATCGGCGGTTTGGTTATCATGGCATCGGTCAGCTTCATCACATGGCGCGAGGCTGTGGCGCGACGTGCGGTGACGCCAAGCGTTTCACAAACAAAAGGCTGATTGCGCCTGCGTTGCAGTCGCCAGAAGGCGGGCGCCTGCGGCGCCCGCGGCCCTGATGGGAATGGCAGCGCTTTTTGCAAACGGACGGAGCCTCCGGCGGGAGTATTTGGGGCAAAATGATACGGGTCATTTTTATTGATTGACGAGTCAATTAAAATAAATGTAATGATGGCTCGAAAGGGAGCCTGTCGTGCCAAAGTTAGGAATGGAACCGATCCGCCGTGCCGCACTTGTGCAGGCCACGATTGCCGAGATTGGTGAGGCGGGCTCGCTCGATGTTACGGTGAGCAAGATTGCAAAGCGGGCAGGCATGTCATCGGCATTGGCGCATCATTACTTCGGCGGAAAAGACCAGATATTCGTTGCGGCGATGCGGCAGATTTTGCGCGAATACGGGGATGAAGTGCGCTCGGAACTGGGCAAGGCTGCAGGGCCAAGGGATCGGGCAGAGGCGATCCTGCGCGCCAATTTCGCGCCGACCTGTTTTGCGCCAGCTAACGTCAGTGCCTGGATGACGTTTTACGCCCAAGCCCAGACCAACCCGCAGGCCATGCGCCTGTTGCGGGTCTATCAGGCGAGGTTGCGGTCGAACCTGACCCACGCGCTGCGCCCGCTCTGCGCCGATCCGGCAGGGGCGGCTGACCTAATGGCGGCGCTAATCGACGGGCTGTATCTGCGGTCGGCCCTGACAAAACCTGACGCAGACCCGCTTGGACGGGCGCTGTCATTTCTCAGAACTTTGACGGAGGGGGGCAAATGACCCAACCGAATATTCTGATCATCATGGTCGACCAGCTGAATGGCACATTGTTCCCCGATGGCCCTGCCGACTGGCTGCATGCGCCTAATCTGAAGAAGCTGGCGGCGAAGTCGACGCGGTTCCAGCAGGCCTATACGGCATCCCCGCTCTGTGCGCCTGCGCGGGCAGCGTTCATGTCGGGGCAGTTGCCGTCGCAAACCGGTGTTTATGACAACGCGGCAGAGTTCGCTTCGTCCATCCCGACCTATGCGCACCACCTGCGCCGCGCGGGCTACCAGACGTGTCTGTCGGGCAAGATGCATTTTGTGGGTGCGGACCAGTTGCACGGGTTCGAGGAGCGCTTGACCACCGACGTCTACCCGCCCGATTTCGGCTGGACGCCCGACTATCGCAAACCCGGTGAGCGGATCGACTGGTGGTATCACAACATGGGCTCCGTCACCGGTGCGGGCGTGGCCGAAATCACCAACCAGATGGAGTACGATGACGAGGTGGCCTACCACGCCACCCGCAAAATCTATGACCTGTCGCGCGGACACGATGCGCGGCCTTGGTGCATGACCGTCAGCTTTACGCACCCGCATGATCCGTATGTGGCGCGCAAGAAATACTGGGATTTGTACGAGGACTGCGCGCATCTGATGCCAGAGGTTGGCCCGATCCCCTATGAGGAGCAGGACGCGCATTCCCAGCGTATCCTTGACGCCAACGACCGCGATAATTTCAACATCACCGAGGAACATATCCGCCGCGCCCGCCGCGCGTATTTCGCCAATATCAGCTATATCGACGACAAGATCGGCGAGGTGTTGCAGACGCTTGAGGACACGCGCCAAGAGGCGACGATCCTGTTTGTGGCCGATCACGGCGACATGCTTGGCGAGCGGGGCCTGTGGTTCAAGATGTCGTTCTACGATGGCTCGGCCCGCGTGCCGATGATGATCTGTGATCCGCGCATGGCGCCGGGTCTGGTCACCACCCCGGTCAGCAACATCGACGTCTGTCCGACGCTCTGTGACATCGCAGGCGTGGACATGACCGAGGTCATGCCTTGGACGCAAGGCGAGAGCATTATGCCGCTGGGGCAGGGTGGTTCGCGCGATACGCCCGTTGCTATGGAGTACGCGGCAGAGGCGTCTTACGCCCCGCTTGTTTCCCTGCGCTATGGCAAGTGGAAATTCAACATGTGCGCGCTGGACCCCGATCAGCTCTTTGATATGGAAGCCGACCCGCACGAGCTAACCAACCTCGCGGATCATCCCGACCATCAGGGCACGCTGCAAACCATCCGCGCGAAGGCTGAAAAACGCTGGGACCTTGATGCGTTCGACGCAGGCGTGCGCCATTCCCAAGCGGGCCGCTGGGTCGTCTACGAGGCGCTGCGCAACGGATCGTATTTCCCTTGGGACTACCAACCGCTGCAAAAGGCTTCGGAGCGGTACATGCGCAATCACATGGACCTCAACGTGCTGGAAGAAAACCAACGCTTCCCTCGCGGCGAATAACATGACCGCAGACCTTACCCAACTTCATTTGGCCAAAACAACTCCCGCCGGAGGCACCATGACCTATCCAACCCAACCCAAAGCCAGCCACTTTATTGGTGGCCAATATGTCGAAGACACCGCGGGCGAGGTGATCGAGGTGATTTACCCCGCAACCGGCGCCGTGATTGCCACCCTGCACGCGGCGACCCCTGCGATTGTCGATCAGGCGCTGACGTCCGCGAAAAATGCCCAAGCTGCATGGGCCGCGATGACAGGGACAGAGCGGGGCCGCGTGCTGCGCCGCGCTGCTGATATCATGCGCGAACGGAACCACGATCTGTCGGTGCTGGAAACTCACGACACGGGCAAACCCTATCAGGAAACGTCCGTCGTTGATGCGACCTCAGGGGCCGACGCGCTGGAATACTTCGGCGGTTTGGCTGCTGCAATCACGGGTGAGCATATCCAGCTGGGTGAGAATTTTGTCTATACCCGCCGCGAGGCGCTGGGCGTCTGCGTGGGCATCGGTGCGTGGAACTATCCCACGCAGATTGCTTGCTGGAAGGGCGCGCCAGCGCTGGCTTGCGGCAATACGATGGTCTTCAAACCCTCCGAGATGACACCGCTCTGCGCGCTGAAAGTTGCGGAAATCCTACACGAGGCGGGTGCGCCGGCTGGCGTCTATAACGTCATTCAGGGCTATGGCGCGGTGGGTGCTTCTCTCGTCACAGACAGTCGTGTCGACAAGGTCTCCCTGACAGGCTCCGTGCCCACGGGCAAGAAAGTTTACGCCGCTGCTGCCGAAGGTATCCGCCATGTGACCATGGAATTGGGTGGCAAGTCTCCGATGGTGATCTTTGATGACGCTGATCTGGAAAACGCGGTCTCCGGCGCGATCTTGGGCAACTTCTATTCCACAGGGCAGGTCTGTTCCAACGGGACGCGGGTGTTTGTGCAGAAGGGCATTAAAGACGCGTTCCTGAAGCGCCTGACCGAAAGGCTTGAGGGTGTGAAGATGGGTGATCCGCTGGACGAGACCGTCAATTTCGGACCGATGGTCTCGGATAAACAGCGACAGATCGTGCTGGGCTATATCAAAAAAGGTGTCGCTGAAGGCGCCCGCTTGGTCACCGGCGGACAAGAGGTGGACGGAGACGGCTTCTTTATCCAGCCAACCGTCTTTGCCGATGTGACGGACGATATGACCATTGCCCGCGAAGAGATTTTCGGCCCCGTTCTGTCGGTGCTCGATTTCGAAACCGAGGAAGAGGCGCTGACACGCGCCAATGCCACCGAGTTTGGTCTGGCGGCTGGCGTGTTCACAAACGACCTGACCCGCGCGCACCGCATGGTCGCAGGGTTCGAGGCGGGAACGTGCTATATCAACACCTTCAATCTGGCGCCCGTCGAAGCGCCGTTTGGTGGGTCGAAGCTTTCGGGTGTAGGACGGGAAAACTCCAAGGCCGCGATCGAGCATTATTCCCAGATCAAGGGTGTCTATGTGGGGATGGGAGACGTGGAAGCGCCGTTTTAGCCGTGGCGTGACCTGCCGGAGTGCTTCCGCACATTTTTGATATTGCCAGCATCGCGTGATCGCCCGGATCGGTGGATGTGGTGCCGGTTTCGGGCGATGGCCCATCTGCAATGAGGTGCTTGAGGGATCAGAGTGATCCTCAAGTCACCAGCCCGAGGGTTTTGCGAGTCTCAGACGCGTCAAGGACGGGCCATGCAAGCATGGTCGCCTGCGGCGATCCTTGACCCGCCAGAGAATCGCGAAGAGGACGACGGACATGAACGCGGATTATGTGATTGTGGGTGCGGGCAGCGCGGGCTGCGCGATGGCCTACAGGCTGGCCGAAGCGGGTCAGCAGGTGCTTGTGATCGAACACGGTGGCTGGGACGGCGGGCCGTTCATCCAGATGCCAGCGGCCTTGTCCTATCCGATGAATATGAAAACCTATGACTGGGGGATGCGCACTGAGCCCGAGCCTCATCTGGGCGGGCGCAGTCTTGTCACGCCACGCGGCAAGGTCATCGGCGGGTCGTCGTCGATCAACGGGATGATCTATGTGCGCGGGCACGCGCGGGATTTTGATCACTGGGCAGAGAGCGGGGCGGCGGGCTGGAGCTATGCTGATGTGCTGCCGTATTACAAGCGGATGGAGCATTGGCATTCGGGCGGGCATGGCGGCGATCCCGCATGGCGCGGCAAAGACGGTCCGTTGCACATCACGCGCGGCCCCCGCAAGAACCCGCTGACCCGCGCCTTTGTCGAGGCGGGACGGCAGGCGGGCTATCAGGTCACAGGCGATTACAATGGCGAGCAACAAGAGGGGTTTGGCCCCTTTGACGCCACCATCTGGAAGGGGCGGCGCTGGTCGGCGGCAAACGCCTATCTGCGCCCGGCGCTCAAGCGGCCCAACTGCACATTGATCCGCGCCTTTGCCCGCAAGGTGGTGATTGAAGACGGGCGTGCCGTTGGTGTCGAGGTGGACATCAAGGGCAAGACCGAGGTGATCCGCGCCAACCGCGAGGTGATCATTGCCGCATCATCGCTTAACTCGCCGAAGCTCTTGATGCTGTCCGGCATCGGGCCTGCGGCACATCTGGCCGAACATGGCATCGACGTTGTCGCCGACCGCGCGGGCGTGGGGCAGAACCTGCAGGACCATCTTGAGCTTTATATCCAGCAAGCCGCGATCAAGCCTGTTTCGTTGTTCAAATACTGGACCTTGCTCTGGAAAAGCCGGATCGGCTTTGAGTGGCTGGTGCGCAAAACTGGGCTTGGCACATCCAACCAGTTTGAAAGCGCGGGCTTCATCCGGTCAAAGGCGGGTATCGACTATCCCGATATCCAGTTCCATTTCCTGCCCATTGCGGTGCGCTATGACGGGCAGGTCGCCGCCGAAGGGCATGGCTATCAGGCGCATGTGGGACCGATGCGGTCCGTCTCGCGGGGCGAGGTCACCTTGCGATCCGCTGATCCGCACGAGAACCCGAAAATCCTGTTTAACTACATGTCCGATCCCACTGATTGGCAAGACTTCCGCACCTGTATCCGACTGACCCGCGAAATTTTCGGGCAGGACGCGTTCAAGCCGTATCGCGGCCACGAAATTCAACCGGGCGAAGATGCGCAAAGCGATGAAGCACTTGATGCGTTTATCAAAGAGCATGTGGAAAGCGCCTATCACCCTTGCGGGACCTGCAAGATGGGTGCCGCCGATGATCCGATGGCGGTTGTTGATCCGCAGGCCCGTGTGATCGGTGTGGAGGGACTACGCGTGGCCGACAGTTCGATCTTTCCGCGCATCACCAACGGGAACCTGAACGGCCCGTCGATTATGGTGGGCGAGAAAGTGTCGGACCACATTCTGGGGCGCGCGCCGCTGGCGCCGTCTAACGACGCGCCTTGGATCCACCCTAACTGGCAGACGCAGCAACGCTAGGGGGTCAGTTCGCCGCCGCGTTTTCCAACCGCCACTGCGCTGCCGCGCGTTGGGCATCAGCGGCGGCTTTCTCCTCGGCGAGGATTGCGTTTTGCGCGGCTTGGGCTGTGGCAATATCGGCGGCTTGAGCGGCGGCTGCGGTTGCGTGCATGGCGGTGGCCTCGGCAGCGAGCCGCTCGATTTCTGCCGTGGCGATCCGGTCGCGCTGTGCGTTGTCGCGGGCGATCGTGTGGCCCCAGTTTAGCCCGACCAGCAGGCTGGTTGCCAATGCGACCACGGCCACAAAAACGCGCGTTTTGTCGTAGGTCACAGGCTTGGCTGGTGCGCTGCGTTCCTCCTTGCCGTCGCCGTTATCGTCCCCTGTGGCAGTGGCGGTCATAATCGTCGGGCTGGCGCGGGCGGTAAGGCTGTCTTCGGTGGCAAAAACCGCGCTCATCAAGGACGTGCTGCCGTATTCAACGCGTGTCTGGACGCGTGACATTGTGGCGGGGCGCGGTGGTCCACCCTCGGTCTGTATCGGGGCCTCTTCGGTTTCGCGCTCGACTACCTCGGTCTTGCCGGGAACCTGCAAGGTTGACCCAAGATAGGCGAGGGCGGCGGCAAGCAGGGCGGGCATGGCCTGCGCCAGACCGCTGCCGTCGATCATGCCAAACGTCATGCCAAACACGATCCCGGTGATGCCGAAGCTGACCGCGATGCCAAAAATCAGGCTCTTGCTGTTGCCGGACTTGCGGGTGATCACGACGAAGAAAATGGCCAGCGCGATGGCAAAGAGCACGGGGCCAAGCGGCACAATCATGCGGACAAGTGATGCAAATAGATCGGACCAAACCATCGGCTGCTCCTGTCAAAAATGGAATAAAATACGTTAAATCACTTGATATGGTAGCATATCGCGGCGGTTCGGGTCCACCTTTAGGTTGCGTTCCAACGGCGGCACGGCCCGTTGGTGGCAGTTGGGCCGTTCGCAAATCCGGCACGATATGCCGATGGGTTCATAGGCGGCATCGGTGTCGATATTCATGTGATCGGCATAAACCAACGCGCCGGCGTGCTGCACTTCGCATCCCAGACCGATGGCATAGCGACGGGTTGGTGCGTGGTAAGAGCCGCCCGTTTTGCTGACATCGCGGGCAAGACAGAAATACCGCACACCATCAGGGGTCTGGGCCAGTTGGCGCAGAAATTGTCCAGGCGTTTCGAACGCACGATGAACGTTCCACAGCGGGCAGGCACCACCGTAGCGGGCAAACTGAAGCGTTGTGGCGGAATGGCGTTTGGTGATGGTGCCAGCCTGATCGACGCGCACAAAGAAGAATGGAATGCCCTTGGCACCGGTGCGCTGCAGCGTGGACAGGCGGTGCGCGACCTGTTCCAGCGATGCGCCAAAGCGGGCAGACAACAGTTCAAGATCGTGGCGCGTGTCTTGTGTGGCTTGCAGGAACGCGGTGTAGGGCATGAGGGCGGCACCGGCAAAATAGTTTGCCAGCCCGACCTTGGCGATGCTGCGTGCGGCATCGGACTGAAAACGCGCCAGATCAAGTGTCGCCTCAAGCAGATCGTCCTGCGTGCTCAGCGCCAGTTGCAGCAACAGTTGAAACGTGCGGGTGGCAGTAGCTGCGTCGCGTGACAGGGTCAGCGTTTTGGTTGCCGGATCGAAGTGACGCAACTGGTCGGTGTGGGCCAGATTGATGGTAAAGCCGCGATCCTCCAACGTGGTTTGCGCGGCCTGCGCCACAGACTGGCCAGCGCGGGCGCGTGTGCTGAATTGCTCGGCGGCGCGGTCAACGGCGTCGATGTAGTTGTCGCAGTAGTGGAAAAAGTCGCGCACTTCCTCCCACGGGCTGGGGGCGGGGCGCGCGTCTTCGCGGCCCAAAGCCTCGTCCAGTGATGCGAGACGTTCGTGGGTTTGTTTGTAGCCGCGATGCAGGTCCAGAAAGGCCCGCGCCAGCGTTGGCGCATTGGCGGCAGCAAGGCGCAGGTCGGCAAGCGCCGGTGCGGGGCCGGTAAAGACCGGATCGGCCAAAGCCTCTTTCATGTCGCTGACAAGGCGGGCCTCATCCGCTGATTCAAGTTCGCTGACGTCAAAGTCAAAGGTGTCGGCCAGACCAACCAGCACTTTGGTGCTAATCGGGCGGTTGTTGTTTTCCATCTGGTTGAGATAGGGGACAGACACGCCCAGCCTGTCTGAAAACGCCCGTTGCGTCAGGCCAGCACGCCCGCGCAATTCGCGCAGCTTTGCGCCCGCATAGATTTTCTGCATTGCCATGTCATGACCCCAGCCCGTTCGGGCAGAGTTTGCAACATCGCGTGCGAAGTTTGCAAATTAAATGGTGGTTTTTGCTTCGCGCCAGATCACAAACAGGATCGCGCCCAGCGATGCAAGGCTGGTCAGGAACATGATGATCTGAAGCGGGATCGCGCCATAGGCCGGATTAAGAAAGGCACCCGCGATTGCCGACAATGCCGCGCCACCACCAATCATGATCGCCCCGCTGAGCCCGCTGGCAGTGCCTGCCAGATGCGGGCGCACCGACAGGGTGCCAGCCATCACATTCGGCAGGATCAGACCATTGCCCAGACCCAGAAACGTGCAAAATCCGAAGAACAACATGGCAGAGTTATATCCCAGCAAGGCCAGCACCATGCCCAGCCCGATCCCGCCGGTGATGACGATGGACCCGATCAGCGCCATCTTGTTGATCCCCAGCCGGACAGAGAACCGCCCCGACAGGAAGTTTCCTGTCGCATAGCCAATAGCGGGAATCCCTAGGGTGATACCGGTCCAGAGCGGTGACAGGTTAAAGACTGTGCCAGCCACAAACGACGACCCGCCCAGAAATGCAAAGAACGCACCCGACGCAAAGGCAGAGGCCAGCGAATAGCCCCAGAATCGAGGCGAGCGCAAAAGCTCCGGATAGGCTTTCACTTGATCGCGGAAGGTCATGCCGCCAGCGGCAACCGTTTCGCCCTGATCCTTAAAGCACAAGGCCAGCACGCCAAGCCCCGCAATCGTGAGCAACACAAAGGTCGCGCGCCAGTCGAACAACTGGTCCATCAGGCCGCCAATCATCGGGCCGAACATCGGCACGAGCGCCATACCCATTGTGACATAGCCGATCATCGATGCTGCCTGATCCTGCGGCACCATATCGCGCACAATGGCTCGGCTAAGAACGATGCCAGCGGCAACGATGGCCTGACACATGCGAAAGACCAAAAACATCTCAATCGTGGTGGACAGCATCGCGCCAATCGTGGCGACGACATAAATCGCAAGGGCCGATAGCACCACGCGCCTGCGCCCGAAGCGGTCTGCAACAGGGCCGATGAAAAGCTGCATAAAGGCCGTAGCAAACAGATAGCCCGAAATCGACAGCTGCATGATGCCGTAGGACGTGTCGAAATAGGTCGCCATGCCGTTCAATGACGGCACAAAGATCGACATATTCAACGCAGAAATACCTGCCAGCAGGATCAGTGTCGAAATATGGGGCGGGGTGCTCCGGTCCAGAAAACGGACGGTGGGTGCGGTGGTCATACCTCTTGCTAGGCTTCATGGCGCGGGGTGTCCATGTCGATTTTTACCGGATGGTCGAATTTTCCGTAGTTTGCGGTTTTGCAAATCCAGTGGCTAGTCTGTGGAAAAGTTTGCAAATTACAGGTTTCGCGGAAAACCTGATCTGATAGATTGGACTGCATACCAGCACGTCATCAGGGGCATGATCCGCATGAGCATTTTGCAAGAACTCGAAGATCGCCGCGCGGTTGCGCGTATGGGCGGTGGGCAGCGCCGGATTGATGCGCAACACGCCAAGGGCAAGCTGACCGCCCGCGAGCGCATCGCGCTTTTGCTTGATGACGACAGCTTTGAAGAATTTGATATGTTCGTGGCGCACCGCTGCACTGATTTCGGGATGGAGGCAGAGCGCCCGCCCGGCGATGGCGTTGTGACAGGCTGGGGCACGATCAATGGCCGGATGGTCTATGTCTACAGTCAGGATTTTACCGTCTTTGGCGGGTCGCTGTCCGAAACGCATGCGCAGAAAATCTGCAAGATCATGGATATGGCGGTGCAGAATGGTGCGCCAGTCATTGGACTGAACGATTCCGGTGGTGCGCGTATTCAAGAGGGCGTTGCATCGCTTGCCGGATATGCCGAGGTGTTCCAGCGCAACATTATGGCATCGGGTGTGGTGCCGCAGATCAGCGTGATCATGGGGCCATGTGCGGGCGGTGCCGTGTATAGCCCCGCGATGACCGACTTTATCTTCATGGTCAAAGACACGTCTTATATGTTTGTGACCGGCCCTGACGTGGTCAAAACAGTGACGAACGAAGTGGTGACAGCAGAAGAACTGGGCGGTGCGACGACCCACACCAAGAAATCATCCGTCGCGGATGGTGCGTTTGAAAACGATGTAGAGGCGCTGATCGAAGTGCGCCGTCTGGTGGACATGCTGCCGCTGAACAATCGTCAGAAGCCACCCGTGCGTCCGTTCTTTGATGATGTAAACCGGATCGAGGAAAGCCTTGATACGCTGATCCCGGACAACGCCAACACCCCCTATGACATGAAAGAGCTGATCCACAAGCTGGGCGATGAGGGTGATTTTTTCGAAATTCAGGAAGATTTTGCCAAGAATATCCTGACGGGGTTCATCCGGCTGGAAGGCTCGACCGTGGGTGTTGTCGCGAACCAGCCGATGGTGCTGGCGGGCTGTCTGGATATCGACAGCAGCCGCAAGGCCGCGCGGTTTGTACGGTTCTGCGATGCGTTCGAAATTCCGATCCTGACGCTGGTCGACGTGCCGGGCTTCTTGCCGGGGACCGGGCAGGAATATGGTGGCGTGATCAAGCACGGGGCGAAACTGCTGTTCGCTTACGGTGAGGCGACAGTGCCGAAGGTGACAGTGATCACGCGCAAGGCCTATGGCGGCGCATATGACGTGATGGCATCAAAGCATCTGCGCGGTGATTTCAACTACGCCTGGCCCACAGCCGAGATCGCGGTGATGGGGGCCAAGGGTGCGACAGAGATCATCCACCGCGCCGATCTGGGCGATGCGGATAAGATCGCGGCGCATACAAAGGATTACGAGGACCGCTTTGCCAATCCGTTTGTGGCGGCGGAAAAAGGGTTTATCGACGAGGTGATCATGCCGCAATCAACGCGCAAGCGCGTGTGTCGTGCCTTTGCATCGCTGCGCGGTAAAAGCCTGCAAAACCCGTGGAAAAAGCACGATAACATTCCGCTTTGAGCGGGAAATGATTTGCGCCGCCTATTGCGTCGCCAGAGGGGGTGGCCCGTGCCGGGCCACTTGGGGGCAAGCCCCCAAACCCCCGCGATACGTTGGATCAAGATAAGGAGGGCCGCAGCGTGACAGACCAGACATTCCAGATCTCGCATGTGGGCGATGCTCCTTTTGAGGGGCAGGGGCTGCGGGCGTTCTTTGAATACCGCCAGATGGGAATCGATGATGCGACCGGTGGCGATTTCAACGCCCATGTGATCCGTGCCGTGCCTGGGCGCGACAGCGAAGGGGCGTGGCATTCCCACAAGCTGGATTTCCAAATGGTTTACGTCACCAAGGGCTGGGTCATTTTTGAATATGCGGGGCAGGGCGAGCATATCTTGCGCGAAGGGTCCTGCGTGCTGCAACCGCCCGGCATTGTGCACCGCGAAGTGCGCCATTCGCCTGATATGGAGCTGATCGAAATCACAAGCCCGGCCGTGTTTGAAACCGTGCCCGAGGAGGCACCGTCGTGATCCGTATCCTTGCCATTGCTGCGGTGCTTGCGGCGCCGGTCGCTGACGCGCAAGAGGTTGTTGTGCCATCGGGCCTCTCCATCGTGTTGCAGGAAATCCGGCTGGAAGAAGAACCGCGCAAGATGGCGCGCTTTCGCTTTGTTGCGCCTGCCATCAAGGGCGGCGCAGTCGCATTCGCCGATCTGGTGGATGATGTGGATTTCCTATGTGCCGAAGTCGTACTGCCGGGGCTGGCCGACAATGGCTGGACCGATGGCAACGTGGTGATCTCGCTGGCCGAAGTGCCGACGGAATTTGGCACGCCTGCGCCGGACATCACCCAGTATTTTCAACCTTACCGCGTCGTTGACGGCGCCTGCATCTGGGAGCCGTTTTGATGGGGCGCGCGTCACTACCTGATATGGAAAAGCACCGTGGATTTCCCGGGCGTCTGCCGGGCACGGATTTTCAGTTCACGATCCGCCGTCCGGCCAAGGAAGGTGCCACGGCACTGGTCGAGCGCGAGCGGTTCCCCGACCGGCGGCCTGCCGACCGGCGTGCGGACGCAGGGTTCATGCAAGCCTTGTGGGAGCATTTTGGTGAGGAGCCGTTTGTGCGTGGCAATCTGGATGCGGGGCGATTGGGCTGGCTTCTGGGCCGCGAAGTGGTGCCTGCCGAAGACCCGTTTGATCCGGCCAGTTATGACGCGCTGCTGCGCATTGATGTGGACCGCATGCGCATCAGCTTTCCAGAGGTGGCAGGCACATGACCCAAGTGGCCGTCGGCAGTTTTCCGCTTTCGACCTGCGATTTCCGGCAGGTTTTGGCGCATTTTGGCGACACGCGCACGAAACGCTATGCGCCTGCGCGATTTGCAATGAACGTAAACCCTGTAGCCGCGCATCCCAGCAACACAGCGGCTGCAAATTGTCTAAACCGTTACCCTTCCCCAAACCGGTCTGAGCCCCACAGGCTTGGGCCGGTTTCCCTTTTTGGCGTGGTTTTTGCCCGTGTCAGGCCGCTTTTTGCCTGTCTAATGGTATGGAAATCCACCGTTATTGGATATCAACGCAACATTTGCCTTGATGTTGGCGAGCAGAACAGTGAGTCTGCCCCCACAACATATCTTAACAGAGGCAATCTATCATGCTTAAAGTATCTACCGTATTCGCTGCTATCGCCGTTGTCGGCCTGTCGGCTTGTTCCGGCATCAACACCAACGGTGAGCGCGCGCTTGTCGGCGCAGGCATTGGCTGTGTCGCTGGCGAAGCTATTGCCGGCAGCAACTGCACCGAAGGCGCGCTGGCTGGCGGTCTCGCAGGCGCACTGGCCCGCGACGTCACAGGTCGCTAAGACATCCATCCAGCCTCGGCTGGTTCAATTCGAACGCCGTCAGAGCAATGCTCTGGCGGCGTTTTTTCGTTCAAAGGACTGCAACTGATGTTCAAGAAAATCCTGATCGCCAACCGTGGCGAAATCGCCTGTCGCGTTATAAAGACGGCCCGCAAGATGGGCATCCAGACGGTAGCGATTTATTCAGATGCGGACCGCAACGCGCTGCACGTCAAGATGGCGGACGAGGCGGTGCATATCGGCCCAGCACCAGCGAACCAGTCCTATATCGTCATCGACAAGGTGATGGATGCGATCAAACAGACGGGGGCCGAAGCCGTGCACCCCGGTTACGGTTTTTTGTCCGAAAACAGCAAGTTCGCCGAAGCTCTTGAAGCGGCTGGCGTTGCCTTTATCGGCCCGCCCAAGGGCGCGATCGAGGCGATGGGTGACAAGATTACCTCCAAGAAGCTGGCGCAAGAGGCGAATGTGTCCACCGTGCCGGGCTACATGGGCCTGATCGAAGATGCCGACGAGGCGGTGAAAATCTCGAACGAGGTTGGCTATCCCGTGATGATCAAGGCCAGCGCTGGCGGCGGCGGTAAAGGCATGCGCATCGCGTGGAACGATGACGAGGCGCGCGAGGGCTTCCAGTCGTCCAAGAACGAGGCGGCAAATAGCTTTGGTGACGACCGGATTTTCATTGAGAAGTTTGTGACCCAGCCGCGCCACATCGAAATTCAGGTGCTGTGCGACAGCCACGGCAACGCGGTTTACCTGCACGAGCGCGAGTGTTCGATCCAGCGCCGGAACCAGAAGGTGATCGAAGAGGCGCCTTCGCCGTTTCTGGACGAGGCCACGCGCAAGGCGATGGGCGAACAGTCTGTCGCGCTGGCGCAGGCTGTGGATTACACCAGTGCGGGCACGGTAGAATTCATCGTGGACGGCGACCGCAACTTTTACTTCCTTGAAATGAACACCCGTTTGCAGGTGGAACACCCCGTGACCGAACTGATCACGGGCGTTGATCTGGTCGAACAGATGATCCGCGTGGCTTACGGCGAGGCGCTGCCGTTCAAGCAGGATGACCTTAAAATTAACGGCTGGGCGATGGAAAGTCGCCTTTACGCCGAAGACCCCTATCGCGGGTTCCTGCCGTCCATTGGTCGCCTGACCCGCTACCGTCCACCTGCGGAGGAGCACACCAAAATGCGTGCTGTGCGCAACGACACCGGCGTCTATGAGGGCGGCGAGATCAGCATGTATTATGACCCGATGATCGCCAAGCTGTGCACATGGGGACCGGACCGCGCCACTGCGATTGAAGAGATGCGCCTTGCGCTGGACGGGTTCGAGGTTGAAGGCATCGGGCATAACCTGCCGTTTCTGGCCGCTGTCTATGACCACCCGAAATTCACATCCGGCAATATGACCACGGCGTTCATCGAGGAAGAATATCCCGAAGGGTTCGACGGGGTTGAGCTGCCGCAGGCCGATTTGCTGCGCATTGCGGCTGCCGCCTCTGCCATGCACCGCGTGGCCGAGATTAGGCGCACGCGCGTATCGGGGCGTATGGACAACCACGAACGCAAGGTCGGCTCTGACTGGGTGGTAAACCTGCAAGGGCATTCGCTTCCCGCGACGATTGCGGCGGACCACGCGGGTGCGACAGTTGCGATTGGCGATGACACGTTCCGCGTAGAAAGCGACTGGACCCCGGGACAGCCCTTGGCGCGACTGACTGTGGATGGCACGCCGCTGGTGCTGAAGGTCGCCAAAATCCCCGGCGGCTTCCGTGTCCGCTATCGCGGTGCGGATATGCCGGTGCAAATTTTCACGCCGCTCCAAGCGGAACTGGCCACGCACATGCCCGAGAAAATCGCGGCTGATACGTCCAAGCTGCTGCTGTGTCCGATGCCCGGCCTGATCGTATCGGTAAATGTGGCCGAAGGCGACGAGGTGCAGGAAGGGCAGGCGCTGTGCACCGTCGAGGCGATGAAGATGGAAAACATCCTGCGCGCCGAACGCAAAGGCACCGTGTCCAAAGTGAACGCCACGGCGGGCGACAGTCTGGCGGTGGACGACATCATCATGGAATTTGAGTGAGCTTTCTGGCTGGCATATGGGCTTGGCTTGCCGCGATTGATCCGCGGATATGGCAGGCTGTGCTGGCCGGTTTCTTTGTGGCGACGGGCTGGGTCTATAATGGCCGTCGCAACCGGCGCGAGGCGGCAGCACTGCGGGCGGAACGCTTGCGTGACGTGCATCGCGCGCTTTTCGCCGAGATCGGCGCGAACCTGTCCAATATGGAGTCGCGCGAAGCGATCTTTGCTGGTCGTGACAGGATTTTACAACGGATGCAGGAAGACCGGACTTATCATCCGTTCATCGTGCAGGAACACAAAAGCAATGTCTTTGATGCGATTGTAGGCGACATCCATGTCCTGCCACGATCATCGATTGATGCGGTTGTGGCCTACTACGCCCAGCTTTCGACCATTCGCAGCATGGTCACCGACCTGCGCAGCAAAGACGTGCGCGATCTGTCGCTGGACCGTCGCGAGGCGCTTTACCGTGATTATATCGAATTGCGTGCGCAGACCTTTGAATATGGCAACTTCGCGTTGGCCATGATCGACGCCTATTCACAAGGAGGGGCAGAGGCCGCGAAAGCAGCCGCGCAAAGGCTTAGTAGCCTTCCGTCCGCGCCCCCGTCCGACCCGTGACCGGGATGGGCGTATATGGCGGCAGCTTTGGCAATGGTGCGTTTGCTTTGTCAGACATGATGTGTCCTCCTGCCATCAATATAACCGCAAAGTCCGGTGTTTTCAATAACAAGCGCTATTCGTTGCCCAGACGGCGGTTGTTTACCTCTTGCAGGCGCAACGGCATTTTATCGATGGAGCGGGACAGCTCTCGAATGCCCCACGGCGCGGGCTTGCGCAGCTCTACCCGACCGTCTTTGGACAAAAGCGCCAGCATGAACCCGCGCGGGCGTAATTGCAGGCGCGCATCACTTGGATTGGCCGGATCCGTGTCCGTGATGATGATCACATCGCGTTCTTCCAGCAATTCGGTGCGTTCCAACAGCAGCGACATTTGTTGTTCAAACTGCGGGTCATTGGGCGACTGCGCGAAAACGATCACGGGCCGCGCCTCCCAGATGAGATCGTCAAGATTGACATCGGCTGCGTTAAAAATGGTTGCATGGTCCGCACGCCATTCTTCGAGCACGTTAACCTCTTGCGCGGCAACGGGTGAGGCAAGCAGGGCGGCGGCAGCGATGCCGTTGATGAGAAACTGTTTCATACCCTTCAACATAGTATCGCAAGTCGCGTTTGCTAAGATTTCGGGCGCGATATGCGTCATTTTTCCGCAATTTATCAAAGGCACAGTCAGATTGGTCGTCTGCCGCGCTGTTGTGACACCTCACACCACCTTTAATCACACAAGACACAAACCGGGCGACTGGCCGCGTAACCGCGTAGCCACCCCCTGACGGGAGATGACGATGGGACAAAAGAAAGACTGGTCCGAAATTGCAGCCAAGGAGCTGCGTGGCAAATCATTGGAAAGCCTCACATGGGACACGCTGGAGGGGATTCCCGTTCAGCCGCTTTATACAGCCGAGGACGTGGCAGAGCTGCCGCATATGGGCGGCATTCCGGGGCAGGCACCCTACACGCGCGGTGTGAAAGCCACGATGTATGCGGGCCGCCCTTGGACCATCCGGCAATATGCGGGGTTCTCTACGGCTGAAGAATCCAATGCGTTCTACCGCGCCGCCTTGGCTGGTGGTCAGCAGGGTGTCTCTGTGGCCTTCGATCTGGCGACGCACCGCGGCTATGATAGCGATCACGAGCGGGTTGAAGGTGACGTGGGCAAGGCCGGTGTGGCCATCGATAGCGTTGAGGATATGAAGATCCTGTTTGACGGCATTCCGCTGGATAAAGTCAGCGTTTCCATGACGATGAACGGCGCAGTTATTCCAATTCTGGCCAATTTCATCGTCGCCGGAGAAGAGCAGGGCCACGATGTGTCGGTCCTGTCGGGCACCATTCAGAACGATATTCTGAAAGAATTTATGGTCCGCAACACCTACGTTTATCCGCCTGAACCTTCGATGCGGATCATCGCGGATATTATTGAATATACGTCCGGCAACATGCCGAAATTCAACAGCATTTCGATCTCTGGCTACCATATGCAAGAGGCGGGCGCGAACCTTGTGCAGGAACTGGCGTTCACGATTGCTGACGGGCGCGAATACGTGCGCACCGCGATCAAAGCGGGCATGGATGTGGACAAGTTCGCGCCGCGCCTGTCGTTCTTTTTCGCCATCGGCATGAACTTCTTCATGGAAGCGGCCAAGCTGCGCGCCGCGCGCCTGCTGTGGTCGCGGGTGATGGCGGAATTTGAACCCAAGAATGAAAAATCATCCATGCTGCGCACCCACTGCCAGACCTCTGGCGTGTCGCTGCAAGAACAGGACCCTTACAACAACGTGATCCGCACAGCCTATGAGGCGATGTCAGCGGTGCTGGGCGGTACGCAGTCGCTGCACACCAACGCGCTGGACGAGGCGATTGCGTTGCCCACCGATTTTTCAAGCCGGATCGCGCGAAATACCCAGTTGATTTTGCAGGAAGAAACCGGCGTGACCAACGTGGTCGATCCGCTGGCAGGGTCTTACTACGTCGAAAGTCTGACGCATGAGCTGGCCGAAAAGGCGTGGGCGCTGATTGAGGAAGTCGAGGAGATGGGCGGCATGACCAAGGCCGTGGCCTCTGGCATGCCCAAGCTGCGGATCGAGGAAACCGCTGCCACCCGCCAAGCGATGATCGACCGCGGGACCGAGGTGATTGTTGGCGTGAATAAATACCGCAAGGACAACGAAGACCCGATTGATATTCGCGACATTGATAACGCCGCCGTGCGTGACGCGCAGATCGCGCGGATCAACCGGACCAAAGACAGCCGCGATCAAGCCGCTTGCGATGCGGCACTGGACGAAATCACGCGCCGCGCCAATGAGGGTGGCAATCTGCTTGAGGCCGCCGTCGCCGCGTCACGCGCCCGCGCAACCGTTGGAGAGATCAGCATGGCGATGGAAAAAGCATTCGGGCGGCACCGCGCCGAGGTCAAGACGCTGGCTGGCGTCTATGGGGCCGCATATGAAGGCGACGAAGGCTTTGCCGCGATCCAGAAGTCGGTCGAACAGTTTGCTGAAGATGAGGGCCGTCGCCCGCGTATGCTGGTCGTGAAAATGGGGCAGGACGGGCATGATCGGGGTGCAAAGGTCATCGCCACCGCCTTTGCCGACATCGGCTTTGACGTGGACGTGGGCCCGCTGTTCCAGACACCGGCCGAGGCCGCGCAGGACGCGGTGGATAACGATGTGCATGTCATCGGTATTTCTTCACAGGCCGCTGGCCACAAAACACTGGCGCCAAAACTGGTTGCTGCCCTGAAAGAGGCGGGGGCCGAGGATATTCTAGTGATTTGCGGCGGTGTGATCCCGCAGCAGGACTATCAGTTTTTGTATGACGCTGGTGTCAAAGCGATCTTTGGACCGGGCACGAATATTCCTGCTGCCGCCGAAGATATCTTGCGCCTGATCAGGGAGGCGAAGGGTTAAATGTACATCTTTGATCACGTGGCCATCGGCTGCGAAAATCTGGCAGATGGTGTGGCCTGGACAGAGGAACAGTTGGGCGTGAAGCTGGTGCAAGGCGGACAGCACGTGCATTTCGGGACCCACAACATGCTGCTGGGAATGGGCGACATCTATCTTGAGGTGATCGCAAAGAACCCGGACGCAAAGCCGACGGGTCGCGCCACATGGTTCGATTTGGACAATTTCGAGGGGCCGCCGCGCCTTGCCAACTGGATTTGTCGTTCGGAAAATCCAAGTGCGGCCAGCGATATTACCGGCCCGCCGGTGCAGCTGAGCCGTGATAAACTGACGTGGGAGCTGACCGTTCCAGAGGATGGCAGCCTACCGATGCAGGGGGGATACCCGTCGCTTTTGAAGTGGGGCGAGGGGATCACGCCGCCAAGTGGCAACTTGCCTGATAGTGGGTGCCATCTGACACAGTGGATCGTGTCGCACCCCAAAGCCGAATGGCTGCGCCAGCATGTGCCGATTGATGACGCGCGGGTCAATTTTGTTAACGGCGCGCCGGGTTTTTCTGCCACCATCACGACACCTGACGGTATGCGCCACCTGTGACGGTCCGCCCTGCAAATCCACGCGACAACGCCGCGATCCGCGCCATTGTGAACGCGCTGATCCGCGACACGACAGTCACTTTTGCGCCCGATCCCAAGTCACATGACGACATTTCCCGCATTATCGATGGTCCGTGTTTTGTGGCCGAGGTGGACGGCAAGGTGCAGGGATATGCCGCCTATTTCCCGTTCCGGCCCGGTGCGGGATATGCCCGCACGGTTGAATATTCGATTGTGTTGACCCAAGCGGGGCAAGGGCGCGGGCTGGGCCGTGCGCTGCTGGATCAGGTGTGTCATCATGCGCGATCGGCAGGAAAGACCACTGTTGTTGCTGGCATAAGCGGCGAAAATACCGCCGGTTTGGCCTTTCACCGCGCGATGGGTTTTGAACAGACCGGACACCTTCCAGCCGTGGGCCACAAGTTTGGACGCGACATTGATCTGGTGATTGCGCAAAAACGGCTCTGACATTTGGTGTCAGAGCGGCTAGACTAAACCCCATGTCGATCTGGACCCGCATATCTGACGCGATTTCTGCGCTGACCGCAGGCGAAAGCCTGTCGGCTGTGTTTGAAAAACTGCGCGCAGCACCCGACATGTCGGTGGCTTTCACCATTGCCGTGATCGCGCTGGGGGCGAAAATGGCCAAGGCGGACGGGCAAGTCACCCGCGACGAAGTGACGGCCTTCAAAGAGGTGTTTCACATCGCGCCCAAGGATGAGCCACAGGCCGCACGGGTGTTCAATCTCGCCCGTCAGGACGTGGCAGGCTTTGAGGATTATGCCCGCAGTATCAAGCGGATGTACGGTGAAGATGATGCGCCGCTGTGCGACCTGATGGAAGGTTTATTCCATATCGCGATGGCTGATGGCGTCTATCACCCGCAGGAAAACGAATTTCTGCGCGACGTGGCGGATGCGTTTGGTTTTGACGAGCGGCGCTTTGTCAGGATCAGGGCGCAGTTTGTGCCGGATGCGCAGCGCGACCCCTATGATGTGCTTGGCGTGGATGCCACGGCCCCGATGGATGTGGTGCGTGCGGCATGGCGCAGGCTGGTGCGCGAAACCCACCCTGACCAGCTGACCGCGCGTGGCCTGCCGGAAGAAGCTATCAAACTTGCGCAGGCCCGCCTTGTCGCGGTGAACGAGGCGTGGGAACAGATCACGCAAGAACGGCAAAGCGAAACCGCGTGAGGCTGGCGACCTATAACGTCGAATGGTTCAACACGCTTTTCAATGATGATGGCAGTTTGCGCGACGATGATGGATGGTCGGGCCGCTGGGATGTGACCCGTGCCCAGCAGATTGCGGCATTAGGCACTGTGTTTCAGGCGATGGACGCCGACGCCATCATGATTATCGAGGCACCTGACACCAGTCGCCACCGGAGCGGCGTGAGGGCCCTTGATACCTTTGCCGAACGCTTTGGACTGCGCGCCCGCAATCCGCTGATCGGATTTCCAAATGAAACGCAGCAGGAAATTGCGCTGCTCTATGATCCCGACAAAATGACCGCCCGCCACGATCCATTGGGCGAGATTGATCAAAGCAGTGCCGCGCCGCGTTTCGACATGGAACTGCGTATGGATATCGACGTGGACGCGCGGCCCGACATCATCCGCTGGTCAAAGCCACCGTTGGAAGTAGCACTTGATGTCGGGGGCAAACCGCTGCGCCTGATTGGTGTGCATGCCAAGTCCAAAGCCCCGCACGGCGCGCGCGACGATGCCGAGGCCAGCCGTATCTCTATTCAGAACCGCCGCAAGCAGTTGGCGCAATGCATCTGGCTACGTCAGCGTGTGAACCAGCACCTTGAGGCGGGCGAAGACCTGATTGTGGCGGGTGATTTCAACGACGGTCCGGGGCTGGACGAATACGAAAAGCTGTTCGGTCGCTCGGGCGTCGAGATCGTGCTGGGCGAGGGGGATGCAACGCCGCTTTTTGACCCGCACGCGCAGATGGCACTAAGCCGCCGGATGGGCGCGATTGTCTCCACGGCGCGTTTCAAGCAGCGCGGTGGGCCGTATCTTCAGGCGCTTCTGGACTATGTCATGGTGTCGCCTCGCCTGCGCGCGCAAAACCCTGCGTGGCAGATATGGCATCCGTTTGACCATCCGGCCTGCTATGAAAACAAGCCGCTGCGCGATGCGTTGCTGCTGGCGTCGGATCACTTTCCCGTCACGCTTGACCTGACGATGTGATTTGGGTTTCCCGCCGACATGCGGTATATTGGGACTATGAAATATATAGCAGCATTGACCGTGGCCCTTGGCCTGTCCTTATCGCCTGTGGCAGCGCAGACATCTGACACAGAAGAAGGGCTTGATCTGTTGGAAGAGGGCGCACAGCTTCTTCTGCGCGGACTGATGAATGAGTTTGAGCCGGAAATGGACAATCTCCGCGCTTTGATTGATGAATTCGGCCCCCAGATCGAGACAATGATGATCGAGCTTGGCCCCCGGCTTGAGCTGATGATGGAACTGGTGGATAATTTCGACAATTATGGTGAGCCGGAAATGCTGCCGAACGGTGATATCATCATCCGGCGCAATCCTGACGCGCCCGAAGTGACGCCAGAGATCAGCCCCGAAGGCGAGGTCGAGCTGTAGGCCATGTTCAACCACCCGCTTGAGGACATGATCGACCGCGCGATTGAAAAGGCGCGGCGTGAGGGGCAGTTGGACAATCTGCCGGGTGAAGGGCAGCCGATAAAGGATTTGCATGCGCCTAAAGACGCCGTGCTTGACCGGATCGCAGCAGAGGCGGGTGCCACGTCCCCACTGGTCGTTTTGCGCAATCAGATCAATGATGCACGGGCGCATTTGCAAACGCTGACGGATCCGCAGGCGCGTAAAGACCAGATGAAGGTCATCGCCGATTTACAACTGCGCCTCTCGCTCGAGATGGAAGCGCACGCGCGGTTCGGCTAGGTCTTTGGCTCTTTCTTGAATTTCACGGTGCTTGTCGCGTTCAACGCGTTTGCAAGGGCTGCAAAGCGTTGTTCTGCCACCTCACCATATAATGGCCGTGCCCGTTCGTTCAGCGTCAGCACCAGTTCGCGCGACTTGGGTTTCCACTTCAAAGTGCCGGGCGTCTCGTCTGCCGACAGCCACAGCATGGCACCCAGACGCATGGCGCGGCCCATGATCTCGGCCTCGCGGCGCTGATCGTCGTCCAGCATCTCAAGCAGTGTATCATAGCGCCCACCGCCGGGCTTGGAGGTGTAGCGATACATCAGGGCCAGCCCCAGCAGCACACGCTCGTAATGCTTGAGCCCACCCAGATTGGCGCGGGTCGCGTTATCAAACGTCACTTCGGCGCGGTAGTCGGGGTGCGCCCGCCAACTGACATCGTGCAGCGACGTTGCGGCCTTGATGATCCGCTTGCGCTGCCAGTTGGCGCGGGGAAACAGCGGTTTGATAAAGTCGTAAAGGATGCGCCCAAAGCCGGGCAGACGGGCGTCTTTATGTTCGGCAAAGCGGCACGCCTCGATCAACGGATCGCGTTCGCGCAGTTCGCGTGGCATTTGTTCATAGAGCATCCCTTCGCGGATGCCGTAGCTGGAAATGGCGACGTCTTTGGGCCTGAACACCCGCATCAGCCGCTTGAGCACTTCAACCGCTAGCGGGACAAGCTGCATCCGGCTGTCTGATATGCCGCAGCGGCTGCGCAGGTCTTGCAGGTCATTTTCAGCAATGTAATCGGCGGTGGCCGTGATCTGCCGCGCTGTCATGCGGTATTCGTGCAAAACAGTCAGCGGGTAGCCGCGCCGCTCCATATCAACGCGCGCAATGGCACGCCACGATCCGCCGACCAGAAACAGGCGCATGCCGGTTTCATTGTCCATCTTGTCATGCAGGTCCAGCATTGTGGATTTGATGTAGGCCTTAAGCGCCTTCTTTCCGCCCTCGACCTCGCGCAGTTTCAGCGGGCCAAGCGCCGAAGTCACACGTTTGCCAACGCGACCGTCCGCCAGATCGGCCAATTCCAGTGATGAACCACCGATGTCGCAGACCAGACCGTAGGACCCGGGCCACCCCAACAGCACACCTTGGGCGGACAGGCGGGCTTCTTCCTTGCCGTCGATCACCCACAGTTTGATACCTGTTTCGCGCAATATTTCCTGCTGGAAGTCTTTGCCGTCAGACGCCTCGCGCACGGCGGCAGTGGCAACTGCCGTGATCGGGCTGATGCCCATGCCATCGGCCAAGGCGGCAAAGCGGCGGATCGCCGACACAGCGCGTTTGCGCCCTTCGGGGTTCAGATGACCGGTTTGGGACAGGCCCGCGCCCAGCGCACACATGATCTTTTCGTTATAAAAATAGGCCGGCGATCGCGCCGCACCATCGAACACCACCAGACGCACAGAGTTGGAGCCCACATCAAGCACCCCCACACGGCCCAGCCCCATCGCGGCTGCATCCTGAAACAACGGACGCCCGAAGCCGCCCCAATCGATGGCCTCATCGGTTTCGATCAACTGGTTTTGCATCTGGCGCCCCGTTATTCATCGCACCCGACCATGTGGTCTGCGCTGTCGCTGTGTCAATCTTCGGTATGTGTCAGGCGTGGCACATCTGACGCGCCTGCGGACCCGCGCCCTGACAGCGACGGGTTTTCCATGAAAAAGCGGTGGCAGTTGAAGGCAAATTCGCCTTCGGGGACCATCTCGCGGCTAAAGGCGCCGCTGCCGTCCATGACCCAGCTTTGGGCTACGTCATGCAGGTTGGCGGCCATGATTTGACCCGTGATCTGCGCCTTGACCGTGTTGTTGGTGATCTCGATCAGGGTTTCGACACGGCGGTTGAGGTTCCGGCTCATCCAGTCGGCGGACGACATGAAGACACGCGCCTTTTTGCTGGGCAGCACATGACCGTTGCCAAAGCAGACCAACCGCGAGTGTTCGAGGAACCGGCCCACGATGGATTTCACGCGAATGTTCTCGGACAGCCCCACCACGCCGGGGCGCAGGCCGCAGATGCCACGGATCACCAGACTGATCTGAACGCCTGCTTGTGACGCTGCATAAAGCGCGTCGATCACGTCCTTTTCGATCAGCGAATTCATCTTGGCCCAGATCGTGGCGGGTTTGCCATCGCGGGCGAGTGCTGTTTCCGCTTCGATCATCTCGATCAGTGATGATTTCAGATCAAGCGGAGAGATAGCGAGGTTTTGCAAATCATCCGGCTGCGCATAACCCGAAAGGTAATTGAAAACCTTGGTCGCATCACGTCCCAGATCGGTGTTGCAGGTAAACAGGCTGACGTCTGTGTAAATGCGTGCCGTGATAGGGTGGTAGTTGCCGGTGCCAAAGTGCGTATATGTGGCCAGCTTCTTGCCCTCGCGGCGGACAACCGTGCTGATTTTGGCGTGTGTTTTGTAATTGAGAAACCCGTAGACCACATGCGCGCCTGCGCGCTCCAGCCTGCGGGACTGGCGAATGTTGGCGGCCTCGTCAAAGCGGGCTTTCAACTCTACGAAAGCGGTGACGGATTTGCCGTCCTCCGCCGCCTCGCACAGCGCATCCACGATGGGAGAGTTGCGCGACGTGCGGTAAAGCGTCTGCTTGATCGCCACGACATCCGGATCGCGTGCGGCCTGCGCCAGAAACCGGACCACCATGTCAAAGGTTTCATAGGGGTGGTGCAGCAGCATATCCTTTTTGCGGATCGCGGCGAACATATCGCCGTCATGGTCCTGCACCCTTTCAGGCACCCGCGGTGTGAAGGGCGGCCACAAAAGATCGGCGCGATCATCAATCACCAATTCGCTCAGGTCCGCGATACCGATCAAGCCGTCGACCTCTACCACCTCGTCTTCGGTGACGTGCAATTCATCCATGATCAGTGATTTGAGCGCTGGCGGAGCATTGTCCGACATTTTCAGGCGCACCACCTCGCCACGGCGTCTGCGTTTCAGCGCGGTTTCAAATTCGCGCACCAGATCTTCTGCTTCGTCCTCAAGTTCAAGATCGCTGTCGCGTAGCACCTTAAACGCGCAGTGCCCCTTGATTTTATAGCCCGGAAAGAGGCGGCCAACGTGCAGCAAAAGCAGCTCTTCCAAGGGGAGGAAACGATGGCCATCCTCGCCGGGTAGGCGGATGAACCGATCGATCTGTGCAGGGACAGGCAAAAGCGCGCGCAATGGTCCCTTCCCGTTGATCCGGTCTAGTTGCAGTGCCAGCGCAAAGCCTTCGTTGGGCAGGAACGGAAACGGATGCGCGGGATCAATCGCAAGCGGCGACAGGACCGGAAACACCTGATCCAGAAACACGTCATCAAGAAATGCCTTGTCGGCGTCCGTCAGCCCCTCACGATCCAGAAGATGCATGTTTTCTGAGGCAAGTTCAGACGTGAGAGAGCGGAAAACATCCTGTTGGCGCGCCATCAGCTTGCGGGCGTGTGCGTCAATCAGGCTCAGCTGCTCTGCGGGGCTGCGTCCGTCCAGTCCGGGGGTCGTATTACCGGCATGGGCCAGTTCGCGCAGGCCCGCCACCCGCACGGTGTAAAATTCATCCAGATTGGTCGCGGAAATCGACAAAAACCGCATCCGTTCCAGCAATGGCACACGAGGGTTTTCAGCCTCTTCCAGCACGCGATCATTAAAGCCCAGCCAGCTCAGTTCGCGGTTTACAAATCGGTCGGCAGTGGACAGGTCCACATCATCAAGCGCCATCGGTTCGGGGAACGGGCTTTCAAGAAAATCGGCGATCATCATAGGCTTATCAGGTCTGCGCTTTGGCACATTGGCAACGTGCCCTCCAAGCCTTGTATTTCACTCCAGATCAACGGGCTTGTCCAGCAAGGCAGCCGCAAGGCGTTGCGAGATGTCCTTGCCTTCCGCCATCGCCAACTTGTCGAGCCGTTCCACAATGTCCGCCGCCGCCGCAAAAGAGCGTTCGATCCGCTGCGCCAGATAGGGGGCCAGATTGGGCGGTGGGACAATCTGGCGATCACTGAAGAGTTTCAGGATCACCACGGTCAGCAACGCATCATCAGGATCGTCAATCGGGGCCACGGTGGTGGCCTGCATCCGGCTGACCAGATCGGGCAGGGTAGCGGGCCAGCGTGCAGGGGGCAGGGCGGATGTCATCAACAGCGGCTGCCCGATATTGCGCTGGTGATTGTGCAGGTGGAACATCGCTGTCTCTGAGGCAGCAGGCAGGTTTTCCATATCCTCAACCACGATGGGCCCATCAGGCGGCGGGCCATCGACCAGATCAGAGGCCGCGATCACACGCGCCCCTGTTTGCAGATGAAAGACGCGGGCCAGATGGCTTTTGCCGCAGCCGATCGGCCCCGTGATCACCAGCTTGCCCTCGGGCCAGTCGCCCGGCGTGCGCAGCATGGCAAAAGCAAGCCGGTTGGCCTCGGACACGAAAAAGTCGTCAGGCCCCAGCGCGATACCCGGCGGGAAGTCAAAGGCCAGTTGCCTTGGTTGATGCTCGGTCATGTCAGTCGTCGGTGGTCAGGCCGCGATAAAGGCGGCTTTGCTTGTATTGGGTCAGGCCAAACCGGATCAGAACGCCGATCATGGCAGCAACAGGCACAGCAACCAGCATACCGACAAAACCAAACAGCGCGCCAAAAACCGACAGTGCGAAGATCAGCCAGACAGGGTGCAGCCCGACCGAATTGCCCACAAGGCGCGGTGTGATGATATTGCCTTCCAGAAACTGGCCAAAGCCAAAGATGCCTGCCACAGCGGCAATCCACACCCATTCACCCCAAAACTGATAGAGCGCGAGACCAATCGCCAGCGCGCCACCGACCAAAGCGCCAACGTAAGGGATGAATGTGATCAGGCCCGCGAAAAAGCCTACGACCAGCCCAAAGTTCAGACCCACTGCCATCAGCCCGACGGCGTAGTAAGTGCCCATGATCAGACAGACCGTGCCCTGACCGCGAATAAAGGAGGCCAGCGTGTCGTCAATATCGCGGGCAAGCTGGCGGATCGTGGGGGCATGGTCGCGTGGCAGCAGTTCATCAATGCGGGCCGTCATATTGTCCCAGTCAAGCAACAGATAAAACGCAACAACCGGCACAACCACGATCAGGACCAGCACGTTGATAAGGCCCAAAGCCGAGGACAGGATACCTTCAAGAAGCTCCCCGCCCTTGGCCTGAATGGCATCGCCGATTTTGGTAAGCTGCTGATAAACAGTGCTTTGCTCGTCCAGTACCGATGGAAAGTTTGTCGCCAGAAACTGCTGTAGCCTGTCGGGCGCACCCGGTGCCGCCGCAATCAGACCAGAGGTTTGCGTGATCAGCGTTGGAATAACCAGCAAGATCAGCACGACAAAGATCAGCACTGCCGCAAGCGAGATCAGAGCGACCGATATCGTGCGGCTAAGTCCCATCGCCTCAAGCCGGTCGGCAATCGGATCAAGACAATAAGCGATTGCACCGCCAAGGATAAAGGGCAGGATCACATCGCCCAGAAACCACAGCGCGATGAACAGGATCGCAGCAGCAATCCCCCAGTATTTTGCTTGTTGGGATACCGGATAAGCCATGATCGCCTGCTTTCTTGTGTTTCAAAACACATCGCAAATAGGCGACCCAAGCGCAAGGGCAGGGCCGTCACATGCGGCCCTGCCTGTGAGGGTGTCAGGTTTAGTGGCAGGCAGGGCGCGTGCCGGGCAGCAGCACCTTGTCGATCACATGGATCACACCGTTGCTGGCCTGAATATCGGCAACAACCACATTCGCCACTTCGCCTGTGCCGTCTGCAATCGTCACGCCGCTGTGGCTTGTGATGCACAGACGCTCGCTATCCAGGATCGGCTTGTAATAGTTGGCACCGGGGGCGAACTGCGCTGCGTTCAGCTGGCGGTCATCCACATGATACAGCAGCACGTTTGTCAGATCGCCCTTGTTCTCGGGCATCAGCAGCGTGTCGACCGTGCCCTCTGGCAGGGCGGCGAACGCTTCGTTCAAGGGTGCATAGACGGTGAACGGGCCGGGGCCGGACAGTGTTTCGGCCAGACCTGCGGCGGTGACGGCGGCCACAAGTGTCGAGAAGCGATCATCGCCAGCGGCGATATCGACGATGGTGTTTGCAGATGCGGCAGTGGCGGACAGTGCGACGGCGGCAGCGGCGAGTGTTGTTTTCAGTGTCATAAGTAGTCTCCCTGTCGTGGTTGAAATGCAGAACTTGCATGTGAAAGGGATTACGGGGCGGCAGGTTCATCGGGTCATGCGGCTCACGCAGAGGTCAGAAAGGCGAAATCTTTGATCCGAATGGCTGCGTGTGACGTGTGTGGCGCTTGCCACGCTGTCCTCTGCGCCCTAAACCTGCGCCAAATCGTTTATTTCCAAAGGGAAACCGCCATGCGCCTGAGCCGCTATTTTCTGCCCGTCCTGAAAGAGACACCCCGCGAGGCGCAGATCGTATCGCACCGCTATATGTTACAGGCGGGCATGATCAAGCAGGCCAGCGCGGGTATCTATTCGTGGCTGCCGCTGGGCTATAAGGTCCTCAAGAAGATCGAAAACATCGTGCACGAGGAACAGGCCAAGGCCGGTCACCACGCAATGCTGATGCCCACGATCCAGTCGGCTGATCTGTGGCGCGAAAGCGGGCGCTACGATGCCTATGGCGACGAGATGCTGCGGATCAAAGACCGTGGCGGGCGCGACATGCTTTACACGCCCACGGCGGAAGAGCTGATCACGGACATCTTCCGCGCCAACGTTACGTCCTACAAAGACCTGCCGCTGACGATGTACCAAATCCAGTGGAAATTCCGCGATGAGGTCCGCCCGCGCTTTGGCGTGATGCGGGGCCGCGAGTTCTATATGAAAGACGGCTATAACTTTGATCTGACAAAAGAAGACGCGCTGCACGCCTACAACCGTCACCTTGTCAGCTACCTGCGCACCTACGAGCGGATGGGCCTCAAGGCGATCCCGATGCGCGCGGATTCCGGTCCGATTGGTGGCGAGGATACGCACGAGTTTCTGGTGCTGGCCGAAACGGGCGAGAGCGAGGTGTTCTACGACAGCGCCGTGACCGATCTGACCTTCGGCGACCGCGAGATTGATTTTGACGACAAGGCCGCTTGTGCTGCCGTGATGGAAGAGTTCACAACCAAATACGCCCGCACCGACGAAACCCACGATGAAGCGCTGTTCAAAGAAATCCCCGAAGAACGTCGCAAAACCGCGCGCGGGATCGAAGTTGGCCAGATTTTCTACTTCGGCACCAAGTATTCCGACGCGCTGAACGCAGCCGTCGACAATGGCGAAGGCGGAAAAGTGAACGTCCACATGGGGTCGCACGGTATCGGCGTGTCGCGTCTGCTGGGTGCGATCATCGAAGCCAGTCACGATGACAAGGGCATTATCTGGCCCGAAGGCGTGACGCCGTTCCATGTCGGTATTCTGAACATGCGCACAGGCGATGACGCCTGCGATGCGGCTTGCGAGGATCTTTACAAGCAGTTCACCGCCGCAGGGCTTGAGCCGCTTTACGATGACCGTGATGAGCGGGCAGGGGCAAAGTTCGGCACCATGGACATGATCGGCCTGCCTTGGCGGATCACTGTCGGTCCGCGTGGCCTCAAGAACGGCGTGGTCGAGGTCACGTCGCGCCGCACAGGCGAAAGCGAAGAGATGTCGGCAGACGACGCCATCGCCAAGATCAAGGCAATCTACGCCGCATTGTAAGGCGTAGGGCGGGGCTTTGACCCGCCGTCTTGCTCGAATCGGACCGTGCATTTAACCTGCCCGCAACAGACGAAAAGTCGGGCAGGTTCCAAATGATCAAGATACTCGCTTTTGCAGGCGGGCTTTGCGGTGCGGTCACGCTGTCGCAATACCCTGAATTTGCACAACAATACACGCAGCGACTGGCCGGTCAGGTCGATGCGCTGACACAGGTTGTGGAAGATTTCGACACATCCGCGCTTGAGGCGGGACTGACACGCACGCAGGCGCTCGATGAAATGACAGGCACCGCTTTTCTTGATGCGCGTGCCGCTGACATGCGCCGCACATTTTCACGCCACGCGATGCTTGAGGCTGCGCTGACCGATCTGCGCAGTGCCACGCCGCTGTCGCGGGTGTTGATGCCGCACCGGCTGAGCGACCGTGAAACCTTTGTGCATACGTGGGATGATTTTGTGCTTGCCGTGCCGGTCAGTGTGGCGGGTGCCGCATCTGCGTCGGTCGGTTTTGCAGGCGGTTGGCTTGGCATCTTTGCGATGCTGTGGCTGCTGAAACTGCCATTTGCCCACCGGTCAACTGCCGAGCAGCAGCGCAGGGACCCACCGGTCCGGCCCATTGCGCAACCGGTGCAAGGCCGCACGCCGCGTCTGATGGGCGAAACGCGGCCCTAAGCCGCGCATCCGGTTTATTTGGCAGAAAACCCGCCACCGCAAGATTGCTGCTCTTGACCATCAAGGCCAAGCACACCACGTTCACGCGACCCAATTAACAGGACGCCCCATGGCCAGCACGGCACCTTTTGCAAAGTTCGAATGGATGATCGCGTGGCGCTATATCCGCGCCAAACGGGCCGAGGGCGGCGTCAGCGTGATGACGTGGATTTCGCTGGTCGGCGTGACGCTGGCCGTTTTTGCGTTGATTGCCACATTGGCCGTCCGCTCCGGCTTCCGCGCCGAGTTTGTCGATACTATTCTGGGCGCCAACGCGCATGTCGCGGCTTACCGCCAGTCTGAAGTTGTCGCCGGATCGGGCCAATACACGCAACTGATCAGCGGATATGATGAACTGGCCGAGGAATTGCGCGCGATTGAGGGCGTGACCCGCGCTGCCCCTCTTGTGCGCGGTCAGGTCATGGGCAACCGCGCTAATGCAAACGCTGCAGTTGATGTCTACGGGATTGCGTTTGAAGACCTGCTCACGATCCCGCGTATCGCCCAGCCAGAAGAGTCATCGGGCGATATCAATGACTTTCAGGACGGTATCGCGATCGGATCGGGGCTTGCGCGCGAATTGAATGTCAGTGTGGGCGACCGGATCAAGATTATCTCGCCCAATGGTGCGCGCACCGCACTTGGCACCACGCCCCGTGTGAACGCTTATGATGTGGTCTATATTTTCACCGCAGGGCGTTACGACATCGACAAAATCCGCGCTTACTTGCCGATTGCAGAGGCGCAGACGTTCTTCAACCGTGACGGTGTCGCGACCGAGATCGAGGTGTTTGTCGAGAACCCCGACGAGATCGACACCTACGTCCCGCGCATCATGGAGGTGATCGGTCAGGGTGGTTATGTCTGGACGTGGCGCGACAGTGCTGGCGCGTTCCTGCGGGCCTTGGCGGTCGAGGACAATGTGATGTTCGTGATCCTGTCGATTCTTGTGCTGATCGCCTCGATGAACATTATTTCCGGCCTGATCATGCTGGTGAAGAACAAGGGCCGCGATATTGGCATCTTGCGCACGATGGGCCTGAGCGAGGGATCAATCCTGCGCATCTTTTTCATCTGCGGGGCAGGGATCGGCACGATTGGCACTATCTTCGGCGTGATCCTTGGCTGTCTTTTTGCGATCTACATCGACCAGATTTTCAGCTTTGTGAATTATCTTGGCGGTGGTGGTGTCTGGGACCCGTCGATCAGGGGGATCTACCAACTGCCCGCCGAACTGCGGCTGGAAGATGTGCTCAAATCGGTGGCCCTGTCGCTGGGTCTGTCGTGGATCATCACGATCTTTCCGGCCCGTCGCGCCGCCCGCATGAACCCTGTCGAGGCGCTGCGCTATGAATAACGTGCTGGAACTGGCCGCCATCACCAAGGGCTACAACAAGGGCAAACCCAACGAGGTGACCGTGCTGCAAGGCGCTGATCTGGTTGCCGCCAAGGGTGAGGTGGTGGCATTGGTCGCCCCGTCCGGTGCTGGTAAATCCACGCTGCTGCATATCGCGGGTCTGCTGGATACGCCCGACAGCGGCGCCGTGACGATCAATGGCACCGATATGACCAGTCTGTCAGATCGCAAGCGGACTGCCGTGCGACGCGGCGAAGTGGGTTTCATCTACCAATTCCACCACCTGCTGCCGGAATTTACGGCGCTTGAAAATATCGTCCTGCCGCAGTTGGCCAACGGGATCAGCGACGCGGATGCGACGAAACATGCGATGGACCTGCTGGACCGTGTCGGCGTGGCCCCGCGTGCCAAACACCGCCCCGCCGCGCTGTCGGGTGGTGAGCAGCAGCGGGTTGCTTTCTGCCGTGCGCTGGCCAACAAACCGTCGCTTTTGCTCGCCGACGAACCCACTGGCAATCTTGACCCCGATACATCCGACCGCGTGTTCGACGCGCTGATGGAGCTTGTTCGTGATACCGGCCTTGCCGCCGTGATCGCCACCCACAACCTTGATCTGGCCGCGCGGATGGACCGCACTGTGCGCATGGATCAAGGTCGTCTTTCGCCCGCTTAGAATAAGGACCGCCGCCATGCCGATGAAATCCCCAGCCGAGATTTACGACGTCGCAAAAGCCGCTTTGCTGGCCCACGGGGCGGCGGATATGCAGGCCGGTCACGTCGCCAAAGCTGTCGCGCGCGCCGAAGAGTCAGGCAACATCATCTGCGGGCTTTACTACCTTGAGAGCTATTGCACGCAGCTGACCTCTGGCCGTGTCAGCGGCACCGTTGAGCCCAAGGTGACACGTCCCCGCGCTGGCTCTGTCATGGCGGATGCGGGTTTCGGGTTTGCGCAGCCTGCCTTTGCCGCCGGACTTGCCGATGCGGTCACTGCCGCGCGCGAAAACGGTGTCGCAACGCTGGCCGTGGCTCACGCGCATACCTGCACATCGCTGGGGTTCTTCACCGAACAGATCGCCGCCGCTGGGCTGATCGGTATCGGATTTACCAACGCGTCCCCCGTCGTGGCCCCGCCAGGCGGCAACAAGGCCGTGATCGGCACCAACCCCATTGCCATGACCGTGCCGGGTGATCCCAAACCCGCGCTGCATTTCGATTTCTCGACCTCTGCCGTGGCCTTGGGCAAGATTACGATGGCCAAAGCGGCAGGCACGCCAATCCCGCTTGGCTGGGCCGTCGACGCAGACGGACAACCCACGACAGACCCCGAAGCGGCGCTGAAAGGCGCGCTGGTCTCGGCGGGCGGCTATAAGGGCTGGGGCTTTGGCCTGATGGCGGAATTGCTGGCCGCGGGCATGACCGGATCGGTCAATTCGCTGGATGTGTCCGGGCTGAAGCTGCCGGATGGCAAGCCGCATGATCTGGGGCAATTCTACATCCTGATTGATCCCGCGACCCACGGTGACGCCTTCAGCGACCGCTTCGCCCGCGTGGCCGAGGCTGTGGCCGCGCAGGACGGTGCGCGCATCCCCGGTGCTGACCGTCTTGAGATGGCGAAAATTGACGTGCCGGATGCACTTTGGGACAGCGTGACGGCGCTGGCGGGTTAGACCTTCTGCGTCACGAAAACTCCAGCGGCCATCAGTGCGATCCCACCCGCGCGGGTCAGCGTGATGGGCGTGGCGTTGGCGCTGAAAAGGCCGAAGTGGTCGATCAGCGCGGCGGACACCAACTGGCCGAGCAGCACCAAAAACACCGCGTTTCCAACACCCATCACAGGCGCGATCCACGTGATCGACAGCACGTAGAACGCGATGAGAACGCCCGCGAAAAACAGGTGCAGCGGGGCCTGCGCCACGCGCGTCAAGGCACTTGGTTGCGTGACCAACGCCACCAGCGCCGCCGTACCGAACGCCACGGCGAACAGCACCGTCGCCGCCACGGCAGGCGATCCGATCAACCGCCCCAAGGCCGCGTTCAGCGCTGCCAGAATGGGAATGCCGATCCCTGCGGCGAACATGATGGCGATGTGATGGGTCATGGCGTGGCCTTTCGGTAATTCACCGCGCAGGCTAGGCGGGTGGGGATCGCGATGCAAAGGTTTGTCAGGGCTCGTGTGATCCAGATCAAAGCACTGCCATTGTTCCCCTCCCATAATGGGAAAAAACAAGGAGGCACCTCAATGACATATCGCGCATTACTATTCCCCCTCATTTTGGCCGCTTGCAGTCTGGAAACCGAAGTGCCTGACGGGCGCGCGGCCTTTGCGGCAAATTGCGCGGGCTGTCACGGCGCTGATGCGATGGGGCGCGGTACAATCACCCGCGACACCGGCATCATCACCCCCGACCTGACCACACTAGCCAAACGCAACGGCGGCACGTTCCCCCGCACCTATGTCATGGCCACGATCGACGGGCTGGATCGCGGCGCGCATTTTTCCAACGCCATGCCAGAGTTCGGCGCAGGCGATCTGGGCGAGGCTGTAATTGTCGAGATGGACGGGCTTGGCACGCCTGTGCCCTTGGTTCTGCTGGCGCTGACCGACTATCTGGAGAGCATCCAGCAGGACTGACGCGCCTGACATTTCCGTGATCCACAAAGTCGTGAAGTGAAACTCCTGCCGCGCCTGATACGTGATTTCCCAAACGTATCTGATAGGAGAGACTCTATGACATTGCTGCGCACCGCCATCCTTGCCGCTTCCCTGACCGCCACCGCCGCTGCGGCGGGACCGGTTTCGTTTTCATCCGGCTGGCAAGAGCAGCGCCTGTCGCTTTTCTCGTCCAATGATTACAGCTTTGGCAATCAGCTTTCGATGACATCCGACGGGTCGGTCAGCATTGCCTACGCCCGCGTGCCGCAGTCTGACTGGCAGGCATCGTCGGCATCATGGGGCTGGACGGTGAACCAGTCCGTGCCTGCAACTGACCTGCGCCGTAAGGGTGGTGACGACCGCAACCTGTCGCTTTATTTCGTTTTCCTGCCCGATAGCAAAGCCGCTGCGATGCAAGGATCGGGCATCAATGCACTGCTGAGTGACAGCGATGTGCGCGTGCTGCTTTACACATGGGGCGGCAACCATAGCCGCGGGGCTGCGTTCCCGTCGCCTTACCTGCCGGGGCAGGGCATGAACATCGCGCTGCGCCCCGCGGGAACCGGATCGTTCAATGAGAGCGTGAACCTTGCGGCCGACTACGCCAATGCGTTCGGCGGCCAACCGGGCAGCCTTGTGGGCCTTGCCGTATCGGGCGACAGCGATGACACCGACAGCATGATCTCTGCCGCTATCGGCAATCTGCGTCTGAATTGATGCGCTTTCTGGTCGCCCTCGCGCTGATCCTTTCGCCTGCGGTCGCATCAGCTTGCGGACAGGATACCGACTGCGTGGTGGGCGATCGTATCTACCGGATTGCGGTGCCCGAGGGCGTCGCAAACCCCGGCGTGCTTGCCTACGCCCACGGCTACCGCGGGTCGGCGGCGGGGGCGATGCGCAATGGCAACCTGCGACGGCTCGCGCACGAGAACGGCATGGCCTATCTGGCGCTGCAAGGCGTGGACGGAAGCTGGCAACTCCCGAACCGCCCCCGCGCGCGTGACAACACCGGTGAGGCCGAGTTCGCCTACGTCGAAGCCGTCTTGTCCGACGCCGAAGCCCGCTTTGGTCTGGACCTGTCGCGGTCCGTGATGACCGGATTTTCCGCAGGCGGCATGATGACGTGGAACATCGCCTGCCACCGCTCGGAGCTGTTTGAGACCTTTGTGCCGATGTCCGGCACCTTCTGGGATCCGGTGCCTGAGACCTGCACATCGCCCCCCGCGAACGTGGTGCATATCCACGGGAACGCGGACACCACCGTGCCTTTGTCCGGCCGCGCCATCGCCGACAGCAGCCAAGGCGACGTGCTGGAAGCTCTGGCGATGTACGCGGGCTACGGCGGGTTTACAGGCGAAGAGCGTGCGCAGGTTGGCGACATGACCTGCGAGACGCGACTCAACGCCAACGGCCATCGCCTAGGCTTCTGCCTGTTCGACGGCGGACACGGGTTTGGTGTGGGGCGATTGCGGGCTGCATTGGCCGATTGAATTATGACCTGCGCCACTATTGTCTCTTCATGTTTCGTCGAAAAATGTTTCGTCAAGTTCCATCAGGCGAATTAGTGATTTCTCTCTGCACCCAATACCATAAGTGATCATGAGTTTAGTGAGCCTTGCACCATCAATCAGCACAATCCGTCCGCCAAGCGCACGGGCCGTTTCGATTGCCGATGACGTGAATGATGATGTAGTGACGAAAATGCCCTTTGTCGCTTTATGTATGCTGAGTGCGCCAAAAAAATCTCTAATGTCGCCGGACCCAATTGAGTTTGCAGAAGCATATCGTTTTGCTTGCAAATAAATCTGATCGACCCCCAGCGGGTCTTGGTCAATAACTCCATCGACACCATTATCGCCTGTTTGCCCAAGCGCACGGCCGGCGTTTTCGGTTGATCCACCGTAACCCATGGCTATCAGTAGATCGACTATGAGTTGTTCGAAAAACGCTGGTGAGGATTGCTGAGTAGCAGTCAGCAGATTCATGGAAAGCGATCTATTCCACCGTTTGTGGGCATTTTCTATCTGCTCATCCGGAGTAGTCTCCTGTTCAGTCTCGACTAGTTCAGATGTTACTACATCAGGCTTATTCGTCCGTTGTTGAAAATCCTGAAACTGGTCGAACTGTTCGAGATACCTCTTATCAATCATTAGATTTGGATCGGTCAGGGCTTGGCGACCCTCATCAGTCAATTCAAACCAACCTCTTTGAGTATTGCGAACAAGACCCGCTTGCTTGAGATAAGATCTTGCCCAATGAATTCTATTTGCAATTACAGTCTGTTTGCCACTTGGTAGCATAACTGATCGCTCTTCATCAGTAAGTTCAAGCTCCGTTGAAATCTCATTAACGACATCGCTTATTTTGCGCGGGGCATTTTTCGCGGATTCTAAAACAGGCCTCATTAATTCTTGATAGTTGGGCAATTTTCGTTTGGCCTCCTCAAACATCCAACTCCTCCACAAACCGCGCGTTTTCCTGAATGTACTGGAAGCGCAATTCCGGCTTTTTGCCCATCAGACGCTCCACCAGATCACCCGTCTCACCCGGCACATCATCTCCAACGGTCACGCGGATCAGTTTGCGGGTGTTGGGGTCCATCGTGGTCTCTTTGAGGTCCTTCGCGTCCATCTCGCCCAGACCCTTGAAGCGTTGCACGTCGATTTTACCCTTTCCACCCAAACCCTTGGCCATCACAGCGTCCTTCTCGGCATCATCCGCCACATAGACGCGGCGCGCGCCCTGGGTCAGGCGGTAGAGGGGCGGGCAGGCCAGATACAGATGCCCCGCGTCGATCATCGGGCGCATTTGGGTGAAGAAGAACGTCATCAAGAGCGCCGCGATATGCGCGCCGTCGACGTCCGCGTCGGTCATGATGATGATCTTTTCGTAGCGCAGATCGTCGATGTTGAATTTTGTGCCCATGCCAACGCCCAGCGCCTCGCACAGGTCGTTGATCTCGGCGTTGGTGTTCAGCTTGCCGGATGCGGCGCCCAGCACGTTCAGGATTTTACCCTTGAGCGGCAGCAGCGCCTGCGTTTTGCGATCCCGCGCGCCTTTGCCGGAACCACCAGCCGAGTCGCCTTCCACGATAAACAGTTCCGTGCCAGCGCGGTCCTTGTTGGTGCAATCGGTCAGCTTACCGGGCAGGCGGAGTTTTTTGGTGGCGGACTTGCGCGCGGTCTCTTTCTCCTGACGGCGGCGCTGGCGTTCCTCGGCCCGCAGCACCAGAAAATCAAGGATCGCGCCTGCGGATTTCGTGTCGGCCGCCAGCCAGTTGTCGAAGTGATCGCGCACAGCACCTTCGGTCATTTTCGCCGCCGCTTCGGTCGACAGGCGGTCCTTGGTCTGGCCCACAAACGCAGGCTCGGCGATGAAGCATGACACCAGCGCACAGCCGCCGGACGTCAAATCCTCACGCGTGATCTGGGCCGCTTTCTTGTTGCCTGCCAGTTCGCCGTAAGCCTTCACACCCTTCAAAACCGCCGCCCAAAAGCCCGCGACGTGCGTGCCGCCCTCGGGCGTGGGGACCGTGTTACAGTAGGACTGGATGAAGCCGTCGCGCACGGGCGTCCAGTTGATCGCCCATTCCACCTTGCCCGGCGCGCCGAATTTCTCCTGAAAATCGACGGTGCCCGCAAAAGGTTTCTCGGAATAGGTCGTAGCGGTGCCCAGCGTTTCGTTCAGGTAATCGGCCAGACCGCCGGGGAAGTGGAAGGTCGCCTCTGTCGGGGTCTCGCCGTCGTCGATTTCTGATTTCCAGCGGATTTCGACGCCGGAGAAGAGGTACGCTTTGGAGCGGATGGATTTGAACAGACGCGCGGGTTTGAAGCGGTGAGAGCCGAAGATTTGCTCGTCCGCGTGGAAGGTGAATGTCGTGCCGCGCCGATTGGGGGCGGCTCCCACTTTTTCAACAGGTCCCAAAGGGATACCGCGTGAAAAGCGTTGTTCATACAGCTCCTTGTTCCGTGCAACCTGCACGACAAGGCTGTCGGACAGCGCGTTCACTACTGACGCGCCCACGCCGTGCAGACCGCCGGAGGTCTGGTAGGCCTTGCCGCTGAATTTGCCGCCCGCGTGCAGGGTGCAAAGGATCACCTCAAGCGCGGATTTGGCGGGAAATTTCGGGTGCGGATCAATCGGGATGCCGCGCCCGTTGTCGCGGATTGTGACGGCGTAATCTGCGTGCAGTTCCACCTCGATCCGGTTCGCGTGGCCCGCGACAGCCTCGTCCATCGAGTTGTCCAGCACCTCGGCCACAAGGTGGTGCAGCGCACGTTCGTCCGTGCCGCCGATATACATGCCGGGGCGTTTGCGGACAGGCTCCAGCCCCTCCAGCACCTCGATGCTGTCGGCGTTATAGTCGTCAGGTCCGGTTCCGGACAAAAGATCATCGGCCATGTGTGCTGCTCGCTTTGTTTGGGCCTACAATATGGGGGCACGGGCAGGGGGGCAATGCGTAAGGCGCGACACGCACTTGCGTAAGGCGCGACAATTGTCACAAAGTGGCGCAACACCCCACCCGTTGCGGCCCATCAAAGAAGGACATCGCATGGAACTGTCAGACGAGATTGTCATCAACGCGCCCAAGGATCAGGTCTATGCGGCCCTGAATGATCCGGCGATTTTGCAGCAGTGCATTCCGGGGTGCGAGGAGTTGATCAAACACTCCGACACAGAACTTGAGGCAAAGGTCGTGCTGAAGATTGGCCCTGTGAAGGCCAAGTTCAGTGGTGACGTGGTATTGGATAAATCTGGCGCGCCCGATGCTTTCTCATTGGTCGGGAAGGGCAGCGGCGGTGCGGCGGGTTACGCCAAGGGCGGCGCTGACGTGACGCTCACTGCAGATGGTGACAAGACAATCCTGCGGTATGAGGCAAAGGCCGACACTGGCGGGAAAATCGCACAGCTTGGCAGCCGCCTGATCCAGAGCACGGCCAAGAAGCTGTCGGCCAAGTTCTTTGCTTCATTTGCCGAGATCGTGGGCGAGGGCGAGGACGCGCAGCCCGTTGCCTGACGACATATCCTATGTGGAACACGCCAGCGATGTGATTGCGGCCGCGGCGGATTTGGCCCGCGCGGGTCGCAAGTTTGCGCTGATTACATCTGTCGGCATCGAAGGCGGTGCAGCCCGTGAGGTCGGGTCGCTTGCGCTGGTGGATGATCGCGGTGCGATGGCGGGCTATCTGTCCAACGGTTGCATCGACAGCGATATCCAGTTTCACGCAACCGAGGCGCTGCGCCTTGGGCGAAAACAACTTGTCCGCTACGGCAATGGATCGCGCTTTGTCGATCTGAAGCTGCCATGTGGGGGGGCGCTGGATGTGTTGATTGATCCAGCCCCCGATCTGGATGCAGTGCTGGATGCGAGCGACAGGCTGACAGCGCGGCACCCGACCGACCTTGCGTTCACAACGCCTGATGGGGAACAGCACCGCTTTACCTATTTGCCCAAGTTCAGGCTTGTGCTGGCGGGACGCGGCGCGATTTTTCGGGCCGTCGCCGAAGTGGCGCAGTCAGCGGGCTTTCAGATCGGGCTTTTGTCACCGCAAGAGGATGATCTGGCGGCGGTGGGCCATTTGGCGATCACCGCGCCTGTGCATCTGACATCACCGGATCAGGCGATCACGCTAGCTGATCTGGATGCGCATGCGGGTTTCCTGACGCTGTTTCACGATCATGAATGGGAGCCTGCACTTGTGCGGGCGGCCCTAGACACGCAGGCGCGCTATGTCGGGTGCCTTGGCAGTTTACGCACGCAAGCGGCACGCAAGGATACATTGCGCGCGATGGGCGTGCAGGAGGATGATCTGGCGCGGCTGCGTGGCCCTATCGGGCTTGTCCCGTCACTAAGAGAGGCGCCGTTGATTGCTATTTCAGCCATTGCTGAGATCGTCACCCATCTGCCAGCCGCCATCACGCGATCCTAGCCACGCATCCGGCGCACGGCCCAATCCGATTTTGTCAGTTTAAAGACCAGCCAGTCAGCCGTGGCATTGGTCAGCGCCAGTTGTGCACGGTAGCTGAATTTCGCACCAAGCTTTTCCGTCGCCTTTTGGGACCGGATGTTATCGGGATCAATGTGGAACCAGACCGTGTCGGTTGATTTGAACGCGTGATCCAGCATCAACAGCTTGACCGCAAAGTTCACATCACCGCCCCAGAACGCATGATGCAAAAACGTGAAACCGATCGAGATGCCGGAGGGATTATCGGGTGCCGCGTAGTAGCGCGAACATCCGATGACAGCGAGCGTCTTTTGATCGCGGATCGTCAACGTCCCGCCACTGTTCAGCAGAAACCGGAAATAGGGGCGAAAGACGTGATCAAGATACCTGTCTTTGCTGGGATGACCGGCCCATGTCTCGGGATCGGCGGCGGCGACGGACAACGCCTCGTAATCTTCAACCCGCAACGGGCGAAGGATCACAGCATCTCCGGTCAGGATCGGCTGGGCATGAAAGCCGGGTGGAAACATGGCACGCTCAATTCAACAAACACAAAGTCTTCTTAACACACTAGCTGACGTTTACGTCAAACTTGAGGCAAGGTTTCGATATTGCGCACAACCATCAGGGTCGCCACAGTCGGACCCATGACAAAAGGATCGCATCATGTCGTTTCCACAGTTTGATCTGGCCGCGTTCGAGGCCGCGTCAGGGCCCGCACGCAAAGCCATGGCTGTTCGTCTTGACGAAATATGCCGCGACACCGGATTTGTCGTTCTGACAGGGCACGGGGTGGATGATGCGATCATCGCGAACCAGTGGCAGGCCATGCAACGGTTCTTTGACCAACCGCTTGCCGACAAGCAGGCCACTGCAGCACCTTATCCGGGGTATCCTTACGGCTATCTTGGCCCCAATAGCGAGGCGTTGGCAAAATCGAAGGGGCACGACACGCCGCCTGATTTGAAGGAAAGCTTCAACGGTGGTCCGGCAGAGGTGCCCGAGGGCATCACCGATCCTGACGCGCTGGCCTTTCGCTATGTTCCGACGCCATGGCCCGACGTCGCGGGCTTCCGGCATGCATGGCAAAACTACTATGCCGCAATGGAGAATCTGGCGGGCCGGATCATGGCGGCAATGGCGCAGGCGTTGTCACTGCCGTCCGATTTCTTCGCGCCCTACATCGGACACCCCATCTCGGCGCTGCGGGCTTTGCATTATCCTGCAACGCAAGGGGCTGCATTGAAGGACCAACAGCGGGCCGGGGCGCATTCCGACTACGGATCACTGACAATCCTGTTGCCACAACCGGGGTCGTCAGGGCTGCAAATCGCCCGCGATGACGGCTGGCTGGACGTGCCTGCACCCGACGGGGCGTTTGTGATCAACATCGGTGATCTGATGGCCCGCTGGACCGCCGACCGTTGGGTCAGCACCTTGCATCGCGTGGTGGCCAAACCGGATCAGCCCGCCCGCCAAAGCATCGCCTTTTTCCATCAGCCCGACTGGGACGCAGAAATTGTGCCGCTGGACGGATCAAGCGCCTATCCGCCTGTGCGCTCTGGCCCGTATCTGATGGAAAAATTCAAGGCCACAGGGCAATGACCGTCCCACGTGCAGCGCCACTGCCAGACGACGCATTGCTGCGTGTCTATACCGAACAGGGCGCTTACACGGACTGCTTTGTCAAAGATGTGGCAAACGATGTCGATCTGGCTGGTTACTTGATGGGTTTTTACACGACCCCGCTTTTTCGGGTGGAACGGTTGATCTTGCGGCTCGCACTCAAGCGGCCCTCCACGGACGCGGATGTGGCAGCCCTCGCGCGCAAGCAGTCAGACAGCTTTGCCGCATGGGACGTCGAGGCGCGAACCGAGGATCAGGTATTGCTGTGCGATATGGGGCAGGCGACACGGTCTTGGTTCAAGGTGGCGCGATCGGGGACTGGCACGCGGCTTTATTTCGGCTCGGCTGTGGTCGCGCCTGACCATTGGCTCATGCGGGCGTTGCTGCCGCTGCACAGGCTTTACGCGCGGGCGCTGCTATGGTCGGTCAGAAAGCCTTCAGCTTTCGGCGATCTGGATCAATAGCGCGTTCAGTGGCCAAGCTGCGCGAAAACGATCAAGGATCGCTGCGGGCAGGTCCGACGTTTGCTGAAGCTCGCTGCGCGCAATCACGCCTTTCATCCGCAACAGATGTTCGGCCGGATGGTCCTTGGCATAGGCTGGCGGCACACGCTTCAGCGCAGGGTCGCCCAGCGTAAAGCCCGCTTTTTCAATCTGCGCTACGATCCCCAGAATACGCTTGGTATCAAGGTCCACAAAGGTGCGCCAATCGGCCAGAACGTCTTTGTCAAAGCCCATGATCCCGACCCCTGTGGTGACATAGTCGATACCGATGCCGAAAAAGAAAACAGGCATTTGCCGGGCATCGCCAGTGATCGACCACATCATATGCAGGTGCGTTTTGTAGGGTGTCTTGTCCTTGGAAAAACGCACGTCGCGGTGGGGCCGGAAAATCTTGCCGGTCACCGGTGCGCCAGCAAGATCGGCAAGCGGCGGTGTCAGTTCGTCCAGCAGCGCCTGCGCGGGCGCTTTAAGCTTTGTGTCGTAGGTCGTTTTATGATCCTGCCACCACGCTTTGGCATTGTTCTGCTCAAGCGTCGTAAAGAACGCTTGGGCATCGGGGATCAGGGGGGCGAAATCTGTCATGGTGTGGCTGCTTGTCTGCAAAGGGCTCTGACAGCGTGACGGATGCGGGTTGCTGTGTCCAGCCAACGGCATGTGACGTTGTTCCGGTTGCCGACCGAAATCCGCTGGACCCGTTGCGGCAGGGGGCCTATCACTCAGTGATGAATACCCCATCTCCCTCTGTCCAATCTGTGCCGGCCCAAAGCTATGCGCAGCACAGCTCTGCCATTTTCCGGCTGGGGCTGCCGCTGGCGCTCAGCAACATGGCGCAGTTTGCAATCCACATCACCGATACGCTGATGCTGGGGCGCTATGACGTCACCGCGCTGGCCGCGGCGACCATCGCCACCACGCTGTTTTTCGTCACGTTTATCGTGGGTGCAGGCTTTGCGACGGCTGTGACGCCAATGGTCGCCGCCGCCGCCGAGGAGGCCGACGACCAGAAGGTCCGGCGTGTCACGCGCATGGGGCTGTGGCTGTCGATCATCTACGGTATCGTTTTCACCATTCCGTTTATGTGGTCCGAAGATATCCTGCTTTTCATCGGGCAAGAGCCAGAGGTGGCCGCCGCCGCGCATGACTATCTGCTGATTGCAGCATGGCAGATGGTGCCGGCCTTGCTGGTGATGACGCTCAAGGCGTTTTTCGTGGCGCTTGAAAAGACCGCGATGATCCTGATTGCGACCATCGGCATTGCGCTCTTGAACGTGGTTTTCAACTACGCCCTTATCTTCGGCAATCTGGGCATGCCGGAACTGGGCCTTCAGGGGGCCGCGATTGCGTCACTGCTGGGCAATCTGATCGGTCTGGCCGTGCTGACTGTTTATGCCTTGCGTGCCACGCCGCAGTTCAAGCTGCTCCAGAACTTTCACAAGCCGGACCGCGAATACATGGCGCGCGTTTATGCGCTGGGATGGCCCATTGGCCTGACATCCTTGGCGGAGGGCGGGTTGTTTTCGGCAACCGCCGTGATGATGGGGTGGATCGGCACAATCGAACTGGCCGCCCACGGCATCGCGATCCAACTGGCCAGCCTGACATTCATGGTGCATCTGGCGCTGTCGCAGGCTGCCACTGTGCGGGCCGGGCGCGCGCTGGGGCGGCGTGACGAGGTGGCTTTGCGCCGTGGCGGTGCCGCGGCGATCTTTATGTCGCTGGTCTTTGCGGCTGTCACGATGATCGGCTTCTGGGGCTTTCCCGAATTCCTGATCGCCCTGTTCCTTGACTCGGACGAACCGCAGCGGGTTGACCTGATTGCCGTGGGCGTGGGTCTGTTGTTCATGGCGGGCCTGTTCCAGATCGTCGATGCCTTGCAGGTTATGGCGCTGGGTCTGTTGCGCGGGGTGCTGGACACGACTGTGCCGATGATCATGGCCACGGTCAGCTATTGGGTGATCGGGATGCCGGTGGCCTATCTGCTGGCGTTCCCACTGGGCATGGGCGGTGTGGGCCTGTGGCTGGGGCTGGTTGTGGGCCTGACCGTTGCTGCGGTTTTGTTGTTCTGGCGGTTTTGGTGGCGGTCGGTTTTCATTGACCGTGTCGCGCCCTAAATCTGCATCATGTTTGACTTTATCACCGAAACCATTGTGCAATTTGGCGCGCTTGGCATTGCCGTCTTGATGTTTGCTGAGAACATCTTTCCGCCCATCCCTTCCGAGCTGATCCTTCCGCTTGCGGGCTACCTTGTGGCGGACGGGCAGATGAACGCCCTGACCGTGATGGTTGCAGCCCAGATCGGCACGCTTGCAGGTGCAATGCCGTGGTATTGGGCAGGCCAAAAGCTGGGGAAAGGGCGGCTTCTTGATCTTGCCGACCGCCATGGGCGCTGGCTGACTGTAACGCGGGCCGAGATGGAGCGGGCTTTTGCTTGGTTCGACCGCAATGAAAATCGTGCCGTGTTTCTGGCCCGTCTGGTGCCGGGATTGCGCACCGTCATTTCGCTGCCAGCAGGGATGGCGCACATGCCGCTGACCCGCTTTCTGGCGCTATCCGCCGCAGGAAGCTTGATCTGGACGGCTGTTTTGTTGGCCGCAGGGTTTGTGTTGCAAGCCAACTACGCCCGTGTCGGGGCTTGGATGGATATGGTGGTGAACGTGGCGCTGATCGGGTTGGTGGGTGTTTACGTCTGGCGCCTGATCCGCTGGCGGACCTAGTCTGACGTATCGCTGTCGCGCAACAGCCGGTCGGCCTTTTTGCGCACCAGTACAGTGCGTAGATCATGCATGGCGAGCAGCAAAGGGTCGGTGACGGATTCAAGATCCTCGTCCGAGGCTTTGGACTGCACCCATTGCGTCGTCAAATTCAGATGGTCCACGGCGCGGTGGATGTCGTCAATATCGCGCCGCGCGAGCAGCGCCACACGATCATTCAGCCAGTTCTGAATCGCGTCGATATCTTCGTCCGTCAGCGTGCGATCACCATGCGGTTTCACCTCGCCATTACGGACGTTGACCACAGCCACCTGATCCATTTCGATCCGGCGCTGACGGTTTTCGGTATCCACACGGAACACCGCTGCCCCGTTTTCACGGATCCGAAAATAGTAGTCTGGAAGCTCTGCGCCCATGAAGGCCTCTGGATGTTGTCAGGCGAACGTTATCAGCCCCATATCAACAGGACCAGAACGGTTTTATGGCGCGATTGCGGCAGATCGGGGTGCTAGAGTTTTCTGGTAAATCCTGTCGCCCTACGTCAGCCCTTCGCAAAACGTGATGATGCGGTTGCATGCGTCTTCAAGCGCGGCGTTGGACGTCGCATAGCTGACACGGAAATTAGGGCTTAGCCCGAAAGCTGCGCCAAAAACAACGGCCACGCCGGTTTCTTCCAGAAGGGCCGTCGCAAAAGCCTCGTCATCGGTGATCTGTGCGCCGCCAGCCGAGGTCTTGCCGATACATTCTGCAATGGACGGATACACGTAAAACGCACCTTCAGGGCGGGGGCACACGATGCCGGGCGCTTTGTTCAGCATATCCACGACCAGATCGCGCCGTGTCACGAACAGATCGTTGTTTGGTGCCAGAAAATCCTGCGTGCCGTTCAAGGCTTCAACCGCAGCCCACTGACTGACGGAACAGGGGTTGGACGTGGATTGCGACTGCACCTTGCGCATTGCCTTGATCAGTATCTCTGGACCCGCCGCATAGCCGATCCGCCAGCCCGTCATCGCGTAGGCCTTTGACACACCGTTCACGGTGAGTGTGCGGTCATAAAGCTGCGGTTCCACCTGTGCGGGGGTGCAGAATTTGAAATCACCATAGGCCAGATGTTCATACATATCATCTGTCATGACCCAGACATGCGGATGCCGCAGCAACACATCTGTCAGCGCCTTCAACTCGTCCCAGCTATAGCCCGCGCCCGTGGGGTTGGATGGCGAGTTAAACAAAAACCACTTGGTTTGCGGCGTGATCGCGGCCTCAAGCTGCTCGGCGGTGATCTTGTAGCCTTGCTCCATGACGCCTTCGACAAACACCGGTGTGCCGCCGCCCAGCAGCACCATATCGGGGTAGCTGACCCAATAGGGGGCAGGGATAATCACCTCGTCACCGGGGTTTAGCGTGGCCATTAAGGCGTTATAGAGCACCTGTTTCCCACCCGTGCCGACAGTCACCTGCGCGGGCGTATAATCCAACGCATTGTCGCGCTTGAACTTGGCGCAGATCGCCTGCTTCAATTCGGGAATACCATCTACGGCTGTGTATTTCGTTTTGCCGTCCGCGATGGCCGCAACGGCTGCATCCTTGATGTTTTGCGGCGTATCAAAATCAGGTTCGCCCGCACCCAGCCCGATCACATCGCGCCCTGCTGCCTTCAGCTCTTGCGCCTTGGTTGTGACCGCGATGGTTGGTGACGGCTTCACGCGGTCGAGTGTCGCAGATAAAAAACTCATGGGGGCGCTCCTGTGGTCAAGATGGGTCTGTCATGTCATAGGGTGCGCCACGCCCGTGACGCAAGCGACAAGGAGCCTGATGATGCCCGACGATGAAATTAACTGGTACAGCGAAGAAAACGCCACCTTGGGCGACAGGCTTGCCACAGCCCGCGAGGCCGCAGGGTTAACCCAGGCGCAACTGGCAAAACAGCTTGGCGTGAAAACTTCCGTGCTTGATGGCTGGGAAAACGATCGCAAAGAACCCCGTGCGAACCGTCTGCAAATGCTGACAGGTCTGTTGGGTGTATCGCTACGGTGGCTTTTGACCGGTGAAGGCGACGGCCCTGATAACGAGGCCGAGGATTTGGCCGTGTCTGCCGATCTTGAGGCGCTGCTGGCAGAAATCCGTTCCGTGCGCACAACAGTCGCGGCCGCCGGTGTGCGGTTAGGGCAGTTGGAAAAGCGCCTGCGCACAGCGATCCGCGACCAATGACCAACGAGACACACGAAGCACGGGTCAAGCGGCTTTATATGCGCTCGATCCGTCGCGGCATCAAAGAGATGGACCTGATCCTGTCTGCCTATGCCGCCGCCCATTTGAACGGGCTGAGCGACGACGATCTGGCGCTATACGATGCGCTTTTGGCTGAAAACGATCACGACATCCTAAGCTGGGTCACCGGCCACGCCCAAGAGCCGGAGCAGTATCGCGCCATCATGGACGATATCCGTGGACTGGCCGAAGGTCTGACCCGCCCCGGCGCGGCATTGTAGAAAACACAATCGCTTAACCAAACATTCGTGAATTTGGCCGATAAGCATCCCGACCCAAGCTGGAGGACCGGGATGAGCATTCACAAGACAGTCGCAGAAGACGCGCCGATCGCGCCTCATTCGACGGCTTTCATGGCCAGTTATCTGGACGGTTTAACGCTGGTTGAACGACTGCACCGGCTTTTGCTGGATGTGATCAAGGATGAATTTGAACGCGTGGGCGTGCAGGAAATCAGCCCCGTGCAGGGCTTGCTGCTGTTCAATGTCGGCCTGAACGAGGTGACCGCAGGCGAGCTGAAATCGCGCGGCTACTATCAGGGGTCGAACGTCAGCTATAACCTGAAAAAGCTGGTGGACGCGGGCTATATGCACCACCAGCGTAGCGAAATTGATCGCAGATCAGTCCGCGTCAGCCTGACCGAAAAGGGCCGTAAGATCAGGCTTGTGGTGGGTAAGCTGTTTGCAACCCATGCCAATGGCCTGACCGATGGCGGCGTGTTGGATCAGGAGGGGCTGGACGATATCAACACCGCCCTGCGGCGGGTCGAACGGTATTGGACCGAACAAATCCGCTATATCTATTGATCGGGTGGCGTCGCGTCGCTTAACGCAAGGCTTGTCAATTCGCGCAGCAGCTTACGCTCCATCGCGGCGGCGTAATCGGTAAAGCCAAGTGCGGCCTCCACAAATGCATCAGGTCCCCGAATGACGCGGGCGGCGAAATAGGATGAAAGTTCCTTGATCTCGGCTTGCCTGCGATCATGGCTCCCTGCGCTCGTCGCGATCACCAATCCGTTGACAACAACACCGGCAGGGGTGCGGCTGTCGGGAATGTCCTGCGGGCGTGGTCCGGTATTTGCCTCACCGTCGCCGGAAATATCCAACGTGCGTTTCCAGCAGTTTTGTCGTTGATCCAGCAGATCAAAACCAAAAATCATTGCCGAACCAATGGCTGTAGTCAGATCAGCGGTCACGCGATTTGTGGATCGGAGAACCGTCGTCGCTGCTGCAAGGTCATCCGGCGTCAACAGTGTCTGCCAATCCAGCACGAGGCGCTGATAGGTCGGCCCGCTCCACTCATAAACGGCAATATCGACAGGGGCTGCCGATTGTGCGAACAAAACCTGCTGCACCGCCTCGCTTTCCAGCGCTGTGGCCAGGCCATCAAGCTGCAACCGGTATTCAGTTGCGTCAACGGAACCCGAGACATCCAAGCCCAGCGCTAGCGCCTGACGACATGCAGCATCAGCAGTCGACGCAAAACACGCTGAAATTATTGCGAAGAACCGTATCATCCGCGCGTCGGTGTGTCGGTGGCACCAGTGCGCCCGATCATCTGGGACAGCAATTCTCGCAGCAGTTTGCGCCGCATCGTTTCCTCAAAATCTTCAAACCGTGTAGCGATTTCCAAAAACGCGCCGGGGCCGCGTAGAACTTCGTTTCGGTAAAACGGGATCAGCCCATCGTTTCCAGCAAATGATCCGGCATCAATCACAAGGCCATTCACGATGACATTGTCGAACGGGAATGCGGCGTAAGCCTCTGCAGGACCAAACCCGTGATTGTTTTTCCCGTCACCGGCGACATCAATCGTGCGATTTGCACAGGCCGGCACCTCGCGCAATTTGGTGGCGGCAAAGCCCAAGGCATAGCCCAGCGATGTGGGCGAATCCCGCGCAATGCGGGTGCTATTGGCAACGGTATTGGCGGCATTGAACAACACTTCCGGTGACGTGATCGCAACCCAATCGACGATGATGTCCTGATTGTATTGCCCGCTCCACTCAAAAATCAGCAGGGACACCGGGTCAGAACTGACCAGAAACGCGTCCTGAACATCGGGATGGAGGAGGGCGCTTGCCAGCCCATTGCGCTGCAACGCGTCTTCGCGCGCATCAACCGAATTGGACACATCCATTGCCAGAACAAGCGCGAGGCGGCAGGCATCGGCAGCGCCGGACCAAAGGCCCAACGCTGCACAAATGCCAAGTGTTTTCAACACGGTGACTTACCAGTGACCTGTGTTTTCCATGCTGGCCCAAGGCTCCTGACTGGGAAGATCATCGCCTTCTTGCAGGAGTTCGATCGAAATGTTGTCGGGCGAGCGTACAAACGCCATATGCCCGTCGCGCGGTGGACGATTGATGGTTACGCCGGCGTCCATCAGCTTTTGGCACAGATCGTAGATGTTGGGCACACGGTAGGCCAAATGCCCGAAATGACGGCTGTCATCCGGCAACGCATCATCGCCGTCCCAGTTATAGGTCAGCTCTACCGGGCAATCCTCGTCACCGGGGGCCGCCATGAAGACCAGCGTGAAACGCCCGCCTTCGTTTTCCATCCGCTTGGTCTCTTCCAGACCCAGCAGGCGATAGAAATCCATAGACTTTTCAAGGTCTTTCACGCGCACCATCGTGTGCAGATATTTCAAACCCATGTTCGTATCCTTTCAATTGCTTGTCAGGAACCTAGAGCCAGCAGACCGGAAGGCCAAGGTGGCGTGCTAGAATGATGACTGCAAATCAAAGCCGACGCGGGTATATTCGCGATCAAACAGGTCGATCGAGGATTCCTGTCGTGTCGCCTCGAACGTGACCACGGGTTGAAAGCCAAAAAGCTCGACCTGAGAGACCACCGCCCGCATCCGCGCAGTTGTCGTGCGATCAGTGCGTTCGTTGACGCCAACGTCAAATCGCGAGTCGTCGTAAAGGCGTTCTTCGTATTCCAGACCAAATCCCACATCGAAACCAAGGATCGGCTCCGCCAGATTGTAGTCACCGGCGACGCGGTAGGACGTGTAATCGGAATCCAGTGTGTCAGAGTCGCTTTCGCGAAGGCCAAGCGTGAACTGCGCCGTGTCACCCCACGAAAACGCGTGGGTCCAGCTGCCAGTGATGCCAAAGCTGTTGATCGGATCCTGATCCTGAAGCCCGACCGTGCGTTGCAGCGACATGGACAGGTTCAAGCGATCAGTCGGTGTCAGGTTCCAGGCATGCGAACCGGTCAGCGTGGCAGACCGCGAATAGGGTTCATCGGCGTACCAGTTTTGCGAGACCTGAAAGCTAAGCGATGTGGGCAGGTCGCCGGGCCGGCCAATGAACCGATGCGTCACACCAAATGTGAGGTTGGCATCGGCATAGTCGCTGCCTTCGGCGTCAGGTGCTTGTTCGCGGGCATCATCGCTGAGCCTGTAAGTCCGATAGTTGGCCGCGGCGGTCAGAAATGTGCCGCTCGTGTCTGTTGTGCGCAGACGGTAAGCAGTGTTGAAGCCGCCGCTGATCTCGTAGCCGGACAGGGCCTGCGCATCGCCGGACAGGTCTGCGGGTGCGTTCGGGTCACGCCCAAAGAAGATGTTCAACTGTTGCAACAGTTCGGTTGGCTGCGTTGTCTCGCTCGCGCTGCCATTGTTGATGTTGCTAGATGGCGTGATGCCAAAGCGGAAGCTGGTCGACCACGGATTGCGATTGCGCAGAAACTGGTAGTCTTCGGCGACGCCTTGTGCCGCTGCGGCGTTCGGGGCGAATTGGCGCGCAAGGCGGAGCCAGATTTGTGCGCGGGTATCATTGCCCTGACGCGCGTGGGCCAGAGCGACAAGGCGCGCGGATGTAAATGTCGCCTCGCGGCCTTCGGCCTCCCAGAATGCCTGACGCCCGCGCGTAATTGCGGTGGCGTAGTCTTCTTGCACAATGGCAGTTTCGGTGCGCAGCAGCAGGGCGCTGACGTTAGACGGCGCGACAGACAACAAGGCGTCAGCCCCTTCAGCGGCGGCAGCAGGGCGCCCTTCGCGGAGTGCCTGCACAGAGGCTGCATAAAGATCGGTCGGAGTAATCAAAATATCTTGGGCTGCCAGCGGAGACGCGAGCAGCCCAAGTGCGAAAATTGCAGTTTTATGAAAAATCATTGTTTCCTCAGCGATAAACGATAAAGCCTCCGGTTTCCTGAGCTGTGACCTCTTGGTAGCGGGGATCAAGCGATTCCACTTTCAAGACGCCGACAATTTCACCACCGTCGCTTGGGTCAGTCGTATCACCTGCGATGACTGCATAATAGTTGCCTTCCTCATAAGTGACGCGCGATCCGGTGTCCGAGAGGATCGAGTTGGCAACACGGCCACTGAATTCGCCGTTTGGCTGGATGTCTGTGCCACCGACAGTGATCGAGAAGGGCAGGCGTGGGAGAACGAGCCCGCCTTCGCCGCCAAGCGCAACAGGCGACCCGTCAATGTTGAAGGCTTGACGGTTTGTCACCTCACCGCGCACAGCGTTGTTGTCGTTGAAGTCACGGAAATCGATGGCAATTTCCATGTCACCCTGTGTCAGCTCCATGCCATCGCGGCCTGAAAAGACACGCACGCCGGCATAGCTGCCGGTAAAGATCGCCTGACCCGTTTCCGGCAGAACCACCGATCCGTTACGTTCGTATAGATAACCACCAAAGCCGAAGCCCGTAAAATCGCCTGTGCGCACAATCGCAAGCGACGTGCGCGGTTCGCCTGTATCAAGGCTGTTTTCACTTACACCGTAAATTGCACGGAAGGGGCGAACCTGATCGATGGCATTGCCTGTCAGGAAGTCAGGTGATGCAACGTCGGCCTCGTAGACCTGGAAGGCAGAACCAAGCTGCGAAATCGGATCACCGCGTGAATATGTGTTTTCACCGTCAAAACCCAGACCATCCACGATCAGCGCATCACGCGGCAGCGGGATATATTGCACAGCAGACACGCGGCCATTCACGGAACTGTCGCCAGCCGCCTCTGCCCGGATAATGTCGCCACGGGCGATCAGGTCAGTGCTTTGTGGTGGGCGTACGGTGCCCGTATTAAGCGAATCGGTCGCGCCGGTGTTGCCGTCAGGGTTGTTGCCACCGGCTGCATCTGTTGTGCTGCCACCTGTGTCACCGCCGCCGGTCGAACCGCCGGTATCGCCGCCACCTGTGCTGCCGCCGGTTGTTGAACCGTCCGTGCTGCTTTCGTCAAATGTGAAGGGCTGGCCATCACCACAGGCGGCCAGCGAAAGGATCAAAAGCAATGGTGCGGAAAAACGGATCATGGGGCGGCCTGTTTTAAGAACATATTGTTGACGCAATCATCGTTAACGCACCCTTTGGAGTCAATGCGAGATACGCCGCCGGACCACATCATTTTACGCGATATCGAGGTTTTTAGATCACAACCCTCAATATATAGTGAAGAACGACTCGCTCGCTTACAGGAGAACTTGATGCCCATCACAGCCGAACAACAGGCCGAAATCGACGCGCTGCGTAGCGCACCGCAACCCACCTTGCGGGCCGTTTCCGCCGGCATGGAGGAGCATCTTTATCGGGCATATGATGTTTTAGATCATGGGTTTATCCGCGTCATTGATTACATGGGCGACGATGCCGCGATCTGTCAGGCCGCGCGCGTATCCTATGGCAAGGGCACCAAGTCGGTTCAGAATGATGCGGGTCTGATCCGCTATCTGATGCGTCACTGGCATTCGACCCCCTTCGAGATGTGCGAGATAAAATTGCACGTCAAATTGCCGGTTTTTGTCGCGCGACAGTGGATTCGCCACCGGACAGCGAACGTAAACGAGTATTCTGCGCGGTATTCGATTCTTGATCGCGAGTTCTATATTCCAGAGCCGTCACAGCTGGCGGCACAGTCGGTGATTAACAATCAGGGTAGGGGTGCTGCGTTAACACCGGATGAATCGGCGCGTGTGCTTGAGATCCTCAAGGGTGATGCCGCGCGGTCGTATGATCATTATGAGGAGATGATTACTGACACATCCGATCAGGAAGGCGGCAAACAGGGACTTGCGCGCGAACTGGCGCGGATGAACCTGCCCGCCAATATCTACACTCAATGGTACTGGAAGGTTGATCTGCACAATCTGTTCCATTTCCTGCGCCTGCGTGCGGATACCCACGCGCAATACGAAATCCGCGTTTATGCTGATGCGATCTGCAAGGTCGTCGCCGATTGGGTCCCCGCTGCCTATGGCGCGTTCGAAGACTACCGCATGGGCGGGGCTGTTTTGTCGGGAAAGGGGCTCGATTGCCTCAAGCGGATGCTGAAAGGCGAGGACGTCACGCAGGAAACATCCGGCATGAGCAAAGGCGAATGGCGCGAGTTCAAGGCTGCGCTGGACGACTAGACAATCATCCGCGCCGCGGCGCGGACAATTCCCGCAGACATGAAAAAGGGGCGACACCAGCGCGGTGTCGCCCCTTTTCATTCACGACAGCGCGATATTTCCCGCCATCTGTCGGCCATCACGGCCGTCAATCAGATCATAGGTGACTTTCTGGTCATCGGCCAAACCGGTGAGGCCAGACTGTTCGACCGCCGAGATATGCACAAAAACATCTGCTCCACCCTCATCGGGTGCAATAAACCCGAACCCTTTGGAAGTGTTGAACCATTTGACTGTGCCGCTGGGCATGTGACATCTCCATCTTCGGTATTTCATTCAAGGTGACCTAGAGTTAGGCCGATTTCTTGAAAGACAAACAATCATCGGCTGGAATGGTTGCATGATGTGTGGCAACACGCCGCGGGTGCATAAAACGGGGGCAGTGATGCGACTGATTGGTTTGAAAACATGCGACACCTGTCGCAAGGCGCTGAAAGAACTGCGGGCGGCGGGGCTTGATCCCGAGGTGATTGACGTGCGTGCAGATGGCGTCACGGATGCCGATCTTGATGCAATTGTCGCAAATTTCCCCCTCAAGGCGGTGAACAAATCGTCCACCACTTGGCGAGGATTGTCGGACGCCGAAAAAGACAGTGATCCCAAGGCGTTGTTGCAAGCTCATCCAACTTTGCTGAAACGGCCCGTCATCATTGCGGATGACATGACGATAGGGTGGGACAAGGCCACACGCGCCCGTTGGCTTGGCGATGCGGCGATGGGTGCATAGCTAGGTCTGGCAACAACAGGAGAATGACATGCGCAGTGCCGCAAGCCTTTTGGGTATCATCGCCGGTTTGATCGGCATCATCGTTGGTATGGTCGGTTTTGGTTTTGCCACGGTAACCGAGCAGAACGCGGAACTGGGCGAGATTTTCGGCCTGCTGGATAATCCCGCGTTCGTGAAATTCGCAAGCTTCTCGGCGCCCTTGCTGGCGATTGCCGGTGGCGCGATGGCCAAGACCCGCGCGCTTTGGGGCGGGATCGCTTTGCTGGTGTCGTGTGTGTTGTTCTACACAGGCTTTGGGTTCAACGTGGGCACGATGTTCCCGATCGGCTTTGCCGGACTGGCTGGCGTGCTGGCGATTGCGGCGGGGAAGCCGGACGAGGAACGCGCGCATTTCTGAGCGTTCCGTGTGTTGACGGGGCAGGAGCCTCCGGCGGGAGTTGTTTTGGCCAAATGAAGACGGGGCGCGGCAGGTTGATGCCGCGCCCCGCTTTTTGACAGTGCCGAATTTGCGACTAGCGCAAGTCTGGCGGGGTGGCTTCGATCTTCAGGTCGGCGACGATCTCGTCCAGCGGCACAACCTTCGTCTGTTTCTCGCCCAAGCGCCGCAGGTTCACCGTCCGGTCCCCGACCTCACGCGCACCAATAGCAAGAATCGCTGGCACCTTGCCGTGACTGTGTTCGCGGACCTTATAGTTGATCTTCTCGTTGCGCGTATCGGCCTCGGCCCGCACACCGGCGGCGCGCAGGGCGGCGACAACCTCGTTCACATAGTCATCCGCGTCCGAGATGATCGAGGCCACAACAACCTGACGCGGGGCCAGCCAGAACGGCAGCTTGCCCGCGTGTTCTTCGATCAGGATACCGATGAAACGCTCAAACGATCCCAGCGTCGCGCGGTGCAGCATCACAGGGCGGTGCTTGTTGCCGTCCTGCCCGATGTAAGTCGCGTCCAGCCGTTCGGGCAGCACAAAGTCCACCTGATGGGTGCCGCACTGCCAGTCGCGGCCAATCGCGTCGGTCAGCACAAACTCCAGCTTGGGGCCATAGAACGCGCCTTCACCGGGGTTGATCTCGGGTTCGATCCCTGCCTTGCGGGTGGCCGATAGCAAAGCCTCTTCGGCCTTGTCCCATACTTCATCCGATCCGGAGCGTGTTTCTGGTCGATCCGAGAATTTCACGCGGAAGTTCTCGAATCCAAGGTCTTTGTAGATGCCCGACAGGAAGTCGATATAAACCGCTGTTTCGCTCTCGATCTGGTCCTCGGCGCAGAAGATGTGACCGTCGTCTTGGGTGAACCCGCGCACGCGCATGATGCCATGCAACGCGCCGGATGGCTCGTAGCGGTTGCACGACCCGAATTCGGCCATGCGCAGCGGCAAGTCGCGGTAGGATTTCAGGCCTTGGTTGAAGATCTGTACGTGACACGGGCAGTTCATCGGCTTGAGCGCGTTTACGGCCTTTTCGCGGGCATGCTCCTCGTCCACTTCGACGATGAACATGTTTTCCTGATATTTTTCCCAGTGGCCCGAGGCCTCCCACAGCTTGCGGTCCACGACCTGCGGGGTGTTCACCTCGACATAGCCGCCCGCGCGCTGCTGGCGGCGCATGTAATCTTGCAGCAGCGTGTAAATCGTCCAGCCGCCCGGGTGCCAGAACACCTGACCGGGGGCTTCTTCCTGCATGTGGAACAGGTCCATCTCGCGGCCCAGCTTGCGGTGGTCGCGTTTGGCGGCTTCCTCCAGACGATGCAGGTGGGCCTTCAGCCCTTCTTTGTTGGTAAACGCCGCGCCGTAGATACGTTGTAGCATCGGGCGGTCGCTGTCCCCGCGCCAGTAGGCGCCCGCGATGTTCATCAGTTTGAATGCGTCGCCGGGAACCTGACCCGTGTGTTGCAGGTGCGGGCCACGGCAGAGGTCCTGCCAGTCGCCGTGCCAATACATGCGCAGCGGCTCGTCGCCGGGGATGCTTTCGATCAGTTCGACTTTGTAGGGCTCTCCGCGGTCCTTGTAGTACTGGATCGCGCGATCACGCTCCCAAATCTCGGTGCGGACCTCATCGCGCTTGTTGATGATCTCTTTCATCTTCTTTTCGATCAGCGCGAGGTCTTCTGGCACAAACGGCTCCTTACGATCAAAATCGTAGTACCAACCGTCCTTGATCACAGGCCCGATTGTGACCTGCACATCGGGCCAAATCTCTTGCACCGCGCGCGCCATGATGTGCGCCAGATCGTGGCGGACCAGTTCCAACGCAGGCTCTTCGTCCTTCATGGTGTTGATCGCGATGCTGCTGTCGGCGTCGATGGGCCATTGCAGGTCCCAGTGCTGGCCATTCACCGTGGCAGAAATCGCCTTCTTGCGCAGGCTGCTGGAAATGTCAGCGGCCACGTCGGCGGCAGTCACACCGGCATCATACTGGCGTGCGTTACCATCGGGAAATGTCAGAGAGATTTGGGCCATATGTCTGGCTCCTTGTCGGTTTGGCGCCCACGGAACGCCCGGTTGCAGGGTATATCGCAGCCCTTTTGCGCAGGGGAGGTGGCCCTGTCAAGCGGCTGGCTGGCCTGATCGAATTCCAATTCGGTCTGGGTGTCAGCGCACCAGTCATACCGCGGGATCGCTACGTTGCAAATGCAACCTGGCCGTGCCATCTAAGCGCCACACAAAACCCTTATCCTACGGACCTCACTTCATGACTTTCAAATTGTCTCTGCCCGCCCTGATCTGTGTCGGAACCCTGTCAGCTTGTGGCGGGTCATCGTCTGGCATTGGGTTCGATCAACTGCGTGGCACCGGGGAACGTGTCACACTCGCGCTGCGCGATCTTGACTCTACGCCATTGCGGGACTTGCCGTCTGGCACGGCGACTTACGAGGGGATCGCGGTTCTGGGTGAAGCGCCGTCTTCATTTGCAAGTCAGGCAGAATATGCCGTTGTCGGCGCCTCGACCGTCACAGTCAATTTTGCTGACGCCGATGACATTGTGGCGTCCGTTACAGATTTGTTTGAGGTTGCCCCCGAATCGCTGAGCTCCGACAGCGACCTCCGGTTTGAACAGTCAGCGCGCGCAGTTGATGGCGGGCTGACCTATGACGCAACAACAGAAGCCATCACCGGTTCAATCACACGATCTTCAGGCGAAACGCGCGACTACGAACTGTTCGTGACAAGGAGCGAATACCTAGGCGACGATGCCGAGGGGCTTGAGACAATCAGCACGGGCCAGTCCACAAGCGAAGGCAGCAGCCCGAAATTTGTGTTCCTGCGTACGTCTGGGTTGCGCTGAATACAATCACGCGACGCCTGCCAAAGGGTCAGCCGATGTGTCTGCCCCTTTGCAGGATGCGGATTGCCAAGATTGTATACCCAGATAGACCTTGCATGCGACACCCCGCTTGCTAAAAGCGACACATCGTTTCCAATCGGAAACGCATCGTCGTCAAAAGGGAAAACCCCGGGAGTATTTGAATGGCTGCCTATAACCGCACTTTTGAACTGAGCATCAATGACGTCGCCCTGATCGAAGAGGCGCTGCGCGCGCGCGGTCGCGAATTGTCGAACATGCGTCTGGCTTTGTCAGAAGAAAACCCCGCCCACCTTGAGGCGATCCGCGTTGTCGAAGGGGACCAGCGCGAGAACGAAGGTCTTTTGGGACGTCTTCATAACCAGAAGATTTTTTACCGTCCCAAAAAGGCGGTTTACGTCAGCGGCTAATGCTGTCGCTGCTCTCGGATTAACGCATTCTTAACCATGGTGCCGTCTGATCGGACGAAGCCCGCAGGATTGGCCTGCGGCGTTTTCGTTTGTCGTGGCCCGTGACTGGCCGCCTGTCGGAGCCTGAAATGCGATCCATTACGCTTCAAAAGCCAATTTTGCGCATGGCGCTGATCGCTTGCCTTCCCGTGTTGACAGCTGGTTGTGGCGGATCGGGCGGCGATACCTCCATGACGGCAAAACCACCATCCATCGCCCGCTTTGACGACGGTATCGACATCCTGCGCCGTCTGGGAGGCGAAGCGGCCATGGCGCCGCTGACGCCAAGCCGTGGGCTGCCCGCCTCGCTGGCGCAATATTCCGGAGCAGTTCTGATCGACGCAGGCGATCTGCCAACGATCGTCGGGAGGCTTGAAGTGGACGTTGATTTCACCGCCGCCGGACAGGTCAGCGGCACAGCGGATCTCTTTCAGGATTTGTCGGGGGGCGCTTACAGCGGCACACTTTCTGCAACTGGCGGGCAGATCACGTCCGAAACCTCGCTCGGGGTGGAAACGGTTGATCTGGCGCTGGACCTTGATGGCAACCTCGCGCGTGGCGGGGGCGATGACGTCACTTATGACCTAAGCTACACGGGCACGTTCTTTGGCGCGGCAGCGCAATACCTGTCAGGCAATCTGCGCGGCACGGCACTGTCGGATGGCAATCCGGTTGGCGTCACCGGACAAGCCGAACTGTCGCGCTAGGCGGCACCTGCACGCGGGGGCTTGCGATGCATTGTCCGGTGTGATGATTTCGGACCATGACACAAAGCGACACACCCACATTCGTCACCCCGCAAGGCCGCAGGCTTGCCTATCATCTGACCGATGGCACCGGCCCCGCGATTGTCTTTCTTGGCGGCTTTAAATCCGACATGGAAGGCACGAAAGCCATCCATCTTGAGGCTTGGGCCAAGCGCGAGGGGCGTGCTTTCCTCCGGTTCGACTATTCCGGCCACGGACAAAGCTCCGAGGCGTTCACCGATGGTGCGATTGGCGACTGGTTTGAGGATGCCTGTGCGGCACTAGGGCTGATCGCTGGCAAGGTGATCCTTGTGGGGTCGTCCATGGGCGGCTGGATTTCGCTCTTGGTTGCCCGCCAGATGCCAGAGCGGATTGCAGGCATGGTCACAATCGCAGCCGCGCCCGATTTCACCGAAGACAGCATGTGGGCAGGATTTGACGCGGCACAGCGCGATGAACTGGCCAGCGCGGGGCAGGTGGCTTTGCCGTCGGACTATGGCGATCCCTACATCATCACCGAGCGTCTGATCACCGAAGGGCGTAACCGGCTTGTCCTGCGAGAGCCGCTGGCGCTCCCGTTTCCGGTGCGGTTCTTGCAAGGCACAGCGGATGCGGATGTGAAGATGTCGGTGGCGCTGCGCCTGCTGGATCATGCGGACGGACCAGACATGCGCCTGACACTTGTGGACGGGGCCGATCACCGCTTCTCCGACGACACCTGCCTTGATCTGATCGTGCAGTCCGTGCGCGACGTGATAGACGCATAGACCACAACGCCACGTCACGCTTTGTGCAATCAGACACCGCCCCTAAGGTCGCGCAAACGCCTTGGGAGGGGACCGTCATGGCACTAAGCACACTTCAAAAAGCAGGCTGGGGACTGGCCGACATGGGCGTGGTCGTCTTTGTGGTGGTCAAGCAACTGCTGATCCTAGCGTTTCTGACTTCCTACCTTGGGGTACCGGTTGGCATTGCCGGTCTGGTGACGACGGCTGTGCTGGTCTTTGACATGATCACCGATCCGCTTGTCGGGTATCTGTCTGATGCCACGCAAAGCCGCTTTGGCAGACGCGCGCCGTGGATGGCCACCGGCGCGGTTGTGATGGCGGCGGCAATGGTCGCACTTTTTGCCGTGCCAGAAGGCTTGGGGCAAACCGGCAATCTGGCATGGGTCACAGGCTTTTTCATCCTTGCGACAATCGGATTTACGATGGTCGCCATTCCCTATGGCGCCCAAGCGGGCGAGATCACGCAAGACCCCAAAGAGCGGTCGACCATGACAGGCTGGCGCATGGGATTTGCCAGCATCGGCATCCTTGTGGGCGGCGCGGTGATCCCCGGACTTGCTGGCGGAATGGGCTATGCCATGGCAGCCCTGACGGTGACGCCGCTGATTGTGGGGGCGGTGTGGTTATCGCTGTGGTCCACGCGAAAGGCACCCCGCGTTGCGGATGCAGCAAAGGTATCACTGCGCGGCATGTATGGTCTCGTCTTCACCAACAAACCCTTTGTCGTGCTGGTGATCCTCTACGGCGTAATGACGCTTGCGATCGCGCTGATTACGGCGGGCCTGCCCTTTGCGGCCATTTATCTGATCGTGGACAGTGGTGATACGATGCTGTCGGGGGCCGCGGCGGCGCTGACCACCCTCAGCCTGATGTTCGCGGCCTTTGTCGTGGGCTCCATTCTCAGTCAGGCGATCTGGGTCCTTTTGTCCCACGCGCTGGGCAAGGTGACAGCGCTGGTGATCGGCCTGTGCCTGTATGCTGTCCTGCTTTATGGCCTCTATACCGTCCTGCCATCGGTCAACGTGACCGCGATTGCTGGCATGTTTGTCTTGGCGGGCATGACGAACGGCGCGTATCAGCAGATCCCTTGGGCGATTTACCCCGACCTGATGGATGTGACCCGCAACCAGACAGGGGCCGCGATTGAAGGGGCGTTTTCAGCTGTCTGGCTCTTTGGGCAAAAGCTGGCCAACGCCGCTGCACCCGCCCTGCTTGGCCTGATCCTGTCTGTGGCAGGCTGGCAAGAGACGCGTGACGGCGTGGCACCGCAAAGTGACACGGCATTGGCCGCACTGCAAACCGCGATCACATTGGTGCCCGCTGGTATTTTGCTGGTGGCGGTCCTAGGTTTGATTGCAATCTATCAACCATTGGTGCGCCGCCTTCATGCCTGACATTTCGACCCTGACCGACGACCTTGATCGCGCCGAAAGCCTTGTGCCGCGTCTGCGTGCGGGCTGTCAGAAGCAGGTGGTCTGGGCAGGCCAACCGGGCGCAAAAACGGCGCTGTCCGTCATTTTTATCCACGGGTTTTCCGCGTCCTGCGGCGAACTGCGGCCCTTGCCCGATCTGGTCGCCGAGGGACTTGGCGCGAACTTGTTTTTTACGCGACTGACAGGTCACGGGCAGGACGGTGCTGCCATGGGTGAGGCCACGTTACAGGCGTGGCTTGATGACACGGCCGAGGCGCTTGAGATCGGTCAGACCATCGGTGACGAGGTGATTGTCATTGGCTGTTCCACCGGCTGCACGCTTACAACACTTGCGCTGACGGCGGGCGCGCAGATCAAGGGCTTTGTTCAGGTATCCCCCAACTACGGGCTGGCGCACCGGATCGCTCAAGCCGTGCTGGATGCGCCGTTCTCGGATCGCTGGGGCCATCTGGTCGCAGGTGCCACCCGCGAGTTTGAGGTGCAAAGCCCCGGACACGCGCAATTCTGGACCACGCGCTATCCGATCCGTGCCGTCAATCCGATGGGGCAGGCTGTGCGTGCTGCCAAAGCGGCCAAATTGGAAGACCTGACCACGCCGACACTGGCGGCATTCACCGAAACCGATCAGGTGGTCAACGCGGGTTCAATTCACCGCGTGCTTAAACGCTGGGGCGGGCCGGTCACGCATGTGCCGCTCGTGCAGGGGCCTGATGATGATGCGATGGGGCACGTGATGGCCGGCGATGTGTTCAGTCCCAAACAGACCGCCCCCTTGGCTGCGCGGATAATTGACTGGGTGCGCACGCTTTAGCGGTCGGGTCTTGCGGTAACCGGCAGATGGGGCCTAGAAGGGATTGCACCCTGACGCATGCAACGACGTCGGGGACCCACAAAAGGCCTCAGGCATGACCAGCGAAACCCTTGTTCTTATTCCGCCAATCCTGTGCGACGCGCGCGTTTTTGCGCCGCAAATGTCTGCGATTTCAGCGCAGCACAGCGTTCTGTTTGCCGTCACCCGACACGGCGAGCGGATCAGCGAGATCGCATCGACCATTCTGGATAGCGCGCCGTCGCGTTTTGCTCTGGCAGGCATGGGCATGGGCGGGATGATCGCGATGGAGCTGTTTCGCCGCGCACCGGGCCGGATCACGCGGATCGCGCTGATTGCGACAAACCCGCAGGCAGATACGCCTGACGTGGCCGCCAACCGCGAACCGCTGATTATTGCAGCACGCGCAGGCCGGATGAATGACGTGATTGCGCATGAACTGGCACCTGCGGCACTGGCACCCACCGCCAACCGGCCCGAGGTGGCAGCACTGGTGCAGGATATGGCGCACGGGCTTGGCCCCACCGCTTATGTGAAACAGGCCCGCGCGATGCAGCGCAGGCCCGATCAGCAGGATGTTCTGCGCAAGATCAAGGTGCCAGCCCTGATTATGTGTGGTGACCATGATACCCAGAATACCGTGCGGCGGCACGAATTCATGGCGGACATGATCCCCTATGCAAAGCTTGAGGTTCTGCCAGATGCCGCGCATCTGCCGACGCTGGAGCGGCCCAATCGCAGCACGGCCATCCTGCAAAGCTGGATGGCCGAGCCGTTTGTGCTGCGCTAGGCGCTTACTTTAGCGCGACGACCTTGGGGTCTTTGGCCTTTGGCGCGGATTTGCTTTTGGCCTTTGGCGTGTCGCTTGCGTTGGCATCAATGAAATCGAGCACCAGCGGGCGGATGTTGTTGCGCCAGCTTGATCCCGCGAAAATGCCATAGTGGCCCGCACCGGGCTCAAGATGTGCGGCCTTCTTGCTGTCGGGCAGGCCCGTCAGTAGATCAAGTGCGGCCAGACACTGACCGGGGGCCGAGATATCATCGTCCTCGCCCTCGACAATTTTGACGGCGACAGTGGTGATCTTGCCGATATCCACGCGGCGGCCATCGACGACAAAGTCATTGCGCGCGATGTCACGATCTTTAAACACGCGTTCCACCGTGGACAGATAGAACTCGGCTGGCATGTCCATCACGGCCAGATATTCGTCGTAGAATGCGTTGTGCTTGTCATGTTCTGAAGCCTCGCCCTTGGCGGTGCGAATGATCTGGTCGCGGAAGGCGTTGGTGTGCGTTTCACTGTTCATCGAAATGAACGACGCCAGCTGCAACAAACCGGGATAGACCATGCGCCCCACGCCCGCATATTTGAAGCCGACACGCTGGATCATCGTCTGTTCCAACTGGCCCATCGTGACGCGGCGGCCAAAATCTGTGACGTCCGTGGCGGCGGCGTCAGGATCAATCGGACCACCGATCAGGGTCAGCGACAGCGGCTGCGCGTCTGGGTCTTCTTCGGCAAGATAGGCCGTCGCAGCCAGTGTCAGCGGGGCAGGCTGGCACACGGCAATGACGTGAATGTCGCTACCCAGCTCGCGCATGAAATCGACCAGATAGAGCGTGTAGTCCTCAACATCGAACTTACCCGCACTGACAGGAATGTCGCGCGCGTTGTGCCAATCGGTGACGTAAACTTCGCAGTCGGGCAGCAGGCTGATGACTGTCTTGCGCAAAAGCGTGGCGTAGTGTCCCGACATCGGGGCGACCAGCAGCACACGGCGCTTGCGCACATCGCGGCCCGGCATGGTGAAATGAATCAAATCGCCAAACGGCTTTTCCATCACGGTTTCGACAACCACAGGGAAATCGCGGCCGCTTTGGCCTGTGACGGGGGGGATGTTCCAGTCGGGTTTCACAACCATGCGGCTGAACGTGCGCTCTGTCACTTCGCCCCAGGCACCCAGCCAGTCCATTGCAGGGTTCGCGGTCATCGACATCACTGGATAGGCGGCAAAGGCTCTTGCTGTTGCACCAAGCCATTGATTTGTATTCCGGATGCCTTCCATCATGTCGTAGGTCATCATATACTTCATTGGAAACGTAACTCCTGCATGTTGCTGCCGCTCATCTGGCAAAACCTGTCACCTGACAAATGCTGCACATGCACGGTAGGAGGACTGGCCGACCATGACAACCGATGATTCAGCACCCGACACAACATCTGCCCAAAATGTGACAAAACTAGAGGCAAATCTGGGGCGGATCGAGGAATTGACCCAACGTCTGCTGGCTGCGATGGCGCAGAAAAAGCAATCTCCGGCATCATTGCAGGGTCCATCGCCAGAGCTTTATGCACAAGCAGCAACGGCCTACATGACCGAAATGATGAATAATCCGGGCAAGATTATCGAACATCAGCTGTCCTATTGGTCCAAATCGGTAAAGCATTTTGTAGAAGCCCAGCACGTGCTGGCCCAAGGCAAGATGGAGCCACCCACAGACGAAACACCCGCCGACCGCCGCTTTGGTCACGAGATGTGGGAGACGAACCCCTACTTTAACTACATCAAACAACAATATCTGATGAACGCCGAAGCCGTTCAGACCGCAATCGCCGATATCGATACGATGGACGGCGAGGAAAAGAAGCGGCTGGAATATTTCGGTCAGCAGATCATCGATATGTTCAGCCCGACCAATTTTCTGGCCACCAACCCCGAGGCGCTGTCGCTCGCCGCCGAGACCGAAGGCGAAAGCCTGATCAAAGGTCTTGAAAACATGATCAACGACCTTGAGGCCAACAACGGAGAGCTTGTCGTCACGCTGGCCGATAAGCAGGCGTTTTCCGTCGGCAAAAACCTTGGCACCACGCCCGGGCAGGTCGTGTTCCGCAACCACATGTTCGAGCTAATCCAGTATACGCCCGTGACAGAGCAGGTTTACAAGACGCCGCTGGTGATCTTTCCGCCGTGGATCAACAAGTTCTACATCCTTGACCTGAAACCGCAGAACAGCATGATCAAATGGGCGGTAGAGCAGGGCTATACCGTCTTCATCGTGTCGTGGGTGAACCCCGACGCCAGCTATCGCGATACGGCCATGACCGATTATGTCGAAGACGGCTATCTGACCGCGATCGCGCAGGTCAAAAAGATCTGCGATGTCAAAAAGGTCAATGCGGTGGGCTATTGCATCGCTGGGACCACGCTGTCAATCACGCTGGGGCTGATGGCGCAGCGCAAAGATACGTCTGTTAACGCCGCCACGTTCTTTACAACGCTCACAGATTTCTCGGATCGCGGCGAAGTGGGTGTGTTCCTCGACGATGATTTCGTTGACGGGATCGAGGCCGAGGTGAACGACAGCGGTATCCTGTCGTCATTCTACATGTCGCGCACGTTCAGCTTCCTGCGCTCGCGCGATCTGATCTACGGCCCTGCGATCAACAGCTACATGCTGGGCAAGGCACCACCTGCCTTTGACCTGCTGTATTGGAACGGCGACGGCACCAACCTGCCTGCAAAGATGTCCGTCGAATATCTGCGCGGGCTGTGTCAGGACGACAAGCTGGCGACGGACGGATTTCCCATTGCCGATACCACGGTCCATTTGTCCGAGGTGAAGGTGCCTGTCTGCGCCATCGCCTGTGAAACCGATCACATCGCCGCTTGGAAAAGCAGCTATCGCGGCGTGCAAAAGATGGGATCAAAGGACAAAACCTTTGTCCTGTCCGAAAGCGGGCACATTGCGGGTATCGTCAATCCGCCCAGCAAAAACAAATACGGACACTATACCAACCCCGAGCTGGGCCTCACGCCGGAAGACTGGCAGGCGGATGCCGACCATCACGCAGGATCGTGGTGGCCGCGCTGGCATAAGTGGCTGTCGAAAAAGTCCGGTAAAAAGGTGCCCGCACGCACGCCGGGCGATGCGACACATCCCGTGCTGGAACCCGCACCCGGCAGCTATGTCAAAGGCGAGCGGCCCACCTAGGTTTTGATGTAGCGCAATACCCCCGCGATCTGGGGCGCATCAGGATCATCGCTGGGATGGATCTGCCCCTCGTTGACCGGCACATCGGGAAAATCAAACGGGCTGATCCCTTCAAGGCAGGCCGCGTTCACACCGTATTCGTTCGGGTTCGACCGCCTGCGGTGGTGGGTGTATATCCTGCATGTCTTGCAGAAATAGTGCTCAGCAGTGCGGGTGTTGAACTGGTAAAGCGTCAGGTTGCTATCGCCCTTGGTAATCGTGAATTGATCCAGTTGTGCGGTAAAGGCCACCGCACCCCGCATGGCGCAAAACGAACAGTTGCAGCGCCTTGGGGCTGATGTGCCACCGGTCAGCGTGGTTTCGAATTGCACAGCGCCGCAATGACATTTTCCCTTGTGGGTTGAGTCGGCCATGATCTGCATCCTTGTCTTGCCCTAAAGGCAGATTTGCGAAGTTGGAATGGGCTTACAAGGGCAAAAAATTTACGGTGGAATCGGGAAAAAGGCGCGTCAGCGCCGTTGTTTTACAGTTAAATCAGGGCATTATGCACCTGCAGAAAAAATCTATGCTGCAGTGCAGAAAATACTTGAAATGCCGCAGTGCAGCATGTATCTATGTGTCAGACGAGAACAGCGGGTCCTCCCCCCGCGAGACACACCAAGTAACCTGAAAGGTTGTTTACAATGGCTAAGACACAAGATTTCACCGCAGTCTTCAAAGACATGATGGGTTCTTTCCCAGTTGACACAAAAGCATTCGACGATGCTTTCAAATCCCAGACAACACTGGCCGAGAAAATGTCCGCAGTCGCAATCGACGCTGCTGGCAAGTCGACAGACCTGTCCGCAAAGTGGACACAGGACACACTGACAAAGCTGCAGGACATGTCCAAAGCCAAGGCAGAACCTGCTGACTACGCAAAAGCAATGACAGACTTCGCAACTGCAAACGCTGAAGCTGCTGCCGAGCACATGTCCGCTTTCGCCGAGATCGCGAAAAAGGTCCAGACACAGACAATGGAACTGATGATGGCCGCTGGCAAAGACATGTCCGAGGACATGCAGGCTGCCGCAAAGAAAGCCACTGAAGAAGTTACAACAGCTGCGAAAAAAGCAACTGCAAAGTAAGTCACAGGATTTCGCCGGACTGATCCTCCCTTGAAGTCCGGCACTCCTGAAAGGCGGTCCGCATAATGCGGGCCGCCTTTTTCGTTTTACATACCGCTTGGCACGGTGATCCGGCCCACATTGCGGGCTTTGTTGAACTCGGCCACGCGACCCAGCACATCGACACCGATCTGCGCGTATAGATCGAGCAGGTCGACCAACACCCAGTTTTCGCGGATCAGGCCATCTTCGACCCGCCAGAAGTCCAGACTGCGCAACAACACCTCTTTGTCCGACGGGGCAATCCCCATCCAGCCGTCGCCCGACAGCGTCAGCCGCATATTGGGCCAGCCGGTTTCACAGGCGTAGTTTCCTTCACCAACCCAATGCGACATCAGATCACCCATCGCATCCAGTTTGCGGTCCGGCATGCCGCGCAGGAACGGTATCTGGTGCCAGTTGCGGAACCCTGAAATCCCGCGTGCCGTGCCAATCCCTGCAGGGCCATACCAGTTGAAACGCGGGTGCCAGTAGGTTTCGAGGTTCATCACTGCAGGGTCGGGATCGGCAGGATATTTGCACAGGTCCGTCAGCATCGCGATCACATGATCCACCGCCTCTTGTCCGTCGCCCGAAACGCGCAGACCGTCCTGCGTCATTGGGGCAGGGGTGCAAAGGTAGGCCCCCAGCTGTGGCGCCATCGGCCAGGCATTTGTCTGCATCATCAGCTCTGGCAAATCCCAGATCGCCTGCATTTCGGTGATCTTGCCGTCTGTGATCTGGAAAAACTCGTGATAGCGCATGTGCACCAGCCGCCCCAATGGCGGGATACCCAGAAAGTCGCCTGTCATCGTGCCCATGTAGTTGCCCATGGTGCCGACCCAGTCCTGACCCTCTGGCGTGGTGCCAGCCATCACGATCATGTCGCGCCGTTCAAGATCAGGGATCGCATCGACCAGTGGCGCGATACAGGTTGCGTGATAGGCCTGCGCACCATTGAGCGAGCCAAACGGGTGGCACAGGTGCAGCGTGGCATCAGGTGCAAAGCAAGGGTCAAGCGCGTCACGGACAGATGCGGCGTCAACGCAGGACAGGGCGGCCTGATAGGGGGCGATTGCGGATTTGATCTGATCGGGGGTCATTTTTGCGTCCTTCGGCAGTGGTCTTACCTGCCATTACGTCAATTTCGCCGACCGGCCCATAGTTCTTTTCTTTTTGGCGGATGCAGCATAGGCTTCTCTGCACTGCAATATGTCTTGGGAGGGACAGACCGTGGCATCCACCGACAAACCGCTTTTGATCAAACGCTACGCCAGCCGCCGTCTCTATAATACCGAGACAAGCGACTACGTTACGCTTGAAGACATCGCCACCTTCATCCGCGAGGGCCGCGAGGTGCAGATCGTTGATCTGAAGTCGGGGGATGACCTGACACGGCAGTATCTCCTGCAAATCATCGCCGAGCACGAAAGCCGCGGTGAAAGCGTGCTGGGCGTCGATATCCTGACCGATCTGGTGCGCAGCTATACCACGCAGGCCTCTAGCGTTGTGCCGCAATTCCTCGCGGCCAGCTTTGAGATGCTGCGCGACGGGCAGTCCAAGGCGATGGAAAACATGGGATCGATGAACCCGATGGCCAATATGCCGGGGTTCGAGGCCATGCGCGCCCAACAGCAAGCCTTCATGAAAGCGATGACCGGCGGCATGATGGGTGGGGCGGCGTCACCCGGCGACACCGGTGCCTCTGAAAACGGCAACGATGATCTTGATGATATCAAAGCCCAACTTCAGGCTATGCAGGACAAGCTATCGAAGATGGGGAAATAGACCCACCTTCGACGCTGCGGGGCTTACCCCCCGATTTTGTTTAGCTCACCGGTGACGATCACCTGACAGACGCCAAATCCACCTTGTTGGATGTTGTTTTCCCACGTGATGCGCGTGGGGCTTTCGATGCTGGCATTGAACACAACCAGCGACATAAGTTGATCGTTCATCTCCAATCGGTTCACCAAAAGCGACCAGTTCCCGTCGCCGCGATCTTCCCAACTGCCCATGGCCTGCGTGTCGGGGAACATCGGGTTCAGGCTAAAGCGTGCGGGCCAGACGATATCCATGGTTTTGGTCAGGCCAGCGACCTGCTCCTGGATCGCGCCGGAAACTGCAGCGGGACAATCGGCTGAGGCGGAAAAGTCCGACATCGTCATTTCCCACTGGCCGTCCTCGACAGGGCTTGTGTCGGCACCAGCACACATCACGCCCATTTCGTCCGGCGTCAGGACCGACCAGAAGCTTTGCCGTGTGGTCGTGTCGTAATACATCGCCGTGACACCTGCTGGCATCGGCTCTTGCATATAGTTCCACACGGTCAGCTGCTCGGCCGTGCCGCTTTGCGTAAAGATGTTAAGCGTGCCTTCGGCGGTGCAGAAATACTTGGTGATCTCGATCACCGGCTTCTGGACGCAGATCTCGTCCAGCTGTGCGTTGCTCTCGGATGTCCAGCGGCCTGCGCTGGTCTGATCAATGTAGATGCGTTGCCCGTGTTCGGGGGCAAAGCGATCAATGTTATATTCCTTGGCGCGGGCAATATCGCCAACAGCCACACGCGAGACCGAAATCTCGCCATTTACGGCACAGCGGATAGACTCGACATAAGTCGGAGCCGCGCAGAACGCTTCGGCCTCGGCAATCGTGGCCCAGATCGCTTGCGGCAGATCGGTGCGCAGGACGATGTGGCTGTCGCTGGGCCGCCCATATTCGTTCAGCCACAGATCGCTGTTGTATGTGTCCAAAACGCTGTCGGCGATTTGTTCAATCTCGCCGCCGTTGCATTGATACGTCTCAACCGTGATTTCGGCGGCGGCGAATTGCGCGATGCCCACAAAAGGCAGCGCGAGGGTTAAGTGTTTCAGCATTTTGATATCCTTGGATAAATTTGTCCAAGGTATGCAGACTGCGCCGCTGTCGCACCATCCCCCCAAATACGGGGGGACTAGGCCACGTCGGCAAAGACGCCTTTGAGGGCGCGTTCCAGCTTGGCGAACATTTCATCCATCTGGGACGGCGTGAACACAAAAGCGGGGCACAACACCACGGCTTGTCCCAGCGGGCGACAGATCAGGCCCTGATCGGTGCAGGCATTGGCGATCCGCTCGGATACGGACAGCGATCCGTCAAACGGCTTTTTCGTATCCTTATCGGCCACAGCCTCAAGCGCGCCCATCAGGCCCTTGCCGCGCCATTCCCCGATATTCGGGTTCTCGGCCAGCCGCGCCATGCCTTCCTCGAACAGCGGGGTGAGCGTGCGGACGTTGTCCAGCAACCCTTCGTTCATCACCACATCAATCGCTTTCAGCGCGATGGCGCAGCCCACAGGATGCCCCGACGCCGTGAACCCATGCGGAAATTCCTCAATCGCCTCGGCCGCGGCCTGCAAATGATCAGTCAGGTCCGGCCCAAGGATCACAGCACCCATCGGAAAGAAACCAGCCGTCAGGTTTTTGGACGAGATGATCGCGTCAGGTACAAAATCATAGGTTTCGCAGCCCCACGTATTCCCCGTGCGACCAAAGCCGGTGATCACTTCGTCAGCAATCAGCGGAATACCGTGCTTTTTGAGAATTGGTTGGATCGCCTGAAAATACCCCTCGGACGGTGGGATGACACCGCCAGCGCCCATGACAGGCTCTGCAAAGAAACCGGCGATGGTGTCGGCACCCTCACGGGCGATCGTGTCTTCAAGCTCCTGCGCCATGCGCTGGGTGAACCGCTGCTCCGTCTCGCCGTCCTTGCCAAACCGCCAATAGTGCGGGCAGGACAGGTGGATGAAGCCGTCCAGCGGCAGACCAAACACAGAGTTATACGGCTTACCTGTCATCGATGCCGAGACCGCCGTCACACCATGATAGGCATTCACGCGCGTCAGGATCTTGCGCTTTTTCGGGTGCCCTTCTGCACCGCCCAGAAACCACAGCATCTTGACCATCGTGTCATTCGCCTCGGACCCGGAGTTGGTATAGAACACCTTGCCCCGCTCAAACGGTGACACCTCGACCAGTTTTTCGGACAGCATCACCGTCTGGTCCGACATCCGGCCAAAGAAGGCGTGATAACCGGGAAAGCGGTCGTATTGTGCCTTTGCGGCTTCGGTCAGGCCCTTGTGGTCAAAGCCTGCGACCATGTTCCACAGGCCCGAATTGCCATCCAGATACTCGCGCCCGTGCACATCATAGACATATGGACCTTTACCGTGGGTCAGCACGATTGTGCCGCGATCCTTGACCGTGGGCAGATCGGTGAAACCGTAAAAGGAATGGGCATCCGCGCGGGATTCCCAGCTATTGGGCGAATTGTCGTTCATGGTGTGACCTATAATGGCGATGCTGGAACGCTATCGCGCAAAGCGGTGATTTGGCAATCACCACATAGCAGCCACAGCGCGACGTCAGTCGTTCAAATACGTCTGAAGTGTCGCTTCCAGACCTTGGTCCCAGATCATGTTCAGCCATTTGGAGAAGGCATCAGCAAACGCGGGCTGATCGGCCAGATCACCATAGAACTGACGCTGTTCCAACCAGACCGACGGATCGTCCTTTGCAGCCAGTGCGGCGGCGTTCAGATCGTCCCAGAACGGATCGTTTGGTGCAATCTCTGATCCGTCCTCGCGGGTGCCAGCGCACATGCGGGCCCATTGGGCCTCGACCAGTGCAAGACCAGTCACGGATATGCCAGCTTTCAGGCCGTCGCGGATGGACGGGATCACAAAACCAGGGTGGCGGGACGCGCCATCAAAGGCCACACGCCGTGTGGTGTCCACGATGCGCGGGTTGGCAAAGCGGCTTTTGATCAGCGTCACATAGTCGGTCGGCTTCATCCCCGGCACAGGGGCCAGATGGGGCAGAATTTCTGTTGTCGCGACCTTTTCAAACAGGGCCGCGATGCCGTCGTGGGCCATGCAGCCTGCAATGGTTTCAATCGACAGCAGTTCACCTGCGTTGGCGATAATCTGGTGCCCGCCGTTCAGCACGCGGATTTTCATCGCTTCGAAATCGTGCACGTCGTTGGTGAACGTTGCACCGACCTTGTCCCAGTCAGGGCGGCCCGCGCAGAAGTCGTCTTCGATCACCCACTGGCGATAGTTTTCATGCGTCACAGGCGACGCGTCATCAATGCCGAGCGATTTGACCAAGGCCAGTTCGTTTGGCCCAGTCGCAGGAACGATGCAATCGACCATGGAATTGGGGAAGCTACAGTGCGCGTCGATCCAGTCCGCCAGATCGGGGTCCGACAGACGGGCGAGGGACACGACGGTCTGCCGCAAGATCGCGCCATTGCCTTGCAGGTTATCGCAACTCATGCAGGTGAATGGGCCTGTGCCCGCATCACGGCGCGCCTTGAGCGCTGCAATCATCGCACCAAATGCTGTGCGCGGTGCGGCAGGGTGGGCGGCATCATATTTGATATCTTCGTGGGCGGCATCGAACCCTTTGGTGGCGGGATCAATGAAATAGCCGCCTTCGGTCACGGTCAGTGCCACAATGCGGATCGCCGGATCGGTCATCTGCGCAATCAACGGCGCGTTATCCGCAGCCACGGGCGCAAAGCCGATCATGGAACCGATCACCTCGGCAGAGGTGCTGGCGGGATCAAGTTCGATCAGCGTGGTCAGGTAATCCTGCGCCGCAAGACGGTCACGCTGTGCCGCATCGCCTTCGCGGACACCCGCACCGATGATCGCCCAATCATGTGCAAGGCTGTCCTGCATCAGACGGTGCAGATACCACGCCTGATGGCCACGGTGAAAATTGCCAAGGCCGATGTGGACGATGCCCGGCGTCAAAGCGCTGCGATCATACGTCGGAACGTCAATGGCATCGGGCAATTCCTTGAGTGTCGCATTGCTCAATTTCATCGTCGTTCTCCCCTTCACGTGCATATTCATCAGCTTAACCAGTTCCCGCCATCGACATTGTAGGTCTGGGCCACGACGTAAGCGGCGTCGTCGCTCGCCAGAAAGACCGCCATGCCTGTCAGATCATCCGCAGTGCCCATCCTCCCGAAAGGCACAGCTTCACCGACTTCTTTTTTCTTCTGGCCCGGTGCCTTGCCTTCGTGTTTGGCAAAAAAGGCATCCACGCCGTCCCAGTGTTCGCCATCCACCACACCGGGTGCGATAGCATTCACGTTAATTCCGTGCGCAATCAGGTTCAGACCTGCCGATTGCGTCAGGCTGATCACAGCAGCCTTGCTGGCGCAGTAGACCGCAACAAGGCTTTCGCCCCGCCTGCCGGCCTGCGAGGCCATGTTGATGATGCGGCCTTTGATGCCACGATCCATCATGTGTCGTGCCACGGCCTGCATCGTAAAAAGCGTGCCGCTGACGTTGATGTCAAACACGCGCGCATAGTCTTCGCGCGTGATCTCGGCGATAGGGGCGGCGGTGAAAATCGCCGCGTTGTTGATCAGGATGTCGATCTGACCCAACGCTTTGACGGTCTGGTCTACGCCCGCGTCGATACTGGCCTGATCGGTCACGTTCACGTGCACTGCGATGGCGTTCTCGCCCAGGCTTTCAGCCGCCTTGGTCGCGCGATCAATGTCGATATCCGCAATAGCGACGCGCGCCCCCTCTGCCACATAGCGCGCGGCGAAGGCGAGACCGATGCCGCGTGCGGCACCGGTAATCAGGGCTGTCTTTCCAGCAAGGCGCATTAGGAAATACGCAAGCCTTGAGCGTCGAACTTGTGCATTTCGGCGACGCGCGGGTTCAGGTGAATTTCGTCACCGTGGGTGAGTTTGACATCACCAATCGCGCGCACTGTCAGCGTTTCGGCCAGACCCGTGTTGTGGATGTGGAAGAACGTGTCGGACCCAAGGTGCTCGGATACGCCAACGGTGCCTTTCCACATGCCGCCGCTTTCAACAACGTCGATGTGCTCGGGCCGGATACCAATTGTATGCGCACCGTATTTCATCGCCTCGTCACCATCGACAAAGTTCATCTTTGGCGAACCGATAAAGCCGGCCACAAACTTGTTGCGCGGGTTGCGATACAGCTCAAGAGGGGAGCCGACCTGCTCGATCACGCCAGCCTGCAGCACGACGATCTTGTCGGCCATTGTCATGGCTTCCACCTGATCGTGCGTCACGTAGACCATGGTGGTCGCCAGCTTCTTGTGCAGTTCGGAGATTTCCATCCGCATGCCGACACGCAAGGCCGCATCAAGGTTCGACAGTGGTTCGTCGAACAAGAAGGCAGCAGGCTCGCGCACAATCGCACGGCCAATAGCCACACGCTGGCGCTGACCACCCGACAACTGGCCGGGGCGACGGTCGATGTAGTCGGCCAGGTTCAAAATCTTGGCTGCGTTTGCCACGCGGCTGTCGATCTCGGACTGGTCCATCTTGGCCATCCGCAGCGGGAAGGCGATGTTCTTGCGCACCGACATATGCGGATAAAGCGCATATGACTGGAACACCATCGCAAGGCCGCGCTTGGCTGGTACCAGATCAGTGGCGTCTTTGCCGTCGATCTCGATGTGGCCCGAAGTGATGTCTTCCAGACCTGCGATCAGGCGCAGGAGGGTGGACTTACCGCAGCCAGAGGGGCCGACGAAGACCGTGAATTCACCATCGTGGATTGTCAGATCAAGTGGCGGGATGACTTGAACGTCACCAAAGCTCTTCGTGACCTGCTTGAGTTGTATCTGTCCCATATCTCAGGTTCCTTATTTCACTGCGCCGAAGGTCAAGCCGCGGACAAGTTGTTTCTGGCTGAACCAGCCAAGGATGAGGATTGGCGCGATGGCCATTGTCGATGCAGCACTCAGCTTGGCAAAGAACAGTCCCTCAGGTGAGGAGTAGCTGGCGATGAACGCTGTCAGTGGCGCCGCGTTGACGGCTGTCAGGTTCAGGGTCCAGAATGCTTCGTTCCAAGCAAGAATGAAGTTCAGCAGCAAGGTTGACGCGATGCCGGGAATGGCCATCGGTGTCAGGATGTAGAGGATCTCCTCCTTCAAGGTGGCCCCGTCCATCCGTGCTGCTTCCAGGATCTCACCGGGAATTTCGCGGAAGTAGGTGTAAAGCATCCAAACGATAATCGGCAGGTTGATCAGCATCAGGATGATGACAAGTGCCACGCGGTTATCCAGAATGCCCAGCTGAATGCAGATCAGGTAGATCGGATAAAGCACACCCACCGCTGGCAGCATCTTGGTCGAGAGCATCCAGAGCAGGATGTCTTTGGTCCGCTTGGAAGGCACAAAGGCCATGGACCATGCGGCGGGGACGGCGACAATCAGACCCAGAACCGTAGAGGCACCAGCGATGATGATCGAGTTCCACAAGAACCGTGCGTAATTCGACCGCTCCAGAACAGTTGCGTAGTTTTCCAGCGTCCATTCGAAGTTCAGAAAGATCGGTGGGCTGGCGATGGCCTGACCCTCGGTCTTGAACGACGTCAGGATAGTCCAGAGGATCGGGAAGAAGATCAGCAGGCCGATTGCCCATGCAAAGACGGTGTTGATCAGTTTGCGTTGTGACGTAACAGAGCGTGCCATGATCAGTTATCCAAATTCTTGCCGACGATCCGCATCAGGAAAATCGCGACGATGTTTGCAAGGATGATGGCATAGACGCCACCGGCGGATCCCAGACCAATGTTCTGGCTTTCCAGCACGCGCTGGAAGATGAGGTAGGACAAAGTGCGCGTTCCGAAGGCACCACCTGTGGTCACGAAGATCTCTGCGAAGATCGCCAGCAGGAAGATGGTCTGGATCAGGATCACGATGGTGATTGCCCGGCTCAGGTGCGGCAGCACAATGAAGAAGAACCGTTTGTGGAATGGCGCGCCATCCATTTCGGCGGCCTCAAGCTGTTCGCTGTCCAACGACTGGAATGCAGTCAGCAAGATCAGGGTCGCAAAGGGCAGCCACTGCCAGCTTACAATCATGATCAGCGCAGGCATGGCCTGATCGGACAACCAACTGACGGGTTCGGCCCCGAAGAACCTGAACAAATGCGCAAACAAGCCGTTGATGGGGTCCATGAACATGTTCTTCCAAACCAGTGCGGACACGGTTGGCATGACAAAGAAGGGGGCAATCACGAGGATGCGCACAACGCCCTGGCCCCACATCGGCTGGTCCAGAAGCATGGCAATCAGGATGCCAAGAACGACGGTAATAATGAGGACACCCAGCACGATAATCAGCGTTGTCTGTACCGCGGGCCAGAATGAACTGGAGGATACGAACCGGACGTAGTTGTCAAAACCGGTCCAGCCCTGATCGCCACCACGCAGGGGCAGATACGTGCGGAATGAAAACCACAGCGTCATGATCAGCGGAACCAGCATCCAGCCCAAAAGCAAAATAACGGCAGGTGCCATCATCAGTCTTGCGGCGGATCGGGAAGCTTTGGTGGCCATTGGATGTATCCTTCCTGTGAACAGAAAGCGCGTTTTTAGCGCTCTGTTTTCAGACGATTATCAAATACAGGGGGTCGAGATGTCCAGAGGGCGGCGCGTGGCCACCCTCTGGGGGGAGGAGCTTACTGGTAACCAGCAGCTTCCAGTGCTTCGTTGACGATGTCCTGACCTTTGGCCAGTGCCTCTTCAACAGTCTGCTGACCAGCGTAGGCGGCAGAGAATTCCTGGCTCACTTCAGTCCAGAAACCTGCGAACTCGGGGATCGCCATGAACTGCACGCCTGTGTACGGCACAGGATCAACAGTTGGGTTAGTTGGATCAGCCGACAGGATCGAGTCCAGTGTCATCTGGGCGAAAGGAACCGCCTGATACTCTGGGTTGTCGTACAGCGACTGACGTGCACCTGGTGGTACGTTTGCCCAACCTTCGTTGGCTGCAACCATTTCGATGTACGCTTTACCAGTTGCCCACTCGATGAACTGCTTGGCTTCGTCCTGCTGCTGTGTGCCGGCAGGAATTGCCAGTGCCCAAGCCCAGAGCCAGTTGGAGTTCTTGCCAAGGCCTGTGTTTGGCGCAAGAGCGAAACCAACGCTGTCAGCAACTTCGCTGTCGTCTGGGTTTGTCACGAAGGACGCAGCCACTGTGGCGTCGATCCACATGCCGCACTTACCCTGGTTGAACAGGGACAGGTTCTCGTTGAAACCGTTGGTTGCGTAGCCTGTTGGGCCGGACGCGTCCATCATGTCCTTGTAGAAGTTCAGGGTGTTCGCCCAAGCTTCGCTGTCCAGCTGTGCGTTCCAATCTTCATCGACAACGCGTGCGCCGAAGGAGTTTGCCATTGCGTTGATGAAAGCACCGCCTTCACCCCAACCGGCCTTACCGCGCAGGCAGATACCGTTGATTTCTGCGTCACGGTCGGTCATCGCGGCTGCTGCCTCTGCGATGAATTCCCATGTTGGCGCGTCGGGCATTTCCAGACCAGCAGCTTCCATCAGGTCAGTGCGGTACATGATCATGGACGATTCACCGTAGAATGGTGCAGCGTACAGTGTGCCGTCGTGGGACAGGCCACCAGCCATTGCTGGCAGGATGTCAGCGGCGTCATACTCGTCGGACATGTCGTCCAGTGGGACCAACCAGCCGTTTGCGCCCCAGATCGGTGCTTCGTACATACCGATTGTTGTGATGTCGAACTGACCACCGTTTGTGGTGATGTCAGTTGTCACACGCTGGCGCAGTGTGTTCTCTTCCAGTGTGACCCACTCGACAGCAATGCCTGTCTCTTCGGTGAACTGGTCTGTGTAACCCTGCATACGGATCATGTCGCCGTTGTTTACGGTGGCGATTGTGATCGTTGCGGAGTGGCCGTCTGCAAATGCGCTGCTTGCTGTGATCAGCGAAAGCGCGGTTGCAGCACGAAGTGTGCTCTTCAAAGACATCCGGTAATTCCTCCCTAGTAGATGTGCAGCCACGCTATAGGATCGGTCAACGCCGCGTCAACAAAAAATTTACGCGCGTAAAGAAATTGGCTGTCACGCGGAGTCGCGCATGATGAGCTTGCCCTCAAGACGTGTGCTTTTCCAAGGCTCTACGTGGCCATCGATGGCAGCAAACAGGGCATCTGCGGCATGCTTGGACACCGCGTCATAGTCGTGCGAAATGGTTGTCAGGGGCGGGCAGGTGTAGCGTGAATGGGGGTGGCCGTCTTGCCCGGCGACACGAATCGAGCAGCCTTCCGTGCGCCCGACGCGAATCCCCCGCTCGTAGCAGGCGGTCAGCAATCCAATGGCCAGACGGTCGTTGCTGCACAGAATCGTATTGGTCGAGAACTGACCTTCGGACAGGGCCTTGTGTCCACCAAGACGTCCAATCTCTTCAAACGCCCAGCCTTCACCTTCGACCGACACCACCTGCGGGGTGAATCCGAACTTCTCCATGGCATTCAGGTAGCTTTGCCGACGCCTGTGGGCGTTCGGGTTTGCCGGTGTTTTCATTTCGAAAAAGCAGGGCGGCTCACCCGTGCGGCACAGATAATCCGATATATGCGCCGTAAATTGCATATTATCGGATCCCACAAAGCCAAGCCCGATTTCCTCAACGCTGCTGTCGAAAATAAGCGTGGGGACGTCTTCGCTGAACTTCTCAAGCGCCCTGACATTGGACGCGCGCCCCAAGGGCGCAATCAGAACGCCTGCGGGTTTCATGGACCGCAGGTTATCAAGCACTTCGACCTCAAGATCGGGGTCGCCATGAGCGCTGAACAGGGTCGGGCGATAGCCTGCATCAAGGCACCTCTGTTCCAGATTGCGCGCGATCTCGGCGAAATAGGGGTCGGCCAGCAACGGCACCACAATCCCGACATTCTTTGTCAGCTTGCGGTTCTGGTTCATCGCAAAGATGTTCGGACGATAGTCGTATTTTTCAATCGCGGCCTCGATCCGCGCACGCGTCGAAAGCCGCACGCTGTCGGGATCGTGGAAGAACTTGGAAACCGTTGGGCGAGAGATGCCGCTGATCGCGGAGAACTCCTCCATGTTTCTGATTTTCTGTTGTGCCATTGTTTTGTTGCTTTTCGTTCTTACAGTGCGGCAATAGTTTCTTGTCGCGCGTTAAAAAGCAACTTTCTTTTCGGTGAATTAGTTTTTACCAATGGAAAAAGAGGTTTGGCAATTCTGTGATGGTCGTCAAACGCCCAATCGGTCGCGCATCGCGTACCACGACATTGCCAGTGTCAGCAGCGGCGCGCGCAAGGCGCCACCACCCGGAAACTTGGGCGCGGGCAGTAGTGCAAGCGTGTCAAACTTGCCTGCCTGACCTGCAATCGCCTCGGCCATTACCTTGCCCGCAAATCCTGACAGGGCCACGCCATGCCCCGAAAACCCCGCCGCCGAAATCATGTTTGGCGCAACGCGCTGCACGCTGGGCAGGCGTGACATGGTAATCCCCAATGTGCCGCCCCAGACGTAATCAATGCCGACACCATCAAGCTGCGGGAAAAGCGATGTCATCCGCTGCACCAAAGCTGTCGAGATATCCTTGGGAAATCCGATCGAATAGCTTTCGCGCCCGCCAAACAAAAAACGGTTATCCTCTGACATGCGGTAGTAGTTGACCACAAACTTGCTGTCAGCCACCGCGATATCGAGGGCCAGCACCATTTGCGCGTCGCTAAGCGGGGCGGTGGCGCAGATAAAGCTGTTGATCGGCATGACCCGCTGCGTGACCTTCGGCACGATATTGGGCAGGTATCCGTTTCCGGCCAGCACAACATGCCGCGCCATTACATGACCGCGTCCGGTTTGCACCTTGGCCGGATCACCCTCGACAATCCGGTGCACCTCGGACCCTTCATAGATCACAGCGCCAGCGTCTTCGGCCGCTGCGGCAAGCCGCGTCACATAGCGCAGCGGGTGAATGTGACCCGCACCATGATCTAGAACGCCGCCGTGATAGCTTTGCGTTTTGACCAGCGCGCGCATGGCATCCTGATCCAGATCATCAATCTGGTCGTAGCCGTAGGTGTCGCGCAGATAAGCGGCATCGCGTTGATCCTCGGCTGCCTCTGCCGCCGAATAGGCCCCGTGCGCCACGCCGGGTTTGAACATGATATCGGGCTGGTCGCGGGCGAAGTCGCGGATATCCTGCTTTGCCTCCTCGCTCATGTCCCAAAGGGCGCGGGCGTTGTCTTGGCCAAGTTGCTTGGCAAGCCACCGCTGCGATTTGTTGTAGCCCGACCCGACCTGTCCGCCGTTTCGGCCAGATGCGCCAAACCCCGCCCGATGCGCGTCCAGCACCACAACCGACAGACCGCGCCGCGCAAGGTGGAGCGCCGCTGACAGTCCGGTAAATCCGGCCCCGACCACACAGACATCCGCCGTCACAGCGCCTTTCAGGGCAGGGCGCTGCGGCGGCAGGTCCGTTGACGCGGCATACCAGCTTGCCGGATGTTCACCCTTTTTGTCATTGCGGAAAAGTGGGTTCATGGATCAGACGTTCAGCAAAAGGTGTTCGCGTTCCCAAGGGCTGATGACTTGCAGGAATTCGCTGTATTCCGCCCTTTTCACAATGGAAAACACGCGCGCAAATTCCGCACCCAGCACGCCGTGCATCTCGGTGGCTGCATCAAACAGTTCCATCGCCTCGTATGGACTTTGCGGGATATCGGGCTCGGCGTCATAGGCCTCACCCTTGTAGCGCTTGTCGGGGGCGATCTTGTTGACCAGACCCAAATAGCCGCAGGCCAGTGATGCGGCGATGGCCAGATAGGGATTACAATCCATGCCCGCCAAGCGGTTCTCGATCCGCCGCGCGGCTGGATCACTGATCGGGATGCGGATGCCCGTCGTGCGGTTATCGCGTCCCCATTCAAGATTGATCGGCGCGGCATAGTCTTTCACGTAGCGGCGAAAGCTGTTCACATAAGGGGCCATCACGCCGATGACGCTTGGCATGTGTTCCTGCAACCCGCCAATAAAGTGGAAGAACGCGTCCGTCTCGCCGCCACCCTTGCCGGTAAAGATATTCCGGCCCTCGTCATCAATCACCGAATGGTGGATGTGCATCGCGCTGCCGGGCTCCCCGCTGATCGGCTTGGCCATGAAAGTGGCAAAACAATCGTGGCGCAGCGCCGCCTCGCGGATCAGGCGTTTGAAATAGAACACCTCGTCAGCCAGTTTGACAGGATCGCCGTGGCGCAGGTTGATCTCAAGCTGGCCTGCGCCGCCTTCCTGCGTGATGCCGTCAATCTCAAAGCCTTGCACTTCGGCGAATTCGTAAATGTCGTCGATCACGGGGCCATAGTCATCCACCGCCGTCATCGAATAGGCCTGACGACCAGCCGCAGGGCGCCCCGTGCGGCCCATCATCGGTTCAATCGGCTTGGCAGGGTCCACGTTGCGGCCCACCAGATAGAACTCCATCTCGGGTGCGACAACGGGCGTCCAGCCCTGCGCCTCGTAGAGTGCCACCACGCGTTTCAGCACGTTGCGCGGGGAATACCCAACCGGATCGCCTTTTTGGTCAAAGGCATCGTGAATTACCTGCAATGTCCCGTCCGACGCCCAAGGGGCCGCCGTCGCCGTGCCCAGATCGGGGCGCAGGATCATGTCTGGTTCGGTAAACCCGCCCGGTCCGGCGGCCTCACCCCAATCGCCCGTGATGGTCTGGAAAAAGATCGAATTGGGCAGATGGAAATGCGTCTGCTTTTCCCACTTGGCAGCTGGCACAGCCTTGCCGCGCGCGATGCCGGGCAAGTCGGGGATCAGGCATTCCACCTCGTCCAGACGGCTTGCCTCAAGGTATTTCAAAGCCGCTTCGGGGATGTCATCGGTCCAGGTCATGCGACACGTCTTTCCTTGAAGAACGACACAACCTGCTGGGCCAGTCGCGCGTTATCAACAGGCGCGTCAATGTTTGCGCGCACGGTATCAAGCAGACCGTCCGGCACCACACCCGGCCCGCGATAGGTCGCAAGCCCGTCGACAAACGCGCCGTCAAATTCGGGATGCGCCTGCACGGTGAACGCTTTTTGTCCGTAGACCAGTGCGGCATTGGCGCAAAAATCATTGCTGGCACAAACCTCGGCACCTTCGGGCAGGGCCACAACCTGGTCCTGATGCCACGCATTCAGATAGATCGTTTCGCCTTGCCAGTCATAGGACTGCCGACCAACGGCCCAGCCGCCTTCGAACTTCATCACCTTGCCACCCAGCGCCTGCGCGATGATCTGATGGCCAAAGCAGACGCCAACCATCGGAATATCTGCGGCGTAACAATCGCGGATGAACGTCTCAAGCGGGGCAATAAACGGGTGATCCTCGTAAGCGCCATGTTTCGAGCCGGTGATCAGCCAGCCATCGCAATCGCGGATCGTGTCGGGAAAGGCCATGTCGACCACGTTATAGACGACAAAGTCAAAGCCGTTTCCATCGAGGAATTTTTCAAACAGATTGCTGAAGTTGCCTGACAAAGGCCGCAGTTCCTCTGGGGCGTGGCCGGTCTGGAGAATACCGATTTTCATTTGGATGTCCTGTCGCGCGTTTGCAAAGACGTTAGGCCCGTGATGTCACGCGGGCAAGTCAGACTGTATCGAGATAAAGCTCAAGCTGTTCTTCCGGCGTCAGTTGCTGGAAATAGTGCAGCTCTTGCCGCTTGGTCAGCACAAAGTTCTTGATCAGCAGCGGATCAAAAATGCGTTTGACCATTTCACCTGTCTCAAACGCATCAATCGCGGCGGCCCACGTGTCGGGAATCTGCCGGATTTCCTGATCATAGGCATTCCCCGAAATCGGGGCGGGCGGTGTCAGCTTGTCCTCGATCCCGATCAGGGCGGAGCCCAGTACAGCCGCCAGAAACAGATAGGGGTTCACATCGCCACCGGCCACGCGGTGTTCCACGCGGCGCGCCTTGAAGCTGCCGCCAGGCACGCGGACAGAGGCCGTGCGATTGTCATAGGCCCAGCAAATGGCCGTTGGCGCATGGCTGTCCGGCACCAGCCGTTCATAGGAATTGCCGTGCGGCGCAAAGATCAGCGCCAGTTCAGGTATACCCTTCAGGCAGCCCGCGATGGCATTACGCAACACGTCAGAGCCTTCGAACGTATCGTTGTCCATGATATTCCGACCATCTTTGTCGATGATCGAAAAATGCGTGTGCAAGCCGTTGCCCGCGTGTTCGGGATAGGGCTTTGCCATAAAGCTGGCAGCCATCCCGTGCTTGCGGGCCAGCCCGCGCACCAGCATCTTGAACAGCCACGCATCATCAGCGGCCTTCAGCGCGTCATTGACGTGTTCGAGGTTCACCTCGAATTGGCCCAGACCGCCTTCGGAAATGGCAGCCTCTGCGGGAATGTCCATCGCCTCACAGGCGTCGTAAAGATCGTTGAAGAACACATCAAACGCATCCAGCGCCCGCAGCGACAGAATTTCCGCGCCGGGGCGGCGTTTACCCGATCGCGGACTGCGCGGCTGGCGCAATTCGCGGCCACTGTCATCGACCAGATAGAACTCCATCTCGGTGGCGACGACAGGCGTCAGATCAAGCGCAGCAAACCGTTCAACAACCCGCGCAAGCGCGTGACGCGGATCGCTTTGATACGGTGTGCCGTCCTCCCAATGCATCCAGACCGGAAGCAGCGCCGACGGGCGTTCCAGCCACGGCATCGGCACATAACCGCGCTCGGTGGGCAGCAAAATTCCGTCTGCGTCGCCTGTCTCGAACACCATCGGGCTGTTGTCCACATCCTCGCCCCAGATATCGAGGCTCAGAACAGAGAGCGGGAACCGCGTGCCTTCGGCCTCGAGCTTTTCGGCAAAGCGGCGGGGTACGCGCTTGCCACGGGCCTGACCGTTCAGGTCGGCAGCGCCACAGCGCACGTTACGGACATCGGGGTTTTCGTGAAGCCAGCTCATCGCGTGGGGGGCCTGAAATAAAGGAGTTACGCCATTGCTATGCGCCCAAGTGCGCGCAAGTGCAAGCTACCGAATGATCTGCGGGCGAATACGCAAACGGCGGCGGCGCTCTTGCGGCAAATGCCGGTTCAGCCGCGCGTTGATGATGCCGAAAATGCTGATGACGATCAGTGTCAGGATGATGAAATACCCCGCCAGAATGGGGTAGGGGATAAACGGGTTGAACGTCTTGTCGGCAAAATAACTGGCGTAATACAGCGCGTCGCCCTTTTGCTGAAACGCGGGAAAGCCTGCGAAATAAACCAGCGTGGTGGCGTGGAACAGAAAGATCGCCTCGTTCGTGTAAGCAGGCCAGCCGAGACGCAGCATCGTGGGCCAGATCACCCGCTTGAACCGCGCCCAGCCCGACATCCCGTAGGCGTCAGCGGCCTCGGTGTCGCCCTTGGGAATGGACTGCAGCGCGCCATAGAATATCTCGCCCGAATAGGCGGCAGTGTTGAGGATCAGCACCACCAACGCGCCGAAAGTGGCGGACGTTAGGGGGCTGAAGATCGGGTAAACGCCCTTAAGCGACAGGAACAGGAAGTAGGCGAAAAAGAACTGGATAAAGAGCGGTGAGCCGCGGAAGAGAAAGATAAACCACTCTGCCGGTTTGCGGGTCCAGCGGCTGGTCGAGGCCTTGCCCATCGCCACCGCCGTCGCCAGCACAAACCCGATGATCAGGGCCAGCACGCCAAAATAGATGTTCCAGATCATGCCCGACCCGATCAGGGTGAACTGCTGGCAAAGGGTGAAATCCGAACGCGGCAATAGACGCTCACCAATCCCGATGGAGCGCAGGCCGTAGTCGAGGATAGTCTGGGCGCAGCTCATGGGGCACAGCCCCGGGCAGCGCACTCCCTGGAGGGCGTTTGGACCATCTGTTTGACTGGTGTCATATCAACCAAATCAGCGGCACTACTCATTGCAACGTCGCAAAAGCGCCCTCCGTGGGGAGGGAGTGCGCTGCCCGGCGATGCCGGGCGGGACAAGGATATGGTGTTTCGCATCACGCCGCTGCCTTTCGCTGTGCTTCGCCGCCAGACGTGGCCTGACCCTTCGTCAGCCGCGCCATGATCCGGTCCAGCACGACCTCGGACACGCGGGTAAAGCACAGGTAAAACACCAGCAGCCCGAAGAAGTACCACATGCGCCAGTCGGGGTGCGGGTAGTCGGTGAATTGCGGCGTCTTGGACCCGCCCAGCTCGCGCGACCAGTAGACGATATCCTCCACACCCAGCAGAAACAGCAGCGGCGTGGCCTTGATCAGCACCATCCAGAGGTTTGACAGGCCGGGCAGGGCATAGACCCACATCTGCGGCACAAGAATGCGCCAGAAGGTCTGGCGGCGCGACATGCCGTAAGCCTCTCCGGTTTCGATCTGCCCGCGTGGCACCGCCCGCATCGCGCCATAAAGCACGTTGGCCGCAAACGCCCCGAACACGATGGCAAAGGTCAGAACAGCAAGGAAAAACCCGTAGGTTTCGTGAATCCACTGCGGCGCGTTGCCAAGGGGCAGTTTCGCCTGCGCGCAGACGACAAAGTCATTGCCCTGCCGCACCGCATCGGGCCAGTCGGGGCACTTGATCCGGTGGCGGACGTATTCAAAGCCCTGATCCAAGGCGATGACAAAAAACAGGAAAAACGCGATGTCAGGCACACCGCGCACAATGGCGATGTAGGTTTTGCCGAACCAGCGCAGGGGCGCAAAATTGCTCCGCGCCGACGCCGCCCCGCCAAATCCGAACGCGAGTGCTGCCGGCGCTGTGATCGCCAAAAGCAACAGCACCGTGCCCAGCGAATAATACAGGTTCATGTGCTTGCCCGTGGTCAGGTAGCACGACAGCCAAGTGAACCCTTCAAGGGTGGCGGGATCTGCACAGTAGCTAAAGATGGCGCGCCCCTTTTGGTCTTGGCGGTTATGGGTCCGACGAACAGCATTGCATGTGATTGCGTTGTCGCCAATATGTATCGCTACGAAAACAGCAGTTTGAGGGCGTTGTATCATGGTGCAATCCATACTTGTCGTGGGATCGGGCATCATCGGCGCAGCGACGGCCCTGCATCTGGCGCGCGACGGCCACCGCGTGCGGGTGATCAGTGCGGGTGCTGGCCCTGCGACGGCGACCGCATTTGGCTGGATCAACGCAAGCTTCTACCTCGACATCGCCCACCACCACCTGCGTGTCGCGGGCATCGCGGCATGGCGCAGGCTTGCGTCAGAGCTTGCGCTTGATGTGACATGGCCGGGGTGTGTGTGCTGGGACATGCCCCCCGCTGAACTGGCGGCCACTTATGATGCACTTCGCGGCGTGGATTACCCCGTCGAGATGCTGACCCGCGCACAAGTCGCGGACATGGAGCCTGCCTTGCGCGACGCCCCGCAGACGGCTCTGTTCTTCCCCGAAGAAGGGGCGGCACAATCCGCAGCCATCCCACGGCAGTTGCTTGCAGCGGCGCAGTCATTTGGTGCGCAACTGATCGAGAATACGCCCGTGACAGGTGTCCATATGAGAAATGGCCGCGCCGCGGGCGTTGAGACAGCCCAAGGCAGGTTGCTCGCCGATCAGGTTATTGTCGCCGCTGGCACGGGCACGACGGCGCTGGCGCAAACAGCGGGTGTTGATATCCATCTGGTTCCGCGCCCCGCCTATATCGTGCGCACCACACCACTGCGGCCGATGCTCAACCACATCCTTGCCTCTCCCGTCGGGGAAATCCGGCAAGAGGCGTCGGGTCAGCTCCTCTTGCCCGCCGCACTTGGCCATCAGGGCGACACAACGACCTCGCTTACCCACACGCCCGAAGCGGCAGCCGATGACACCGTCGCGCGCCTGAAAGGTATGTTCCATGGGCTGGACAATCTGCGCTGGTCACAGGTGCAACGTGCCGAACGCCCTGTGCCCGAGGGCGGACAGCCGATCGTCGGCGCATTGGACAACGGACTTTACGTGGCGGTGATGCATTCGGGCATTACGCTTGGCCCGCTGATGGGTCAGCTTATTGCGCGTGAGATCACGCACGGCCTTGATGCGGATGAGGCGGCCCTTTTGGCCCCGTACCGCCCCCGACACTGAGAGCCGCACGAAAAAGGGCCGCCAAACTGGCGACCCTCTCTCACGTTTTGGTCTACTGCCGACTTAGAACGTCGCGGAGTCTGGCAGCCACTTCACGATCAGCTCGTTCAATGTGCCGTCGTCCTTCATGGACTGGATCGCCGCGCTGAACTTCTCACGCAGCTCTGCATCGCTTTCGCGCAGGCCAAGGCCGATACCGCCACCGATCAGAACGTCTTGGGACACCAGTGTCATGTCCGCGTCGGCCTCAGCAACAGGTGCGAGGAACGCTTTGTCGGCCAGAACCGCATCCGCTTCGCCGTTTTTCACAGCAGCGACAGTTTCGTCAGGTGTTGCGAATTCGAGCAGCGTTGCACCGCTTTCAGCCACATAGCTAGCCTGAATGGTGCCAGCTTGTGCCGCCACAACAGACCCTTCGATGTCGAAATCAGCGTTCATCGACAGGAATGCAGATGGATCGGGCTGTGTGTATGGGTCGGAGAAGTCGATCACTTCGTCACGCTCGTCCGTGATCGACATGCCAGCCATGATCACATCGTAGTTGCCGGACACGAGGTTGGGGATAATGCTGTCCCACTCGTTTGTGACCCACTCGCAGGTCAGCTCGGCACGTGCGCAAAGCTCGTCGCCCAGCTCGCGCTCGAAACCGTCAACTTCGCCAGCGTCGTTGAGGAAGTTATACGGAGGGTAGGCGCCCTCGGTGCCCATGCGGACAACGGCGTGGCCATCGGCCATTGCCATGCCAGCGGTCAGCGCCAGTGCGGCAGTGGAAAGGATCAGGTTTTTCATCAGGTTTCTCCCGTAAGTTGATGATTTGATTAATGTTGTGTGCTGGACAGAAAACCGCGCAGGCGGTCTGTCTTGGGGCTGCTGAAGAGTGTCTCCGGCGGTCCTTCTTCTTCGATCAGGCCTTGGTGCAGGAATACGACGTGGTCGCTGACATCAGCAGCCAACCGCATGTCGTGGGTGACGATCAGCATCGTGCGGCCTTCGGCGGCGAGGTCTTTGATCACCTTCACCACCTCTTGTTCCAGTTCAGGATCAAGCGCCGATGTGGGTTCGTCAAACAAGAGCGCTTTAGGCTCCATACAAAGGGCGCGCGCAATCGCGGCACGTTGCTGCTGGCCGCCGGAAAGCTGGGCAGGATAGACGTCGCATTTGTCACCGATGCCGACCTTGGCCAGATACTTGCGCGCTGCCTCCTCGACCTGCGCCGGATCGCGTTTCAGCACCGTCACGGGTGCTTCCATCACGTTTTGCAGGATCGTCATATGCGCCCAGAGGTTAAACTGCTGGAACACCATCGACAGGTTCGTGCGGATGCGGATCAGTTGCGCGTGATCACCGGGCCTGCGGTTATGGCCCGTGCCTTTCCACGTCACCGGTTCGCCGCAAAACAGCACCTCGCCTTGCTGGCTATCCTCAAGCAGGTTGGCGCAGCGTAGCAGCGTTGATTTTCCCGAACCGGACGAACCGATAAGCGACACCACATGGCCCGCGGGGGCGGCGATATTCACGCCTTTGAGCACCTCAAGTGACCCATAGGCCTTGTGAAGATCCTGAATTTCAATGACTGGCGCGGCGGTCGTCACGTGTTGGTCGTCCCTTACAGCTTCGGCGCAGTAGGGCTTATTTTTGCAGGGTTTGCAACGGATTCGGTCTGATGTGACCTAGGGTCAGGCCACGGCCTGTGTCAGTGCGGGGATGGGCAGAGCATAGTCTGCATCCGGCAGTTGTACGATATCGCGCCAGCCGATTGCGTCTTGGTGCTGCTGCGGTAATGCGGCAAGTGCGGCTTTGATCGCGGCAAAATACGGGGCAGGGTCGCGCTGGCCTGCGGTGATCAAGCTCATCGCCGGGCTGGACTGTGTTTGTCCGATGACACGCACCTCTTGCGACAGGGGATCATCGGCACACAGATGACGCCATGTTTGCGCGTCAATGCTGGCGCAATCGGCGGCACCGGTGGCCACGGCCCGCAGGCTGAGCGCATGCGCACCCGACGCAAGTTGCGGCACAAGGTCGATCCCTTTGCGGGCGGCCATCTGATGGGCCGCGCCAAAGCCCGATTGTGACATATAGTCGTTGATCACAAACCGCTGCTGCATGGCCGCGTAGGGATCGGTCACATCACTATCGCCGCGCACAATAAACAGCGTATTGTAATGACCGGGGGGGCAGTCAGGCAGGCCATAATCAGCCGTCCCGATCACGGTCACGGTCGGCGCGAATTTGGCCCGCAGCGGCAAGTTGCAAATCTGGCCCAGCACCAGATCATCCTGTGCCCATGTGTCCAGATGCGGCATCTCGTGATCCAGCGCGTCTGGTGCATCAAGGCCCGCGTCGCGCAGGTTGTCGCGGATCAGCACCCACAGCGCATCATAACCGGCCCGCGTCGACGGGCGGTCATACATCGGAAAACTGGCGATCATTTGCCCTGTTCGACCTCGCGGCGGGCGATATTGCTGTCTTGGTCGGTGACACCTAGCAAAGGCGCAACCATCCGCATGATGCTGTCCTCTTCCGCACCGCGCGCACCGTCTGCCAGCACGACTTCCCACATGGCCTTCATCACGCTGGTCCGCTCATCATAGGCCACGGCATCTTTGATCGCGCGGGTAAAGCGCACGGTGTCGGGCGCCTGCGCCTCAAGCTCTTCGCAGTCACGCAAAAGCGGCTCGGGGTCTGACAGGCCGTAACGGCGGGCCAGTACCTTCGAGATTTTCTCGCGCTCTGACACGGCATAATCACCGTCAGAGCGGGCCAGTCGCACAAGAAGCGCGCCAAGCGCCAGACGCGCATCGGTCTCGGGAAGCGGGGCGGGGTCGGGGGCGGTCAAACGCCGTATGAAATCACCAAACATGAATTGCGATATAGGGCCGCCTGCCGCAGCAGAAAACCCCAAAGCCCGCGCAATTATCCGTCATATCCTTCGACAATCACCAAATCGCCAGACGACACCGGATCGCGCAGCGCCTTAGCGGCCTGATATTCGGGGCTGTGATAGCAATCCTGCGCATCCTGAAAGCTGTCAAACTCAATCACGACGCTACGGGGTTTGGCTGTGCCTTCGACATCAACCCGCGTGCCGCCGCGCACGAGGAACCGCGCGTTGTATTTGGCAAACGCCACCGCATTGGCCGCACGATACGCCTCGTAGGCGTGCGGATCATCAACGGCGACATGGGCAATCCAGTATCCTTTGGGCATGTGTCAGACCTCCTTGGGTTGGGGCGCGCGGGTGGCAAATTTCGCTTTCAACCGCGCCAGTTCGTCTGACAGGCCATATGGTGGATTGACCACAAACAGCCCCGATCCCGTCATACCGTGTCCTTCGCGGGCAGGGGGAAAGGCCACTTCATGCAGCAACCCGTCCGGAATAGCGCGGCACAACGCGGCCGTCATCGGCGCATGGGCCCCGCTTGTCAGGATCGGATACCACAGCATGATGACGCCCACGGGCCACTTGCGGTGCAGTTTGGCGATGGTGTCCGGGATGCTCTGATAATCCGATTTCACCTCAAACGAGGGATCGATCAGCAAAAATCCGCGGCGCGGGTCTGGCGGGCAGCGTGACAACGCCATCTCCCAGCCATCCCTTTGGTCGCAGATCGCGCCATGAGGCTTCATCACAGCGGTGAGTGCGGCATGTTCTTGCGGGTGCAATTCCGACAAATAAAGCGGATCGGTAGACCGCAGCACCTGCGCGGCCACAAGCGGTGATCCGGGATAGGCATCCGGCCCATGCGCGACCTGCACCGCGGCCAGCGCCCGCAAATAGGGATGATCGGCAGGAAACCACCCATCGATCAGCGCGACGCCCTGCGCGGCCTCACCTGTTTTGGCGGCTTCGGTCCCGCCCAGATCGTAAAGCGCGCGGCCCGCGTGTGTCTCAAGATACGTCAGCGGTTTGGGCTTTTTGGTCATGTAATCAAGCGCCCAGGCCAAAGCGCCATGTTTGTGCACATCGGCCATATTTCCGGCGTGATAGGCGTGTTGATAAGAAAGCATGAACCATTTGCCCCGTAAGCTGTTAAGCATCGGTAACGTGTTGTTCAGATGGGGCCAAGGCCCATTGCTTTTGTCTGACAAGGGGTTACTCTTAATACAACTCACGGACGAACACGGCTATGAAATCGATTCCACTCCTCCTGCTCGGCGCCAGCCTGATGGCGACCTCTGCCCACGCGCAGTCCAATGGCGTGGAATTTACCATCGGCGCTGGCGCTTTGGCGGCTCCGGGGTATTTCGGGTCGGATGATTACGTCATCGGGCCAACAGGCAGCTTCAGTCTGGAACGCCTGCATTTTGGCAGCCTGTCCATTGGCGAAAACGGCACCAGTGACGGCTTTGGCTACCACGGCGGTTTCCGCTATATTGGGGAGCGGTCCTCGGACGAATTTTCAGAGCTTGAGGGCCTGAACGACGTAGATGCTGCCATCGAATTGGGCGGCGGCCTGCATTATGCAGCTGACGACTATTACCTATATGCCGATGTCCGCTACGGCGTGATCGGACATGAATCGCTCGTGGCCGAGGTGGGGGCAGATGCCTACTACCGCCCTACAAACGAACTGACACTTGCTGCTGGCCCCCGCGTGCTGATCGGCAGCGATGATTACGCCGATACCTATTTCGGCGTCACCGCGGCAGAGGCTGCGGCAAGCGGCTTTGACGCGTTTGATCCCGATGCCGGCGTCATCTCAAGCGGGCTTGAGGCATCTGCCACTTACCAGTTCAACGATGATTGGGGTGTGACCGGCACCGTGCGCTATGATCTGCTGCGCGAAGACGCAGCCGACAGCCCGATCACGGCTTCTGATGAACAGCTGTCGGTTGGCATCGTCCTGACGCGTTCGGTGTCCTTCGGCTTCTGATCGCGAAAAAGGCCGCTGCATTGTGTGCAACGGCCTTTTCGTATCATTTTGCCAAAAATACTCATCTTCTGGTGCTACACCAGCCGCGAATTCTCGACGGCTGCACGGACAAATCCGTCAAACAGGGGGTGCGGTGCAAACGGCTTTGACTTCAGTTCAGGGTGGAATTGCACACCAATGAACCACGGGTGATCGGACCATTCGACGATTTCTGGCAGCTTGCCATCCGGTGACATGCCAGAGAAACACAGCCCGTGCTTTTCCAACTGATCTCGGTATTTGATGTCGACCTCATAGCGGTGGCGGTGACGCTCTTCGATGGTTGTGGTGCCGTAAACCTCGGCAACTTTTGACCCTTCGGTCAGCGCGGCATCATAGGACCCAAGGCGCATCGTTCCGCCCTTGTCATCGTCTGCCTTGCGGGTCACCGCGTGATTGCCCTGAATCCATTCCTTGAGGTGATAAACCACAGGCTCGAACCGCTTTTTGCCCGCCTCGTGGTCAAACTCTTCCGAACCGGCGGTCGCCAGACCGGCGACATTACGCGCGGCCTCGATCACGGCCATCTGCATGCCCAGACAAATGCCCAGATACGGCACGTTGTGTTCGCGCGCGAATTGCGCAGCTTTAATCTTGCCCTCGGTGCCGCGTTCGCCAAAGCCGCCGGGCACAAGGATTGCGTGGAAACCAGTCAGGTGCGGGGCGGCGTCGCCCTTGTCAAAGACTTCTGCATCCACCCATTCGATTTTCACTTTCACACGGTTGGCCATGCCACCGTGCGTCAGCGCCTCGGCGATGGATTTATACGCGTCCTCCAACTGCACGTATTTGCCCACGATGGCGACTTTCACCTCGCCTTCGGGATTGTGGATGCGGTCATAGACGTCGTGCCAGACATCCAGCTTGGGCATCGGCGCTGGCGAGATATCAAACGCATCCAGCACCGCCTGATCAAGGCCCTGCGCGTGATAGGCCAGCGGCGCCTCGTAGATCGACTTGAGATCATAGGCTGGCACAACGCAGTTTTTGCGGACGTTACAAAAAAGCGCGATCTTCTCTAGCTCACGATCAGGGATTGGCTGTTCGGAGCGGCAGACCAGCACATCGGGCGCGATACCGATGGATTGCAGTTCCTTGACCGAGTGTTGCGTGGGCTTTGTCTTCAACTCGCCCGATGCGGTCAGGTAGGGCAGCAGCGTCAGGTGCATGAAAATGCACTGGCCGCGCGGCTTGTCATGGGCAAACTGGCGGATCGCTTCAAAGAACGGCAGACCTTCGATATCGCCCACCGTGCCGCCGATCTCGCAGAGCATGAAATCCACTTCATCCTCGCCGATGCGGATGAAGTCCTTGATCTCGTTGGTGACGTGCGGAACAACCTGAATGGTTTTCCCAAGGTAGTCGCCACGGCGCTCTTTTTCCAAAACGTTTGAATAAATCCGGCCAGACGACACAGAATCGGTTTTGCGGGCAGGGACGCCGGTGAACCGCTCATAGTGGCCAAGGTCGAGATCGGTTTCCGCGCCGTCGTCGGTCACAAACACCTCACCGTGTTCAAACGGTGACATCGTGCCCGGATCGACGTTCAGATAGGGATCAAGCTTGCGCAGCCGCACAGAAAACCCGCGGGCCTGCAACAGCGATCCCAACGCCGCCGAGGCAAGACCCTTGCCGAGAGATGACACAACGCCGCCAGTAATAAAGATAAATCGCGCCATCAGGCATCTCCCGTGAGTGTCAAAATTCAGCTACGGCGCAGACATCAAGATGCGCACCATCACGGGATTTAAGAATACGCGGATTCGCCCATCTCACGCAACCCGCAAACGCAAGATGATGTTGCCCAACCCCGAAGGTTGGACAAAATCTTGTGGATAACTCGTGGCTTAGTTGCCGGACGGCACCAGCGGTGCATCGTCGCTGGACGGTGGCAACAGATCGTCGCCCAGGCCCGGCACGGTTGTATCTTGCTCTTCCGCGGCAGGCTGGTCGCTCAGGCGATCCAGAACCGAAGCACCTGCCGATTGATCGGCTGCGATCAGTGTCAGCGCGATGGATGTGCAGATGAACGCAATCGCAAGAATCCATGTGAACTTGCCCGCTGCCGATTGGGGCGGACGGCTTGCGCCAGCACCGCCACCGCCGCCACCAATGCCCAGACCGCCGCCTTCCGACCGCTGCATCAGCACAGCGCCAATCAGGCTCAGCGCGAGGATCAGGTGGATGACAAGAATGACGTTTTCCATGGACGGACGTGCCTTTCGGGGCGTGGTGCAACTTGGCGGTATCTAAAAGCTGATCGGCCCTGCCGCAACCCCTAAGCCGGGGCTTTCTTCAGGCGTCGATATCATCCACATCCGCTTGTCCTGATAGCCGCCTGCGCACAATCGACCACGACAGCCCGATTGCCAGCACCAGTGACAGCACAACAAGCGCCAGCCATGTATTAAACGTGGGATCGGTCAGATCAATGAACCCCTGATCGTAAAGTACCCAAAGCAGGGTGCCCGCCACCGCCAGCACCAGCAGCATACCAAACACGCCAATGGATCGCAGCGTGGCCCGCAGATAGACGATATAACCCACCAGCAGCACCAGCCCGATCAGCACAGTGACCGGCAGGTTCGTTTCCCAGTTGGCCATGCCCCATCGCACAAAATTCCAGTCTGTCGGGTTATAGGTCGCGGCCAGCAGCAGAAATGCAAACGCCCAGCGCAGAAGAAAGCCCATCGTGATGCCTCGTGTGTCTTGTGTTGCGCCGGACCATGCCCAATCGGGCGCGGCTCTGTCCAGTGCGCAATTTGCGGTTTCGCCCGTTGGGGTGCATCGCTATAGAGGCGCGGGGATTGCAGCAAGGAAACACCTGACAATGGCAAACGTAGTGGTCGTGGGCGCCCAGTGGGGCGACGAAGGTAAAGGCAAAATCGTTGACTGGCTGTCGGAACGCGCCGATGTCATCGCGCGGTTTCAGGGCGGTCACAACGCTGGCCATACGCTTGTGATTGGCGAAGAGGTCTACAAACTCCACGCGCTGCCATCCGGTGTTGTGCGCGGCGGCAAGCTCAGCGTCATCGGCAACGGCGTTGTCCTCGATCCGTGGCATCTGATGAAAGAGATCGAAACCCTGCGTGGGCAGGGCGTCACGATCACGCCAGAGACTTTGATGGTCGCCGAGAACACACCCCTGATCATGCCGTTCCACGGCGAGTTGGACCGCGCGCGCGAAGGTCAGAACTCTGTCGCTAAGATCGGCACCACAGGTCGCGGTATCGGTCCGTGCTACGAGGACAAGGTCGGCCGTCGTGTGATCCGCGTCGCCGATCTGGCCGACGATGCCACGCTGGAGCTGCGCGTTGATCGTGCGCTGATCCACCACAACGCCCTGCGCAACGGTCTGGGCCTTGACCCCATCGACCGCGACGCGCTCCTCGCCCAACTCCGCGAGATTGCCCCTCAGGTGCTGGAATACGCCGCCCCCGTCTGGAAGGTGCTGAATGAAAAGCGCAAGGCCGGCAAACGCATCCTGTTCGAAGGTGCGCAAGGTGCGCTCCTCGACATCGACTTTGGCACATATCCGTTCGTTACATCCTCGAATGTCATCGCAGGGCAGGCGGCGGCTGGCACCGGCATGGGGCCGGGCGCGATTGAATTTGTGCTGGGCATCGTCAAAGCCTACACTACCCGCGTTGGTGAGGGTCCGTTCCCGACAGAACTGCACGATGCAGACGGCCAGATGCTGGGCGAGCGCGGCCATGAGTTTGGCACTACAACAGGTCGCAAGCGCCGCTGCGGCTGGTTTGATGCGGCGCTCGTCCGCCAGACCTGCGTGACCTCCGGCGTCACAGGCATCGCGCTCACGAAGCTCGACGTTCTCGACGGCTTCGAGACCCTCAAGATTTGCACCGGCTATGAACTAGACGGCACAACGCTGGACTATCTGCCAACCGCCGCCGACGAACAGGCGCGTTGCAAACCCATCTACGAAGAAATGCCCGGCTGGTCCGAAAGCACCGAAGGCGCGCGCTCATGGGCGGACCTGCCAGCGGCTGCGATCAAATACGTGCGCCGCGTGGAAGAGTTGATCGACTGCCCCGTCGCCCTACTTTCCACATCACCAGAACGCGAGGACACGATCCTCGTGACAGACCCATTCGCAGACTAAAGGACGGATCATGGCGCTCAGTTACAAGGCACGCAAACGCTGGGCGATTGCCATCCTGATTTTCGGGATTCCGCTTTATATTGTGTCGTGTGTGACGATCATGAACTGGCTCTACCCTGATCCACTCAATCGTCCGCCGCTTGGTGTGGAATTGCTGATCTATGTGGGGCTGGGCATTCTATGGGCCTTCCCGCTCAGGTCCATCTTCAAGGGTATCGGCCAAGCCGATCCCGACGCGCCACCGCCTGCCGATTGACGGCCCACAAGGCGGCACGATGCTCTGTGAACGCGCCGCTCTTCTTCTTTTGGACTAAAATACTTCCGCCGGAGGCACCCGGCGTTAACCAAAATGCGCTGCCGCCGCGTCGGTGCACGTCCGGTGCACACGCGGTGCACAGCTTTGCACCGCGCGAAACACCAGAAGTAAACGCACCGTGCGTCAGTGCGCGGGCTTGATAAACGTCCCGTTATTCAGATCCATCATCGCCTGACGCAATTCGGCTTGGGTGTTCATCACAATCGGCCCGTGCCACGCGACAGGCTCCTCAATCGGCGCGCCCGAAATCAGCAGGAACCTGATGCCTTCATCGCCCGCCTGCACGGTCACCTCATCGCCTGATCCAAAACGCACCAGCGTGCGGTTGCCGGACATATCGCGAATGTTCACCTCTTCGCCCAGCACCTCTTTCTCAAGCAGGATACCGGCAGGTTTGGCCGCATCGGTAAAGCTGCCAGCGCCTGCAAAAACGTAAGCAAAAGCGCGGCGATAGGTGTCGATCTTAAACGTTTTGCGCACACCAGCTGGCACTGAAACATCCAGATACTGCGGATCGGCAGCAATACCGTCCACCGGGCCTTTCTTGCCCCAGAAGTCACCGACGATCACGCGCACAGATGTACCGTCGTCATCGACAACCGTCGGAATATCCTTGGCCTCAACGTCCTGATAGCGGGGCGCTGTCATCTTCATGGAGCCGGGCAAGTTGGCCCAAAGCTGGAAGCCGTGCATCTGCCCATTGGCATTTCCGCGCGGCATTTCCTGATGCAGAATGCCCGACCCGGCGGTCATCCATTGCACGTCACCCGCGTTCAGATCGCCTGTGTTTCCAAGGCTGTCCGCATGCGCCACCGTGCCGTCGAGCACGTATGTAATCGTCTCGATCCCGCGGTGCGGGTGCCATGGAAAGCCTTTGGCGTAATCCTCTGGTCGCTCATTGCGAAAATCGTCAAACAGCAGAAACGGATCAAGCTCGCTTGGGTCCTGAAAGCCGAATGCACGGTGCAATTTCACGCCAGCGCCTTCCATGGTCGGAATGGCTTGGCGGGTCTCAAGTGTAGGTCTGATGGACATGTGATGTCTCCTTTGACCCTCAGTTAAGTTCACGCCGCACGTCCCGCAAGATCGCCATCTGTGCGGCTGTGCACACAATATGTCGGAAACGGGCGAGACGGACCGGCAACGGGGCGGCGAGCATTTGAGCGAAACACAAAAAGGAACGGCATTATGCAGGTTGGGTTCATCGGATTAGGCAACGTCGGCGGAAAGCTTGCGGGGAGTCTTTTGCGCAACGGATATGCGCTAAGCGTCTATGATCTTGATGCGTCCCTTGTGACCGGATTTGTGACGCGCGGTGCGGCCAGCGGCACTGGCCCCGCGCAGTTGATGCGTGATTGCGATGTCGTCATCACCTGTTTGCCCAGCCCTGCTGCTTGCGAGGATGTCGTGCTGGCCATGTTGCCAGAGGTCACCAGCGGCAAGATTTGGATGGAGATGTCCACAACCGACGCGGTCGAGGTCGCGAAGCTGGCCAAGCTGGTAAAGGCCAGCGGCGGTGCGGCGGTTGAATGTCCTGTGTCAGGCGGCTGTCACCGCGCCGATACGGGCAATATCAGCATCTTTGCAGGCTGTGATCGCGCGACTTTTGACAAGGTCCTGCCGCTCCTGACCACCCTTGGCCGCCGCGTCTTGCATACCGGTGATATCGGCACGGCCAGCACGCTCAAGGTGATGACCAATTATCTTGCCACCGCCAACCTGCTGACCGTATGCGAGGCGCTGGTCACGATGAAAGCCGCAGGGCTGGATCTTGCGACCACTTACGAGGCGATCAAGATCAGTTCCGGCACCAGTTTTGTGCACGAAACCGAAAGCCAGATGATCCTGAACGGGTGCCGCGATATCAACTTCACGATGGATCTGGTGAAAAAGGATATCGGCCTGTTTCAGGATATTGCCGAGCGCCACGATGTCCCGCTTGAGATCAGCCCGCTGATGGTGTCGATTTTCGAGGATGGCATCGCGCGCTATGGCGACCGCGCCCAGTCAGACGACATTATTCGCAGGCTTGAGGATGCAACTGGTCTTTCAATCACTGCCCCCGGATTTCCGGCTGAAATGGTCGATGATGAACCCGAAGAGCCGGGCTATGAGGTGAAGCCACCCCGCGGCTAATTGCGTCGGGGCTGGCAAAGCCCGTCATTCGCGGGTAATCCGTCGCCAAACAGGGGCGGGGGCCGATATGTTTCAACCGGATCAGGACGGAATTTATGCAACGGTCTCCGCATCGCCGATGCGACGACTTTTCGCCTGTGGTGTTCTTTTTTTGCTAGGCGGTCTGGTGATCTACATCGCCCTGCTGCCGCCGTTCAAAGTTGTCCTGACCCCGCTGCTGCTGGCCCTCGGGATCGGGACGCTGGTGATCGGTGACAAGCTGCGCCGCGCCACGCTTTTGTCGGTCTATCTGACAGCGGATGACGTGCGCAGCAGCGACGGCGAAGTCCTTGCGACACTGGCGGAAATCGAGGCCGTGAACCGTGGTGCCTTCGCGTTCAAACCGTCCCACGGCTTTACGCTGATCCTCAAGAGCAGCGGCCCGCGCAGTTGGGCACCGGGAATGTGGTGGCGTCTGGGGCGCAGGCTTGGCGTGGGCGGCGTTACAGCATCAGGCCAAACCAAATTCATGGCCGAACAGATCGCGTTGCGCATCTCGACCACGTAAAAAAGCCCCCGACGCTAAGCGTCAGAGGCTCATTTTGTCATGTGATCAGTCGATCAGCACTTTGCGTCAACCGGATCGGTTTCCGCTGTCGGCGCAAAGCAAAGCTGCGTGGAAAAGCGCGGGCGCGTCACGATAAAGCTTTCGAATTCAAACTCGTTCAGACCCAGATTGTATTCGTATTGCGGCACATAGTCTGTCCATGTCTCGACAATAATCGCGCGCTCTTGGTCTTTCAGAAGCGGAAGCTGGTTGCTGATATCGGGCAGATCGCTTGTCCGCAGCGTTGGCTTGTCGCCGCGTTCGCGTGACCAGCGTACGACGTATTTGTTCTTGTCTTCATTCCACATGATGACTGTCAGGCGGTAGCTGGGAACTGTGTCCGACATTGTCAAAAACCGCAGCATGCCGCGCATCCCGTTCAGGTAGGACGGTGTGATGTATTCCGTTTCACGGCTCACCATGTCGGCCAATGTGGTGGCAGCTTTTGTTGCAACGTGCTCGGACCGGTAAGCGTGAAAATACGAGATCGTCGACAACAGGCACCAGCACAACAGCGGCACCATAAAGACCATCTCGACAGTACCACTGCCGCTTTCGTCGCGGCGCAAGCGGCGCAGGCGGGCAAGGATTGATTTTGTCAGGCTCATTGGAATGGCTCCATCACAAAGGAGGACACGGCCGTCAGCGCATAAGCGCCTTCGCTTTCCTTGGGGATCGCGGACCCGATAATCGTGTTGGGCATCACCGGATCGTAAAGCGCGCAGACCCGCAGAACCATCAGCTGGTTGTTGCCGCCGGTCGTGAAGTTGATCAGCGGCGTGCCAACCTGCACGCGGTCAATACAGTCGGGTTGCGCCGACATATTCTGCCAGTTGCGCGGATCACGGATCACCATTTCCAGCTTCACCTGGTTCAGGCAGTCAGGGATCACGAGAGCTTCTTCACAGATCGCTGCTTTCAGGTCGTCGTGCTTGGGATCGGGGATCGCCCCGATCCGCACGCGGCGCACGACCACATCAAGACCGCGTTCCAACATCACCTGACGTGTGGACAGGATGCCTGTCTCGTAGGTGGTGAAGGTAATCATGATCGCCAGCGGCATCATCATCACGAATTCGATCGACGCGTTGCCACCTTCCGAACGGCCGAACCGTCCCAGAAAACTGGCGATGGGGCGAAGGTAATTGATCATAGCGTCAACCTCAGGTCGGTGATTTGGGCCGCGATGGCTTCGAAGATCGAGACAAGCTCGGACCCGCTTGCATTGTGGTAGTGGCTTGGCGACGACGCGCAGTAAGACATCAAGGATTCGCCCGCCGATGTGGCTTCGAAAGCGATTGTGTGGATCTGGATGCCTTTCAGCTTGGCCGCGTCACACAGGTTCTTGGTCAGCTGGTCCGCGTCACTTTCGCCTTCGATCCCGTAAAGCTCGAGGTACTTGGGCGCGGTGTAACGCACATAGGTCCAATCATCCCGCGTGGTGTTTGTGGCGTAGTTTGCGGTCCAGTTATCCAGATTGTAGTCTTCCCAGTGCGCGATTTCGCTGGGCGTATCATAGTGTTCGTCGTCCAGACGATAGGACCACTGGTTGTCACCGTCGGTCATCAGCACGATGAATTTCTCCGTGCGCGAATCCGGGTTGGTGGCAGAGGGGTAGTCAAACGGACGTCCGCTGAATTCGCCTTCCTGTCCACCGGCAACCATTGCGCGTGTCGATGGGTCAAGCAAAGCCGCACCCCACTTCAGACCAAGGTGGATCGACGTACTGTTACGCGGCGCAAGAAGCTCGATCTGGTCATCAATATTGTCTTTGTTCTGCGACATGAAGATCACCCGTTCCTGCGTATAACGCGGGCAGACAGGGTTCGAGATGCTGGCCGTGCCATCATCGCGGTCATAATATTGGAAATGCTGGACCTGCGTATAGGTCAACGATGTGTTCCATGCGGGCGATGCAAATTCCGAATCCGGAATGTTCAGGCAGTGTGAATAGTCGTGGTCATGCTGCTTGTTGGTCACGCGACCAAACAGGGTTGGGCCAATGTTCACGTCAGCCGAATAGGGGACCAACGACAGAGAAATCTTGCCACGGTGTTGTTCGGTGAAGATCGCGGCAGTAAACGCTTTGGCCGCCTCTTGCAGGGCCTGCATCTTGGTCTGCGCCAATGGTGTGCCGTTCTCGTCGTGCGTGGTTTCCCGCATGGAACCCGAGATATCCACGACAAGCGAGATTTCCACGTTGCCCACACCCTCAATCGCCTTTGAGCTGCTGCCAGCGGTCAGAGCGTCGATGCCGACGAGTTTGAGAAAGAATGTATCAAGCTCCATCTCGGCTTTGACCTGCACGGCGCGATAGTTCGCGTCGTCGCCGCCCGATGCAGTCGGTTGACCGACAAGATACTGGTCCAGTCCGGCCTTCACAAAGTAATCAAGTGCGATGGCTTCGGCTTCTTCGTCTGTGCTGGAGTTGCGCAGGCTGGCACCGGCAAGGGCCGCACGGTCCGACACGCCCTGCAACATCGAGCGGCGCGATTCAAAGCGCATGAAGTCAACGGCCATACCGCCAAGGATCAACATCACGACAAGCAGATAGAGAGAGAAAACGATCATGCTGCCGTTTTCATCGCGTCCGAACTGGCGCATCAGTTTGCGCAAAGGATGCCTGCTGTGGGCCTTGTGCTGTGTCATCTGAACCATCACTCGTTTTCCATTCCCGCGTTACCATCGTGACCACAAAAGCCACGCGGAACGCATTAATCCGAGGGATGTTAGACCACTGTGCTGTGACGAAAGTTGGGCGAAACTGGTTTGAAATATGTCGTATTCCAAGGCGCTTTCGCCACAATTGGCGCTTTGAGCCCGCAACCGTTTCCATACGGTAAACGCAAACGCGGTGTCGGCCTGAGTCGGGGTCGAATCAATGCTTAAGACGATCAATATCTTAACATTTCGTTTCGGCGGCCATGAAAGCCCGCGTCGCAGGCGGTGATGCGCAATCGACTTGCAATTACACTGTGATCCGCGCTTGCTGTAGCCATGAAGCCGCCGGTCACCATCACATACACGCTGTCTGAAAACGCCTATATGCGCGGCTGTTACCAGCTATGGGCGCACCGCGCGCTTGGCCGGACAGGCAATTTTGTGGTGGGCGGTGTGCTTATTTTTTGTGCATTGTTCCTGATGTGGCAAGGCGTGCCGGGACCGTGGAGCTGGATCATGCTGCTGGGCGGGGCGGGCATCATCGGCATGGACGTGATGCGCGACAGGGCGTGGCGGCGGCACTATCGCGGGTTGATCAAATACACCGCGCCGATCCGCGTGGCTTTTGCGGATGGCGGGCTTGATATGCAGTCTGCCGAGGCATCAACCCATCTGGATTGGTCCACCTTCCGGCACCACATCTTTACGCAGGATTTCCTGTTTCTGGTTATCGACCAACGCCGCTTTTCGGTCATCCCGCTGGCGGCTTTTGACAGCCACGCGGACCGCGCCGCAGCCGAGGCCATCGTGGCGGCCAACCTGAAACCGCTCAAAGGGCGTTTGCTGTAGTTGGACAATCGCTGGCGGGATTGGATGACTTGCCCGTTTGGTCAAAAGTCTGTCGCAAACGGGCCTGCCGCGACGTTTTCCGAGGCTTGCCAACGGATGCCAAATCTCGCCAACTGTTCAGGTACGAATCGTCACCCCGAGGACAGCGGCACATGCGATATTCCGGCTTTCGGGTCATAAAAGAAGGGTTGTTTGGCCAGAAGGGCTGGACCCCTGCGTGGCGTAATCCCGAACCCAAGCCCAGCTATGATGCCATAATCATCGGTGGCGGCGGTCATGGTCTGGCCACCGCGTTTTATCTGGCCAAAAACCACGGGCTGACAAACGTGGCCGTGCTTGAAAAAGGCTATCTGGGCGGCGGCAATGTCGGGCGCAACACGACCATCGTGCGGGCCAACTATTTCCTGCCGGGTAACTCCGAATTCTATTCCCATTCCCTGAAACTGTGGGAGGGGATGGAGCAGGAACTGAACTATAACGTCATGCATTCACAGCGTGGCCTGATTAATCTGTTCCACTCCGACGGTCAGCGAGACGCCTTTGTGCGGCGCGGCAATTCCATGGTTAATCAAGGTGATGACGCCGTCTTGCTGGACCGTGATGGCGTGCAAAGTCACCTGCCTTATCTGGATTTTGATAACGTGCGCTTCCCTGTCTATGGCGGTCTGTTGCATCCGCGTGGCGGCACGGCCCGGCATGATGCGGTCGCGTGGGGGTATGCGCGTGGCGCTGACGCGCGTGGAGTGGATCTGATCCAGAACTGCGAAGTCACCGGCATCGATATCGAAAACGGTAAAGTCACAGGCGTGCAGACCACGCGCGGTGCGATCAAAGCAGGCAAGGTCGGGATGGTCGTTGCTGGCCGCTCGGGTCAGGTCGCGGCAATGGCGGGGATGCGTCTGCCTGTGGAAAGCCACATCTTGCAGGCTTTTGTCACCGAGGGGCTGAAACCGGTCATCGATCATGTCGTCAGTTTCGGGATGGGGCACTTTTACATCAGCCAGTCCGACAAGGGCGGTCTGGTCTTTGGCGGCGATCTTGATTTCTACGCCAGCTATGCCGCGCGTGGAAACCTTCCGATGAAGGAGCATGTGATGGACGCCGCGATGACGCTGATGCCGATGATCGGCAAGGCCAAGGTGCTGCGATCATGGGGCGGGATCATGGATATGACACCCGACGGCAGCCCGATTATCGACAAGACCCCCACCGAGGGTTTGTTCCTGAATTGCGGCTGGTGTTACGGCGGCTTCAAGGCTGTGCCGGGGTCCGGCTACAGCTTTGCCCATCTGATGGCGACGGGTGAACATCACGCGCCCGCCGCCCGTTTCCGGCTGGATCGCTTTGCAACAGGGCGTGGCCTCATGGACGAGGAGGGGACCGGTGCGCAACACAATCTGCACTAGCCTGATGGCCTTGCTGCCATTTGCGGCCATGGCCGACGGTCCGGCCACGGGGTGCTTTGAACGGACATATTCACCTGCACACCTTGCGGATCATCCGCTGCAAGTCGTGTCAAAGCTGCGCATCCTAATCTGGGACGCACCAACAAACGATGACACCTTCGCAGTGATCGAGGCTCAGATGACGCGGCAGGGCCACGTGGCAGCAACACCAGCAGCCGGGCAGCGCATCACGCAGGGTCTGTTCTGTTTTGGTCCGGCTCAGGGCCGACCCGCAGGCTGCGCCGTCGATTGCGATGGTGGCAGCTTTGAGGTTGCGCGTCAGTCCAAGCAAGAGCTTGTGATCCGCACCTCTTACCTGATGATGGGCGATGCCGATAACTGCAACGGCGCCACTGATCTGGCCGAGATACCCGCCACACCTGTGTCCTATCGGCTTAATGCGGTGCCGATGTCTGTTTGCGAAGGGCTGAGATAACCATGCGCATATCCTGTCCCATTTGCGGTGAACGCGACCGGCGAGAGTTCTACTACAAGGGCGATGCGGTCGCACTTGACCGACCTGCAACGGATGCGGCCCCGCAGCAGTGGGACGACTACTTGCACAATCGCACCAACCCAGCGGGAAAGACCCGTGATCTTTGGCACCATGTTGCGGGCTGTGGCGCTTGGGTGGTGGTGACCCGAGATACCCGCACGCACGAGATATTCGATGTGGCTTTGGTCGCGGGGGCAAAATCATGAGGCTGCGCAATCACGATCAGGCCGTCGTCAATTTTACCTTTGACGGCAAACCCTTCAAGGCCATCGCGGGCGAAACGCTTGCAGCCGCACTCATGGCCAATGGCGTGAAGCTGGTGGCACGGTCGTTCAAATACCACCGCCCTCGCGGCACTATGACAGCCGGATCGGAAGAGCCGAACGCGCTGGTCACAATCGGGCGCGGTGCGTCGCAGGACCCCAATGTGCGGGCAACCGTGCAAGAAGTTTACGAGGGAATGGAAGCGTTTAGCCAGAACGCGTGGCCCAGCCTCAAGCGCGATGTGATGGCTGTGAATGACGCGGCCTCGCCGTTCTTATCAGCAGGTTTCTATTACAAGACCTTCATGTGGCCGCGCAGTTTTTGGGAAAAGCTCTACGAGCCAGTGATCCGCCGCGCCGCAGGTCTGGGCGCGTTGAGCGGTGAGCATAACGCCGACACCTATGAAAAGGCTTTTGCGTTTTGCGATGTGCTGGTCATCGGCGGCGGACCAACGGGTCTGATGGCGGCTTTGGCCGCTGCGACAGCGGGTGCGGATGTCATCATCGCTGACGAAGACACCGCGCTGGGCGGCAGGCTTTTGGTTGAACGCGAATTGATCGAAGGGGCGCCAGCAGCCGACTGGATCGCCAAGACGACAGCGCAACTCGAAGCGATGCCCAACGTGCGGATCATGACCCGCACCACCGTGACAGGGGCCTATGATCAGGGCACTTATGGCGCGTTGGAACGGGTCAACAGCGGACAGCCTAATTCTGATCTGCCCGTTGCCTGTTTCTGGCGGATCGCGGCCAAGCGAAGCATCCTGTGTGCCGGTGCGCTTGAGCGACCCATCGCCTTTCCCAACAACGACAGACCCGGCATCATGCTGGCCAGCGGTGTGCGCGCCTATGTGAACCGTTGGGGCGTAGCGCCCGGCAAATCGGTGGCCGTCTTTGGCAACAACGACGACGCGCACCGCACCGCGCATGATCTTGTTGCGGCAGGGGTGAATGTGGTCGGCCTGATCGACAGCCGCGCTGATGTGCAAGTCAGTGGCGATTTTCCCGTGTTCACCAATGGGGTCGTCACAGCGACCACGGGACGTCATGCGCTTGAAACCATCACGATTACCCATAGCGGCGGGACACGCACGTTGCGGGCGGACTGCCTTGCTGTGTCGGGTGGCTGGAATCCCTCTGTTCACCTGACGTGCCATATGAACGGTCGCCCGGTTTGGGACGCAAACATCCTGTCGTTTGTGCCGACCGATGACGCGGTGCCGGGGTTGCGTGCAGCGGGTGCCTGCAACGGCATCTTCGACACGCAAGGCTGTTTTGAAAACGCGATTGCGGTGGCAGCTGCGACATTGCGCGATCTGGGCCATACCGTGCCCGAACTTGATGTGCCTGCCGCAGATGCCACGCCTTATCACATCGCTCCGCTATGGATGGTTGAGGGGAAAGGGCGCAAGTGGCTCGATTTCCAGAACGATGTGCATGTGAAAGATATCCAGCTTGCCGCGCGCGAAAACTTCGCCTCGGTCGAGCATATGAAGCGGTACACCACCCAAGGCATGGCCCCCGATCAGGGCAAATCGTCGAACGTCGCCGCACTGGCCATCTTGGCGGATGCCACGGGGCGCGGGATACCCGAAACCGGCACGACGACCTTCCGCCCGCCATATGTGCCCGTGCCGATTGCCGCTATGGGGGCCGGATCGCAGGGGCACGGCTTCGCCCCTGAACGGCACACCACGTCGCACAAAGCATCCACTGCACGCGGCGCGCCGATGATCGAGGCGGGTCTGTGGTATCGCCCCAGCTACTTTCCCGCGCAGGGCGAAACGACCTGGCGCGAGGCATGCGACCGCGAGGTTGGATATGTGCGCCATGCAGTTGGCGTGTGTGATGTCTCGACCTTGGGAAAGATCGACATTCAGGGCCCCGATGCTGGGACATTACTTGATTTTGTCTATGCCAATACGTTTTCAACGCTCAAGGCAGGGCGCGTGCGCTACGGGCTGATGCTGCGCGAGGACGGCACGGTCATGGATGATGGCACAACCGCCTGTATCGCCGAAAATCACTATGTGATGACGACGACCACGGCGGCTGCTGGCAATGTCATGCAGCATCTGGAATTTGTCAGGCAAGGTTTGCGGGCTGATCTGGATGTGCAAATCACCTCTGTCACCGAACAGTGGGCGCAATTTGCCGTTGCTGGACCGCTGGCAAAAGACCTGCTTGAAGGGTTGGGCGATGCTGCGATTGATCTGCCGTTTATGGGCTGCGGGGCGTTTGACATTGCTGGCGTTGCAGGACGGCTTTTCCGAATCTCATTCTCTGGCGAACATGCCTACGAGGTTGCTGTCCCGTCGCGCTTTGGCGATAGCCTGTTCCGTATTCTTGTGGCCCAAGCCGAGGCGCTGGGCGGCGGTGCCTACGGGATGGAGGCACTGAATGTGCTGCGGATCGAAAAAGGGTTCCTGACCCACGCCGAAATGGATGGCCGTGTGACGGCATTTGATCTGGGCCTTGCCGGAATGGTCAGTGCCAAAAAAGACTGTATCGGGCAGGCCGCCGCGCAAAGACCTGGTTTGTCTGGCGATCATCGCACCCAGCTTGTTGGGCTGAAAGCCGTGACGCCGGAAAATGCGCTCAGTGCTGGCGCGCATCTGTTTGCTCAGAATGCCGAATTCACGCGCGAAAACAGCGCGGGCAATGTCACATCGGTGTGCTGGTCACCCACATTGGAATGCAACATCGCGCTGGGATTCTTGCAAAACGGGCGCGCGCGCCATGGCGAGACGATTGTGCTCAACGATCACCTGCGAGGATTGACTGAAAAGGTCGAGGTTTGCGATCCGGTGTTTTTCGACAAAGACGGAGGGCGGGTGCGTGGTTAGATTGATTGCCAAAACGCCTTGCGCGGGGCTGCTGCCGGTCACACACGGTGATCTGAGGCTTGAAGAAGTCACTTACCCCACAATCACCAGCGTGGCGCCGTTCAAAGGGCAGGCAACCGCCGTGTCCAAGGCGCTCAAATCCGCTGTTGGCGTCAGTTTCCCGAAACCGAACCGGTCCACCAGCGCCGCAGATACGCGGGCGATTTGGGCAGGGCTTGGTGTGGCGCTTATCTGCGGACCGGATGCGCCGCGTTTGGACGGTGCGGCGGTGACTGACCAAAGTGACGGTTGGGCCATCGTGCGCCTGTCAGGTGACAGCGCAGAGGACGTTTTGGCACGGCTTGTGCCGATTGATCTGCGCAAACAGGTGTTTCCCAGCGGGCAGACGGCCCGCACGATGTTGGCGCATATGTCTGTATCCGTCACACGGATCGACGACAGCTTTGAGGTGATGGCTATGCGGTCGATGGCAGGCACGTTGGTCCATGATCTGGAAACCGCGATGCGGGGCGTGGCGGCACGCACGACCTAGACTCTCTGCTGCGCGGGCTAGATAATAGGGCATGAGCTTGCCCCCCGGATTCCTTGATGAGTTGCGCACACGCCTGTCCCTTGGGCAGGTGGTCGGGCGCAAGGTTATGTGGGACCAGCGCAAGACAAATCAGGGCAAGGGCGACTATTGGGCGCCGTGCCCGTTCCATCAGGAAAAATCCGCCAGCTTTCACGTCGATGACCAAAAGGGGTTCTACTACTGCTTTGGGTGTCACGCCAAAGGTGATGCGATTTCCTTTGTGCGCGAAACCGAAAATGTGGGCTTCATGGAAGCCGTGCAAATCCTGGCCGGTGAAGCCGGAATGCCGATGCCGGCCCGTGATCCGCAAGCACAGGAAAAGGCCGACCGCCGCACACTACTGGCAGATGTGATGGAGCAGGCGGTGCAGTGGCATAAGCTGCAACTGCAAACAGCCGCTGCCGGTGCTGCGCGGGACTATCTGGATAAACGCGGACTGGGACCGGAGGCGCAGGCGCGCTGGGACATCGGTTATGCCCCCGACAACGGCGGGATCATGGCACATCTGACTGGCAAGGGTGTGGATTCCAAACTGGTGATCGAGGCTGGTCTTGCTGCTGAAAGTGACCGCGGTGGCAGCCCTTATGACCGGTTTCGTGGCCGCATCATCTTTCCCATTCGCGATGGCCGTGGCCGTGCTATTGGACTTGGCGGGCGGGCTATGGCAGCCGATGCCCGTGCGAAATATTTGAATTCACCCGAAACGCCTTTGTTCGATAAGGGCCGCAGCCTTTATAACCAGAAGCCCGCGCGCGAGGCGGCTGGCAAAGGCACGCCGCTGATTGTCGCCGAAGGCTATATGGACGTGATCGCGCTGTCCGAGGCAGGCTTTGGCGCAACTGTCGCCCCACTTGGCACGGCAATCACTGAGGATCAGCTGCGCCTGTTATGGCGTATCAGCCCCGAACCGATCATTGCGCTGGACGGCGATACCGCTGGTATGCGCGCCGCGATGCGGGTGATCGACAACGCTCTGCCATTGTTGGAGGCTGGTCAATCGCTCCGTTTTGCCCTGATGCCAGAGGGTATGGACCCCGACGATCTGCTCAAAGCCAAAGGCGCGTCGGCGATGCAGGACCTGCTCGATCAGGCGATCCCGATGGTGCAGCTTTTGTGGCAGCGCGAAACGGATGGTAAGGTCTTTGACAGCCCCGAACGTAAAGCGGCACTGGATAAAACCCTGCGCGAAAAGATCAAATTGATCGCGGACCCGTCGATCCGCAGCCACTATGGCGAGGCGATCAAACAAATGCGCTGGGCGCTGTTCAATCCGCGCAACACCGCAAGCCCGCGCAAGCAATCGGGCGGTGCGCGTCAGCCGTGGAACCGCAATGCACAGCCATGGCAACGCAGTCTGTCGCCTGTACCCAGCAACAAGCAGTCCGCGCTGGGGGCAGGGGCCGCAAACGAAGACCACCTGCGCGAAGCAGTGATCCTTGCGACGCTTCTGGCCACGCCCGCTGTGGCATCGGAGTTTGAAGCCCAGCTTGAACGCATGACCTGCGCGGATGAGACGCACACCCGTATCCGCGACGGTATCCTCACGCACATTGGCGCTGTGGATGTGGTGGAAACACTGACGGCAGAACTTGCATTTGATCCCCTTGAAAAGCTGAAAGAGCAGACCCACGTTCGCATCACGCCCACAGTTTTGCGTGCCGGTGATATTGAGGCTGCGCGCCTGTGTTTGGGGCACGAACTGGCGCGATTGTCCGCGATGCGCGGCTACGCCCGAGAGGTCAGCGACGGGATGGAAGACACGCTGGATGATGTCGCGGACGAAAGCGTGACATGGCGTCTGGCCAAGGCAGCCGCAGCGGTCGATACATCCGTGCGACGCGAAACGAACGACACGGCGGATTTTGAAACCGCTGAAAACGGGGCAAAGCTTTCGAAAGACGAACGCAGCGCCTTTGACGATATGTTGAGCCGAATCAGCTTGACCAAAAAGGGACAGGGCGAAGCAGGGTGACCTGCAACAGACCCAAACAAATAACGCCGACGTGGTTGCGAATCAGTCTGAAGCCAGATTGATTCGGACATAACGAATCATCCGAATCAGTCGGGCCTCCCCGACGACAGCCTAAGGATCATTTCATGGCCGCCAAAGACAACGACGACCGTAAGGACCAGGATCAGGACGACGTATCGCTCGACATGAGCCAAGCCGCCGTCAAAAAGATGATCGCCGATGCCCGAGAACGGGGCTACATCACTTACGATCAGTTGAACGCGGTTCTTCCTCCTGAACAGGTATCCTCTGACCAGATTGAAGACGTGATGTCGATGTTGTCCGAAATGGGCATTCAGGTCACCGAGGAAGAAGAAAGCGAAGAAGTTGACGACAACTCTTCCAAGGAACTGACCACCACCGGCGGTAATCGCGAAATTACGCTGGCAGGTGCCGACAACGAGAAGCTGGATCGCACCGACGACCCTGTGCGCATGTATCTGCGCGAGATGGGCAGCGTTGAACTGCTGTCGCGCGAAGGCGAGATCGCGATTGCCAAACGCATCGAAGCGGGCCGCAACACGATGATCCTCGGGCTGTGCGAAAGCCCGCTGACATTCCAGGCGATCACCATCTGGCGCGACGAACTTTTGTCGGAAGACATTTTGCTGCGCGACGTGATCGACCTTGAAACCACCTTTGGCAACCAGCTTGAGGAAGACGAGGAAGAAGAGTCCGTCGTAGCCCCCGGTGCCGCCGCCACTGCGGAAGGTGCCAAGGAAGAAAAGCAGGAACTTGACGCGGATGGCAACCCGATTGCCAAGGATGACGACGACGACGACGAAGAGCAGGCGAACATGTCGCTTGCCGCGATGGAAGCGGCACTGAAGCCACGCGTGCTTGAAACCCTTGAAGTGATCGCACACGACTTTGCCGAACTGTCCGAAATGCAGGACGCGCGGATGTCCGCGACCCTGAACGAGGATGACAGCTTCTCCAAAAAGTCCGAGGGCGAATACCAGTTGTTGCGCTCGCAGATCGTCGAGATGGTGAACTCGCTTCACCTGCACAACAACCGTATCGAAGCGCTGATCGACCAGCTTTACGGCATCAACCGCCGTATCATGCAGATTGATAGTTCCATGGTGAAGCTGGCGGATCAGGCCCGCATCAACCGCCGCGAATTCATTGACGCCTATCGCGGGCGTGAGTTGGACCCCAACTGGCTTGAGGAAATGGGCGGAAAGACCGGCCGCGGCTGGCAGGCCCTGACCGAACGCTCAACCGACAAAATCGAAGAACTGCGCGGCGACATGGCCCAAGTTGGTCAGTATGTTGGCGTCGACATCACTGAATTCCGCCGCATCGTGCAGCAGGTTCAGAAGGGCGAAAAAGAAGCCCGTCAGGCCAAGAAAGAAATGGTCGAGGCGAACCTGCGTCTCGTGATTTCGATTGCGAAGAAGTACACGAACCGTGGCCTGCAATTCCTTGATCTTATTCAGGAAGGTAACATCGGCCTGATGAAGGCGGTGGATAAGTTTGAATACCGTCGCGGCTACAAATTCTCGACCTACGCAACGTGGTGGATCCGTCAAGCGATCACCCGCTCGATTGCTGATCAGGCCCGCACGATCCGTATTCCGGTCCACATGATCGAGACGATCAATAAACTGGTCCGTACCGGTCGCCAGATGCTGCACGAGATTGGCCGCGAGCCGACGCCAGAGGAATTGGCAGAAAAGCTGCAAATGCCTTTGGAGAAGGTCCGCAAGGTGATGAAAATCGCCAAAGAGCCGATTTCGCTTGAGACACCGATTGGTGACGAGGAAGACAGCCAGCTTGGTGATTTCATTGAGGACAAGAATGCGATCCTGCCCTTGGACAGCGCCATTCAGGAAAACCTCAAGGAAACCACGACCCGCGTTCTGGCGTCGCTCACCCCACGCGAGGAGCGTGTACTGCGTATGCGTTTCGGCATCGGTATGAATACCGACCACACGCTTGAAGAAGTGGGCCAGCAGTTCAGCGTGACGCGCGAACGTATCCGCCAGATTGAGGCGAAAGCGTTGCGCAAGCTCAAGCACCCAAGCCGGTCGCGCAAGCTGCGGTCGTTCCTGGATCAGTAAAATGGCGTGGTTGTCAAAACTTCTCGGCGGGTCAAAGCCCGCCGCCGAAGCCACCCCGGCCGAGACGCACAAGGGCTTCTCAATCGTGCCAAGTCCTACGAAAGAGGGTGGCGGCTACCGGATCGGGGCGCAGATTACCAAAGATGTTGATGGCCAGACGCGCGCGCATCAATTGATCCGCGCTGATACCGTGGGCGACTATGACGAGGCGTGTAAAATGTCACTGGCAAAGGCCAAGCAGGTGATCGACGAACAAGGCGACGAGATCTTCCGCTAGATTTGCGCGAAATGCGTGGTGCAAGGGGCTCTGATCGCGGGCCCCCGTGTGCTATTGGTGGGGCAGATATTTCAAAACGGGTGATGTCATGCGCATTTTCGCAACGCTTTTTGTAACACTTCTTGCCGTTCCGGCCTTTGCGGCCTGCGATGCGGGTCGAACGGTTTTCATGTCGTGTAGTTTTCAGAACGGTGGCAAAACGGTCGAGGTCTGTGCCAGCAAATCGACGGCGTCTTACAGGTTTGGTCCACGCGGCGGACAGGCAGAACTGGCGCTAAGCGTGCCGGTCAGTGACGTTGACTACGCGCCATGGCCCGGTGTGGGCAGTTCTATTTTCGAGGCCGTTACGTTTTATAACAACACGGTAGCCTACGAAGTTTATGCAGGCGTGGATCGCAACCCGTCCGCCAGCGGTAAACAGAATGTCCCGTTTGGCGGCATCAATATCTTTGAAAACGGCGCGCAGATCGCAACGCTTGAATGCGATGACGGTTCGGTCGCATTTCCTTGGACAGACGTGCTGTCTCGCTAGGTCTGTTTCAGCGGCATCACCAAGCTGTGCACGTCTGGCGATCACACGGGCGTGCAATAGGGTTCTGTGACGTGCGGATAGTGGCCACTTTGAGGTTAACGCCGCACGAAAGGACCACGTCCCATGACCCGTCTTATGTTTGCTATCAAAACAACTGCCGTTCTGACCATCTGGGCTGGTGGCGCTGCCGCCCATACAGGTGAGGCTGCGCAAACCACCGCCAGCCTACAACCCGCCGCAGTCTTGATCGCGCAACCGATCCAATCGCCGATGCCGCAGCCAGTCATTGGCGATATTTGCGAAGTACCTGCGGTGCTGCTGTCGATTGTGCCGACAGGGGGTCAGTCCCGAGTGCCTCTCGCGTTGGCCTGTCTGGCGGAGTAGTCTGCGATTATGCAGACAGATTTCACCATCCCGACAAACGGGCCCGGCTTATACGAATTCACCGCGCAGGTTGCGGCATCCCTTCACGGGCAGACCGCAGGCGTGCTGACGCTATTTGTCCAGCACACGTCCTGTTCGCTTGTTATTCAGGAAAACGCCGACCCAGAAGTGCAGGTTGATTTGCATAACTATTTCGCGCGCCTTGTGCCACCGACGACCGATCCGAAGATGGCCTATCTGACGCATACCTACGAAGGGCCTGACGATATGCCAGCCCATATCAAGGCAGCGCTCTTGCCAACGCACTTGTCCATTCCTGTCCGGAACGGGCAGCTCATGCTGGGAACGTGGCAGGGGATTTACCTTTTCGAACATCGCGACAGGGCGCACCGCCGAAACGTTATTGGCCACCTGTCTTCGTAAAGCCGTCAGGGTATAGAGGTGCCAGCGCCGATTTCAGCGGTCCGATCCGGTCATCATAGCGCTGCCACCGCGCAATGGACCGCGTATTCAGCGGCTGCCGCACGGCCCACGTTGATAGGGTCGCGCTTGTGTTCGTGGTGGTCTGAAAATCCAGACAGTTGTCTTCCCAATCGAGCTTCAGAAAATCCGTAACACCGGAAGCTGTGGATTTGGGATCAGCGATAAGCGTTTCATAAGGCACCGTCAGCATCGGATTTGGGAGAACGGCGGCCCAGTGGTCCATCAACCGCCTGTATTGCAGATAGTACCGCCCCAATGCGGTCTGGTCCTGTGTGTAGCTGTGCCACGCCGACAGCGGCTGCATGTAGCATGACACGCAAGTATCCAACGGATCGCGGATGGTGTGGATAATAGGCGCATTCGGAAACAGCTTGGCGAAAAAGCCCAGTAGTTCGAAATTATGGAGGTTCTTGTCGATGGTATAGGTGTTGTCGCCCGGCGTACCGATCTGGGTCAGATAACGCCCGCTTAGCTGGGTGACAGCCTCTGCCGGAATTTGCTTGATCGCTTGCGCCAAGGCAGGGCCTTGATGTTTGCGCACACCGATATCCTGCACCATGATGTTCAGGCTTGGGCTTTCGCCTGCGCTGTCAATCTGACTGTGGCCTGTCAGGATCTGCTCCAGCAAGGTGGACCCGCTTCTGGGCATCCCCACGATCAACAAAGGCTGTTGTGACGGATTGCCGCCCGCCGTGAAGTCGTCCTTGCTAATCCGGTTGACCATCGCGCTTAAAAAATTGGCGTATCCGGCGCTGTCATGCGTGATACCCCGCGCGGTTTTGGCGCGGGCGAAGCTGTCAAAGGCGGCCCCAAAGTCCCGCTGGTCGTTCTGTGCTTTGCCGATCAGATGCAAGATGTTGGTCAGGACCGCACCACCAAGTTTTTCGCACGCTGGCAGGATACGGTCGCGCACATCGACAAACACCGGATCATCGGCGGCGATCTGGGTGGTGCTGAAATAAAGCTCAAGCGCGTTCAGATCATCAGGGTTGCGGGCAAGTAGGATGCGCGCAACTTCGGTGGCCTCATCCAGCTGGCCAGTATTGCGCAGGGCACGTCCCTTTTGCAGCAGGGAAGGGGCATGATCGGGGCGCGCGGACAATGCCCGATCCAGATAGTCCATAGCCTGATCGAAGCGATTGATTTGCATCATCGTCACGGCGGCCACAAACAGACAATCGGCGTCATCAGGCGCAAGTGACACGGCCTGATCCGCATGCGGTTGTGCCAGAAACGGGCGGGCACAGTTGCAGTAGGTCTCGGCGGCAACAGCATGGGCCTGCGCGCTTTTGGGTTTCAGCGCGACAAGCGCCTGCACATACGGCACGGCGGCGCGATATTTGCGGCTATACCGGTTGTGAAAGGTGATTACGGTTTGCAGCACGGTTGCGTTGCGTGGCTTGTCTTTCACCAGCTTGGCATAAAGCGCCTCTGCGTCTTTGAAGTTGCCTGCGCGCGCCAGTTTGTCCGCTTTCTCGAGCATGATCCGCCCTCCCTTGTGCCCAATAAACACGGCAAGAAAGCAAGAGCAAATGGCATCTGCGCCACAGCGACGCCCCTTGATCTAGGGGTGCGTTAATCAGACTACCCAAAGTGTAGCGGCTGGCCTATAGTGTCTGTGGATAAGTGGGACCAAATACCCACGGACAGGTAAATAAAGAGGACAGGACATGCGTTGCCCCTTTTGCGGAAACGTCGACACCCAGGTTAAGGACAGCCGTCCTGCTGAAGATCATGTAGCCATCCGGCGCCGGCGTTTTTGCCCTGCGTGTGGTGGTCGTTTCACCACCTATGAACGTGTGCAGTTGCGTGATCTTGTGGTGATCAAATCAAATGGCCGCCGCGAAGATTTTGACCGCGATAAGCTGGAACGCTCCATCCGTATCTCCCTGCAAAAACGCCCTGTCGAGCCTGAGCGCATGGACCAGATGATTTCCGGTATCGTGCGGCGGTTGGAAAGCATGGGCGAAACCGACATCAAATCCACCACCATCGGCGAGATCGTGATGGAAAGCCTCGCGCGGATCGACACAGTGGCTTACGTGCGATTTGCCAGTGTTTACAAGAACTTCCAAGCGGCAGACGACTTTGACAAGTTCGTGTCAGAGCTGCGCCCGGATCAGAAACCCGACGCGTGACCCAAGCAACTGACGCCCGTTTCATGGCGATGGCCCTGGCATTGGGCCGTCGCGGCATGGGACGTGTCTGGCCGAACCCCGCCGTGGGTTGCGTCATTGTGCGCGATGGCGTTGTTCTGGGGCGCGGACGCACGGCTGATGGCGGCAGACCCCACGCAGAGGTGATCGCCTTGGCGCAAGCGGGCGATGCCCACGGTGCGACCGCCTATGTCACGCTTGAACCCTGTGCCCATCATGGACAGACGCCGCCCTGTGCTGATGCGCTGGTCGCGGCGGGCGTGGCGCGCGTTGTGGTCGCGACCACGGACCCTGATCCGCGTGTCGCTGGCAAAGGCATTAGGATGTTGCGGAACGCTGGCATTGTGGTGGATGTTGGCTGTCTGGGTGCGCAGGCGGATCGCGATCATGCGGGTTTCTTCAAGCGATTGCAGGCAAAGCGCCCTTATCTGACGTTGAAGCTGGCGTGTTCGCTGGACGGGCGCATTGCGACAGCCAGCGGTGAAAGTCAGTGGATTACCGGACCTGCCGCAAGGCGAGAGGTCCATATGATGCGCGCGCGCCATGATGCGGTGATGGTTGGTGCTGGCACTGTCCGCGCTGATGATCCCGAACTGACGGTGCGCGGGCTTGGCATCGATCGGCAGCCCTTGCGCATTGTCGTTTCGCGCAATCTGGCAATTCCCGTTGATGGCAAACTGGGCCGAACGGCCCGCGATGTGCCGGTATGGCTGTGCCATGGACCGCGCGCCGATACCGCCCTGTGGGAGGCTGCGGGTGCAACCTCGGTGCCGTGCCACGTGGCGCATGGTCAGGTTGATCCTGTTCATATGTTGGCACAATTGGCGGACCGTGGACTGACCCGCATTTTTTGCGAAGGTGGTGGCGGTCTTGCCGCGTCCCTTTTAGGGGCAGGGCTGGTAGATGAACTGGTCGTGTTTCAGGCCGGCATGGTCATTGGTGCCGAAGGCACACCGGCGCTGGCTGCCATGGGGCTGGGAAAGCTGGCGGATGCACCACGATTTACACTGGTAGATCAGCGCCAAACAGGGCCAGACACGTTACAACGCTGGGCCGCGGTCTAACGCCATAAATAGGCGTAGGTCGCAAACCACCCCTGCAATTTTGCTACAGCACGGTTCGCCCGCCCCGGACGGGGGATTTCACCTGATGCAAGCCGCTCAACCGCTACTTCTGGCGGGCAGGGCAGCTTGGTCACAGGATCAAAGTAGCGCGGGTAGTCGATCAGCACCGCATGGGCCAGCGCCGTCAGGTCAGGCGTGGCACTGCGCCGCGCAACGGGCATCGCCCGATCATCCGTTAGGCCCCAGCCCGCGTAAAACGGAGTGCCAAGACAAGTCACATCCTTGCCGCGCAAAAGCGCTTCAAACCCCAGCGTGCTGGTCATCGTCCAGACGCAATCCACCAGATCGAGCGCGGCGATGGCGTTGGTTTCGGTCAGCACCAGATCGGCAATTGCCTCGGCGTTTGCGACGACACCTTTCCGCAGACCGGCCTCAACATCCGGATGCGGTTTATAGATGATGAAGGCGGCGGGGTTGGCGTCGCGGGTTGCTTGAAGCAAGGCCGCGTTGGTTTTGACCGTTTCGGTGCCACTTTGAATAGAGGCATCATCCTCGACCTGTCCCGGCACAAGTATCTTGCGTCCTTGCGGAAGATCTGTGGGCAGGGCTGCGGCGTTGCCGACATTGTATTTCGACAGACGTGCATCGATCAGCTTGGCGATCAACCTGTCAGCACGATCCCGCGCCGCATGATCCAGCGTCTGAGAAGCGGCGATCAGATATTCCAGCCTGCTATCGTAAGTAGGGTCATAGTAGATCCCGATGTCATCACACACGAGCGACAGGGGCGGGATCAAATCAGCACCCAGCCCGCGTGAGCGTAGAAAACCATCCTCAAGGCGAACCGCATCTGGTGCAGACGCCGCCTTATTGGCCCAAACCATCGTGCGGCGGTCTTGTGCATTCGGTGTCTTGGAGGCTGCGAATACCATCGGTTTATAGCGCCCGAACACCGTTTGAAGCGGCTTTCGCTTCCACGGCTTCATGCCGACGGCAACCCAACCACGATGATCTTCGCGCCACGCACGCGTCTGTGCCTCAAGCGCCGCAATCGCGTCTTCAAGCTGGCACAAACGGTCGCGATAGGGGTCATACCAAACCGGATAAAGGATCATCGCGGCGGCAAAAAGCTGCGCGCGCGTCAGCTTCCTCTGCCGCCGGTCCAGCGGCTTGCGGTCGTCTGTCAGCCCCCAGCCCATATAAAACGGCTGGCCGAAAACGACGGGTTTATGGCCTGTCAGGATCGCCTCGAAGCCCATCTGTGATGACACCGTGTAAACAGCAATCGCACCGTCAAATAGCGCGTAGGGCGATAGCGCGTCATCGTTCAGGCTGATCCGGTCCGTGCAATCGGCTTGGGTGAAATATCCCTGCCTGTGACCCGCAGTCGTTTCGGGGTGGGTTTTGATGATGATGCGTGCGCCGGGATGTTCGTCCTGCGCGTAAAACAGCATCTCGCGGAAGGTATTCAGATCGGCACCGCTTGCCTTGACCGACGCATCGCCGCGTGTCTGATCGATCACCAAAACATAGCCCGCATCGGGGGCAGGGATGGTCGGGTCGAAGGCGTTGTATTTGGAAAGATGCGCCTTTTGCAGCCGCGCCATGGCCGCTTTCGCACGGGTCAGCAGCGCTGCATCGTCCAGCGGGTCTTCGATCAGGATGGTTTCCAGATCGGACCGCGTAGCAGGGTCGAAATGCACGCCGCGTGTGTCGATGTGCAAGCCGATGGGATCATCCCCATCGCGGCCGGTCAGCACAGAGCGCAAAAACGCATCTTCAACGCGTACGACAGGCGTGTTGGTCTTGGCGGCCACACTTTCACCGCGTGGCGACGTGGGGCTTTGCCCCCATACGCCGACCAGATCATCATCGGACGGTTTGCCAACAGAAATGTTGTAGCCGGCCAGCGTCAGAATACGTCTGATCCGGCGTTTCGTCAGAAATCCGCCGTTATAAACGTAAAGCCGCCGCGAAGTCTCCTTCGCGGCGGCATCTGTCCCGAAAGGGGGCATGATGGTTTAGAGCCCGGAAAGCGACGTAGACGCATCGCTGAGCGAATTCACAGCTGTCAGCGATCCGGTCACGGCAGCGATTGTTTTGCTGAACTCGCTGAACGGCGCTTCGGTCACATAAACGGTGTCTTCGTCACGGATCGCAAAGTCGCGGGCCATAAAGATGCCGTTCGGCTTGGTCAGGTCGAGCACATAGACAACGCGCTGTGTGCCGATCAGGTCATTGCGGCCGACAAGCTGGTTTGCGATGCTCTCCGGCTCGTTACGGAACACAAAAACACCCGTTGGATCAGCAAGGCTGCTGTTCAGGCCGCCCACTTGCGCAATCGCCTCAACTGCGGAAATGGTCTGGCTGTCGAACTGCACGCGATCCTGACTGCCAGTCGCGCCGAGGGCGGTGAATGTGCGGGTATCCTCTTCGACGAAAATCCGGTCGCCGCCACGCAGGGCGATATCGTGGCCGGGGTGATCGTAAAGGTCCTCAAACCAGATGGAGCCGGAATGATCGCCGCGCACGACGGTCACTTGCGCAATCTCGGGGCGGGTCGCGACACCACCCGCTGCGGCCAGCATGGATGCCAGCGTGCGGGTCGGGCGTTCAATGGGATAAACGCCTTGGGCGCTTACGGCACCGACGATAGACACGGTGGACCCGTCACCAGCCAGACGGCGCACCTGCACCTGCGGATCAGGTGTTTGTTCGGCCAGCTTTTCGCTGATGATCCGGCGGATTGCTTCGGGCGTGTTACCAGCGGCGCGCACGCGGCCTGCGTAGGGCACAAAGATAAAGCCGGAGCCGTCAACCTGCACCTCTTCGAGGACAGTCGCGTTCTGGCCTTGCGGCACCAGCAACCCGTCGTCGACGTTTTCCCAAATCGTCAGGCCCAGCACGTCGCCCGCGTTGATCGTGTCCGACCCCAGCGTGCTGGCATTGCGAAAGCCCGCCGCGAACCCAAGCGATGGGGTGACGGATGCAATACGGTTCACGCGGTCATCGACGGTCAGGACAAAGGCGTCGCCCTGTTCCAGAACGGAGCCGGAGAAAATTTCAGCTTTGTTTGGCCCTGAACGCGGAAGACCACAGGCGGCCACAAGGCCAAGGGTCACCACAAGGGCCGCGCCTTTTGCAAAGCGCAATGTCAGGATTTTCACTGCTCGGTCTCCTCGACCTGTTATTATTCTGCCTGTTCTTTTTCTGTTAAGGTACGGGAATCCGGTCTCAAAAGCTAGTTGGCGGCGTGGCAGAATGCCGCTTGTGGCAAAAATGTGTTGCGCGCTTGCCGCGATAGGGGCCGGTTTCTACAGGGTCTAGTGGCGTGGGGTCAGTCGCCCGCCAGATGCAGTGTTGCGATCCTGTCGCAATCTTGGTCCAAGACGCTCATTGCATTCGTGCCCTTCCGCAACCTTAAGTATTTGCCCGCACGGTCAGGCCTGTGCCAAACTCGCCGTATTGAATTCTGCCGTAAATGACGAAGGGCTGCTTGATGTTTTCTATGCGTTTCATTTTTCCCGCAGCTATTTTGTTGGTTGCCGCATGTGGGGGGTCAACCACAGGTCCGCTGACACTGGCTGATCTGAAAGAGCGTGATCTTCTATTTCAAGAGCGCGCGAATAGCGGGCAGGGTGGCTTTGCGCCAACTGTCACGCTGCCGGACTATGCCACGGCAAGCTATTCAGGCGTGGCTTTTGTGGTGATCGGAACCGACCAGCCGCAGGGCGACAGTGTGGCGGCTTTGGGGGCGGCAGAGCTGACAGTGGATCTGGTAAACGCGCGTGTCTCGGGCACCGCGGATACGTTCTTCCAGATTGACCAGTTCTCATCCCTTAACATCCAGCAGGCCGAAGGTGATCCGATCACTGGCACGCTGACCTACGCGTTGACGCAGACGGCGGCAGGTGAAAACAGCTTTAACGGACGTGTTGTGGGAACGATTACGGCGCTGGACGGGCAAGCCTACGACTTCAATCTGGACGGTGGTGGTGTGTTGGGTGGCGAGAACGCAGAGGTGTTCGGGATCGAGGCGGCACAGGGCAATATCGCTGCCGCCATTCTGACCAGCCGAGACTAACGCGCATTCAGGTCACAATGCGAAGCGGCTGACGCGGCGGTGTCCGGCCAGCGGCCAGCGCATCATACGGATCTTCGTCGGCCAGCATCATATCAACGACCTGCCGCAGTAACTGCCTGCGTCCGCGTGCGGCGTAAAATCCACCGGGGATCTGGCTGGTTTCCAACAGGAACCGGCGGTAATCACGGTAGGCTTTGCTATTGGGCCGCGTGGGTTGTGCAAAGAATTGCGGCAGCGTCTGCTCCGATACAAACTCGGGCTTGGAATAGACAGCATCGCCAAAAACCTTCAGCGGAATGCCACGCCACAACACCTGCTGTCCGGCGGTAGAGTTTACAGTGACGGCAGTGCGCGCGTTATCCAAAAGGCGCGCCAGCTTACCGCCGCGCACATAGTGGACACGGTTTGTCACGCCATGTTCTGCCGCCAGTTTGCGGATAATCTGGCGCAGCGGCGATCTGCCGTTTTCCAACGGGTGCGCCTTGAAGACAAGATGGTGATGGCGCGGCGTGCCCTTGGCAAACCCCTTGATGACAACGGCCACAAACTGTTCCATGCGCGTAAACGGCGAGTGTGTTTGAAAGCTCGCGTCATGTTCAAGCTGCATCAGCACAAGATGGTAGGGAAAGCCGCCAAACCTGATCCGCATCGTGGCAATCCGGCGGTCAAGCGCGATGAATGGCATTAGCAGAAGGCGCTTTGTGTAAAGCCAAGCCTCGGTGGCGACTGGCAATTCGCGGTGGCGGGCAAAATTGCGATAGTCGCGGTTCCGGAACATCACGAACCAGTGGTAAAGCGCGCCGTAGAACACATGGTGGCGCATATCGCCCCAATGCGACGGTGGTGTCGGCACCTCAAGATCGGAGAGGGCCAGTGCCTTTTGCATCTCGGGGATCGTCATATCCATCAGGCGGGAATGGCCGTTTGTGCCGCCCCGCTCATACGTCACCCAATAGGGCCGCATGTACCCTTCTTCGAAGACATGCACCCGTAAACCTGCGGCCTTGGCCAAGGTCACGGCCTGTGCGTGGATGGGACGGGTATCGCCGTATAGCACGATGTCCGTCACGCCTTTGTCGTTCACGATGCTGGTAAAGGTATCGGCCCAAGCCTCAGGCGGATCGCGGTACGGGATATAGCCCGGACTGCCGAACCAGAAGGCGCGGTCACCTGCATTGAAGCCCACGCGCCAGACCTGCGCACCCGCCGCACGCAGCATTTTGCCCAACTTGTGAAAGAAGGGACCATGCGGTCCTTGCAGGAACAAAAAAGTGCGTTCGGTGGGATCGTTCACGATACTTCATTCAAAATTGGTTAACGGCGCATGGAAACAGTCTGTATCCAACCGATTTGGCAGAAATGAGGCAATACGCCAAGGCGGTAACTTGTTTGTTAATCCTCAAAAGGTTACCCAAAGATGGGCTAAATGAACGCAGACGACAAAAAGGCTGGGCATGTTCACTGGGATAATCACGGATATCGGCCATGTGCTTGAGACCGAACAGCGCGGTGATCTGCGCGCACGGATCGGCACGGCTTATGATATCGCTGGCATTGATATAGGCGCGTCGATCGCATGCGAAGGCGTGTGCCTGACCGTCGTTGCGTTGGGTGACACGCCGCAAAACTGGTTTGACGTTGAGATTTCCACGGAGACAGTTGGTGCGACAAATATCGGACGCAATACTTGGACCAAGGGGCGCCGCCTGAATTTGGAACGTGCGTTGAAGGTCGGGGACGAGCTTGGCGGGCATATCGTGTCGGGTCATGTCGATGGCGTGGCCGAGGTGGTCGAGATGCGCGATGAGGGCGACAGCACCCGCGTCACATTCCGCGCACCTGACGATCTGGCGCGGTTTATTGCGCCCAAAGGCTCTGTTGCGCTCAATGGCACATCGCTGACCGTGAACGAGGTGAATGGCACCGACTTCGGTGTGAACTTCATCCCGCATACCAAACAAGCCACCACATGGGGTGACGTTGCCGTGGGTGACTTCATCAATCTGGAAATTGATACTATGGCCCGCTACGTCGCGCGTCTGAGGGAGTATGACGCATGACACAGAAGGTAGTTGTTTCACTGGAAGCCGAAACCGGAGACCGCTGCGTCGAATTCCTGCGCATCGACGAGGATGGCTTTGCCTTCCGCGAATGCGAACGCGGCGCCGACGCAGGCTGGCGCAAACTGCCGCAACGCTTGCCACAGGTCTATCCGTCTTACGGATTGGCGCTAGAGGCCGCAAAAGGCGAAGTCGACTGGCTGCGCGTGTAGCGCGCGTACGCGACTATATCCTGAACAGGTTGCGGAATAGCGGATGGAGGCTTCGAGCCCAATCCTTCCAAGTTGTGGCTACGCGGCGAAGGTCGGCTATGCGCAGCAGGAATTGCCTTCCTGAATTGGCGGACACGGCACCGTTGCATAAGAACAGTAGACGCAACAATCGCCTTCGAGCGGCTTTAAGAGGGTGTTGCAAGCCTTGCACTCATAGAACCATTGGCAGGCATCCGTCGGCATCGTCTCCGTCTCAACATGCCCGCATGAAGGACAAGTAAGAGTCGACTCCCAAACTACTTTTATTGCTTCAGTCGCCATATCGCGTACCCCGTCAGAATGAGAAAACCTGCAAGCATCGGCAGCAAAACTGCATCGTTGTAGAGGACGCCAAGCAAGCCGCTCAGGCCAAGCGCCGTCAGGACAATTGGCAGGAGGGGAGTGAAGCAGCACAATGCGGCCAAGACTGTTCCCGCCAGCCCGACGGCGAGAAGTTTGTTCTTCATCGTGTTGATCTCCACAAATCCCACATAAACCGTTGTGCCGAAGCCTCCCAAAGCGGCGAAGAAGCTGCGATCAGAAATGCAACTGTCGCGAGACTAACCCAGATGATGGAAGCTCGTCTGCGCGAGATGCATGGGTGCGCCCGCAACACGCGATACCACGCCCATACTAGCGCGACCGCTATCCCAGATAGGATGAAAACGCGGTAGGCGATGAACGGTCCAAGCATCGTGAGCCATGCCCCACCCAAGCCAAGGATCGACAGCCCAATAGGCAGAACACAGCACGAAGCCGACAAAAGGGCCAGCAAGTTTGCAACCGGCATTGCCAGGCGCATAGCAAAGCCTTCTCTACTGTTGGATTCTTGAGTGTTCACTGCGTCCATGATGTGTATGTACTTCCTGTAGTCACTACAGGAGCAAGCGAAATGTTCACAATTGGGAAGGCGTCCGAACAAAGTGGCGTGAACGTGGAAACGATCCGCTACTACGAGCGTGAGGGCATCGTTCCAAAGCCGGGCAGATCGTCCGGTGGGCGCAGGCTCTACTCTGCGGATGAAATCGCACGGCTACGCTTCGTTAGGCGCTGCCGAGATTTGGGCTTTCCGATCTCCATCATTCGTACCTTTTTGTCCTTTGCCGCTGAGGATGTACGATCCTGCGGGGAGGTAAAAAGCCTAGCTGAAAATCATCTGGCGGAGATTGACGCCAAAATCTCCAACCTCCTGCGGCTACGAGATGCGCTCCAAAGCCTTTCGAAAAATTGCGAGGACGGTAGTGTGGCCTGTCCAATGCTCGATGCGCTTATGAAAGATGGTTTTGGTGAAGGTGTACTGCGATAGCAGCCATTCAAATTCGCAAAACGTAGGTTGGCTTTGTCCGCATGGCTGACATTCACTTCCCGGTGTCGCCAAGTCGCACGGTTGAGGTCGCTCCGTGGCGTCAGCGAGTTCGTTAAATATCCAAAGCAGTCCGACAGAATTTGCCAGATCGCATTTCACCTCACGTCGATTGCACGAGCACCCACTTTCCAACCGCGTCGCGCTGGGCTACCTAAGCCGCAACTCAAAACCGAGGTGCGCCATGTCTTCCAATCCTACTGGGACTTTTGAACAACCGGGGCCTGTGGAACGGGACTGGTCCGACGCGATTTCCAGCATTGAAGAGATCATCGACGATGCCCGCAACGGCCGCATGTTCGTGCTGGTCGATCACGAGGACCGCGAAAACGAAGGCGATCTGGTGATCCCGGCGCAAATGGCCACGCCGGATGCGATCAACTTTATGGCCACGCACGGGCGCGGGCTGATTTGTCTGACGTTGCCAAGCGCGCGGATTGACGCGCTGGGGCTGTCGCTGATGTCGACGCAAAACTCGTCCCGCCACGAAACAGCATTTACCGTGAGCATCGAAGCCCGCGAGGGTGTGACGACCGGCATCTCTGCCGCTGATCGCGCGCGCACGGTGTCCGTTGCCATCGACAGCACCAAAGGCGCGCAGGACATCGCGACCCCCGGTCACGTCTTTCCCCTACGTGCACGCGATGGCGGCGTTCTGGTCCGTGCGGGCCACACAGAGGCTGCCGTGGACATCTCGCGTCTTGCCGGTCTGAACCCGTCGGGCGTGATCTGCGAGATCATGAAAGACGACGGCGAGATGGCACGCTTGCCTGATTTGGTTTCGTTTGCGCAACTGCATGGCCTGAAAATCGGCACAATCAGCGATCTTATCGCTTACCGCCGCCGCCACGATAACCTTGTGCGCGTCCGCTCGACCGAGACGATCACGTCGGAGTTTGGTGGCGATTGGGACATGAAAGTCTACACTGACGAGGCGCATGGCGACGAACATATCGTGCTGACGAAGGGCGATATCACCACGTCTGATCCGGTTTTGGTCCGCATGCACGCGATGGACCCGATGCTGGACGTGATCGGCACAGGGCCAAAAGGCCGCGCTGCCGAATTTGGCCACGCGATGGAGGCTGTCGCCGCCGAAGGACGCGGCGTTGTGGTTCTGCTGCGCGATACCTCCATGAAACTGGATGCCGCCGATGAGGTGTCACCAAAGACGCTCCGCCAATACGGGCTTGGCGCACAAATCCTGTCGTCGCTGGGTCTGTCTGACCTGATCTTGCTGACCAATTCCCCAACGCCAAAGGTTGTCGGGCTTGAGGCCTACGGACTTGAGATCGTCGGCACGCGCAAAATTTCGGAGCTTGGCTAATGGCTGGTATCTCGCATCACATCATGCCGCTGCCGGATTTCGACAAGCCGGTGAAGCTGCTCATCGTGGCATCGCCCTATTACAAGGACATCTCTGACCACCAGATCGCTGGCGCGAAGGCCGAGATCGAAAAGGCCGACGGCACATGGGACATCGTCGAGGTGCCTGGCGCGCTGGAAATTCCGACGGCCATCGGCATCGCCGAGCGGATGAGCAATTTTGACGGCTATGTAGCCCTTGGCTGCGTGATCCGTGGCGAAACCACGCATTACGATACCGTTTGCAACGACAGCTCTCGCGCGATCCAGCTGCTGGGTCTGCAAGGGCTTTGTATCGGCAACGGGATACTGACGGTTGAGAATTATGAACAAGCCGTCGTGCGCGCCGATCCGGCAGATCAAAACAAAGGTGGCGGGGCGGCTGCTGCGGCCTTGCACCTGATCGCACTCAGCCGTAAGTGGGGCCGTCCTGACAAGGGCGTCGGTTTCACATCCGAGATACTTCTCGCGCAAAAAGGCAATCCTACTGCATGACCCTTTCGAATAATCAGAAACGGAAAATGAAATCTGCGGCGCGGCTCTATGCGGTGCAGGCCCTGTTTCAGATGGAAGCATCGTCGCAGACGGTGGACGAGGTTGTGCGCGAGTTTGAGGACCATCGCTTTGGCGCGGTTTATGAAGGCGACGAGATGCAGGAAGGTGATGTCGATACCTTCCGCGATTTGATGGAGCGGGCAGTCGACGAACAGGCCGCTATCGACCAGATGACCGACCGTGCGTTGGTGGCCAAATGGCCGCTGGGCCGAATTGATCCCACGCTGCGCGGCCTGTTTCGGGCCGCTGGCGCAGAGTTTTTGCTGAAAGACACGCCGCCCAAGGTGGTGATTGTCGAATTTGTGTCGGTCGCACAGGCGTTTTTTCCCGAAGGGAAAGAGCCGAAGTTCGTGAACGCCGTGCTTGATCACATGGCCCGAGAGGCGCGGCCAGACCAGTTCTGAACCGGCTTGTATCGGCATTAACGCTAATCTTACCAATTTGAACGATAGTCGCCCTGACAACCAGAAAGGGCGTCTGATGACTTGGTTCAAGATAACATTTGTATTGGCGGTCTTTGCGGGACTGACGGCACATGCCGACGGCCCGCTGCCCCAGCTTTCCGATCCTGTGGTCATCCCCGCGCCGATTGTTATCCAAAACGGGCCGCTGGTGGCACCCGGCTTGGCACCACCTGTCATAGCGGCCGGCGGGCAGGGCAGTCTGTTGGGCTATCCTGTCAACATCGCGTGGGATCACGTGGCGGTGGGTGCGGCCATCTTGGGCGTGATGTATGCGCTGGGTGCTGACGCTCCTGCGGCAGGTACATTCTAACGTTGGTAGATTTCACCCTTCTGACGGGTACGGAAATGCCTACTGTCGTTTATGGCCGTGACATAGTATGGCAGTCATGCTGACAAATTGGTCAGCGGAACAAATCCGCATTGGCTCAAAATGAATTTTAAGTAACAATTTTTCTTGGCGTTTTCGTCGCCAAGACAATGACATCCACGGTCGCTTCGGCCGACTGTTGTGGTCCAGGTATGGTTCCGCCGATCCTTGAAGAACCCCCGATTGAGGTCGAACCGCCCATTCGCGGTAACACAGCACCCCCGACCGGCGGTCCGACAGTGATCACGGATGCCGCGCAACTGTCGGTGGATAAGATCACGATTGGTGTCGCGGCCTTCGTCGGTATCATCGCCTTGACCAATAGCGCGTCCAGTTCGTTCTAAAATCAAAATGCGCGCCCCGACGCGGGGCGCGCATTTTTGAGATCAGGTGGTATTAGTGTGGCGGGAACCGCAGCGACCGTTCGGGGCTTATTCCCGAGGACCTGTATATACAGGTGGGCGCCAGTTAACTGAACCAGGGCTCAGACAGAGCCAGCTCCCTCGGATTTGCTTAAGGCCACTGGAATGTAGCCCGTCTGACACGAGAAGAGCAGAAGCCCGCCACCGCACCAGATAGGGTGCGCAATCTGATGTGGCAAGGCGCGCGTGCCGATTTACTGGGTCATGCCCGCAACTTGCAGCCATGTGCGTGGCGCGAAACGCAGCATGCCGCGCTCAACCAGTCCGACGACCATCAAAGCCGCACAGATTTCAAAGAATGTGACGTTGGCGAATACTGTTGGCAGGAAAGACATCGGGGCAGCTCCGTGTTTTGGTGTTGCGACTTATCTGGCCTGACATCGCGTCCCAAAGATGACGTGACCATGTTCAAATGTGGCATGACGCTACGTCAAACGCCGCAATTCCGCCCCGATTGCGAGACGCCGCTTCGCCCCATTCATGGGATTTAGGCGAAACATCTTGATTTTTGTTCACCTATTGTTCACAACTGTTGTCATGCCAGATGATGCCCAAATCCCGTCACTTATGCCCGGCCAGCTATTGGCGCGGGGCGTCTGCCGCCATCTGCGCAGCCATGATTTTGTAAGCGTCGAAGAACTGACCCCGACTTCTGGCCTGCGCGTCGATGTGATGGCGCTTGGCCCGAAGGGTGAGATTTGGGTGATCGAATGCAAATCGTCGCGGTCCGATTTTCAGTCGGACCACAAATGGGAAGGCTATCTGCCGTGGTGCGACAGGTTTTTCTGGGCCGTTGATACCGTCTTTCCGACAGAGCTTTTGCCCGATGATACCGGTCTGATCATTGCCGATGCCTATGACGCTGAAATCATACGGATGGGGCCGGAAACGAAACTGGCACCGGCCCGCCGCAAGGTGATGATCCAGAAATTTGCGCGCCACGCCGCGATGCGCGCGCATGTGGCGCGTGATCCCGGCCTGATCATGCCAAATGGGTTGCTTTAGCGCTGGCGGAGCTTGGCCAGCAGGGCCGACCATCCGCCCGGAGCCAGCAGTACGGACAAGCCAAAGCCGATAACAAATCCCGATAATTCGGCGATCCACATCTGACCTGCACCAAATATCAGTCCAAACACCAACTGGATGCCAAGCAGGAACCCAATCAATTGAAAGGCCTTCAGCTGGTTTTGCCCGCTTTGCCCAAGGGACAGCCAGACGACATAGGTGTAGGCGCCAATCAGGCCGTAGATAGGTGTGAAAGCGCTGAACAGCGGCGACGTGCCGCTGGCGATCAGGCCAAACACCAACGCGCCGCCAATGGTCGAACCGAAAAACAATACCAGCGTGGCGGGGGTGCGAAACACATCGCCCACGAATTTTCCCAATGCCAAAAGCAGCGCCCCGGCAAACAAAGCCTGCGTGAACGATCCGTGCACAAAGGGGTAGGTGACAAAGCGCCTGAGTAAATCCAGCGTGTAGTCCGACCGCGTGATCATCCAGTCCAACACGGCTGGCGAAAAACCATAGTCCTGCAGCGCCGCCAACCGCCAGCCCAGCCCCCTTGGGCCACCAACAACGCCAGCCTCGGCCAGCGACAATGCGCCTTCGACCAGCACGATGGCCAGGGTCAAAAGAATGATTGCGGGTGGAATAGGGTTCACCGGAGGTTCAAATCCGCCATCTGGGTCGATCATACTGGCCAGTCCTGCCTACTTGCGCGTTGCGTCAGGCATGGGTATGCGACCTTTATCCATATGACCAGAGCGGACCGCAGGCCCATGACACAAGCTTTTACTCCACGCGTATTTTCCGGCATTAAACCGTCCGGCGGCCTGACGCTGGGCAATTATCTTGGCGCCATTAAGCGGTTTGTCGGCATGCAGGGCCAGATGGAAACGATTTACTGCGTGGTCGATATGCACGCCATCACCGTCTGGCAGGACCCGTCTGAGCTAGCCAATGCTACGCGTGAAGTGGCCGCAGGGTATCTGGCCGCGGGTCTTGATCCGGCGACGTCGATCCTGTTCAACCAAAGTCAGGTCAGCGCCCACGCCGAGTTGGGCTGGATTTTCAATTGCGTCGCCCGCGTGGGCTGGATGAATCGCATGACGCAGTTCAAGGACAAGGCGGGATCAAGCGCCGAGAAGGCGTCGCTGGGGCTTTATGCCTATCCTGCGCTGATGGCGGCGGACATTCTGCTGTATCACGCGACGCATGTGCCAGTGGGCGAGGATCAGAAGCAACACGTTGAATTGACACGCGATATTGCGGCCAAATTCAACCATGACTTCAAGGTTGATTTCTTCCCCCGGACCGAGCCTGTGATCGACGGACCGGCGACGCGTGTAATGAACCTGCGCGACGGGACCAAGAAGATGTCAAAGTCCGGCGAAAGCGACATGGAACGCATCAATATGACGGACGGGGCCGACCTGATCGCGAAAAAGTTCAAGAAGGCCAAGACAGATCCGGAGCCTCTGCCCGAGACTCTTGAGGGGCTCAAAGACCGTGCGGAGGCCCGCAATCTGGTCGACATTTATGCGTCACTGTCTGATTCAACGCCAGAGGCTGTGATTGCGGAATACGCAGGCGCAGGGTGGGGGCGGTTCAAGCCCGCGCTGGCCGATCTGGCGGTCGAAAAGCTGGCCCCGATGGGCGACGAGATGGCCCGCCTGATGGCAGACCCCGCCGAGATTGATCGCGTGCTTGCAGAAGGGTCTGAGAAGGCCCGTGCGCTGGCCGCGCCAATTCTGGCGCAGACCTATGATATCGTTGGGCTTTTGCGCGGCCGCTAGCGGGGTTTGACGGCACGGGCGGCCATTGCGGCTGCCTTGATTTCGTCGGCGATTTCCATGGCTTCGTCAGGGTCGAAGTCCATCGGAATTTCGACGCTGCCTGCCTCGATAAAAAGCCGGACCATGCCCTGATCTGTCGGGCCGATCTGCATGTTTGCTTCTACATCGCGTTCGTCGTTGATGCCCATCGTCAGGTCCTTTCTTGTGTTGTCCTGTCCTAACGCGGCGTGGGGATATTTGGCAAGTATCGGGTCTTGCAATCATTCTGACCCCGCGCTAAATCACCCGTGTTGCCGCCTTAGCTCAGTTGGTTAGAGCACTGGTTTGTGGAACCAGGGGTCCCCCGTTCAAGCCGGGGAGGCGGTACCATCCCCCCATTTTGATGTGTGTGATTTGCGTGCACCGGACGTGCACCAAGCGTGCACTGAATTTTTTGGTGTTGCGCCCGCTTGCGCGGTCGCGAGGGGGGCGCGCTGCGCGCCCCCGTTTTGAGTATTTTTGGCAAAATGATGCAGAAGGTTGTGTGTTAGTCCAGCTGCATCTCTGCGATTAACGGCGCCCAGCCTGCGCCGTGCATATCGCGGTCGCGGAGGCTGCCTTGGATTTGCGGGCGGGGGAGGCTGAATTTCACGACGTTCAGGTCCGCAATGTCGAAACGTTTCAGTGTATCCGGATCGGCATTGAACAATGCCGCCACGCGAGCGGTGGATAGGCCTTGGGTGATTTGGGCGAGGGCGGCTGGGCTACCGCAGAAGATGTCGATGGTCAGCCAGAAGGGGCCCGCGTTTTTCGAGCGCACTTTGGTGGCGATGTCGGCGACGGTCGTCATGACAACACCTCGAGGCGGAAGGCGTCCATCGGGTCGGTGAGAGTCATCGTGTGGTGGAGCGCAAAGCTGTAAAGCGGGCCAAGGGGCACTTCTGCGGGTGAGAAGGGGAAGGCGAAGGTTGGTTGTTCTTCTTCCTGCGTGAGCGGGTGGTGCAGTAAGTAGGGGTTAAGCAGGCGGGCGATGTCGTGGGCGGCCTCTGGTGTGGGGGCGGTTACGATTCCCATGACGCCGACCTCGGTGAGGTCGGTCGTGCGGTTTTCGAGCGGGCCAAGCGTGGCGTTCTGGCCGATGATGCGCAGGTCGAGGGTGAAGTCGGTATTGCCGAGGCGGTCGGTGACTTTTGCGCGGTGTTTGACCGTAATATCGTCGCACCATGCCTGCACATTTGCCACATAATGCGCGTCGCGGATTGTGGCCATGACCATCGCTTGATGACCCGCGATGCGCGCGCCTTCTAGTTTGACGGTGTAGGTGTCGGAGGGGACCCATTTGGAGCCGGTGACGCGCACGGAGGTATCGTCGAGCGCGGTGTAGGTTGCGTTTGTGACGTCGAGGTGGCCGCCCGGTTCATAGAGGATGAACGGGTCGGAGTTTTCATAGAGCATGTGTGCCGAGACGGTGTGCGGCGTGGCATGTGCCCCGTCAGCGAGTGGTGTGACGATAAAACCGTCGCCATCGAAGTCCACCATGATGACGCCGGATTGCGGGTTGGTGGCGCAGAGCGCGCCACATTCGCCGATCTTGGCTCCATGCCACGCGGGGCCAGCGTCGTGGCCATGCATGATAGGCAAGGCGGCGATGATCGCGGTGTCGGTGGTGCGGCCCGCGATGATGATATCGGAGCCTGTATTGATGGCGGCGGCGATTTGTTCAGCGCCTGCAAGGGCTACGATATGAGTGCAGTCGGTAATGGTGTTTGCGTCGATTTCGGGTGCGCCGGAGAGGGGAGTGAGGTCGGTTTGCGCGATATCTGCTGGGTCTTGTTCGGATTTCAGCGTGGCGATCTTGGCGGTCAGGCCAGCCTCGCTCAGAATTTCGCGGGTGATGTCGACGAGCCAGTCCACGGTGCTGTCGGTGCCGCATGTGCCTGCGGTGCCGATCACGAGCGGGCAGCCCGCGGTGGCGCGGGCGTGTATGAGGCCCGCCCATTCTGCCTTGGTGCTGGCGCGGGCGTATTTGGAGACGCCGCGACCGAGGTATGAGGGGCCGGAGTCCGTGGAGCCGCCGTCGACCGCGATGAGGTCTGGCTTCAGGGCGACGCCGCGTGCAAGTGCCGTGGCATCGTAGCCAAGGCCCAGTGCGCCGGAGGGGATCAGGACCTTAGTCACTGACGCGCTGCGGTTTTGTGAGGATGTGGCGCAGGAAAATGGGTGCGACGAAACCGATGACGGAGGCGATGATGAGGCCGGTCGAGATGCCCGACGAGAAGAGATACTGCCATTCGCCGTCCGACAGGACCATTGCGTCGCGCAGTTGTTTCTCCATCTGGTGACCGAGCAGGATGCCGAGGATGACCGGCACCGTGGGGATGTCGAGCTTGCGCAGGACGTATCCCAGCACACCGAAGGCCACGACGAGCAGGAGGTCGAAATAGCTGCCTGTGAGAGAGTAGATGCCCACGAAGCTGACCATCGTGACGCCGGGCAACAGGAGGGCCGGTGGGACGCTGAGGATTTTTACGAAGATTTTGACCATTGGCACGTTCATCGCCAGCAGGACAAAGTTCGCGATCAGCAGGGACGCGATGAGGCCCCAGACGACTTCGGGGCGTTCGGTGAACAGTGTAGGGCCAGGGGTGATGTTGAGCGTGACAAGCACGGCCAGCAGCACGGCGGTCGTGCCGGAACCGGGGACGCCGAGGGTCAGCATGGGCACCAGCGCGCCACCGGCGGCGGCGTTATTGCCAGCCTCGGGGGCCGCGACACCTTTGGCGACGCCTGTGCCGAACCCGCCTTTTTCACCGGCGATGGATTTCTCCATCATGTAGGTCATGAAGCTGCCAAGCGATGCGCCTGCACCGGGCAGGACGCCTGCGAAAAAGCCCAGACCGGAGGAGCGGAGCATGGTCCAACGGGTGGACCACAGTTCTTTCCACGGCACGCGCACCTTATCGATCTTGATGCCGACGGCGGAGGTTTTGCCGTGGCTTTCGATGAAGAAGAAGATTTCCGAGACCGCGAACAGGCCTACAATGGCGACGAGGAAGTCGATGCCGTCGTAGAGGTGCAGGTTGCCGCCCGTCATGCGTGGCAGGCCGGAGTTGGGATCAAGGCCGATCATCGCAATCATCAGGCCGATGCAGGAGGCGAGAGCGGCTTTGGCTTGGTTATTGGACGAGATGCCGCCGAGGGTCGAGAAGGCGAGCAGGTAGAGAGCGAAGTATTCGGCGGGGCCGAATTGATAAGCGACGCGGGATAGCAGCGGGGCCAGCAGCATCAGGCCGATGGTGGCGAGGAACGCACCGATGAAGGACGCGAAACCGGAAATGACAAGCGCGTCGCCCGCGCGGCCCGCTTTGGCCATCGGGTAGCCGTCGAGCGTGGTCATCAGGGCGGGCTCGTCGCCGGGGATGTTGAGTAGGATCGACGAGATGCGACCGCCATACATTGCGCCGTAGTAGATCGCGGTGAGCAGGACGAGGGCGGAGACGGCGTCGAGGCCCATCGAGAACGTCAGCGGGATCATGATCGCCACGCCGTTTGACGGGCCGAGACCGGGCAGGGCACCGACGATGGTGCCGATGAAACAACCGATCACGGCCAGCATGAGGGTGTAGGGCGACAGCGCGATGCCGAAGCCCATGGAGAGGTTGGCGAGGATATCCATCAGACGAGGCCCCATGTTTTTGGAAAGCCCTGAAGGCCCAGATCGAGGATGAATTTGAACAGGATGAACAGACCAGCGGACAGGCCGATGCCAGCGAGGGCGGCGCCTTTGACGCTTGGTGTGATCTGGTAGGACAACGCACCCGCGACGATCGCCGTGGGGATCAGAAAGCCAAGCGGCTTGAGCGCGTAGGAGTAGCCAACCAGCAGCACAATCGAAATGCCGATGGAAAAGACGGTCCAAAGTTCGGGCCAGTCGGGTTCTTCATCAGGGCGCAGGATCATCACCACGCAGCAGATGATCGCGACGGATGCCACGCCAATCGGAAAGGCCTTGGAGCCTACGGGATCGGACAAAAAGCTGACCTGAACCTGCGTGGCGCTCGCGATATACACGAGCGCCACAAGGATCATGGCCAGACCAAAGATGCGGTCTGACAAACGGCCCATTTTACTGGATCACACCGATTTCGCGGGACAGTTCTTCAGTCTGGGCGACAACACCGTCGATCCAGCTTTGGAAATCGCCACCGACTTTGGTGAAGGGTGCAAGGCCGTTGTCCTGCATGGCTTGCTGCCACTCAGCGCTGTCTGCGACAGCCTGAAGTTTGGCGCCCCATGCTTCAAAGTCCTCGTCAGAGATGTCCTTTGGGACATAAAGACCACGCCAGTTTACGGCGACGACATCAAGACCCTGCTCGCGGGCGGTGGGGATGTCAAAGCCCGGTACGCGGTCTTCGGTCAGCGTTGCCAGCACGCGAATCTCGCCTGCGTCAAGGAAGCCCACGACCTCTGACATGTCGCCGGTCATGGCTTGGGTAAAGCCACCAACGGTCTGCGTGATCGCGTCGGCGCCACCGTCAACACCGATGTATTTCACGGCTGTGATGTCTTCAAAGCCAGCCTCGCGCAGCACCATCAGCGGCTTGAGGTGGTCAAATCCGCCCACGGCGGAACCGCCAGCGAAAGCAACCGACGCGGGATCTTCTTTGATCGCGTCAACCAGATCGTTCAGCGTGAGGTAAGGGCTGTCAGCAGCCACAACGATCACGCCCGGATCGGCACCGATGGCACCCACAAAGCGGACCTGATCGGCGGTTGCACCACCGTAGGCGTTCTGGGCCAGACGTGTGGTTGTCGCGGACGATGCAGCAACGATCAGGTCGTTATCGTCAGAGCGTTCGTTGACCACGGTAGAGAACGCAAGACCGCCACCGGCACCGGCCATGTTTGTGATCTGCACAGGCGCGTCAACTTCGCCGATATCATACAGGATTTTGCCGATCTGGCGGCAGGTGAAGTCCCAGCCACCACCGGGGTTGGCGGGTGCGATACATTCGGTCGCGTAGGCTGTGGTGCCCGAAAAGGCAAAAAGTGCGCTGGCGGCAATCGCGCCCATAAGCGTCTTTTTCATGTGATGGTTCCTCCCAAAATTCACATATGTCAGGAAGGCACAGCTCCTCCGCTGCGATGCTCCCCCCTTGCATGCGATTAACATTTGGTTCCAACCTGACAGCAACCTGACAGCCACTTGTGAGGGGCAACTTTTTTCAAAGGACACGCGCAGTGCGGTTTTTGCTGGTCGAGGACAATCATGATTTGGGTGGGGCGGTACAGACGCGGCTGTCGCTTGACGGGCATGGCGTGGATTGGGCGCGGTCGCTGGAAGAGGCCGAAGACCATTTGGCCACCGCGACCTATGATTTGATCTTGCTCGACATCATGTTGCCCGACGGGGACGGGCGCGACTTTCTGGCGGCCCACAGACGCGCCAAACGCGACACGCCGGTTATTGTGATGACGGCCCGCTCTGCCGTGTCTGACCGCGTGGCATTGCTTGATACCGGTGCCGATGATTATGTGACAAAACCTTTTGATTTCGCTGAGTTAGAGGCGCGTGTTCGTGCAGTTTTGCGCAGGCGCGGTGGTGCGGCGCAAACGGATGTGGCCTATGCCGATCTGACGTTTGATCCGCTCGCAGCCTCGGTCACGGTTGGAGGTGAGGCGCGCGAGTTGCGTAACCGCGAACTGCGCCTGTTTGAAATTCTGGTGGCCGCGCCGGACCGGATTTTTTCCAAAGGCCAGCTGTGCGACAGGCTTTTTTCAGCGGCAGAGGCTGTCAGTGACAATGCCATCGAAGTTTACGTGGGCCGCTTGCGCAAAAAGCTGGAAGGATCGCAGGCGCGCATCGAAACCGTGCGCGGCGTGGGCTATCGGCTGACAGCGCCGTGATCAGTGCGATGCGCCCTGCGGGATCGATTCGCCAGCGGTTGGTGCTGACCCTGTTGGTGGTTGCGGCTGTTCTGTCGGGACTGCTTTACCTATCCGTGCGCACCGTGGCTGATGCCGCCGTTGAAACAACGCAAGACAGTATTCTGGGGGCTGCGACCGTCGCCATTGCCGAAGAACTGCGTGGCGGTGATGACGGGCTGAGCGTGGATATTCCCTATGCGGCGTTCTCTATGTTGGGGGCCACGGGTGAGGATCGGGTCTTTTACCGCATCTTGATCGGGGAGCAGACCGTCACCGGATACGATGATCTACCGGTCCCTGACCAAGCGCCAAGCGGTCTGACGCCGTATTTCTATTCCACCGCCTATCAGGATGCGCAGGTGCGCGTCGGTGCTGTGACGCGCACCGTGCTTGTTGATGGTAGTCAGGTGATTGTGCAGGTGCTTGTGGCCCAGACCCGCACCACACAAGACGCCATCAGCCGCCAGATGGCCAACCGGGCGGCGGCCCTTGGGCTTGGGTTCTTTGCAATTGCGGCTGTGCTTTCGCTTTTGACCGCGCGATCTGTTCTGCAACCGTTGCAGGGGCTGGCAGAGGCGATGGGGCGTCGCGGCCCGCAAGATTTGCGCCCGTTTGAACGGTCTGTGCCGCTGGAGCTGACGCCACTGACGGGAGCGTTAAACGGGTTTATCGCGCGCTTGCGCGGGGCTTTGTCGCGCACGGAGACTTTTATCACCGAAGCGGCCCATCACGTGCGCACGCCGCTGGCGACGGTGCGGGCGCAGGCCGAAATTGCTTTGCGCCAAACCGATGACGATGCGACCCGTGCCACACTGGGCCGTGTGATCCGTGCGGTTGATGATAGCGCACGGTCTGCCGGACAACTGCTGGACCACGCCACCGTGGTTTACCGGACCGACCAGCGCAGTGACGAGGTTCTGGCGCTTGGCCCGCTGATCACCGATGTCGCGGCGGCGTTTCACACGACGGCCGACATGCGCGATATCACGATCAAGGTGGATGTGCCGCATGACACCATCGCGTTACGCTTTGATCGTCTGCTGCTGGAAAGTGCGCTGCGCAATCTGATCGATAACGCGATCAAATACAGTTTTGAGGACGGATCAATCGCCATCGCGCTCAAGGCTGAGGCGGGTCAGGCCATCATCACGGTCAAGGATCGCGGGCGCGGGCTGGGTGACGACAGCGGCCAGCGGCTTGCGGGACGGTTCCAGCGCGGTGCGAATGTGGAAGATGTGATCGGGTCAGGGCTTGGTCTGACAATCGTGCGTGACGTGGCCCGCGCGGTTGGCGGCAGCTTTACGATCCGCAATAGGGAAGGGGGCGGCACATGCGCCATTTTGATCTTACCGCTTGGATAGGCGTGGCTTGGCTCGCGCTGGCGGGGGCCGCTGCTGCCTTTGAAATCGAGGAGGACACGACATTTGCTGGCACGGGGTCGGCGCAAATCAGTGTGCTATCGACAACCGATACCCAGGCCTTTGCCCCCGTGATCATAGCCTTTCAGAAGGATCGGCCCGATGTGACCGTGCGCTATGTGGTGGCCAATAGTCAGGACGTGTTTTCCGCTGTTCAGGATCAGGCGGCGTTTGATCTGGTGATCTCGTCAGCGATGGATTTACAACTGAAGCTGGCCAATGACGGTTTCGCCCAAGGCTACAGCAGTGCCGCGACCACCGGCCTGCCGTCATGGGCGAAATGGCGTGACCAGTTGTTTGCATTTGCGCAAGAACCTGTGGTCATGGTGCTGTCGCGCGCAGGATTTGACGGTTTGCCGCTACCACGCACCCGCGCCGACCTGATCCGCACGCTGCGCGATCACCCTGACCGTTTTGCGGGGCGCGTCGGCACCTATGATCCGCAGCAATCCGGCGCGGGATACCTCTTTGCAACGCAAGACGCCCGCCAGTCCGACACAAGCTGGCGTCTGGCGGAAGTGATGGGCGGTCTGGATCCGCAGCTTTTTACTGCCAGCGGTGACATGATTGCAGGTGTGCAGGGCGGTCGGCTGGACGTTGCGCTGAATGTGCTGGGCAGTTACGCCGCTGCGCGTCTGCCCGTTGGCGGGGACGGTGTGATCGTGGCCCCGCAAGACTTTACCCATGTTCTTTTGCGCACCGCGCTGATCCCCCGCGACGCAGCAGCGCCCGCATTGGGGCAGGCATTCCTTGATTTTCTGCTATCGGAAGAAGGACAGCGGCTGATCGAGGATGAAACGGGTTTGCCGCGTATTAACGAGGCGGCGTTGGCCGCAGGGCCGCATCTGCGCCCGATCAGGCTTGATCCCGGGCTTTTGGTGTTTGTCGATCCGTTGATGCGGCAGCGCTTTCTTGAGGAATGGACAGCGGCAGTGGTGCAGCCGTGATGACGGCATGGGCAAGCTGACAATGCGACCAATATTTTGCGCGGATATTTGGGTTCACCCCGCGCACAGGGCTGGCGATGCGGCGGCGTTGGCGCTAGGGACGGGGCATGCAAACAACCGTCACCTTTGAGATCGCCGATGCCCCGCCACCCCGACTGGATAAGGCGCTGGCCCGCGATGTGCCGCAAGATGCCGCGCTGTCCCGCTCGCGGCTGGCCAAGCTGATCGCGGACGGTGCGGTGCAGGTCGATGGTGTCAGCGTCACCGATCCGCGGTTTCGCGTCGCTGCGGGCGCGCAGATCAGCATCACGGTCGCGGTGGCGCAAGAAAGCCATATCACGGGCGAGGAGATCCCCCTGACCGTGGTCTATGAAGACGACGATCTGATCGTGATAAACAAACCGGCGGGCATGGTAGTTCATCCGGCCCCCGGCACGCCTAGCGGCACATTGGTCAACGCGCTCATCCATCACTGTGGTGACGGTCTATCAGGCGTGGGCGGCATGAAACGCCCCGGTATTGTGCACCGGATCGACAAGGAAACAACCGGACTGCTGGTCGCCGCCAAAAGCGATCAGGCGCATAATGGTCTGGCCAAGCAGTTCGCCGATCATACCGTTGCGCGGCGTTATCTGGCGGTGTGTTACGGCGTGCCGTCATCGAATGATCCGCGTTTGCGTGGGATCAAGGGGACGTCTTTTGAGCCGGGCAATATCCTGAAGGTCCAGACGTTTCTGGGCCGCCACAAAACCGACCGTCAAAAGCAGGCGGTGTCGTTTGACCAAGGCAGACACGCCGTGACCCGCGCGCGGGTGATCGAAGAACTGGGCCAGCCTGCTGCTGCCGCCCTGATCGAATGTTGGCTGGAAACTGGCCGGACACATCAAATCCGCGTGCATCTCGCCCATTGTGGTCACGCGCTCATCGGTGATCCGGTTTATGGCGGGCGGCGCAAGCTGTCGTCCAAGGCCGTTGGCGAAGATGGTGTTACAGCCGCCCATGGCTTTGCGCGTCAGGCCTTGCACGCGGCGACATTGGGGTTTCGGCATCCGGTGACGGGGGAAAGCCTTGAATTTGCAGCTGAAATGCCTGCCGATATGACTGAATTGGCTAGCGCTTTGCGCACATCTGCGTGAAATAAACGATCCCGTGTGCGTGAGCGCGCAGTGCGGAACCTTCACTTTGGCACGCCGTTCTTCATATAACAGTTACGAAATCGCAGTAGGCGGACCTTGAAAGCCGTCACTTTGCTACCCATATCCATGTTAAGCCCGTAAACATCACTCTGATGCACCGGGTGGGGAGACGAATAAAATGAGCAATTATGCCAATCTGCCGGCACCATCGCCGGAACAAGGCCTGAACCGCTACATGCAGGAAATCCGCAAGTTTCCAATGCTGGAGCCTGAGCAGGAATACATGCTGGCCAAGCGCTGGGTCGATCACGAAGATACTGACGCGGCCCACCAGATGGTCACGTCGCACCTGCGTTTGGCGGCCAAGATCGCAATGGGTTATCGCGGCTACGGCCTGCCACAGGCCGAAGTGATTTCCGAGGCCAATGTGGGCCTGATGCAGGCGGTCAAACGCTTTGACCCTGAAAAGGGCTTCCGCCTTGCGACCTATGCAATGTGGTGGATCCGTGCGTCTATTCAGGAATACATCCTGCGGTCCTGGAGCCTTGTGAAGCTGGGCACCACGTCCGCGCAGAAAAAACTGTTCTTTAACCTGCGCAAAGCCAAAAACCGTATCGGTGCGTTGGAAGAAGGCGATCTGCGCCCCGAAAACGTGGCCCGTATCGCCAATGACCTTGGCGTGACCGAAGCCGAAGTGACATCGATGAACCGGCGTCTGTCGGGCGGCGATGCGTCGCTGAACGCGACTGTCGGGTCCGAAGGCGAAGGCACGATGCAATGGCAGGACTGGCTTGAGGACGAAAGCGCCGATACCGCCGGTGACTATGAAGAAACCGACGAGATGGAGCAGCGCCGCGCATTGCTGGCCGAAGCGATGGACGTGCTGAACGACCGCGAAAAGGACATTCTTGTCCAGCGCCGTCTGGCCGAAGAAACCGTGACGCTGGAAGACCTGAGCGGGCAGTACGATGTGTCCCGCGAGCGTATTCGCCAGATCGAGGTGCGCGCGTTTGAAAAGCTGCAAAAGCGTATGCATGATCTTGCCAAAGAAAAGGGCATGCTTGAACCGGCATAAGCCGCGATCCAGCAGCTGAACATTTAATCCCCGTCGGAGCCTCCGGCGGGGATTTCTTTTGCCTTAAAGGCGGGTCCGGCTTTTCTCGGAGGCGGGGATGGCGCTAGGGTGGTGCGACAAATACGGGGGACGGTATGACAATGAACTGGGGTGTTTTGGGGGCTGCGGCCTTTGCGCGGGATCATATGGCCCCCGCGATCCATGCCGCACGCGGCGCACGGCTTGCTGCTTTGGCCACGTCCTCTCCTGATAAAGGTGCTGCGTTTCAGGCCTTTGCGCCCGATCTGCGCATCATGGACAGCTACGATGCGCTTCTGGCCGACCCTGCGATTGATGCCGTCTACATACCGCTGCCGAACCATCTGCATGTCGAGTGGACTATCAAGGCGCTTGAGGCGGGCAAGCACGTCCTTTGCGAAAAGCCGATTGCGCTGGAGGCTGGTCAATTTGACAAGTTGGAGGCTGCACAGGCCGCATCTGGCAAGCTGGCCGCCGAGGCGTTTATGATTGTCCATCACCCGCAATTCACCCGCGCCCGCGATCTTGTGCAAAGTGGTGCGATTGGGAAGGTCATGCATGTGGACGCGACCTTTAGCTATAATAACGCAGGCGAGGCCGAGAATATCCGCAACAAGCCTGACACCGGTGGCGGCGGGCTGCCGGACATCGGCGTGTATACTTTTGGTGCCGCGCGTTTCGTGACGGGCCAAGACTGCACGCGCGTCGATTTTGCCGATATCCGCTATGAAAACGGCGTGGATGTCTTTGCGCAGGTGGCGGCGAAACTGGGTGACATCAGCTATGCTGCGACCGTGTCGATGCGCATGTTTCCGCGCCAGCAGATTACCTTTCACGGCGACAAAGGCGTGCTCACGCTGACATGCCCGTTTAATGCAAACCTGCATGACATGGCACAACTGCGCCTTGAGACAGAGGCTGGACGCGTGTCGACAGAACGCTGGCCCGCTGCCAATCACTATGTCTTGCAGGTCGAGGCGTTCGGCGATGCGGCCCGCAATGGCACGCCTTACGCTTGCCCTTTGACGTTTTCGCGTGGCACACAAGAGATGATGGACATGGTTTTCGCAGCCGGTCCAAAGCCATAAAGGAGCGGTGCAATGACGCAGAATGCTGATAACGGCGATTTTGAACCGATGTGGCAGCGGTTGCTGTGGATGATCATCATTGCGGTATTGCTGAGCTTCGCGCAGTCGCTTTTGTGGGTCATCACCATCGCGCAGTTCATCATCATGCTGGTCAACAAGCGCGAACCGAACGAACAGTTGCAGGAATTCGGCACCACGATGGGGGTCTGGATGGCCAAGGCTGTCCGTTATCTGACCGCTGGTAGCGAGGTGAAGCCGTGGCCGTGGACGGAGCTTGATTGATGGCAGGGGGTTGGGCCAAGGACGGGGCAGTGTCCGAACAGATTGAGGCATCAATTAATGACGAACTTGCACGGCTGAAGGCGCGCAAGGGGCCGCAAGGCGAAAGCCTGACGCACTGTGCCGAATGCGAAGAGCCGATCCCGGAGGCGCGGCGCGAGGCGTTGCCCGGCGTCAAACTCTGCATCAACTGCCAGAACGAACGCGACGGGGCATTCAAGGCCCGCGGCGGGATCAACCGCCGCGGATCAAAGGATAGTCAGCTGAAATAAGCGGCTAGTCTTCCATCGCTTCCAGTTCGTCGATGAACCCTTCGATCATCGACAGGCCCTTGTCCCAGAATTTGGGATCAGAGGCATCAAGGCCAAACGGGGCCAGCAATTCTTTGTGGTGCTTGGACCCGCCCGCCTTGAGCATATCAAAGTATTTGTCTTTGAAGTCGGGATCGCCTTCTTCGTAGACCGCATAAAGCGCGTTTACCAAACCGTCGCCGAATGCATAGGCGTAGACGTAGAACGGCGAATGAACGAAGTGCGGGATGTAGGCCCAGAACGTCTCGTAACCTTCGTGGAAATCGAACACGTCCCCAAGGCTTTCGGCCTGCACCGACATCCACAGCGCGTTGATGTCATCAGGGGTCAGTTCACCCTGCGCACGTGCGGCGTGCAGCTTGCATTCAAAGTCGTAGAACGCGATCTGGCGCACGACCGTGTTGATCATATCCTCAACCTTGCCCGCCAGCAGAACCTTGCGCTCTTGCTTGTCCTTGGCGCCTTCGAGCAGCTTGCGGAAGGTCAGCATCTCGCCAAACACGGAAGCGGTTTCCGCCAGTGTCAGCGGGGTCGAGGACAGCAATTCACCTTGTTCCGCCGCCAGCACCTGATGCACGCCGTGGCCCAACTCGTGCGCCAGCGTCATCACATCACGCGGTTTGCCGAGATAGTTCAGCATCACGTAGGGGTGCACATTGGTGACTGTGGGGTGGGCAAAAGCGCCAGGGGCCTTGCCCGGTTTGACGGGGGCATCGATCCAGCCTTTAGTAAAAAACGGCTCTGCCAGATCGGCCATCTTGGGGTCGAAATCACCGTAGGCGGTCATCACCGTGTCGCGCGCCTCGTCCCAGTTGACCAACCGGTCACTTTCCATCGGCAAAGGCGCGTTGCGGTCCCACGTTTGCATGCGGTCCAGCCCCAGCCATTTGGCTTTCAGCTTGTAATACCGGTGGCTGAGACGGGGATAGGCGGCGACAACCGCATCGCGCAGCGCCTCGACCACTTCGGCCTCGACGTGGTTGGACAGATGGCGGCCTGTTTGGGGCGTTGGCATCTTGCGCCAACGATCCTCGATCTCTTTTTCTTTAGCCAGCGTATTGTGGACACGTGCGAAAATCTTGATGTTTTCCGCGAACACAGCGGCAAGGGAATGACTGGCCGCCTCGCGTTTGCCGCGGTTTTGGTCGGTGAGGAGGTTCAGCGTCGCTTCCAGATTGAGCGTTTCACCGTCCACGTCAAACTCAAGGCCCGCCATGGTTTCATCAAACAGGCGGTTCCACGCGGCGGCACCTACGGTGGACTGGTCGTGCAGAAACTTCTCAAGCTCGTCGGACAGTTGGTAAGGCTTCATCGCCCGCATGCGGTCAAAAACGGGTTTGTAGCGGGCCAGATCGCTGTTTTGTGCCAGCAGACCGTCTAGATGCGCGTCATCCAAACGGTTGAACTCCAGCCCGTAAAACACCAGCGGGGTTGTGAAACTTGTGATTTTGTCCTGCGCATCGGCCATGAATTTGGCGCGGTCGGCATCCGTGGTGATCTGGTAATACCGCAGACCCGCGTAGGACATGATGCGGCCCGCGATCATATCAATCTCTTCGTAGCGCTGCACTGCTTTCAACAGGCCGGCAGCATCAAGGTCGGCCAGCTTGCCGTCGTAATCATTGGCAAAATCGGCGCAGGCCTGATCAAGCCACGCCATGTCGCGCTTCAACGCGTCGCTATCCTCACCGGGGTACAGATCGGTAAGATCCCACTCGGGCAGATCGCCGAATGCGGACCCGCCGCTGACGTTGGCATCATAGACAGGGCTGACAAATTTCATGCGCTTTACCTTTTCTTATCATCTGTTTGTGAGATAGGCCCTCGGCCCCAGTGATGAAAGGACAATGGCAAGAATTAAGTGGAAAACCCGTAAAGTCGCGCCGGATTATCGACCAGAATTGTATTTCGTGTCGCCGCGTCAGGCACAGCCCGCAGGAATGTCTGCCACAGATCAGTGGTCTGCGGCATTTGCGCGCCATTCAGCATGATATGCGGCCAGTCAGAGCCCCATAAACACCGTTCCGGGTTGGCCGCGACAAGTGCGGCTACATGCGCATCGGCCTGCGTGTATGGCGCATCGCAAAGCCGGTAGAGGCCGGACAGTTTGACGTAGGCATCGCCATCCGCAAGCGCGCGGCACAGCGCCTGAAATCCGGGGTGGTCCGGACCCAAGGACAGGTCCGGCCAACCGATATGGTCAAAGACCACAGGCACGGGCAGGGCGCGCACGTCATCGGCAAGGCCTTCCATGTGCTGGTCTGCGTGCATCAGCATCTGGATGTGCATGTCGCGGTCGGCCAGCATCGGGGCCATCGCCTTTGCCCCATCCCACGTCAGCACGCCGCCATGCACGTAGTTCAGTCGCACGCCTTTCAGGTTCCACTCTACAAATTGGTCAAGTGCTGCGGCATCGGCGCCGTCCGGCAATAGACCGATGCCCTTGAAACCATGGCCCAGGTCGCGCACGGCCTGCACCGTTACCGTGTTATCAAGCCCGTAAAAAATCGACTGCACGACAACACCGCGTGTGATGCCAAGAGCCGCAAGCTGCGCTTTGTAGTCTGCCAGATAAGCGGCATAGCTTTGCGCGGGGTCTTCTGTGCGGCCATCGAACAGCGGAAATTCGTCGGGGCCACCCAACAGATGCACATGCGTATCGCAGGCGTTCTCTGGCGCTTTGTGGGCAGCGTCAATCGGTTGTGGTGGCAGTGGGCTGGTGGGTTTAGCCATATATTTCAAGCATTTCCTTTAGGTCGTCCAGCGTGTTCGCCTCGGACACAGGTTTGTCCTTACGCCAACGTAGCATACGGGGAAAACGCAAGGCTACGCCCGATTTGTGGCGTGGGCTGGCCTGAATGCCTTCGAACGCGATCTCGAACACGTGCTCTGCCGGAACCTGCCGGACAGGTCCGAACTTTTGCAGCGTGTTGCGGCGCACCCAGTTGGTGATCTGGCGAAATTCGGCATCGGTCAGGCCTGAATAGGCCTTGGTAAAAGGTGTGAGTTCGTTGCCATTCCAGACTGCAAACGTGTAGTCGGTGAACAGGTTGGCGCGGCGGCCAGAGCCGGATTGCGCATAGATCATCACCGCATCAATCGTCAGCGGATCAACCTTCCATTTCCACCAGTCACCGCGTTTGCGGCCCGCCAGATAGGGGCTGTGCTTGTTCTTGAGCATCAGCCCTTCTGCATTCAACTCGCGTGATCTGTCGCGTTCCTTGGCAAGCGTATCCCACCCGTCAAAATCGACCGAGGCTGACAGGCGGATCGGCGCATCCGCGGGTGCGGCCTGAACGAGTTGTTCAAGGTGCGCCCTCCGGGTCAGAAACGTATTGTCACGAATGTCCTGCCCGCCGTGTTCCAAAAGGTCGTAGGCCATCAGGATCACCGGCGCTTCGGCCAGCAGCTTTTTTGGCACGGTCTTGCGTCCGATCCGTTTTTGCAGGGCGTTGAATGACAAGGGGGTTTCGTCGGCAAAGGCCAGCACCTCTCCGTCGATCACGGTGCCGTCGGGCAGGTAGTCGCGCAGCTGCGCCAGTTCGGGAAAGCGGTCGGTCATCAGGTCTTCGCCGCGTGACCAAAGGTGATGTTCACCGCCCCGCAGAATGAACTGTCCGCGAATGCCGTCCCATTTCCGCTCTGCATTCCAGTCGGCGGGGTCGCCCAAATCGTCAAGCGTATCAAGCCCGTAGGCGAGATAGAACGGGTAGGGGCGTGACAGGTCGGCGGTGGGATCATCCGCTTCGATCAGGCTTTCCCATGTGACGGTTTCTGGCGTCCAGTTGCCCATCAACTTGTGGGTCAGAATGGCTTCGTCCTGATCGGTGGCCTGTGCCAAGGCGCGGGTCATCAGCTTGGTGCTGACGCCAACGCGAAATCCACCTGTCAGCAGCTTGGTGAACAAGAACCGCTCCGTGTTGGGCAGGCTATCCCATGCGGCCAGAATACCAGCCTTGCGGTCGTCGTCCTCAAGCGTGGACAGGTGTTTGATCGTGGTGATCCAGTGCGTAAGGCTGCGATCTTCGTGCGCCTTTGGCGGGGGCAACACCAACGAGATGGTTTCAGCCAGATCACCGACGATGTGATAGCTGTCCTCAAACAGCCAGTCAGGTAAGCCTGCCAGTTCCGCTGCCCACTCGCGCAGGCGTGTGGCGGTGATTGTGCGTTTTGGTCTGCGGCCCGAGAACAGAGCAATCGTCCAAAGCTTGTCGTCGTCAGGTGCAGCGCGGAAGTAGTCGGCCAAAGCCGCGGTTTTGACGCTTGTGCGCGTGGTCTCATCAATGCGGGTGAAAAGGGCTGCGAAATCCTTCATTCGCGTATCTCGTGCAGCACGCCGGTTACATCAGTGAGGGCGACAAAGCCGAAGCCGCCTTGTGCGGGGGCCATGCGGCTGTCCACTGCATTGTCACGGTTGTCGCCCAACACGAACACATAGCCCGCAGGCACGATGAATATGCCAGTATCATCGCCACGCGATGCACCAAGGTCGAGCGTGTCGTAGCTCACACCGCCCAGCGTTTCGGTGTGGCGCAGGATCAGGCAATGATCTGTCATCGGAGTGGGCACGGGGCAACGGGGCACGCTACCCGCCTCGCGCTGCATCACTTGCCGATAGTCGGGTTGCGGCACGCGCGGCACAGGCGCACCGTCGATAATCAGCGCCCCACCTGACATCTGCACGGACTGTCCGGCAAGGCCGACAACGCGGCTTAGATAGGTTTGGTCGAATGCCAAATGGGTCACAACATCGCCCGCGGCAACATTATCAAAATCAGTGCGCACGATGATGCATTGGCCCGGTTCCAAAGTCGGCTTCATGGAGCCTGACACAGGCGCGTAGCGGTCAAACGGGCCGGTGATACATTCCAGACAGACACAGACCGATTGCGCGGCGGCAGGGCCGGACAGAAGCGCCAAGGCAGCGAGGGTGCGGATCATGATGCGGCTTCCTTTTCGACGATATCTTCGTCCTCGGCATCGCCGCTATATTCGGTGCTGACGATATGCGCGTCATAGCCCTGTTCGGACAGCCACCGCTGGAATGTGGATGTATAGCCATGCGTGGCGAATACTTTGGTGGCGCCGGTTTCCTTGATCGCCGCATTCAGCCCGTCCCAATCGGCGTGATCGGATACCACGAACCCGCGATCGGCCGCACGACGGCGGCGGGTGCCGCGCACGGCCATCCAGCCTGATGCAAAGGCAGAAGATGCGTTTGGAAACCGCCGCATCCACGGCCCGCCCATCGCACCCGGTGTGGCAAGGATCAGCGCGCCTGGGTGGTCTTTGTAAGTCGTCTCGGCGGTGGTGCGGATTGTATCGGGCAGGGTGATCCCTTGATCGCGCAGCACCGCATTGGTGTTTTCAATCGCGGCATGGGTCAGGATCGGCCCAATGGACGGGTCCACTGTGGTCAGAAGGCGCTGCGCCTTGCCCAGTGCGTAACATCCCAGCACGGCGGGGCGTCCGGCAGCCGCACATGCCGCCCACCAGCTGTTGATCTGCTCGGACAGGATATCTTGCGGGGTCCACGAAAAGACCGGCATGCCAAAGGTGCATTCGGTGATGAAGGCGTGGCATTTCACAGGTTCAAACGGCTCCGAGATGCCGTCGTCTACCGTTTTGTAGTCGCCGGAAACGACCCAGACCTCTCCGCCGACTTCCACGCGAATCTGGGCCGATCCGATGACGTGGCCTGCGGGGTGATACGATACTTTTGCGCCGCCGATCTGGCGCACCTCGCCATAGGGGATGGTTTCGATCACGGCCTCATCGCCAAGGCGGTGTTGCATGACTGGCTTGGCCGCGGGCGTTGCCAGATAGCGTTTCATCCCCCAGCGCGAATGGTCCGCATGTCCGTGGGTAATCAGCGCGCGGTCCACCGGGCGCCACGGGTCGATGTAGAAATCGCCAGCGGGGCAATAAATACCGCGGTCGGTGAAGGTCAGTACGTCAGCCATACACCCAAGGTAGGGTGTTAGGGGTTGGCGTCAAAATGCGCGATCATGCCGTCATAGACATGCCTGCGCGTGGCGGGGATTTCCAGCATGACCTCGTGCTCGGCCTCGTCCAGCAGGTGCAGCACGCCATTGGGCCAATCGGCCATACGGGCGGTGATGCGGTCGGCGTCGACAATCGCCTCTCTTCGGCCAAGAAATGTCACCGTCGGCACGTTGGGCGAGGGCAGCTTTGCGATGCGGTTCATCTCGCGCATGGATGCGATCAGCCAATGCAGCGACGGCCCGCCAAGCGCCAGGTCGGGCTGCGCGCGCATTTGGGTTTGCAGCCGTTCCCACATCGTTTTGTCGCGGGTCAGCGTGTTCACTTCAAATTCTTCGCGCAGGACGTAGGTTTCGCGCGATTGCGTGGGCACCATGCGATGACCCTGACCGATCTTTTCAGCCACCCAACCCATGATCCATGAGAACGGACGCAAAATAGCGGGCGTGATCTGGATACCCCACATGGGGGCGGAAAAAGCCGCCGCCTTTACGGGCAGGCCTTCGGACAAAGCACGCAGACCGATGCAGCCGCCCATTGAATGACCGACGAGATAGAACGGCTCTGGCATATGCAGGGCACGCGCATGGGCCAGAAGGGCCGCCACATCGTGCTGGTAATCGGCGAATTTCCCGACGTGACCGATCGCGCGATCTTCCGTCATACGATCCGCGATACCCTGTCCACGCCAGTCGACGGCCACAGTCGCGTATCCGCCCTTGGCGAATTCCAGCGCCGCGTCGCCGTATTTTTCGATGTATTCCGTACGCCCGGGGAACATCAAGACCGTGCCTTTTGCTCCGTCAAGCGGCCAGTGGGCCACGCGGATGCGCAGCCCGTCTGACGTTTTTACCCAATGCGCCGCCCCGCCTTGCGGTCCGAAAGCGATATCCTCAAAGAACGGTGCAGGCGTCATCGGGGTGGTCAACATATCAGGCCAGAACGCCGGACAGTTTCATCGCCTGACCCATATCGCCGTCCACGGACAGTTTGCCTGTCATAAAGGCGGCCGTGGGGTTCTGCTCACCATCTAGGATCGCCTTGAAAGTTTCGGTGCTGGCGGTCAGGGTCACGTCTGCCTCTTCGTCGCCTGCGCGCGCGCCTGCTTCGTCGATCATGATGGCGCCTTCGCCTTCGACAACAAACTTGGCTTTGCCGTCGAAGCCGCCGTCCATTTTGGCGTTCAGTTGTGTGACTGCTTCTGTGATGACGTCGCTCATATCGGGGTATCCTTGGGTCAAGTTTCAGTTAGATGCAGCGCACCTCTGGTGCTGGGCGCGCAAAACGCTACATTCAAGTTATGGGCATCCTGAGACAGCACTTCAATTCTGCCGTTACGGCATTTACGTTGACGTTCGCGTCAACGCTCCCGCTTGCGGCCCAGACAAGCGTGCTTGATGACCTATTTCAAGAGCTTCTGGAGGCGGATGAACAGACCCATTCGCGGATTGCCGACCGTATTTCGGGCCAGTGGGAACGCAGTGGGTCTGCGGCGATTGACCTGCTTTATCGGCGGGGCACCGACGCGCTTGAGGAAAACGAACCGGGCATTGCAGCCGAACATCTGACGGCCGCGCTGGATCATGATCCGACATTTGCCGAAGGGTATCACGCCCGCGCATCGGCTTATTACGCGCTTGGCATGGTTGGGCCTGCGTTGGATGACCTGCGTCAAACGCTTGTGCTTGAGCCGCGGCACTTTGATGCGATGTTCGGCTTTGGTGTGCTACTGGAAGAGCTTGAGCGGTATGAAGATGCCGCCGAGGTATACCGCCGCATCCAGGAGATTTACCCGCTTGATCCCGAAGCCGCAGCCGGGTTGGAGCGTATTTCACTACAGCTTGAGGGTCAGTCGCTCTAATCCGCGTCTGGCCCTGCCACGTCAGGGAACATCATGCAAAATTCCCGGATCACGGCTGTTTTAGGGCCAACGAACACTGGCAAAACGCACTACGCGATTGAACGGATGCTGTCCTATCGGACGGGCGTGATCGGCCTGCCGCTGCGCCTGCTCGCCCGCGAGGTCTATGACCGGATCGTCGCGGTGCGCGGCCCGTCTGTGGTGGCGCTGATTACCGGCGAAGAACGGATCGTGCCGGACCGGGTGCAATACTGGGTCTGCACGGTTGAGGCGATGCCAGAGGGCATGGGTTGCGATTTTCTGGCTGTGGACGAGATACAGCTTTGCGCCGATCCCGAGCGCGGACATGTGTTTACCGACCGCTTGCTGCACGCGCGGGGCCTGCACGAGACGCTGTTCATGGGGGCCGAAACCATGCGGTCTGCCATCGCTTCGTTGGTGCCCAAAGCGCAGTTCGTGCGGCGTGAGCGGATGTCTCAGCTGACCTACGCAGGTTCGAAAAAGCTAAGCCGGATGCCCGGACGGGCGGCGATTGTCGGGTTTTCGGTTGAAAATTGCTATGCCATTGCGGAATTGCTACGCCGGACAAAAGGCGGCGCGGCTGTCGTGATGGGCGCGCTTTCGCCCCGCACGCGCAACGCGCAGGTCGAGATGTATCAGAACGGCGAGGTCGATTATCTGGTGGCGACGGATGCCATCGGGATGGGGCTCAATCTCGACATTAACCACGTTGCTTTCTCCGCCCTGTCTAAGTTCGACGGCCAGCGGATGCGACCGCTCCATGCCGAAGAGCTTGCCCAGATCGCAGGCCGTGCTGGTCGGCACATGAATAACGGTAGTTTTGGCGTGACGGGCGAGGCGCCGCCGCTGGAAGACGAGACGATCCACGCGATTGAGAACCACCAGTTCCGGCCCGTGGGTAAGCTGATGTGGCGCAATTCAGACCTGCAATTCGGGTCGGCCAAGCGGTTGATCCAGTGTTTGGAAGAACGCACGAATGACATGCTGCTGACACGCGTGCGCGAGAGCGACGATCTGGCGGCACTCAAGGCGCTGGCGTCGGATGAGCTGATCGCGGCGCGGGCGCGTGATGGGCCATCTGTACGGCTGTTGTGGGATGTCTGCCGTATCCCCGACTTTCGTGGTATAAGCCGTGGCGAACACGCGGGCCTGCTGACGCGCATTTACACCGATCTGCATCAGGACGGTGTGGTTGACGAAAACTGGTTTGCGCTGCAAATCGCGCGGATTGATCGCCACGACGGTGATATTGATACGTTATCCAAACGGTTGGCGTATATCCGCACATGGACCTACGTGGCACAGCGCAAAGGCTGGCTGCGTGACGAAAGCCATTGGCGCGACCAGACAAGGGCGGTAGAAGACCGCCTATCAGACGCGCTACATGGCGCATTGACGCAAAGATTTGTGGACCGGCGGACAAGCGTTTTGCTTCGCCGGCTCAACCAAAAGGAAAAGCTGTTGGCTGACGTAAACGAACAAGGCGAAGTGACCGTAGAGGGTGAATTCGTGGGCAAACTGGAAGGGTTCCGCTTTCGCATGGACAAAACCGGAAGCCCTGATGAGGCGAAAACCCTGCGGCAGGCCTCTGTCGCGGCACTGGTCCCGCATTGGCACCTGATGGCCGACCGATTTTACAACGCGCCAGACCCCGAACTGGATTTCACCGAACAGGGCGGCCTGATGTGGGGCGACCACGCGGTTGGCAAACTGGTGGCGGGCAGTGACCCGATGAAACCTACCGTCCAGCCGTTTGTGGACGAAGAGGCAGGATCGGACGTGGCGGAGAAGGTGCAGCGCCGCTTGCAGCATTTCATTGACCGCAAGATCGCCGCCGGGTTCGAGCCGCTGTTGAAGTTGCAAGGCGACGAGACGCTGGAAGGTATTGCCAAAGGCTTTGCTTACCGCATGGTCGAAGGCTTTGGCATTGTGCCGCGCGGTGAGGTGGCTGATGAGGTGAAAGCGCTGGATCAGGACGCCCGTGGCGCGCTGCGCAAGCACGGTATCCGCTTTGGCCAGTTCACGATCTTTATGCCGCTCCTGCTGAAGCCCGCGCCGACGCGCCTGCGACTGGTGCTTTGGTCGCTGGCGAAGAACTTGCAGGAATTCCCTGAAAGCCCGCCTCCCGGCATGGTCACTGTGCCCGCCGCCAAAGGCGTGCCGCCAGGATATTATGCGATGGCCGGCTACCGCGCTGCGGGCGAACGGGCGATCCGGATTGATATGCTGGAGCGTTTGGCCGACATGCTGCGCGACAAGGACAGCCGCGGCGGCTTTGAAGCGAACCCCGACATGCTGTCGATCACAGGCATGACGCTTGAGCAGTTTGCTGACCTGATGGTTGGTCTTGGATACAAGGCTGACAAAGGGGAGCGTGCAAAAGTGAAAGCCGCAGTTCTGGAGAAACCCGAAGAGAAACCGCAAGAGGTGCCTGTGGAAGAGCCGCAGGAAGCGCCTCCCGCACCGCCAACCGACTTGCCACCAGCTGATCCGCCAGCAGAAGTGCCAAACGAAACCCCGACTGATCTGCCACCTGTTGAGTTGCCACCCGAGGTGCCGCAGGCGGACGCCGAGCAGGAGGTATTCTATACCTTCACATGGGGTGGCCGTGCCCAGCGTCAGGCGCCGCGTGGTGAGCGTCCGCAAGGTGGCAAGCCCAAGGGCAAAGGCAAGCCACCGCGTGGCAAAGGGCAGGGTAGCAACAAACCCGAGCGGTTCCAGGCCAAGCCGAAGAAAGAAAAGCAGATCGATCCTGACAATCCCTTTGCGGCTGCACTGATGGGGCTAAAGAAGGATTGACCGAAACGCCCCGCGACACCATCCGCATTGATAAATGGTTGTGGCACGCGCGGTTTTTCAAATCGCGCAGCCTTGCCGCGGGTGTTGTCTCGGCGGGTAAGGTGCGGGTGGATGGCAATCCCGTCAGCAAACCGTCCCGCGCGGTCGGGGCGGGTGATGTGCTGACATTTGTCAAAGAGACCGAAACACGGGTTGTGAAAATCGCAGCCTGCGGTGTGCGCCGTGGACCGGCACCCGAGGCGCAGGCGCTTTACGAAGATATGACGCCCGCCAAACCCGCGCCAAAGGTTGGCGATGCGCAGGCCAAAAACCTTGAATATGACGGCAAGGGGCGACCGACCAAACGTGATCGCAGACACTTGATGTCGCAGCGGGGCGGACGCGGGGCGTTTGACCTTGAATGACCGACCGGTCTGGCCTAGCAAGGCGCGCGACTAGATACGGATACCGCCCCCATGACTTACATCGTCAACGACAACTGCATTGCCTGCAAATACACCGACTGTGTTGAGGTGTGCCCCGTGGATTGCTTCTATGAGGGTGAGAATATGCTGGTGATCCACCCTGACGAATGCATCGACTGTGGTGTGTGCGAGCCTGAATGCCCTGCGGATGCGATCCGTCCCGACACCGAGCCGGATATGGAAAAGTGGGTTGAGTTCAACCGCAAGTATTCCGAGATGTGGCCGGTCATCATCACCAAGAAAGACCCGCTGCCCAATGCCGAAGAAATGGACGGCAAAGAGGGCAAGATGGAGCTCTTCTCTGAGGCCGCTGGCGAGGGCGGTTGATTCGGGCTTACCGAATTGCGCTAAGTTACTGATCCCATTGAGTTTTGCATTGCTGCACTGCGGCGCTTTCGCAAGGGTCGTTTTTGTGCTATGATGGCTCCAATGTTGCTGACGATCTGAACAGTTCTAATACGAAATGCCGCCCGACGGAACTATCCGTGCGGGCGTTCTGCTGTGCAGATCGCAAGACACGCGCTGATAGGTCCAATGTGGGCCGGAAAAGGATACCATGAGCAAGAAGAAGCTGGACTTTAGCCCGAACGAATACGTCGTCTACCCCGCACACGGGGTCGGCCAGATCACGTCTGTTGAAAAGCAGGAAGTCGCCGGTATCGAACTGGAGCTTTTCGTGATTGCGTTCGAAAAGGACAAAATGACCCTGCGGGTGCCGACGCACAAGGCGACGGACGTAGGCATGCGTGCGCTGGCCACGCCTGATGTTGTTGCCCACGCGATGAAAACGCTGCGCGGTAAAGCCAAGGTGAAAAAGGCCATGTGGTCGCGCCGTGCGCAGGAATACGAGCAAAAGATCAACTCCGGTGATCTGATTGCCATTGCCGAGGTCGTGCGCGATTTGCACCGTCAGGATGACCAGCGCGAACAAAGCTATTCCGAGCGTCAGCTTTACGAGGCCGCTCTTGAGCGTCTGACACGCGAGATCGCTGCTGTGGCTGGCCACGACGAAGTCGCCGCAGCCCAAGAGATTGATAGCGTCCTTGTTGGTCGCGCTGCCTGATCCTTACGTTTGACCGAATTGAAAAAGCCCCGTTGTCCGTGCCGGACAGCGGGGCTTTTGCGTGATGTTTTGATTTTCGATCCCGAAAATCGGATTGGCGGATCGTCGCATTTGGTAAGATAGCTGGATAGTGCGGGAGCCTCCGGCGGAAGTATTTTTATCCAAAAGAAGCGGGGGCGCGTCCTAATCAGAAAGCGCGCGCCACCCGATATCCGTGCGATAAAAACCTCCGGGCCAATCGATCTGGTTAATGGATGCATAAGCGCTGTCGCGTGCCGCTTGCAGTGTTTCGGCGCGCGCCGTGACTGCCAGAACCCGTCCGCCAGTTGCCACGACGCTGCCATCGCGCTGGGCCGTGCCTGCGTGAAACGTCATGTTGCGGCTATCTTCGGGCAAGGTGTCGAGGCCGCGGATCTGGGAGCCTTTGGCGTAGTCACCGGGGTAGCCATTGGCCGCGTAAACCACCGTCAGGGCATGATCATCGGCCCATGCGACTTGTTGGTCGGCAAGGCGATGTTCGGCGCAGGCTTGCAGCAAATCAAGCACCTGCCCGCCAAGGCGCATCATCAGGCATTGGCATTCAGGGTCGCCAAAGCGGACGTTGTATTCCACTAGACGTGGCTGCCCGTCCTTGATCATGAAGCCCGCAAAAAGCACGCCTTCAAACGGTGTGCCGCGCTTGGCCATTTCGGCCATCGTCGGTGCGATGATCTCGTCCATCGCCTTTTGTGTGACAGCGTCTGTCATCACGGGCGCGGGGGAATAGGCGCCCATGCCGCCCGTATTTGGGCCAGTGTCGCCGTTGCCGACGCGCTTATGGTCTTGTGCGGTGCCAACGGGCAGCAAGGTGGTGCCGTCTGACAGGATAAAAAATGAGGCCTCTTCACCGTCCATGAACTCTTCGATCACCACTTCCGCGTTGGAATCGCTGAACAGATCGGTAAGGGCGGCTTCGGCTTCGGGCAGGGTCATCGCGACGGTCACGCCTTTGCCTGCTGCCAACCCGTCCGCCTTGATCACGATCGGTGCGCCCTGCGCGCGCGTATAGTCCAGCGCGGCATTCAGTTCTGCGAAATGCGCATAAGCGGCAGTCGGTGCGCCTGCGGCGGTGCAGATATCTTTGGTAAAGGCCTTGGAGGCTTCCAATTGGGCTGCCGCCTGACTTGGTCCGAAAGTCAGGATACCGCCTGCGCGCAGCGTGTCGGCCACGCCTGCGGCCAGTGGTGCCTCTGGCCCGATCACAACAAGATCAATCGCGTGATCCGTGGCAAAGGCCGTTACGGCATCGCCATCGCAGATATCAAGGTTGGCACATTCGGCCAGATCGGCAAGGCCGGCATTGCCCGGCGCTACAATCAGGCGGTCGCATTTCGGGTTCTGCTTGATCGCCCACGCAAGGCTGTGTTCACGTCCGCCGCTGCCCAGAATAAGGATATTCATCTGCCGTTCCCCGTTGGCCTTTGTTGGCTTGCGTTCTAGGATGTGCGCAGAGCAGCGACAAGGGGCTGGCATGGACCTATTTGACGACGGACCTGACGCGGCAGGCGCGGGAAACGCGCCGGAGTTTTCCGTATCAGAGATTTCCGGTGCGGTGAAAAAGGCCGTGGAGGCCGGATTCTCGCACGTGCGCGTGCGTGGCGAGGTCGGGCGCGTATCGCGTCCACGTTCCGGTCACCTGTATCTGGACCTTAAGGATGATCGCGCTGTGCTTGCCGGTATCATCTGGAAGGGCCGTGCGGTCGCTTTGGCGCACCAGCCGGAAGAAGGGATGGAGGTCATTGCCACGGGCAAGCTGACCACGTTCCCCGGTCAGTCGAAATACCAGATGGTGATCGAAGATATCGCACCCGCAGGGGCTGGTGCGCTTATGGCGATGCTGGAAAAGCGCAAGAAGGCGCTGGAGGCTGAAGGGCTTTTCGCAGCTGAGCGAAAGAAGGCGCTGCCTTATCTTCCGGAAGTCATTGGCGTTGTGACATCGCCCTCGGGGGCGGTGATCCGTGATATCCTGCACCGGTTGCGGGATCGTTTTCCGCGCAAGGTGCTTGTGTGGCCTGTGGCGGTTCAAGGTCAGAAAGCAGCACCTGAGGTGGCTGCCGCGATCAACGGCTTTAACGCGATGACACCGGGCGGGGCGTTACCGCGCCCTGACTTGCTGATTGTCGCCCGTGGCGGTGGATCGCTGGAAGATCTTTGGGGCTTTAACGAGGAAAGCGTGGCGCGCGCAGCGGCGGCCTCGCAAATTCCACTGATCTCGGCTGTGGGGCATGAAACTGACACTACGCTGATCGATTTTGTGTCTGACAGGCGCGCCCCGACGCCAACTGCGGCAGCGGAATTGGCGGTGCCTGTGCGGCTTGATCTCTTGAACTGGGTTGAACAGCAGGGCGGGCGGCTGACGCGGGCGCTAACAACAGGCGTCGGTCAGCGCCAGCAGCGGCTGCGCGATCTTGCCCGTGCCTTGCCGCAGCGCGAGTCCCTCTTGGACGGGCCTGCGCAACGGCTCGACTATCTGAGCGAGCGATTACCAGCAGGGCTGCGGGCGTCTGCTGCGAAAAAGCGGGTGCATCTGGCGGACGTTGCAGGGGGTTTGCGACCGCAAGTCCTGACCCGCATGATTGGTGAGGAGAGACGGCGGGTCTCTGCGCTGGCTGACAGATTGGCTCCGGCGTTGGATCGGCGCATAGCGCAGTCGCGTGATGCCTTAGGCCGCCAGACCCTGCGCGCGCCCGACACGCTGCGCGCTGCTGAACGGCTGGACACGGTCCTGCAACGGCTTGCGTCGCGGGCGCGTCAGTTACAGGCGGAGCGGGTGGCGAAGCTGGATGCGCTGTCACGGCTGCGCGAGACGTTGGGATATCGCGAAACGCTCAAACGCGGGTATGCGGTTGTGCGTGGCGATGGTGCTGTGGTGACAACGGCTGAAGGCGTGAAAGCGGCCAGTACGGTCGAGATTGAATTTGCCGATGCGCGGGTTGTCGTGGACAGCGATCCGCAGGGGCGATTGTTCTAACGCGGCCTTTTCATAAGGGTGGCACGCTAGGACGCCAGATTATTGCAGACCAGCGGTTTCGCATCCTCGACCTTTTCAAAGATGATGCTTGTGTCAGGGCGTGTGGTGAAAACGGCGCGTAACCCGTCAGTCTCTTTGTAGATTTCCCAGCATTTGGGTTCAGGGTCGTTTTCGTAGACAAAGCAGATGTCACGCCCCTGATCGTACCAAACGCCAGTTGTGCATTCACCGGGGATGGTGGACCACAGAACGCGACGGTCAGAAAGATACATTTCAGTGCCGAAATTCGGCGTCGTCGGGGTGCTGAAGGTCAGCGTGCGGCCCGCTGTATAGGCCTCGAATGCATCGCCCGTCATCGGGCTTTCTGCCACGGCGGGAGAGGCGGCAAGGGCAAGGGCAAGGATCATTCGCATAGCGTAATGATAGCGCGGCCGTCGCAAAGTGAAAGTCAGGCAGGTCGCCAAACGCGCGCGCGATCATCCATCACTTTGCGCCACAAGCGGGGATGCAGTGCGATGCAGGCCATGACGGGCAATGATCGCGGAAGCATCGGGCTGTCTTCTGGCAAATCCAATGACGCATATGGGCGTGACGGATGCGCATGATGTGCCGCATGTCGTGGCGCGTTCAGCATCAGAGCGGAGGAAAACCAGTGCGGGCTGTTCCAGCTATGACGGTCGCCTACGGGCTCGGGCCGTCCATCCTCACGCACGGCGCGGGACAGGCCGTAGTGCTGCACATAATCCGACATCAGCAGTTGAAACTGCGCAAATCCCACAAGGCAAATGTAAACAAAAACGCCTTTGCCACCTGCAAGGACGTAGGCCCACAGCACAAAACCGGCAGCGCCCGCGATATATAGCCAGTATGGATTGCGCCACGCAGGGCGATTGATTTTGGCCAACCGCGAAGCCTCTGCCTTGTAGCCGGACACAAAAGACCCACGCCAAGCCCGTATCACATACCGATAAAGGCTCTCGCCGATGCGCGACGTGCTGGGATCATCGCGGGTCGCGACAAGCCGGTGATGGACAAGGACATGCGCCGATGTGTGGTGTCCGAACAGCATGGAAATATAGATCCACATGCCAAGCCGGTGCAGCGCACGGCTGCCGCGATGGATTAGCTCATGAGCGTTGGAATTGCTGACCTGTCCAAAAAACAGACCCGCCGCGAAAAACAGCGGCAGCTTTTCCCACAGCGCCAGCGTGTCGCCCGCCAGTGTTGTCACCACAACCAGTAGCAGCACAAAATGGCCGATCCCCAAAGCCACAAGCAACGCATCGGCGGCTGGGAATTCACTTTCGGATGTGGGTGGGCTGACACGGCGCACCAGCTCATCAAGGCTACCAGTCAGAACGGTCAGAAAGACAAGCGCGGCCAGCACCCACCATCCCCCTTGCAACGCGGCAAGCGTGAGAAGCGCCAGAGGCATCAGGGTGGCAAAACCAAACAGGATCATAGGACGACTTAGCATGGAATGCCTTTAGCACAGGTAAATGGCTCCGTCAGGCACGCGCACCTGCGACACAGTGTTTCGTGCCAATGCTGTTTCGTATCGGAGACAGGCGGCACCGCTCGCTTGCGTGTCTGATCGCTTTGATGTCGCTTTTGCGTGTCGCAGCAGGCGCAAGTCGCGGTAGAACACGCGCAAGTTTACGACGAAGGGGACCGTTATGGCGCTTGACGACAAACAGGGCGTTTGGAAATCCGGTAAGGGTAAGGGCCGTCATACGCCAAAAGGGCGCCAGCTTGACGATCAGGCGTGGGACGAGGTCAGGGCGCTGTTGGGCACAGGTCCCTATCGCCGTGATATGCTGATCGAGTATCTGCACCTGATTCAGGATAAATACGGCTGCTTGTCTGCCGCGCATCTGCGTGCCCTGGCCGAGGAATTGCGGATCGGGCAGGCGGAAGTTTACGAAGTTGCCACGTTCTATGCCCACTTTGATGTCGTGAAAGAAGGCGAGACACCGCCGCCTGCGCTGACGATCCGTGTTTGTGATTCCCTGTCGTGCGAACTGGCGGGTGCGCAGGCGCTGCAAAAGGCGTTGGAAGACGGGCTGGATGCGGACAAGGTGCGCGTTGTGCGTGCGCCTTGCATGGGGCGTTGTGATACCGCACCTGTGTTGGAATTGGGCCACAACCATATTGATCACGCCAATCTGTCCAAGGTCGAGGCGGCGATTGCGGCAGGCGACACCCACGCCCATGTGCCCGAATATCAGACCTATGCGGCCTATGTGGCTGATGGTGGCTATGGCGAACTGAAAGCCCTGCGCGATGGCGGCGATTGGGAGGCAGTGCAGGACAAGGTGCTAGCGTCCGGTCTGCGTGGTCTTGGCGGCGCGGGTTTTCCATCTGGCAAGAAATGGGGCTTTGTGCGTGCTAATGCCGGCACGCGCTATCTGGCCGTCAACGGCGACGAGGGGGAGCCGGGCACGTTCAAAGATCGCTACTACCTTGAGCGCACGCCGCACCTGTTTCTGGAAGGCATGCTGATCGCCGCTTGGGCGGTCGAGGCCGAAACATGCTTTATCTACATGCGCGACGAATACCCTGCTGTACTTGATATTTTGGCGCGCGAGATTGCGGCGCTGGAAGAGGCCGGTATCGTCGACAAAGGCTATATCGATCTGCGGCGCGGGGCGGGGGCCTATATCTGCGGCGAGGAATCCGCGATGATCGAAAGTATCGAAGGCAAGCGTGGCATCCCGCGTCACCGCCCGCCTTTTGTGGCGCAGGTCGGGATATTCGGCAAACCGACGCTGGTGCACAATGTGGAAACGCTGTTGTGGGTCGCGCGGGTGTGTCGTGAAGGGCCGGAGATTTTGAACGGCGTTGAAAAGAACGGGCGCAAGGGGCTGCGGTCCTATTCTGTGTCAGGACGCGTGGCGTCACCGGGTGTTTACCTTTTGCCCGCCGGATCGACGATCATGGATGTGATTGCGGCTGCCGGCGGCATGGCCGAGGGGCAGACGTTCAAGGCGTATCAACCGGGTGGGCCATCATCCGGCCTGCTTCCCGCGACGATGAACGACATCCCGCTGGATTTTGACACTTTGCAACCGCACGGCAGTTTCATCGGATCGGCCGCAGTAGTCGTGTTGTCCGAGCAGGATAAGGCCCGCGATGCCGCTCTGAATATGTTGCGGTTTTTTGAAGACGAAAGCTGCGGGCAATGCACACCGTGCCGCGTTGGGTGTGAAAAGGCAGTGAAGTTGATGCAGGCGGATGCATGGGATCAGGACCTGCTGCGCGATCTGTCAACGGCGATGGTGGATGCCAGCATTTGCGGTCTGGGGCAGGCGGCTCCCAACCCGATCAAAATGGTGATGACGCACTTTAGCGACGAAATCAGCTAGAAGCGGCTGCTTCCCCGAACGGTTTGAGGGCGTCATTGCGGTGACGCCCTCTTTTGTTTGGGGCGTGGGCGTATTAGGTCTTGGTCAAGACCACGTCCAAAGGGAAATCCATGTCCTTCTTCAAGAAACTCAAAGACAAAATGTTCCGTTCGTCCTCCAAGATTGACGAGGGACTGGACGCGATTGTCAGTGATGGTGGCGAGGAAGAGGAAGTGTCTGTCGAAGAGCTTGTCACGGCGGAACCCGTGGCGGAGAGCATTCCAGAGCCAGAGCCAGAGCCAGAGCCAGAGCCAGAGCCAGAGCCAGAGCCAGAGCCAGAGCCAGAGCCAGAGCCTGAGCCTGTTGCCGACGTACAAGCAACATCACCACCCAAAAATGAAACTGTTGCGGGGGATACGCCGGATGCGTCGCCAGACGTCGAACATGACGGTGCTGCGGCTGCGGTGCCGGTCAACGACATCATCGACGAAATTGTGGAGGAACCGGTATCGGATGATATGAGCACAGCCGTTGAAGCGGCGGTTGACCTCAGCAACGGGCTGAATGCAATTTCACCCGAACCCGAACCCGAACCCGAACCCGAACCCGAACCCGAACCCGAACCCGAACCCGAACCCGAACCCGAACGGGCGTTCACGCCGTCGGTTGAGTTGCCGCAGACTATCTCTCCCGTGGCCCCCGCGCTTGCGGAAACGGTTGAGGACGCGCCAGCGGCGAAAAAGGGTATCCTCGGACGGTTCTTTGGCGGGAAAGAGCAGAAAACAGTCGTCCGACGCACGCTTGACGACGACATGCTGGAACAGCTGGAAGAGCTTTTGATCAGCGCCGATATGGGTGTCGACACGGCCTTGCGCGTGACTGCGAACATGGCAGAGGGCCGCATCGGCAAAAAGCTGTCGGTGGCCGAAATCAAGGCCCTTATGGCCGCCGAAGTGACACGCATCATGGACCCTGTGGCGCGGCCCATGCCGCTTTACGCGCACAAGCCTCAGGTGGTGTTGGTGGTCGGGGTCAATGGCTCTGGCAAGACGACGACCATCGGTAAGCTGGCCAGCCAGTTCAAGGCCGCTGGCAAGAAGGTGGTCATTGCTGCAGGCGACACGTTCCGCGCTGCTGCTGTCGAACAACTTCAGGTTTGGGGTGATCGCGCAGGTGTGCCTGTCCTGACCGCGCCGGAAGGGTCGGACCCTGCCAGCCTCGCGTTTGACGCGATGGGCAAGGCGCAAGCAGATGGTGCTGATCTGCTGATGATCGATACCGCCGGACGGTTGCAAAACCGCGCAGACCTGATGGAAGAACTGTCTAAAATCGTGCGCGTGATCCGCAAGAAAGACCCTGACGCGCCGCACAACACGCTGCTGGTGCTGGATGCCACAACGGGCCAGAACGCGGTGCAGCAGGTGAAAGTGTTTCAGGAATTGGCGGACGTTTCCGGCCTTGTGATGACCAAGCTGGACGGCACCGCAAAAGGCGGCGTGCTGGTCGCATTGGCGGACAAGTTTGGCCTGCCGATCCACGCGATTGGCGTGGGCGAGCAGATCGATGATCTTGCCCCGTTTGACCCCGAGGATTTCGCCGCAGCCCTTGTAGGAACCGAAACGCGATGATCCTCAGCCGGTCCCTTCGGATTGCGATGGTGGCGGCCCTGTGGCCCGCCAATGCATTCGCCTACGAAGTGGCCAGCGGCGCGGAATGCCGCGCGATGTGGCAGGCATTTGTCGACATCGTGCCCATCGCATTTGATGACGACGATAATCCCCGCGATGTGCCCGTGACGGCAACTGACGACGGGTGGTGCCGGATTTCGGGTGCCGCGCCAGAGCTACAGAACGCCCAGTTTGATACGTTTGATTTTCGCGCGGACGGGATCAACCGTCTAATTGTCGACGGCCTGCCGCCCCGCGCGGTTGGGTTGCGATTTTCGGACTTCTTGACCGAAGGGCCGGAACCGCGCGCGGTTGATACGGTCAACATCACACTGAGCCACGATCAGGCGAGCCGCACACTCCTGCTTGAAAACTTTGAAATGCTGGCGCCCGATGGAAACCGCCTTCAGCTGACAGCGGTATTCAACCATCTGGACCTGAGCAATCGCGGCACCATGATGATGAGCCTTGGCGGCATCAGCCTGTCGCAGATGGCCGGTGTGATGGATGTGGTCGGCGGTGATGATCTGTTCGAGGCGCGGCGCAAACCGCGTGCGGACCAAGAGATGTTTCTGCAAGCTCTCCCGTCGCTGCCAGAGTCTATCGCTGATGATGACAGCAAGGCAGCACTGCGTGCTTTTCTGGCCGCCGACACACCCGATGGCACCCTGACGTTCAGCCTGCTGAGCGCGCGGGGGATCGGCTTCCTGCAATCGATGACCGGCAGTTTTGTGAACCGCGTGGATACACCCGAGGGTGTCGCCCGCGCGCTGGAGCTGATGCTGGATGGGGCGACAGTCCGGTTTGCGTGGGAACCGGCCCTGACGATCGAACATTAATGGATACGCTCGGCGCGTGGCTGGTCAGTATCGCGAATACGCCAGACGGCGCACGATTGGCCACGGCACTGGCGCTGATGTCGGCCGTGGCGCACGCGGCGTTTGGCGCATTGCAAAAGGGGCGGCACGATCCGTGGCTGACCCGCGGCGCGATTGACGGCTGGCTGGTCGTTATCTCGGCGCCCGTGGCGCTGTTCGTGGTGCCGTGGCCCACGGCGACGACGTTCTGGTTTGTGGCCGGTGCCTTGGTCATCCATTTTGCCTATAAACTGACGATGGCGCTGGCGTATGAAAGGGCGGCCTACACGGTGGTCTATCCCGTGGTGCGCGGCACAGGGCCTTTGGTCACGGTGCTTGCGGCCAGTCTGATCTTTCAGGAACACTTCACACTGATGCAATGGTTTGGCGTGGCGTGCTTGTCGGGGGGGATTCTGCTGCTTGCACTGCGTAACCTGTCAGAGGAAACGCTGGACCCGCACGCATTGCGGGTCGGCCTGATGTGGGCCGTGGCGGGTGGCGTCATGGTTGCAATTTATACAACCTTTGACGCCTATGCTATCAGGCAGTCGCTGAACCCGTTTACGTTTCTGGCGTGGTTCTTCTTTATCACATCGCTGGATTTCCCGATCCTTGCCGCGTGGCGTTACCGCCGGATGATCGATCCCCCCACCTTGCGCCCGTTGATGTGGCGTGGGCTGTTGGGGGCTTTTATCGCGTGGTTCAGCTTTGGCGGCGTGATGATGGCCACACGGCTTGATAAGGTTGGCGAGGCGGCAGTCCTGCGAGAGACATCCACCGTTTTTGCCGCCCTGATCGGTTGGTTTATCCTGGGCGAAAAGGTCGGCCCGCGCAGGCTGGCTTTGATGGCGCTGGTCGCGGCTGGCGCGGTGATCGTGGAAATTGGCGGATAGCGTGCTTATGTCGTGACGTGACGCGGCAGACCGGATAACAACGCATAAATGCGAAATGCAGCAGGACCCTTTGTATGACAGAGAAAACGATCAATCCCGTGCTGAAACAGGTGCTGGAACTTGGCCCGACACTGGTCTTTTTCCTGATCTATTTGAGGATCAAGGATGACACCTATCTGATTGGCGGAACAGAATATTCCGGCTTTATCGTGGCCACTTTGATCTTTGTGCCGATCCTTTTAGTGGCGATGGGAATACTGTGGGCGCTGACCCGTCAGTTAAGCCGGATGCAGATGTTCACGGCCTTTATGGTGATCTTTTTCGGCGGACTGACCGCGTGGTTCAATGACGAGCGTTTCTTCAAGATGAAGACGACGATTGTCTATGGCACATTTGTTGTGATCCTTGGGATCGGGTTGTTGCGCGGGCAAAGCTATCTTGAGTGGGTGATGGGTGAGTTCTTGCCGATGAAAAGCAAGGGCTGGATGATCCTGACCCAACGCATCACAGCGTTCTTTCTGTTCATGGCTGTATTGAACGAAATTGTCTGGCGGACAATGTCGACCGATGCGTGGGTGAAGATTGAGACATTTGCCTTTCCCATCATGCTTTTCGCATTTCTATGGGGGCAGATCGTGGCGCTACGCCGCTACCTGATCTCTCCGCTTTAGCGCAGTTCCATCAGGTGTGATGAATCGAACCGTCTGCCTGTGGTGCGCGTGCCAAAACAATGGCTGATCCGATCCACCATGGCCTGCGGGATCATGGGTTGAAAAGCGATGCCAGCGCGCCCGTCATGGGTCCAGCGGATTTTTGCGGTCAGCGTATCGCCCAGAATGGCCAGCCGGACCGTGCTACCCGCTTGTAGGGGCGTATCCAGCCGGATTTGCGCACCTTTGGCGTTCACATCCAGAATGCGGGCCGGGCTGACACCGTCGGGTGTCATGACGCGTGCATCGAATTCGGCGGGATAGCGGCGATCACGAAATTGCATTGCAGTGCTCCTGTAGCTGGTATGCCCAACACCTAGCTGCGATGACCTAATACATTGTGAATGGCTGGCAGAAATCTTGTGATCGCCGCCCGCTTGACCCCGCCACACGCAACGCATAGCAAGACGCCGTGGCGATTTGTTACCGGATTGTGGGCCACGTTAAACATGCCGCTAAAAGGGTAAGGGTGCGTGAGCCCCGATACCTGTTCCCGGTGTCGGGGTTTTTTATTGCCCCCATTGGATATGGAAAGAACGCGATGACTGCGAACAAATGGCACAAGCGCACGCAAGCCGTGCATTCCGGCATCCGCCGCAGCCAATATGGTGAGGTGTCCGAGGCGATCTATCTGACGCAAGGCTTTGTCTATGACACGGCCGAGGCGGCAGAAGAGCGCTTTATCAAGATCGAGGGCGACGAGTTTATCTACGCCCGCTACGGCAATCCGACCGTTGCGATGTTCGAGGACCGGATTGCCCAGCTTGAAGGCGCAGAGGCTGGTTTTGCCACCGCATCGGGCATGGCGGCGGTGAACGGTGCGCTGATGTCGATGCTGAAGGCAGGCGATCATGTGGTGTCGAGCCGCGCGCTGTTTGGGTCGTGCCTGTATCTGTTGGAAGATGTGCTGCGCCGATTTGGTGTTGAGGTGACGCTGGTCGATGGCCGTGATCTGGCCGAGTGGGAAGCGGCGATCCGCCCTGACACGATACTGGTGTTTCTGGAAAGCATCTCGAACCCGACGCTGGAGGTGATTGACCTCAAGGCCGTAGCCGATCTGGCCCATTCGCATGATGCGCTGGTGGTGGTTGATAACGTCTTTGCGACGCCAATTTATACCTACGCGATCGAGAGCGGTGCCGATCTGGTGATCTACTCCACAACCAAGCACATTGACGGGCAGGGGCGCTGTCTGGGGGGCGTGGTGCTAGGCAAGCGCGATGTGATCCGTGGACCGGTTGAGGCCTATCTCAAACACTCCGGCGGGGCGATGTCGCCGTTTAACGCGTGGGTGATGCTCAAGTCGCTGGACACGATGCAACTGCGGATCGATGCGCAGTGCGACACGGCGGATAAGTTGGCAGAGGCATTGCACGGCCACGAAAAGCTTGAAAACGTCATTTTCCCCGGTCATCCGTCGCACCCGCAATACGATCTGGCACAGCGCCAGTCAGAGCGTGGCGGCACAGTTCTGGCGATTGATGTGAAGGGCGGGAAAGAGGCAACGTTCCGGTTCCTGAACGCGTTGGAGATTTTCACTATTTCCAACAACTTTGCCGACAGCAAATCCATCGTGACCCATCCGGCGACCACAACCCACCAGCGCCTGACGCCAGAACATCGGGCGACCTTAGGGATTACTGACGGGTTGGTGCGCGTGTCCTGCGGATTGGAACATGCTGAGGATCTGCTTGCTGATCTGATGCAGGCGCTTGCGCAGGTCTGAGATCGGTGGTCACCATTCGGCCTTTCGCCGCAGCGGATAGTCCAGCGCTGGCACCCATTTTTTACGATGCAGTGCAGATCGGGGCCGCGGCGGACTATAGCAAGGCGGAGCGCGATGCATGGTGCGCTGCTCTTCCGCCCAGCGACTGGGCGGTCTCGCGATTTGCGGGCCTCGTGACATATGTTGCGGTCACGGACAGGCTGGTGGGGTTCATGAACATGGACCGGCACGGCTATGTTGATATGGCGTTTGTCGCGCCGCACATGCACCGGTCTGGCGTCGCATCGGCCTTGCTTGCCCGCTTGGAAATTCACGCCAGATCAACCGCAATCCAGCAGCTTTCCACCTATGCCAGCAAAACCGCACGGCCCTTTTTCGCGCACCATGGCTGGGACGTGATCCGCGCCAATACTGTCGAAAAAGGTGCAATCACCTTGCAAAACTGGTTTATGATGAAGGCGTTATCCTAACCAAGGGTTCATGGCGTGACAGATCCAAACAACCATCAGGCGCGTATTATCGATGCAGCCGTTAGAAAACTGTCGCAAGCGCCCCATATAGATGGGGACGACGGGCCGATGGGGGACCAGACCATGAATATTCATTCCCGCGACATTGATCGTGAACCAAGCCGGGCAGAGGCCGAGGCCGCACTTGCGCTTTTGCGGCGCTGGGCCGGTGATGTGACGCCCGAGGAAGTGGCCACCCTAGACCCGCTGGTCAGCCGCCTGATCCCCGGACAGGAGGTCACGAATTACCCCGCCTTGGCCCGCGCGTACCCCGAGGATTTTGCAGTTGATGATGTTTATAAAGCATCAATGCCGGATTTGCAGAACGGCCCGTCATCGCTGATCCGTGGTGCGCGGCAGAATATCCAGCACGTTGGTATCTCGAACTTCCGCCTGCCGATCCGCTTCAAGATGCGCGACAACGGCGATCTGACGCTGGAAACCTCTGTCACCGGCACCGTATCGCTTGAGGCGGAAAAGAAGGGCATTAACATGTCGCGCATCATGCGCACCTTCTACAAGCACGCCGAAGAGACGTTCAGCTTTGAAGTGATCGAACGGGCGCTGGACGCCTATAAAACCGACCTTGAGAGCTTTGACGCGCGTATCCAGATGCGCTTTTCCTTTCCGATGAAGGTGCAGTCGCTGCGGTCGGGCTTGGAAGGTTACCAGTATTACGACATCGCGCTTGAGCTGGTGGAACGGGCAGGGGTGCGCCAGAAGATCGTGCATCTTGATTACGTCTATTCATCCACATGCCCGTGTTCGCTGGAATTGTCCGAACACGCCCGCCAATTCCGTGGGCAGCTGGCCACTCCGCATTCGCAACGCTCTGTCGCGCGCATGTCGCTGGTCGTGGATGACGACAAAAACATCCTGTGGTTCGAAGACCTGATCGATATGGCCCGCGCCGCCGTTCCGACCGAAACGCAAGTGATGGTCAAGCGTGAGGACGAACAAGCCTTTGCCGAGCTAAACGCCGCCAACCCGATCTTTGTCGAGGACGCGGCCCGGTTGTTCTGCGAACAACTGCTGGCCGACAGCCGCATCGGTGATTTCCGCGTTGTCGCCAGCCATCAGGAAAGCCTGCACAGCCACGACGCAGTGTCAGTCCTGACTGAAGGTGAGACCTTCGCAGGTGCCAGCATTGATCCTCGTATGTTCGCAACGCTGTTCCACGTGGGGTAGTGAGCACGCGCTGATCTGAAATACGCACGTCGCTTGTGCGTCGACGGTTTCTTTTTGCGCTTTCTTGCGTCAGGCACCATTGTCGCGTGACTTAAGAAAGCGGGAATGATGAACGATAAGCTGGTCTTACACGAAAGAGAGTTTCACGGAGCCAACAGCATCAAGGCGGTTGCCGTCGTCAATGACCTATTTAACTTAGGCGTTGACGCCCATCTGGACGGACTTAGCAAGAATGTTCAGGACGTTTTAGAAACCCTGCGCGCTCCTTACATCGGTGATGCCGACGCATTACTTCATGTTGCGACAATGAGGGAGGCAGCGAAATCATCACAAGAGCATTCCGATTATTTCCCCAACGCGGCTGTGTGGCGTGAAATCGGCTACCCCGACATCGCGGCGGTTTTCGACGATTGGCACGCGCTGGCAGATGATGTGAAGATCAAATTGAGATATCAGGGGACTGTGGACGAGCATCCGATCGTCCTGAACGCAGATGAGATCAATGCAAATTGCAAAAAGCTGCGCCGCCGTCTTGATTCTCTTGTCGACGACCTCCCCTTCACCGCGAATGAAATCGAACAAACTGTCTGCGATATGTTCGCAATTGATCTGCGTCCCGAACACCTTTTCAGGAAATACTGGATTGATCGCATTGTGAACTCATCTGGTTTTGCACAATACGCACCGCCACTGAACAAGGATGGTTTGCCACATGACGAGCCTTTCGGATGGCTGACAAAGCGCCATGTCAAAGCGCTTAAAGCGCATGGCTACGCTTATAGATTTGCATTTTGGCAAGAAGCTGTGGGCGATACCCGCGGCCACCTTTGGATTCAGACAGATCAAGGCCCACTTGTATTGAGCGACCAGACGGATTCAGTCTCGTTGAAAACCAATTTTCCCGTTCAGGTTTCAAGTCTCGCAAGACGCAAGAAATTCAAGCTCAGGGAGCGGGATCTTGAGGGCAAACCACGCGGCGGAAATATTCTACTGCGCATGTTCGGTCGGAAATAGGAGATTTAACAAGATCCGAGATACGTGTGTGCCTTGCCATGCATCAAGCCAAGCTCAGGCCTGTCGCGTAGTTTGCACACAGTCCCACGCACACGCGCCCGCTACCGCTTGACTATCCCGCCCCCTCGCGCCAACCCTGCCATATGGTTGATTTACGCCCTGCGGGATATGTTATCGGACTGCTGATTGCGTCGCTGGGTGTCACCATGCTGGTGCCGCTGGGGTTCGACCTGTGGGCGGGCAACGGGCATTGGCCGGTTTTCTTTGAATCCTCGGTGCTGACGGTGCTCTGCGGCGGGCTTGTTGCGATCGCCTGCGCGAATGGCGTGACAGCAGGGCTGAACCTGCGGCAGACGTTTCTTTTGACCATCTTTGTCTGGTTTTCGTTGCCGATCTTTGGCGCGATCCCCTTTGTGCTGGGCGCGACCAACGCCACATTCACCAACGCATTTTTTGAGGCGATGTCGGGCCTGACCACAACCGGTGCCACCGTGTTCAGCGGGTTAGAGGCGCTGCCGGAGGGGCTCAAGGTTTGGCGGGCAATCCTGCAATGGTTAGGCGGGGTTGGTATCATCGTGGTTGCGATGGTGTTCCTGCCGGAACTGCGGGTCGGTGGTATGCAGATCTTCCGATCGGAAGCCTTTGACACGATGGGAAAAATCCTGCCGCGCGCGGGTCAGATTGCGCGCGATATTTCGGTGATCTATGTCGCGCTGACACTGGCTTGCGCGCTGGCCTACTACAGCACGGGCATGGCGCCGTTTGACGCGTTCTGCCACGCGATGACAACGGTTTCGACAGGCGGCATGGCCAACTCTGACGCGTCGTTTGGCGCCTACAATCCTGCATCGCACTATGTCGCTGTCGTTTTTATGTTCCTCGCCGCGCTGCCGTTTGTGCGCTTTGTGCAGCTTTTGGCAGGCGAGGCGCGACCGCTTTTTCAGGACAGCCAGATCAAGGCGTTTTTCCTGACCTACGCCATCTGCGTATTGCTGGTGGCAAGCTGGCTTTGGGGGCGCGATGGCTTTGTCACCGAACAGGCCTTCCGAGAGTCGCTGTTCAACGTGTTGTCGATCATGTCAGGCACAGGCTATGCCAGCGCCGATTACATGGTCTGGGGCACATTTCCGGTCGTGGTGTTTTTCTTCATTGGTCTGATCGGCGGATGCGCGGGATCAACGTCATGCTCGGTCAAGGTTTTCCGCTATCAGCTTTTGTTCGCATCTATCAAAAGCCAGATCAGACAAATCCATTCGCCGCACGGTATTTTTCCGCCGCGCTATGAAGGGCGTAAGGTCAGCGATGACGTTCTCAATTCGGTGATGGCGTTCTTTGTGGCTTTCCTGATCCTGCTGGGGCTTACAACCGTGTTGCTGGGGATGACGGGTCTCGATTTTATCACGTCCGTATCAGGTGCTGCTGCTGCCATCGGGAACATCGGCCCGGGTCTTGGGCCAGAGATCGGACCGGCTGGAAATTACGCGGGTCTGAACGATCTGGCGAAATGGATACTGGCCGCCGCGATGTTTATCGGCAGACTAGAGATTATGGTGGTGCTGGCCATTCTGGCCCCGAAATTCTGGAAATCATAACGATGGCAAACCGACCTTTAGGCGCACAAATCTCCCACATGCTCAAAGCGCGTGGCGTGAGCACAATCTTCGGTATTCCGGGCGTCCATAATCAGGAAATGTATCGCGGCATCGAAGAGGCGGGGCTGACGCATGTGCTGGCGCGGCACGAACAGGGTGCTGGCTTTATGGCGGACGGATATGCGCGTGCGACAGGCAGGCCGGGTGTGGCCTATGTCATCACCGGACCGGGCCTGTGCAATATCATGACCCCGATGGGGCAGGCCTATTCCGACAGCGTGCCGCTTCTGGTGCTGTCGTCCTGCCTTTTGGACACAGCCGCGACGCGTGGGCAGTTGCATCAGATGCGCGATCAGGAAGGGGCGGCGGCAGCGGTTTGTGACTGGTCCGAGACAGCAGTGACGCCAGATGCTGCCTATCATCTGATCGACCGCGCCTTGGGCGAGATGACCATCGGGCGCAAACGCCCCAAGCATATTCAGGTGCCTATCCCGCTGCTGGAAGGCGCAGCCCCCGAAAGCTGGCCTGCCAAGGCCGCACTTGGCCCACGTCCGATCCAGCCGGAGCCTGACTGGATCACTTATGCCGCAGCCCTGCTGTCTGAGGCGAAGCGTCCGCTGTTTGTCTTTGGTGGCGGCGCTGTTGCGCTTGGCTATCCCGATCTGGGCCAATCACGTCCGGAGTTGCTGGAAAGGGTGCTACGCAAAACGGGGGCGGCTACCTTTACCACCTATGCCGGTCGCGGGATCGTGCCGGATGACAGCCCATTACACTTTGGCGCAACGCTGGCGCGGGTTGGCAGCGCGGATGTCATCGCCAGCGCCGATCTGGTTATTGCGGTTGGCACAACACTGTCAGAGGTTGATCTGTGGCGCGATGATCTGGGCCATAGTGGACGCCTTTTGCGGGTGGATATTGATGACGAGGTGTTGTCGGAAAACATTGCCCGACAGCAGCCTGTGCGCAGCGATGCTGAGGCCTTTTTCGCCGCACTTGACGCGGCCCTTCCTGATCGCGCTGCCACGGGCTGGACTCCACAAGAAGTTGCAGACAAGCGCACGGCATGGCGCACTGAGATCGACATGGAGCGGCCAGGCATTCTGCCGGTGGCCGATGCGCTGCGGGCTGCATTGCCAGACAATACGATCATCTATTCCGACATGACGCAGTTTGCCTATGCCGCCAAAGAGGTCTGGCCCATGGCCCGCCCCAACCTGTGGCATCACCCCTATGGCTTTGGCACGCTGGGCTATGCGCTTCCTGCGGCGATCGGAGGCAAAATCGGCAAACCCGATCAGCCTGTGGTGGCGGTCGCGGGGGACTACGGTTTTCAGTACACGTTGCAGGAACTGATGGTCGCGGTCGAACTTGAATTGTCACTGCCGATCATCGTCTGGGACAACGGCAAATTAGGCGAGATCGAAGACAGCATGGTGCGCGCACAAATAGCGCCAAATGCAGTCATCCAGAAAAATCCCGATTTCGTCAAACTGGCAGAGGCCTACGGTGCGGCCAGCGCGGCCCCGCAGACACTTGCGCAAATGGCCGATGACGTGCGGTCAGCGCTGGCCCGTCAGGGGCCAACGCTGATCTATCTTGATGCGACTGTGCTTACCAGCAGCTAACCAGCACGGTCACATCTGTGGCGCGCAATGTCAGGGTTTCCGGTGGCATGAAGGCGACAGTGTCAGTCGTTTCGATGGAAATACCGGCAGCGCCAAGCGATGTGATAATCTCGGTGGCGTCGACGGCAAAGCTTGTGTCGCGGGGCAGGACCTGACCGTTGTCCACCGTGCGTGGCAATAACATGCCCAAAACAGCGCCGCCATTGTCAAACACAGGGCCACCAGCGTCACCGTCACGCGCGGCCAGTGCAAGGCGCTTGACCTCTTCCTCGCCGTTCAGGCCGCGAATGTCTGCCAGCTTACCGAATGTCAGGGACGGGGCGGCCAGCACGCCGCCGTAAGGGTAACCGGACACAGCCACCTCCGATTGCAAACGCGGGACAGATGTCTGGAAGGCTGCCACACCCAGCGGGGCAAGTGCCGTCTGCGGGCGCAACACGGCCAGACCACGTGCATCGTCCAGATGCACAACATCGGCGTCATGTGTGTCGTCGATGCTGATACGTTCGCAGCCTTGCACTGCCTCGGATGTGGTCAGGACAGACCCGCGCCCATCCACATAGAAACCGGAGCGTGACAGCGAAGGTTTGCGCACCGCAAGACCTGCAACCAGATCAACGGCCTGATCTTCGTCGGGCAGGGCGATGGCGGGGTCAAGCACACCGGGAATGGTGTTGAAGCTGGCCTGCATGTTTTGCAGCACACGGCTGCGGCGTTCTTCGTCACCCTGAGGCCAAATGAGCGAGAAACCCTTGATCTGACCATCGCGCAAGGTGGCGGTGGTGTAGGAGTGGATGCCGTCGCCGATCCCTTCCAGAACAAAGGAATTGCTGTCGCGTGACCGTGGCCCGTCCATCGGCACGATGGCGAGAGTTTGCAGGATTTCATAAAGGCCAAACAGACGATCCTGATCGCCTTCCTGACTGATCAGCAGGACGCGGGCCTGCAGATCGCCCTTGGCATCAAAACGCGCAAAGGGCGGTTCGTATTCGGCAAATTCCACGACGCCTGTGGGGATCACCATCTCGATACCGGTGGCATCGTCACGTACCATTTGCAGGTCCATGCCGCGCAATACGGCGTTATAAGCGTCGATCAGTTCGCTGCGCTGTGCGGTGGTCAGAACGCCTGTGTCTTCGTGGTTGTTGGCGTCCTGCCATGCGCGCATGGAGGCCCGCGTGCCGCGCCCGAAAGCGCCATCGATCGCGGCTTCGTAGAAACCAGCCCACTTCAGGGCGATTTGCAGCAGTTCTTTCTCGGGCCGGCTCAGTGCCGCCTCGGAGGCGCGCGCCTCGGCGACTGTTTCGTCAGGCACGGCGATAACAGGTTCTGGCGCAACAACGGGTTCAACCGGCGCCTCGTCGGTCTCTTGCGTGACCGCCTCGGCAGTTACGTCGGCGCTTGTATCCGCGTCAGGCAGGGGTTGTGCGGTGGTGGCTGCACCTACGCCAATCGGCCAGAACTGCTGGCGGAAGTTGTCGCCCACGGCGATAAACGCATCGCGTGGAATGCGGCCTTCGCTGCGCAAACGGCGGCGCAACGTATCTGCATCGTCGCGGCTGTATGGCCCCAACACGATCCCGTACCAACCGGACCCAAGATAGAAACCGGCCACATCCTCAAGATCGGCAGCATAGGCGCGCACGCGATCTTGTGCTGCGGTCAGTGTCGGTTGCGCCTCGACCTGCACCCAAACCGTGTTCTGGGCGGTGGCGGGAAGAGCGGCAAAAAAAGTGATGAACATGGCGGCGATCAGCCTGAAATACTGCATGGAATATCGTTCGCTTTAATCTGGTGTCTGTGACTTTGGCAAAACCTATCAGAAGTAAAGCCAGACACACCCCGATTCGACATATGGTCGGCAAGAATTAGACAGGCGTGGCCTGATTGACCCGCAGCGTCGATGCGACACCGCAACCTGTGATCCCAGTCTTGCACCCATACCCGCGGCACCCTATTGAACGCGGGATATGACGGAGATGGCCCGATGGCAGATAAACCACGCAGTTTTCAAGAGATCATCCTGAGGCTTCAGGCCTATTGGGCGGCCAAGGGCTGTGCGGTGATGCAACCCTACGACATGGAAGTGGGGGCGGGCACATTTCACCCTGCCACGACGCTGCGGTCGCTGGGATCAACGCCTTGGGCCGCGGCCTATGTGCAGCCGTCACGCCGCCCCACGGACGGGCGCTATGGCGAGAACCCGAACCGGTTGCAGCATTACTATCAGTATCAGGTGTTGATCAAACCATCGCCGCCGGACTTGCAGGACCTGTATCTGGGATCGCTCAAGGCGATTGGCGTTGATGCGGCGATGCATGATATCCGCTTCGTGGAAGACGACTGGGAAAGCCCGACGCTGGGCGCGTGGGGGCTTGGCTGGGAAGTCTGGTGCGATGGCATGGAAGTGTCGCAATTCACCTACTTTCAGCAGGTTGGCGGGCATGACTGCAAACCGGTGTCAGGAGAGCTGACCTACGGGTTGGAGCGTCTGGCGATGTATATTCTTGACGTGGATCACGTCATGGACATGCCTTACAACGATCCTGATGCACCCATCGCGCTGACGTATGGCGACGTCTTCAAGCAGACCGAAGAAGAATACGCACGCTGGAACTTTGACGTGGCCGACACCGATACGCTCTTGCAGCACTTCAAGGATGCAGAGGCCGAGTGCGAGCGTATTCTGGCGCAGGCCCACGACGATCCTAAGACGGGCAAGCGCATCATCATGGCGCATCCGGCTTATGACCAGTGCATCAAGGCCAGCCACCTGTTCAATCTGCTGGACGCGCGCGGTGTGATCTCTGTCACGGAACGTCAGGCCTATATCGGACGTGTGCGTGCGCTGGCCAAAGCCTGTGCGGATGCGTTTGTACAAACCACTGCTGGCGGGGCCGTTCCTGAAAAGGTCGTGGCATGAATGCGGGAAAGGTATTTATCGTGGGACTAGGCACATCAGCTTTAGTCGCCGGCATGGCGATGTATTATTTTCAGGTCTACGGCTTTTATGAAGAGGTGAATGCGGAAGTTGCGGAAGTGCAATTAACGTCACTTGTCACAGGCCAGCCAGAAGAGATTTTGTTCGAAAACTTCAAGGCGATCGACAGTGACAGCAGCCCTGTGCGCTTTCGTGCCTGCTTTAATACCGGCATGTCGCTGGCCACGCTGACCGAGACTTACGAGATTTACGACGCAGCCGAACCCTTGGTTGCCCCGAACTGGTTTGATTGCTTTGACGCGCGCCGGATCGGTGAGGATCTTGAGACCGGCGATGCTGTTGCCTTTCTGGGGCAGGAAAACATCCAATACGGGATCGACCGGATCGTCGCCGTCTATCCTGACGGCAGCGCCTTTGCATGGCACCAGATCAATGCGTGCGGCGAAGTTGTCTTTGACGGAAACCGCCCGCCAGAGGGCTGCCCAACACCACCTGAAAGTCTGAATTGATGGCCGCTAACCGTGATCTTCTGATCGAGCTTTTCTCCGAGGAAATTCCTGCGCGGATGCAGGCCAAGGCCGCTGCCGACCTGCAAAAGCTGGTGACAGACGGGCTGGTCGAGGCGGGTCTGACCTATGCCAGCGCCGCCGCCTTTGCCACGCCGCGCCGTCTTGCGCTGTCGGTCGAAGGTCTGATGGCCGAAAGCAAGCCTGTGCGCGAAGAGCGCAAGGGGCCATCGGCGTCGGCACCTGATAAAGCGATTGAAGGGTTCTTGCGATCGACCGGTTTGACAAAGGACCAGCTGGAGCTGCGCGACGACAAAAAGGGTCAGGTTTACTTTGCCGTGATCGAAAAGCCGGGACGCCTGGCTGCCGATATTATCGCCGAGGTGCTGGAAAAAGCTGTGCGCAATTTCCCGTGGCCCAAAGCGATGCGCTGGGGCACAGGCACGCTGCGTTGGGTGCGTCCTCTGCATACGATCCTGTGTATTCTGAGCGATGAAGCTGGTGCCGAAGTGGTGCCGCTGACCATTGACGGGATCACATCAGGCGACACGACACGCGGTCATCGCTTTATGGGGCCGGATGCCTTTTCTGTCGTGTCCTTCGATGATTACGAGGCAAAGCTGAAGCGCGCCAAGGTCATGCTGCGCGCCGAAGAACGCGCTGAGACGATCTGGCACGACGCGACCAATCAGGCCTTTGCACTGGGTCTTGAGGTTGTTGAAGATCGTGGATTGCTGACCGAAGTTGCGGGGCTTGTTGAATGGCCGGTAACCCTGATGGGCCGCATCGCTGATGATTTCCTGAACCTCCCGCCCGAGGTGCTGCAAACTTCGATGAAAGAGCATCAGAAGTTCTTTTCGGTGCGCAATGCGAAGTCTGGCCGGATTGAGCGGTTTGTGACTGTCGCCAACATCGAAACGCCAGATCAGGGCATGACCATTCTGGCTGGTAACGAAAAGGTCCTTTTCGCGCGGCTGTCGGATGCCAAATTTTTCTGGGAAAACGATCTGCGTGTGGCGAAGGCGGGCATGGATGAGTGGGCCGATGGTCTGAAATCCGTGACGTTCCACAACAAGCTGGGCACACAGTTTGACCGTGTCGACCGGATTGCCACTTTGGCTGCTGAAATCGCGCCGATGGTGGTGGCTGATGCGGAAGAAGCCGCGGCCGCCGCGCGCATTGCAAAGGTCGATCTGCAATCCGAGATGGTCGGGGAATTCCCTGAACTTCAAGGGCTTATGGGGCGCTATTATGCTGACGCGGCTGGCTTGTCGCCCGCTGTCTCGGCCGCCGCGCAAGAGCATTACTCACCGTTGGGCCCATCCGATACCGTGCCGTCCGCGCCTGTTTCTGTCGCCGTTGCCTTGGCCGACAAGCTGGACACATTGACAGGGTTCTGGGGCATTGACGAGAAGCCAACAGGCTCCAAAGACCCGTTTGCCCTGCGCCGCGCCGCGTTGGGTGTCATCCGGTTGATCGTAACGAACGATCTGACGTTGCCGTTGTCGAAGGTGTTTGGCGATGCCAGCTGGTCGGCTGACTTGCTGTCTTTCTTCCATGACCGCTTGAAGGTATTCCTGAAAGATCAAGGTATCCGCCACGATATCATCGACGCCTGCATCGCCATGCCGGGCAACGATGATCTGACGCTGCTGGTCAAGCGCGCGCAGGCGTTGTCCGAGACACTGAAAACTGACGACGGTGAGAACCTGTTGCAGGGCTTCAAGCGCGCCAACAACATTCTGACACAGGCCGAGAGCAAGGATGGCGTAGAATACTCCTATGGGGCCGACGTGAAATTTGCTGAAGAGCCTGCAGAAAAGGCGCTGTTTGCAGCACTGGATGCGGCGGAGGCGAAGATTGCACCCGCGATGGACGCGCAGGACTTTGGCTCTGCAATGGCGGCTATGGCTGATTTGCGCGGCCCGATTGATGCGTTTTTCACCGATGTTCAGGTCAATGCAGAAAGCGAGATCATTCGTCGGAACCGTCTGAACCTGCTGAGCCGTATTCGCACGATTTGCATGTCTGTGGCCGATCTGACGCGCATTGAAGGCTGACAGCGCTGTAACGCTTTCTTTACAGGCGACGGGTCATAGGCCTATGTTGCAGGCACAGCAAAGAAAGACGCCGCGGTGCAGCAACAACGGACCTTCGATCCGGTGACCTTGATCACCGCGACAGCGCCTATGAAGGCGGATGTCTATGGCGGGCGGGCGAAATGCCTGCAGCGGCTGGTGCGATTGGACATGCCTGTTCCGACCACGGTTGCGCTTTCATTTGACGCGGTGCACCGGATTGCAAACGGTCAGATGCCAGCGATGGACGAGGTGCTGTTTCCCTTTGGCGACACGCCGCTTTTGTCGGTGCGTCCGTCCAGTCAGGACCCTGACTGGGGGGGGCCGGGCGCAATCCTGAATATCGGGATGTGTGACGCGCGTCACGCCCAAATGGTTAAGGACATTGGCGAACCTTTGGCCACGCGGCTTTATCTGCGGTTCGTGCAATCCTACGCGATCCACGTGGCACGGCTTGATCCAGAAATGTTCGATTTGCCAGCCAACGCAGGGCAGGCGGGTCTGAAACAGGCGCTGGATGCGTTCGAATTCGAAACTGACGAAGTGTTCCCGCAAGACCCGGCTGTGCAACTGGCAGAAGTTCTCCGGTCCATGGCCCGCGCATGGGAAGGCACGACGGCCCGCCTGCTGCGTCAGGCGAAAGGTGCGCCCGCTGACGCGGGTCTTGGCCTTGTGGTGCAGGCCATGGCGCTTGGCGTAGGGCCGGGCGAGTGCGGCACAGGTGTGATCCAGTATGTCGATGCGGCAACCGGTCAACCGCAGATCAAAGGGCGCTATCTGGGGCAAAGCCAGCGGCGCGAGGCGTTGGGCGATGTCGAAGGCGCGATATTTCTGACCCATGATGATCGTGGCCCATCACTTGAAGACCTCTGCCCCGATATCTTTGCCCGCCTTGTGGAATACGGCGATGTGTGCCGTCGCAAGCTGCGTGAAGAGATGTCGGTCGAATTTACAATCGAGTCCGGCGCGCTTTGGATACTCGATGCGGTGCGGGTCCAGCGGTCAAGCCGTGCCAGTGTGCGCATCGCGGTTGCGTTGGCCGAGGACAAGATCATTCCCCGCGAAGAGGCCGTGCTGCGCGTGCAGCCCACAGCATTGTCCGAGATGTTGCACAGGCAAGTTGACCCAAGCGCAGAGCGTGACCTGATCGTCAGCGGCATTGCTGCCAGTCCCGGTGCTGCGACCGGCAAAATCGTTCTGACCGCAAGCGAGGCCCAGGCAAGTGCGGCCCGTGGCGAGGCGTGTATCCTTGTGCGCCGAGAAACCACGCCCGAAGACATTCGTGGCATGCACGCAGCGCATGCGGTGCTGACCATGCGCGGTGGTATCACCAGCCATGCCGCCGTTATCGGGCGCGGTCTTGGCCTGCCGTGCGTGGTGGGGGCCTCTGATCTGTCGATTGACCTGAGGAAAGGCCTCATTATCTCGCCTGACGGGCGCCAGTTTGCCGCGGGTGATGTGATCACCGTAGATGGCACCGCTGGCGATGTGCTGGCCGGACAGCCCGCCATGACTGAAGCGGCGCTTGATGGTGCGTTCCAAACACTGCTTGATTGGGCTGACGATATTCGCGACATCGGCGTGCGGGCCAATGCCGACACGCCGCTTGATGCCAAGACCGCCAGCAATTTTGCCGCCGAAGGTATCGGGCTGTGCCGCACGGAACACATGTTCTTCGGCAGTGACCGTCTGGGCGTCATGCGCGAGATGATCTTTGCCGAAACAGCCGCGGACAGGCGTGCTGTGCTTGACCGCCTGCTGCCGATCCAGCGCGCTGATTTTGGCGAACTGTTTGACATCATGCAGGGCCAGCCTGTCTGTATCCGCTTGTTCGATCCGCCACTGCACGAATTTTTGCCAAGCGATAAAGCAGGTCTGCGCGATCTGGCTGAACAGCTTGCGTTGCCATTGTTCGAAGTATCCGAACGCGTTGCGGCATTGACGGAATACAATCCCATGCTGGGCATGCGTGGCGTGCGCCTTGGCATCGCGATCCCCGAGATTTACGAAATGCAGGCCCGCGCGATCTTTGAGGCGACAGTTGCGTCGGCCACGCCTGTGGTCCCCGAGATCATGATCCCGCTTGTGAGCGCGATGAAAGAGGTGGAACTGGTCAAATCGCGGATCGATGCGATTGCGGCATCGGTTGCCGCATCGTCCAAGGTCGATTTCAAATACAAGCTGGGTGTGATGGTCGAAACCCCGCGCGCCGCTTTGCGGGCCGAGGATATCGCGCAGCACGCTTCTTTCCTGTCTTTTGGCACAAACGATCTGACCCAGATGACCTATGGCCTGTCGCGCGACGACGCGGGGCGCTTTATGTCGGCCTATGTCCAGCAGGGGGTCTACGACGAAGATCCGTTTCACAGTTTGGACGTCGAAGGTGTGGGTGAATTGCTGTCAATCGGTGCCGAACGGGGGCGCCTTGGCCGCCCTGATGTCACGCTTTCGATCTGTGGTGAACATGGCGGAACACGCTCTGCGATTGCATTTTGCCGCAGTCAGGGGTTCGATTACGTGTCCTGCTCGCCGTTCCGCGTTCCTGTTGCGCGGCTTTCCGCCGCCCAGTTGACGCTTTTGGACCTCGCGAATTCGGATATTTAGCGATCAATCCCACCTCAACCACCTGATATTGAAAAGGATTGTTTCCGTTCACTGAACGGTTACGTCTGCTACGCGGCGCAGGGCCGCCTGCATTTGACCTCTGCAAAATGATGGCCTAAAGACGCCGCGCCTGTGTGGGGCTGATCCACGCGAGATTGGGACATAAAACATGCGTTTTGGTTTGTGGCGCGCCGCGTCAGGTTTTGCGGCGGCATGCATTATTGCGTTGGCGACACCGGTCGCCGCTGATGAGGTTCTGGCCAGTCGTCTTGGTGCCTTGCTGGGTGCGGAACGTCAGGCACTGTCCGTCGTGCCTGATGCGACGATGGCCGCGCTGACCGTACTGCCGCCAGCCTCCGAACGTGATGTGCAGACAGCGCCGACAACCATCAGCTACGACCGCGCCTACCTTGATGCACTGCCCGTCGCAGGCGGCGGTGCGCAGTGGGAATGCCTGTCCGAGGCGCTTTATCACGAAGCCCGCGGTGAAACCGTGCGCGGCCTTTTTGCTGTTGGCGAAGTTATTTTGAACCGTGTCGATAGCTCTGCCTATCCTGATAGCGCGTGTGGCGTGATCAATCAGGGCACAGGCCGCCGGTTTGCCTGCCAGTTCACCTATACCTGCGATGGCCGCTCTGACCGGATCAACGAAATTGGCGCCTACAATCGTATCGGGAAAGTGGCCCGTTTGTTGCTTGATGGTGCGCCACGCGCATTGACCGAAGGTGCAACCCACTACCATACGCGCGCTGTCAGCCCGTCTTGGGCCCGTCGTTTCCCGCGCACCGCGACCATCGGTTCGCACCACTTTTATCGCCAGCCGACCCGCACAGCGTCCAACTAAAGTCGCTTGTGCGGTCCTGCGTGCCGCTTGTTCTTACACTTGCTCTGGCCTGATCGGGCAATTATGCCCCGATCAACGCCAGAAGAAGGACAGCCATGACCGACGACATCCGCCTTGCCTTTGCGCATCCGTCCGAGCGGGCCGCGGCCAGCAGTGATATGCCCTATGATCGCATCTCGTTGCGCGACTATATCGTCGAGGTCGAGATCGGCGCCTTTCAACAGGAACGCGGCACCTTGCAGCGTGTGGTCTTCAACGTGGTGGTTGAGGTGCTGCCGCTGACAGGGCCGATCGATGACGATGTTGATCGCATCCTGTCCTATGATCGCGTGACCGATGCGATCGCCGCAGAGCTTGAGGCGGAGCGGATTAACTTGCTTGAAACGCTGGCGGCCCGCGTGGCTGACCGTATCCTGCTTGAACCACAGGCAGAGCGTGTCTTCGTACGGATCGAAAAGCTGGATCGCGGCCCCTTTGCCTTGGGCGTTGAGATCGTGAGGGCGCGCGATGGACACGCGACGGTCGTGACAGACACACCCGCGGTGCCACATCCGCGCGTCGTACATCTGTCCAATGACGCGATGACGTCACCACGGCTAAGTGACTGGATCGACAGTCTTGCCGCGCAGGATGCGCCGTTGATCCTGACCGTGGGGGCAGGGGCCTTGCCCGCGCCCCAGACAGGCCATGCCATGACCCAGCGCCGGATTGATCTGTTGGCCATTGAACAAAACGCTTGGGTTCTGGCGGCACGCGATCATCGTTGCAAGGTTGTGGCCACCCGCACCGAACTTGATTGGGCCATGAAGAACGGCCAGATTTGCATCTGGGCGCCGTCCAAGATTGTGCTGGATGCCGTAGATGGCCCGCCCGCCGAAGCCAGTAACGGGGCCGCGTTGTCCGCATGGTTCGCCGCCGAGATGGACGCGGCCGAGCTTTTGGTGATCGGTGACACTGCACCCGACACAGCTATCGCGACCCGCGCCATCGGCATCGAAGACCCGCTATGACGCCTTACGTCCGACCTGTTCCTGTCTCAGCGTCCGAGGACGGCGATGTGACCCGTCTTGCCGGAAGCGAAACGGTTCGTTTCACGCAGGTCGACGTGTTTGATCGGGGCCAGACTGCGACACGTCAGGCAAGTGACCACCTGTCGGCAGAGGCCTCGAAACGTCTTTCAGCGCTTCGGGCGGACGTGTGTGGTCTGACGTTCGACCAGCCCCGCATCATGGGCATCTTGAACGTCACGCCCGACAGCTTTTCGGACGGTGGCACCCTTTCCGGCATTGCCGATGCTGTCACGCGGGCCGGTGCAATGGCGGCGGACGTGGATATCCTTGATATCGGCGGGGAAAGCACGCGGCCCGGCGCGGCAGAGGTGACGGGTTCAGAGGAGATTAGGCGCACCGCCCCCGTCATTCGCGCCATTCGCGATGCGGGCATCACGACACCCATTTCTATTGATACGCGCAAGGCCGCCGTGGCGCAGGCCGCTCTTGATGCGGGGGCCGATATGGTCAATGACGTGACGGCCCTACGCTTTGATCGCGACATGGCCTCTGTGGTGGCCGGTGCGGGCGTGCCGGTTTGCCTGATGCATTCGGTTGGCACGCCGGAGACGATGCAATCGCAAGCCAATTACGATGACGTGCTGTGCGACGTCTATGATCATCTGGCCGAGCGGATAGACGCGGCCACAAGCGCAGGCATCGCGCGCGACAGCATCATTGTCGATCCGGGCATCGGGTTTGGTAAGACATTGCAACACAATGTGACCCTGCTGCGCGGTCTTGCGGTCTATCATAGCCTTGGTTTGCCCATCCTTTTGGGCGCATCACGTAAACGCTTTATCGGGACACTGTCGGGCGAGGATGACGCGGCACAACGGGTAGGCGGATCATTGGCTGTTGCGCTGCACGGGGCGGCGCAGGGGGTGCAGATCCTGCGTGTGCATGATACCAAACAAACAAGGCAGGCGTTAGACCTGCAACTGGCACTGAGTGGGACACAGACATATGGCTGAGAAACTGTTTGGCACCGATGGTGTGCGTGGCAAGGCGAACATCCATCCGATGACAGCCGATATGGCTTTGAAGATCGGCGCGGCAGCGGGGCGTTATTTCCGCAATGACGGGTCCAACGGTCATCGCGTGGTGATTGGCAAAGACACGCGCCTGTCGGGCTACATGTTTGAAAATGCGCTGACGGCGGGTCTGACATCAACGGGCATGAACGTGTTGTTGCTTGGCCCTGTGCCGACACCTGCGGTTGGTTTGCTGACGACCTCTATGCGCGCCGATCTGGGCATCATGATTTCGGCCAGCCACAATCCGCACCACGACAACGGCATCAAACTGTTTGGCCCTGACGGGTTCAAACTGTCGGACGATGCACAAACTGCGATTGAGGAATTGATTGCGGGCGATATTCAACCCGCGCAGGCCAATAACATCGGACGCGCCAAGCGTATTGATGACGGGCGTTTCCGCTATGCCGAACGGGTAAAGTCAACGTTCCCGTCAGGCATGCGGCTGGACGGTCTGAAAGTCGTGATCGATTGCGCCAATGGTGCGGCCTATAAGGTCGCGCCAGAAGTGTTGTGGGAAATGGGCGCAACTGTCATCCCCGTTGGCGTCAGCCCTGATGGATTGAACATCAACGATAATTGCGGATCGACAAACACTACGCTGACCGCCGAAACAATCCTGAGCCATGGTGCCGATGTAGGCATCTGTCTTGATGGGGACGCCGACCGCGTGATGATCCTTGATGAGCGTGGTCAGGTGGCTGACGGCGATCAGATCATGGCGCTTTTTGCTGGTCAGTGGGCTGATCAGGGCCGTCTCAACGGCGACACGCTGGTGGCGACTGTTATGTCAAATCTGGGGTTGGAGCGGTATCTGGATGGCCGCGGCCTTCGGTTGGAACGCACAGCGGTCGGCGACCGCTATGTCGTCGAGAAGATGCGCGAAAACGGATTCAATCTGGGGGGCGAGCAGTCGGGCCATATCGTGATGACCGATTTTGCGACCACAGGTGACGGGCTTCTGGCGGGTCTGCAATTCCTTGCCGCCATGATCGAAACCGGCAAGTCGGCCAGCGAGCTAAGCCGCACATTCGAGACCGTGCCGCAGATGCTTAAGAACGTAACCTATAGCCTTGGGCAGGACCCGCTGTCGTCCGCGACAGTGACCGCCGCAATCAAGGATGCAGAGGCGCGTCTGACGGGCAAAGGGCGTTTGTTGATCCGCAAGTCGGGCACAGAACCGCTTGTCCGCGTCATGGCCGAATGCGAGGACGAGGTTCTTCTGGAACAGGTTGTCGACAGCATCGTGGCCGAGGTGCAGGCGGGCGCTTAACCTGTCGCGGGCGCGCGGCCCACGATACGACGCAAGCTGGCCCATTGGCTGATTGCCAGCCCCAGCAGGATCAGGCCCAGTGCCGCGAAGAACCGCAGTGGCAGCGCCTCGCTGAGGATATAAGCGCCAAAGATCATCGACCAGACCGGCACCTGATAGTTTACCAGCGTCATAAAGACCGCTCCTGCTGTGCGGATCGTCGCCACGCGGATCAATGCGGCTAGCGCTGTCGGGATGAAGCCCAGAAACAGGATCGCCCATGTGCTGCGCGCGTCAGACAGGCTTGGCACGCCCTCGATCAGCAGCATGGCAGGGATCAGCGGCACGGACCCCACAAAAAGCAGAAGCGCCGCCATGACGATGGGATCAATGGGTGGGCAACGGCGGGTCATGATGCTGGACACCGCATAGGAACATGAGGCGGCGATACAGGCCAGTTGGCCCAGCGGCTCTAGTCCTGTGCCAAGACGCAGGACTGACGGGCCGATCAGCACCAGCGCGCCGAAAAAGCCAAGGATCACCCCAAGAGTGGTGCGTGTCGTCATCTTTTCGTCGGTAAAAACATGTGCCAGCGGCAGGACAAACAAGGGCAAGGCCGCCATGGAGATGCCCGCAAAGGCCGACGGCACATATTGCTGCCCCCAACTGAGCAATGCAAACGGCAGCGCTGTATTCAGCAGACCGATCACGGTCAGGTATTTGATCATGCGCCGGTCAAAGACAGGCATCGGGCGGCGCAACGCCACCATCAGGCTCAGCAGGGCAGTCGCGCCAAGTGCAGTGCGCGCAGCCGCCACGGTCAGCGGTCCATAGCCATCAAGAGCGATACGCACGACCATGAACGTCCCGCCCCAAATCAGCCCAAGGGCCGCGATCGAGGCCCAGTTGGCCGGAGTGGGATGATTTGCCATGGTCCTGCCTGATGATCCGCGTCGCGTGCTTTGTGCGCGCTAATGGCTAACGCGACAAGCCTGATTTGGTTCAGGCGATGGCGCGAAACACATCCGTTTTCAGATCTGCTTCCGGCGTTTCGCCCGGATCATTGATGTAGACCTCCCACACGGGCATGGCCGCGGGTATCCCTTCGGCCTCCATATGCGACCAGAGCGCCTGATGCGTTTCATTCAGTGATGTGTAGGGACCGGTGTGGGTCGTCTTCATCACGTCACCTTCGGGAAGGACGTCTGCTTTTACATCACCGCTGGCCTTCGCCGCGTCCTCTGCCGATACCATCACACCGGCCCGAAAGCGCAGCATGGACGGGTCCATCGCCATATAGACCGTGATCGGCATGGATTGCGGCGTAATCCCGTGTTGGCCCACAAACCCGAACACTTCACCAAAGCCCGCGCCCATCGCATCAGCGATCTCGGGGCCGTAAGGACACTCCTTATCCACATAAAGATAGGGCTGCCCCGTCAATGTCTCGCGCGTGATCGACATGGTCTTACTCCTTGCTATGGCACACGCAGTTTAGACGTGGGCCCGCAATTCTCCAAATCGGGCTGGTCTGCCCCTAGGGAACGGATCAGCCGTTTGCGGGTTATGTCCGCAAGAGAACGCGACACACAAAAGGAGAAAATGATGTCAGGTCCATACCTGTTGCCAGCCCTTGCCCTGTTTACACTGCTTGCCGCGATCGGGATCGCGGTCTGGAGCAAAAAGCGCACGAAGGATCGTATGGCCAATGATGATGCCCCGAAATCATCGCTTGCCAAAGACGGTCCCGGCCCGCAGCCGTTCCGCTAAACATAAAAAAGGGCGCCCTGATCGGGGCGCCCTTTTTCTTTACCGTGATGGCAAATTAGTTCTTGGCTTTGTCGACCATCTTGCCTTCGGAAATCCAAGGCATCATGTCGCGCAGCTTGCCACCGACCAGCTCGATCTGGTGCTCGTCATTGGCGCGGCGGGAAGCTTTCAGCGTGGGCTGGCCCACAGCATTTTCCAGCATGAAGTCACGCACGAACTTACCGGTCTGAATGTCCGACAGCACGTCTTTCATGCGCTTCTTTGTCTCGTCGTAAGGCAGGATGCGCGGGCCGGACACGTACTGGCCATACTCGGCAGTGTTCGAGATCGAGTAATCCATGTTGGCGATGCCGCCTTCATAGATCAGGTCCACGATCAGCTTGGTCTCGTGCAGACACTCGAAATACGCCATCTCCGGCTCGTAGCCAGCCTCGACCAGTGTTTCAAAGCCGCAACGGATCAGCTCGACGATACCGCCGCATAGCACGGCCTGCTCACCAAATAGGTCTGTTTCGCATTCCTGACGGAAGTTGGTTTCGATGATGCCGGAGCGACCGCCGCCGATCGCCGAACAATAGGACAGACCGATTTCCTGCGCTTTGCCGGATGCATCTGTGTGCACCGCGATCAGGCAGGGCACGCCGCCGCCTTTGGTGTATTCGCCGCGCACAGTGTGGCCCGGACCTTTTGGCGCCATCATGATGACGTCAACGCCGTCCTTCGGCTCAATCAGGCCAAAGTGCACGTTCAGGCCGTGGGCGAACGCAATCGCGGCACCTGGCTTGATGTTGTCGTGCACGTATTTCTTGTATGTCTCTGCCTGAAGTTCATCGGGCATGGTGAACATGATGACGTCACACCAAGCAGCGGCTTCGGCAATGCCCATAACCTTCAGGCCTTCACCTTCAGCTTTGGCCTGGGAAGGAGAGCCTTCGCGCAGGGCGACGACAAGGTTCTTGGCACCGCTGTCGCGCAGGTTCAGCGCGTGGGCGTGGCCTTGGGAGCCGTAACCAAGGATGGCCACTTTTTTGTCTTTGATGAGGTTCACATCGCAATCGCGATCGTAATAAACGCGCATGATTTTGCACTCCTTGTTGAATTCTGCGGTGTGGATATCGGGCGTTTTGCGTGAAGTGAAGTTGGATTTTTGAGTATTTTTGGCAAAATGATACTTGTTATGCGCCATTTCGTCATTTAGCGGTGTAAATTATGCTTGATGATGAAAGCCGCGCGATTTTGCGCCAGATGCAGGCCGACCCAAGCCTGACCATGCCGGAGCTTGCCGCGCGTGTCGGTATGACCACGGCCCGTGTGACGCGCCGCGTGGACCGGTTGATCGATGAAGGGATCATCGCGGGGCAACAGGCGCGGATCAACTGGGCCGCACTTGGGTTTGCGGTGCACGTCGCGCTGAGGATCACGCTGGATAAGACCGTTGCGCGGGCCTTTGATGAATTTCTGGCGGCGGCACGACAGGTGCCGGAGGTCTTGGAGATACAAACGTTTCTGGGGCAGGTCGATGTGCGGCTGGCGTTGATGGCGCGCGATTTGCCGCACTACCAGACGCTTTATCGTGACAGCATCCTGACCCTGCCGCATATCGCGGATATCGAGGCGCTAATGACTGTGGCGACCGTCAAGCAGGACGAGGCGCTGCCTCTATGACATTGGATGATCTGGATCGTAATCTTCTGCGCTTGTTGGTCGTGGATGCCACGCAGCCAACCGGACGACTGGGAGAGAAGCTGGGCCTGTCGCAACCTGCCACGTGGCGGCGGATCAAGCGATTGCAGGATGCTGGCGTTCTGGCAGGGCGCAGACTGGTGCTGGATGCACAGAAGGCCGGATTTACGGTGACGGTGTTTCTGGGCGTGAAACTGGCCACGAAAGGGCGCGTCAGCCTCGAGGATTTCGAGCGCGCCGTGACCGGCATCGCGGAGGTGCAAAGCGTTGAGCATGTTCTGGGCCTTTATGATTACCGCCTGCGAGTGGTCGCCCGCGATCTAACGGATTTCGAGCGGGTTTTGCGGCGGCGGATCATGACGCTGCCCGGTGTGGGAAATGTTGAAGCAAACGTGCTGTTGTCAGAAGAACGCCTGCCGGGGCCAATCTGACGATCATACGAAACAGCGTTTCCTCAAATACGGCTTAAGCGCCCATTTCGGACGCTCTGTATACCCAGATAGACTTTGCCTTTTCAGGACCGAAGCCGTAGCCCCGTCATAGCCCACGATGGAGGACAGCATGGACAACGCAGTATCAGCAGTGGACCCTGACGGGTTGATGGAATTTTCGGTCGTCTTTACTGACCGGTCACTGAACAGCATGTCGGCGGCGTTTCAGGATGTGATGAAAGACATCTCGGGGATGCTCAAAGAGGTGTATGCAGCCGGCCACGTGGCCATCGTGCCCGGCGGCGGCACCTACGCGATGGAAGCTGTCGCACGACAGTTTGGCGGCGGCGCGCATGCATTTGTGGTGCGCAACGGCTGGTTCTCCTACCGCTGGAGCCAGATTTTCGAGGCAGGTAATTTCACCGCGAAAACGACTGTCCTGAAGGCCCGCCAAGCAGGCAACGACACGCGTGCACCCTTTGCACCTGCACCGATTGACGAGGTGACAGCAGCGATCCGCGAGGCGAAGCCCGACGTGGTCTTTGCCCCGCACGTCGAAACATCCGCAGGAATCATTCTGCCTGACGACTACATCACAGCATTGGCGGATGCCGCTCATGAAGTCGGCGCGATCATGGTGCTGGATTGCATCGCATCCGGCTGTGTCTGGGTCGACATGAAGGCGACGGGCGTGGACGTGCTGATCTCGGCCCCGCAAAAAGGCTGGTCGGCCACGCCAAGCGCGGGCCTTGTGATGATGTCTGATCGCGCGGCTGAGCGGATGGCGGCGACCAATTCGGACAGTTTCACGATTGATCTCAAAAAGTGGCACAGCATCATGGCGACCTACGAGGGTGGCGGGCACGCCTATCACGCCACGATGCCAACTGATGGTCTGCGGGCCTTCCGTGACACGATGCTGGAAACCCGCGATTTTGGCTTTGAGAAACTGAAGGACGCGCAGTGGGCGCTAGGCAATGCTGTGCGCACAAAACTTGCGGAAATGGGAGTGCAGTCCGTAGCGGCTGACGGCTTTGGCGCGCCGGGCGTGATTGTCAGCTACACCGACGACCCTGACATCCAGAACGGCAGCAAATTCAAGGCCGAAGGTATGCAGATCGCCGCCGGTGTGCCGCTACAATGCGACGAGCCTGACGATTTCCGCACCTTCCGGCTTGGGCTGTTCGGGCTTGATAAGCTCTATGATGTTGACGGCACCTTGGGACGTCTGGTGCCGGTATTGGATCGGGTGCTTTAAGAGGCACCCAATCCCATTTTCATTAGTGTCTTGCGCACAGGCGTTGCCCCGTGCAGCGCCTTGATCCCCGCGACCCGCAGATCCTGTAACAGCGGTGATCCGATCATAGACGCGCGGTTCAGGGCATCAATCCCTGTGACCCGCAGCTTGATGTCGTTGTGCCGCGCCTTTTCGTAGGTCGCCAGCATGTCCCTGCTGCCAAGCGGGTGCGTCTGGGACAGGTCCAGCAATGTCGCCAGATCGGTCAGCGACATATTCAGCCCCTGCGCCCCGATGGGCGGCATGACGTGTGCCGCCTCTGCCACCAGTGCGGTGCGTGGGGCGGTTAGACTGTCTGCAATCTGGCTGATGATCGGCCAAGCCATCCGGCGCGTGGCAAGTGTCAGCGGTCCGTACAGGTTGGCAGAGCGTTCTGTTGCGACAGCCTCGAACGCAGCATCAGGGAGGGCCGCCAGGCGGTTTGCTTCGGCAGCCTGCTCCATCCAGACCACGGCAGAGCAGGGCTTGCCGTCATGGTCGGGCAAAGGCACCAGCGTGAACGGACCGCCAGAGCGATGAATTTCGGTGGACACGTTGTGGTGTGGTGCGTCGTGCGTCACGGCAAAGGTCACGGCCTTTTGCCCATAGCGCGTCGTTTGTGCGCCGATCCCCGCCGCCTGCCGGACGGAAGAGTTCCGACCATCTGCACCAATCACCAGTTTCGCGCGCAGGCTGTTGCCGTCCGTTAGCTGCACAAGCACTTCTTCCTCACGCGCAAGCATGGATTTGAAACCGGTGCCAGTGCGGAAATCGACATTTGGCAGGTCGTTCAGGCGGGCCACCATCTCGCGGCGCAACAGCCAGTTTGGCAGATTCCACCCGAACGGCAGATCTGAAATATCGCTGGCGTCAAAATCCGTTGTGACCCGTGCTTCGCCATCGTCGCCCGAGACATCCGCGATCCGCATCACTTGCAGCGGCGTTGCATGTTCTTTGAGGCGGTCCCAGATGCCCGCGCGGTCAAGAAAATCGCGGGCGGGCTGCAAGAATGCCGTTGTGCGCAAATCAGCACCATCTGTGGCCTGATCTGTAATCGGCGGGGCAGGGTCGACGATGACCACGTCAAAGCCCGCGGTGCCAAAAGCTGCAGCTGCTGTCAGTCCGGCGACACCGCCGCCGGCAATCACGATATCTGTTGTTTTGCGTGTCATATCCCAGACATAGGCCGCCGCGCGCAGCTGGGAAAGGGGATGCGACATCAAAGCGGGCCTGCGATTGCCTGCGCGGTCCGTGGTCGCTAGGGTCGGGACAACCAACAGCTTAGGTTTTTACAATGTACGATACCAAGGGTCCGCCCAAAGACGCCTACGCCATGATCCTTGAGGCGATCGACAGCCATATCTACATTCCGGGCAGCCGCTTGGTGGAATCCGAACTGGCCGACCGCTTTGGCGTGTCGCGCACTCCGATCCGCGAGGCATTGCAGCGGCTGGAAACGCAAAACCTGCTGACCCGTGACGGGCGGTCGCTGATCGTGGCGTCGCTTGATCATACACAAATGTCCGAGCTGTATGTGGTGCGTGGCGAGCTTGAGGGCCTGGCTGCACGCCTTGCCGCGAGCCACGCGACACCCGAAGAAGTGAAGGTGCTGCGCGATATGCTTGAAGCGGATCAGGAGTTAGTCAATGATCCCCAAGCGTTGAGCCGTGCCAACAAGCGATTTCATAAGCAAATTCACCTTGCCAGTCACAACCGGTTTCTGGTTCAGCAGCTTGATCTGGTGCATCGGTCCATGGCGCTTTTGGCGACAACATCAATTGCCGCCGAAGGGCGCAGCGCGGATACGTTGGAAGAGCACGCCAAGATTGTCGAAGCAATTGAAAACGGGCAGGGTGATGCGGCTGACACAGCACTTCGCACCCACATTTCAAAGGCTTACGTCACGCGGTTGAAGCTTGACGCACAGGCTGTTGAGGCTGCGGACTAGCGTCACAATCGTCTTTGGCAGGCAAGACACCGTGGGTGGTTTTGTCCCAATAAAACGGCTTCCATGCCAACTCCAGAATACCCTTGTAAGCCGCAACCGCAGCCAATGGAAAATAGATGTGCAGGCTGATCGCCCAAGGGATCAGCCACGTTTTTGCAGCGGCTTTCACCCCGATTGCAGCAGCGGCCAGATTGGTCACTTCGGACAAGGCAAATACACCCGCCAGCGTCCAGATCAGCGGACCGGTGAGAACGTCAGACATCGGATGTGGCAATCCCAATGGCACCATCCAGAACGACAGCAACAGCGGTGCCAGTACAAAGCTAAGCAACGCGCCCAGAAACTGCACCTGAAACCCGATGAAGCGTTTAAAGCCCAGATCACGGTAGAGGCGGACAGGATCGCGCATGTGAACGCCATAGGTGACGGCATAACCCTTAATCCAGCGGCTGCGCTGTTTCACCCATGGCCAAGCGCGGCCATTCGCCTCTTCACCGGTTGTCGTATCCAGCAGCTCGGTTGTGTAGCCTTGTCGGACCAGACGGATGCCCAAATCGGCGTCCTCGGTGACGTTATGCGCGTCCCAACCGCCCAGTTTTTCGATGATGTCGCGCCGAAAAAAGAGTGTCGTTCCGCCCAACGGCACCACCAGCCCCATACGCGCGAGCCCCGGGAGCATCACGCGAAACCAGCTTGCATATTCTAACGTGAAACAACGGGTAAGCCAATTGACGGGTGCGTTGTAGTAATCAAGGACTCCTTGCAAACAAGCCACCTGAGGGCCGCGATTGGCAAAGCGCGTGGCGACCTTGCGCAGTTGGTCGGGGTCTGGCGCGTCCTCTGCGTCCCATATGCCGATGATTGACCCGCGGGCGAAATCTAGCGCGTAATTCAGCGCTCGCGGTTTGGTTTGCAGGCTTCCCTCGGGCACCGTGATCGCGCGAATCCATGGCGGCAGGTTTGTCCGGCTAAGCGCCGCGCGTGTCGTGCTGTCAGAGGCTTCAAGCACGAGGCAGAGGTCCAGATTTTCGTGTGGGTAATCAAGATCGCACAGGCGCGTGATCAGATGGTCCGCAATCTCGTTTTCCTTGAATAGCGGCACCAGCATCGTGATCGTCGGCAAATGGGCAAGTACGACAGGGTTCTGTGGGGGCGGGGGCGACCGCAAAGCAAGCCCCATGCAGGCCAGTTTCAGGATCGTCTGCGCGACAAGCACGGTCAGCGCGATGACGGTCAGCACTGCGAATGTCGCCAGCGTCGAAAGGCTGAGGCAAAGACCGAGCAGGGCCATCACGACAAAGCCTGCAAGTGCAGTGCGGCGCGGGTTCAGGTCACGGCAGCTCCATTTCTGGGCGACACGGGTTTCGGCACGATGAACCAGTGTGCGTTGAAATTGTGATGTAATTGCTGTGGTTAGCGCCTTGCCTGTGGTCAGTGCCATACGGACGGGGCCGAAATGCGATTCAAGAAACGGACGCAGCCGGTCAAACTGGTCAGGGCGTGTTGTTAGGATAATGGTGCAAGCGCCTGCACGCCGCCACGGGATCACACCGTAATGCAGACAGTGATGCGGCCCCCAACCGGCAATTAATGAAACGTCTGCGGGATGCTGCTGGAGATCGACGATCGGCACGCCGAACTGGTCGGCCATGGCGTTGGTCACGCTGAGCGGCGACACACCCAGAGCAACGGGCAGTGTGTCCGCCAGATCAAGGCCAGCCGTTGCCGCATCACTGCGTGCGGCACGCATTTCTTTTGGGGCGATCAGCTTGCCTGCGACCAGTCGGTCAGACCAGTCCGGGACATGCGGTTCGGCAGGGGGCGCAATCACCGAATACGGCGGGGGCGGCATTCTTAACTCCTGATAGTCAGGGTTAAGATGCCGTTAAGCCGTAAACAAATGGTTAATCAGACCAAACAGGCCCGCAATCAGGCCTTTTGCAAGGCCCGCTCTGCCATCGCGTCCGCAAAGCGCTCAAACAGGTAGTAGCTGTCTTGCGGGCCGGGCGATGCCTCGGGGTGGTATTGCACCGAAAACACCGGTCTGTCCGCCAGACGGATGCCGCAGTTGGACCCGTCAAACAGCGACACATGCGTCTCAACCACGTTGTCAGGTAGCGACTGGCTATCAACTGTGAAACCGTGGTTCATGGACGTGATCTCAACGCGGCCCGTGTCGTTGTCTTTGACAGGGTGGTTTGCGCCGTGGTGACCGTGGTTCATCTTGATCGTCTTGGCACCAACCGCCAGCGCCAGCATCTGGTGTCCCAGACAAATGCCGAAAACAGGGGTATCCGTTTCCAGCACACCTTTGATCATGGGCACCGCATAAGCACCGGTTGCCGCCGGATCACCGGGACCATTGGACAGGAAAACGCCATCAGGGTTCAGGGCCATCACATCCTCGGTCGTGGCCGTGGCGGGCAGGACGGTCACGTCGCATCCCGCAGAGGCCAGACACCGCAGGATGTTCCGCTTTGCACCATAATCAATCGCCACGACCTTGTGACGCGGGGCCGTCTGGGGCTTGTAGCCTTCGGGCCAGGCCCACCGCATCTCGTTCCAGTGATAGGATTGGGTGCAGCTGACCTCGCGGGCAAGATCAAGCCCTTCAAGACCAGAAAAGGCGCGTGCTGCTTCGACCAGTGCGGCCACGTCAAAGTTGCCGTCGGGGTCATGGGCCAATGCCACATGCGGCGCACCTTGCTGGCGAATGGCGCGGGTCAGGCGGCGGGTATCAACACCCCCCATACCGATCCGGCCCCGCTTTTCCAGCCATGGGCCAAGCTCTTGCGTGGCGCGCCAGTTGGACGGTGCTGTCGGATCCCATTTGACGACCATACCGGCAGCCACCGGATCAGCGGTTTCGTCATCCTCGGGGTTCACGCCGGTGTTGCCGATGTGCGGGAAAGTAAAGGTTACAACCTGACCCGCATAGGACGGGTCCGTCATGATCTCCTGATAGCCGGTCATGGCGGTGTTGAAACACAGCTCGGCAGTGGTCTGCCCTTTGGCGCCGAACCCGCGGCCATAAAATACGGTGCCGTCGGCGAGTGCGAGGCAGGCGGTCGGTTTGGCAGTGCTGGTTGGCATGGCGCGATGTCCCCCAAAAGACTGATGAATTGTGGCAAATTGTGCCGCTTTTAGGGGGCGTGGGCAGGCGGGTCAAGGCCAGAACAGCACAGCAGCGTGGCCTTGCAAACAAGGGAATTGACGTGGCGTTGTCGTGTGTTGTCAGCCTTGGTGCGGCACACTATGGTGCCCGCCTGATATGAGGTCATGAACGGGGAAATTCATGGACATGCGCGACCGGGTCAATGCGGCCCTGAAAGACGCAATGAAGGCCAAGGAAGCAGACCGTCTGTCGACGCTGCGCCTGATCAATGCCGCCATCAAGGATCGCGATATTGCACTGCGCGGCACCGAGGATGAGGCAAAAGGCTGCGAAAACAGTGACGTGCTGGCCATTCTGGGACGGATGGTCAAGCAACGTCAGGAAAGCGCACGCGCCTACGAAGAGGGCGGGCGTCTTGAACTGGCGGAAAAGGAACTGGCCGAGATCAAGATCATCGAGGAGTTTCTGCCAAAGCAGTTGACGGCCGAGGAAACCGAAAAAGCCGTTGATGCGGCGATTGCCGATGTGGGTGCTGACAGCATCCGCGACATGGGTAAGGTCATGGGCGCGCTGAAAGGCAAATATACCGGCCAGATGGATTTCGGTAAGGTCGGCCCGATGGTGAAGAACCGTTTGGGATAAGCCGCCGGTCTGGCGCGCGCGTGCCGCGACGCCCCTCCCGCCGTCCCGCATCATTGCGGCAAGCGTACATTCGGCAGGTAAGACACAAAGAAGCGCGGCTGATGGAACGTCAGCCGCGCTTTTGCTGTTGGGCCAGACGTAACAATCAGGGAGCACACCGATGAAAGCGCAATCCAAAGCCCAACAACAGGCCGCAGGCGCAGCCCTGTCAGCCAAGCGCGGTGACACCAATGTCAGCGAGCTTGAGGGCGCATCCAAGGATATGTACGACAGCATGTCCGAGGACGAGCTGGAAGAGATGGCAAGCACGTCACACGACGAAATCGATTAGGGATGCAGCGCGGCCTTCAGTTCGTCGTAGAGGGCCAACCGTTCAGCCGCGTCCAGAAACCGGCCCAATTCCACTTCGCGGTCGCCACCGCGCAGTGTGATGTAATTCTCCACCGGTCCGTCTTTAGGGTGCAAGTGTACCGTGACCCAATAGCGGTTTGCCTCCCACTCTTGCGCGGGGCCTTTGGGGTTGTGGCGGGTCAGATGGGCCGTGTCTGCGGTGACGGTCAGTTCTTCCAATACCTCGCCGCGTTTGTAGCTGACGCCTAGGGCAAACCAGACTCCCCAGAGGGCCAGCGCGAAAAATGGCAAAAGCCCCCACAATACGGGCGATCCGATGACCGCCAGCAATGGCAATGCGATCAAGGCCACGGTGGCCCCCATGAAGATGACGAAATCCTTACGCAGCAGCGATCTGTACGGCCAGAGGCTCAGCTGCCAATCAGGCGTGTCATGCGGCGGGGCGGGGGACCATTCGTAGGGCATGCGAAAGAGTTAGCGCGGTGGCGTTACGTTTTCCATGCGACGGACTGTCATTGTGGTAGCCGCAAGGACTACGACCTAACCCAGTTTCTCGCGCAGACGTTTCAGCCCGGTTGCGGCAGTTGCCGCGTGGCCCGCTTCTTGCAAAACCAGTAGCCCTTCGAACTGGGTCAGAACAAACGGGGCATCTTCGGGATCGGTCAGGTGTGCTGCAGTCCAATCCAGAAATCCTGTGACAATCTGGTCCGCGACATTTGCCTTGGCGCCGCCCTCGCGGGATGCGATGGCGACCAGTTCCAGCCAGATCCGCATGGTCGGGCGCATCGTTTCGGACTGGGCGGCTTGCCACAAATTCTCAAGCAATGCGCCAGCCGATCGTGATCGCTGGTCGGTCAAAAGCGCCGTCAGGTCGTGGGCCATGCGATCGGCGATATAGTGCAGGACATCGTCGACCAAAGCCTCCTTCGAGCCGAAGTGATAGATCAGCATCCGGTCGCTTGTGCCCGCAGCTTTGGCCAGCGGGCGCAGGCTGGCCGTTTGCAGCCCGTGTGCCAGCACATGGTCCGACAGGCTTTGCAACAGCGCGTCTGTGGTCAATGCCATGTTGAAATCCCCACACTTGTAGCGGTCGCTACGTTTTGATATGTGTAGCGGGTGCTACATATATGAGAGGAGCGCGGTATGACAAAATCAGAAACAGGTCGCATGGTGGCCTATGGCGTTGCAGGTTGGTTTGTTGCGGCGATGATTATCCGGGGGCTTGGGCCGCATATGTTTAATCAGGCCCTACTGCATTTGGCGATGCTTGTCATCGCTGCGGTGATCGCGTGGCCAACGGTGCGCATTGCCGAGATGATGCTGGATGACCAACAGAGCGCAGGGATGCTTGCGCCCATCGCGGTATTCACGGCGACAGCCACAGTCATCGACGGGATCGCCCTGTCATTTGCGCCTTGGATCTACGGCGACATCGGACTTCATACGGGATTTGCAGGGGGCACCATCCTGTTTGGGGTTGGTGCGCTGCTGATTGTAGGGATGATCGCGGATAGTCGCAGAGCCTGAACAAAAAAGGCCCCGCCGGAGTGGCGGGGCCTTTTTAATGTCGTGTCGCAGCGCCTTAGTGCGCGTGTTGCTTGTCCCAATCGGACTGCTTTGGCAGCTGCTCGAATGTGTGCTCTGGCGGTGGGGACGGCAGTGTCCACTCCAGCGTGTCGGCATACTCGTTCCACGGGTTCGCCTCGGTCACGCGGCGACCAGCGAAGAGGGTGTAGAACAATACACCGATGAAGAACACGAAGCTGGCGAAGGACAGGAAGGCGCCCCAGCTGCTGACGTAGTTCCAGTAGGCAAATGCCTCTGGGTAGTCGATGTAGCGGCGTGGCATACCCTGACGACCCAGGAAGTGCTGTGGGAAGAATGTAATGTTCGCACCGATGAACATCATCCAGAAGTGCAGCTTACCAGCCCACTCGGGGTACATCTTGCCCGACATCTTTGGCAGGTAGAAGTAGATACCCGCAAAGATACAGAACACAGCTCCCAGCGACATCACGTAGTGGAAGTGCGCCACAACGTAGTATGTGTCGTGATATGCGCGGTCCACACCGGCCTGAGAGAGCACGATGCCGGTCACACCACCCACGGTGAACAGGAACAAGAAGCCCATCGCCCACAGCATCGGTGTTTTGAACTCGACCGAGCCGCCCCACATAGTGGCGATCCAGCTGAAGATCTTCACACCCGTCGGCACGGCGATCACCATCGTGGCCAACATGAAGTAGGACTGCTGGGTCAGCGACATACCCACGGTGTACATGTGGTGCGCCCAAACGACGAAGCCCAATGCACCGATGGCGACCATCGCGTAGACCATTGGCAGGTAGCCAAAGATCGGCTTTTTGGAGAACGTCGCGATGACGTGGCTCACGATACCAAAGCCCGGCACAATGATGATGTACACTTCGGGGTGACCGAAGAACCACAGGATGTGCTGGTAAAGGATCGGGTCACCGCCGCCTTCAGGCTGGAAGAACGTGGTGCCAAAGTTGCGGTCTGTCAGCAGCATCGTGATCGCACCGGCCAGAACGGGCAGGGCGAGCAGGATCAACCAAGCAGTCACAAAGATCGACCACGAGAACAGCGGCACCTTGTGCAGCGTCATGCCGGGGGCGCGCATGTTCAGGAAGGTTGTGATCATGTTGATCGCACCAAGGATCGACGAGGCACCCGACAGGTGCACCGCAAAGATCGCAAGGTCCATCGACATGCCAGCCTCGGACGTGGAGAGCGGCGGATAAAGCACCCAACCCACACCGGAGCCAAGCTGACCGTTGCCACCTGGCGCCAGCATGGATGCAACACCCAGCGAGGAGCCGGCCACATACATCCAGAACGACAGGTTGTTCATCCGTGGGAACGCCATATCCGGCGCGCCGATCTGCAAAGGCATGAAATAGTTACCAAAACCACCGAACAGGGCGGGAATGACGACGAAGAACATCATCAGAACGCCGTGATAGGTGATCATCACGTTCCAAAGGTGGCCGTTTGGCGTACATTCGGCACCGGCGTCAGCAATGAAACGTGCGCCTTCAAGGCACATGTACTGCACACCGGGGTTCATCAGCTCTAGACGCATGTAGACGGTGAAGGCAACTGAGACGAAACCCAGTGCACCGGCTACAAACAAGTAGAGGATGCCGATATCTTTGTGGTTGGTGGACATGAACCAGCGGGTAAAGAACCCGCGTTCGTCATGATGGTCTTGGCCGTGAATGGCGGCGTCTGCCATGTGGCTCTCCCTCGGTTTGGCTACTCGGAACGGGGGCGTGAATCGCACTGCACCCCGCGTTTGGCCCCGTTCTAGTCACTTGTTCTTATACAAGCAATAAAGGATGCCCCGTCACGGGTGGGTAAAATTGGCGCAGCCGCATCAAAGGGGCATTGTCAAAGTGCTTGACTTAGTTCGATATCAAACAATATATGTTCGACATCGAACTATATGGAGATGTGACAATGGAACGACGTGGATTTCTCAAATTGGTGGGCGGTGGTGTGGTGCTGGCCGCAGCCGGATTGGCCTATAACGCGCAGCGGTTTCCTGATGCTGCCATAGCTCCTTGGGCAGACGCGGGGCAGGGACATGACGATCCGCGTCTGCACGCGCTGTCCTATGCCATTCTGGCGCCAAACCCGCACAACCGTCAGCCGTGGATGGCAAAGCTTGAAGGCGATGATGCGCTGACCTTGCATGTCGATCCTGACCGGCTGTTGCCGCACACCGATCCGTTCAATCGCCAGATCACGATCGGGCTGGGCTGTTTTCTTGAATTGTTGCGCATGGCCGCGGCTGAACAAGGGCAGGCCGTTGAGATAACGCCGTTTCCCGAAGGTGGTGATGCCGCAGCCCTCGACGGTCGGCCTGTCGCGCGTGTGGTGTTTGACGGTGCTGCCACCGCTGATCCGCTTTTTGCCCATTACCACGATAGACGCTCCCTGAAAGAGCCGTTTGACACCACCCGCACCGTGCCGGATGCGGCGCTGGCGGCCATCATCGCCGCTGCGCAATCGGTTCCGGCGGGCGGCAGCATCGCGGAAAACGACATTGCGTTCTGGCGACAACTGACCCGTGACGCTTTGCTGGTCGAGATCGAAACGCCACGGATCTACAAAGAGAGCGTGGACCTGTTCCGCTTCGGCAAGGCAGAGGTAAACGCTAACCCCGACGGGATCGACTTTACCGGCCCGCTGTTCCAGACGCTGACAACATTCGGCTTGATGACGCGAGAGGCCGCTTTGGACACGTCATCGACGATGTACACCCAAGGCATCGACGCGGTTCTGGCCAATACCGACACCGCGATGGGGCATGTCTGGCTGGTCAGCGCAACAAACTCCCGCGCCGATCAAATCCGCACCGGCGCCGACTGGCTCCGGATGAACCTTGCCGCGACGGCGCAGGGCATCGGTTTTCAGCCGCTTAGTCAGGCACTACAGGAATATCCAGAAATGTCAGCTTATTACGATGAGACCCATGCGCGGCTTGCGCCCGATGGCGGGACGGTTCAAATGCTCTCGCGGATTGGCTATGGTCCGCAAGTGCCTGTCAGCCCGCGCTGGCCATTGGAGGCAAAACTGATGTCTTGAAGGGGCTTTGATGGATCAGGCAACGCAGCTTTTTTCCCTTTTCCGCGAGATCGGGATCATTCAGCAGCTTTCAGGCACGATGTTTGCCCGCAGGTTGCCTGACGGGCTGCATCCATCGCATTTTGCGCTCTTGTCGAACCTGATCCGGCTGGGGGACGGCAAAACGCCGCAAGCGCTGGCCTCGGCCTTTCAGGTGCCGAAAGCCACGATGACAAACACACTGTCTGTGCTGGGCGGGCTTGGGCTGATTGATGTGCGCCCCAATCCTGATGACAAACGCTCAAAACTGGTCTTTGCAACCGATGCGGGGCGTGCGTTCCACGATGACGCGGTGGCAGGGATGGGGCCGGTCATGGCTGACTTATTTCCGCTTATTCGAGACGTCGATGTCGAAGCGGCACTGACCGAGCTGCAAAAGTTGCGCGTGATCCTTGATAATAATCGTGACATATAGGTCATAATCGTTGACATAAATCGCGTCGCCGCACAGGATATCCCCAACAGGGGAGGATCGTATGGATTGGCAACAGGTCTTTGCGACACGCAATAGCCGGATGAAAGCATCCGAGATTCGTGAATTGCTCAAGCTGTTGGATCAGCCGGACATTATATCATTCGCCGGTGGCATTCCTGATCCCGCGCTGTTTCCCAAAGATGATTTCCAGGCAGCGTTTTCGGATATTTTCACGTCAGATCAATCTGATACGGCGCTGCAATATTCAGTTAGCGAAGGCTACAAACCGCTGCGCGACTGGATCGCAGTGCAAATGGCGGATCTTGGCGTGCCGTGTGATGTGGACAACGTGCTGATCACATCAGGGTCGCAACAGGCGCTGGATTATCTGGGGAAATTGCTGATTTCGCCGCGCGACACGATGCTGATCGGTTGGCCCACATACCTGGGCGCATTGGGCGCGTTCAACGCCTACGAACCGACCTATGACAAGCTGGTCCCGTTCGGGAACCGGACCGCAAGTGACTATGCTCAAGCGGCCACGGACGCAGGCGGTCAGGTGAAGGCGGCTTATGCGTCGGTCGATTTCGCCAACCCCACAGGCGAAACGCTGGACCGCGCCGCACGCGAGCGGATCTTGGCGCTGGCCGATGATCTGGACATCGCCGTGATCGAGGATGCAGCCTATCAGGCGCTCCGCTTTGACGGGGAGGCCATCCCGCCGATCCTTGCACTCGAAGTCGCGCGCAAAGGTGATATCGAGGCGTGCCGCACGATCTATTGTGGCAGCTTTTCAAAAACCTTGGCGCCCGGCCTGCGTGTCGGATTTGTCGTGGCGGCAAAGCCGGTCATTGCGCAGATGGTGCTGCTGAAACAAGCGTCTGACTTGCACACGCCCACACTGAACCAGATCGCGGTTGAGCGGATCGTGCGCGACGGGTTTGCAGATCAGGTGGCAAAGATCAAAAAGGTTTATGGTGCGCGACGTGATGCGATGCTGGCAGCCTTGGAAGCAGAAATGCCCAAGGACGTGCAGTGGACCCGCCCCGAAGGCGGCATGTTTGTCTGGCTGACATTGCCTGATCACCTGGACGGTGCCGCGCTTTTGGCGCAATCGCTGGAAAGCGAACGGGTCGCCTTTGTGCCGGGTTCTGCGTTCTTTGCCGACGGGTCGGGCCGTAACTCTATCCGGCTGAGCTTTTCCCGCGCCGATGAGGCGACCATCGCCGAGGGAATCAAACGGCTGGGCGCTTTGCTGCGGCGGACTGGCTGATCAGGCAGGTGTTTTGAAAACGGTCCCGAACGTGGATTTCAACGCCATATCAAGATCGTCCATCGTGACGGGCAGCCCCAAATCGACGAGCGATGTGACCCCATGATTGGAAATGCCGCAGGGCACGATGCCGTCAAAATGTGTCAGGTCGGGCTCCACATTGATCGAAATACCGTGAAAAGACACCCATTTACGCAAGCGGATACCGATTGCGGCGATCTTGTCTTCTGCGACTGATCCATCGGGCATCAAGGGTTTGTCAGGGCGGTTGACCCAAACACCCACGCGCCCTTCACGAATCGTCCCATCGACGTTGAACTCGGCAAGCGTGGCGATGACCCACGCCTCAAGTTCTTGCACAAAGCGGCGCACGTCACGGCCGCGTTTGCCCACGTCGAGCATCACGTAAATCACCCGCTGTCCCGGCCCGTGATAGGTGTATTGCCCGCCGCGCCGCGCCTCGAACACCGGAAAACGGTCGGGATCGGTCAGGTCCTCGCGCTTGGCCGAGGTGCCGGACGTATAAAGCGGAGGATGCTCTAACAGCCAGATCAGCTCATGCGCTTCACCTGCGGCGATGGCGTCGGCGCGGGCTTCCATTTCGGCAAGCGCGACGGTGTAGTCGGTCAAACCTTTGGACGTGCGCCATTCAACAGTCATGACAGGGCCTTATCAGAGTGCGCACTGGATAGACCACAGCGCAATCAGGCTGGCAAGACGGGTGCTGAATGTCTTGAACAAGGCCCGAAGACTTCATCTCTGTCAGGCGGGATCAAACAACCGTATTTGAGTTACGATTGACCTCTTGCGCAGGGCAGGGGCATTGTCTAAAGACGCGCCATACCAAGCTTATGATTTTGCGGTCGTGGCGGAATTGGTAGACGCGCAGCGTTGAGGTCGCTGTTCTGTAACAAGAGTGGGGGTTCGAGTCCCCCCGACCGCACCATCCCCCCCGATAGCAGTGATGAAAAAACGCCCGTCGCAAGGACAGGCGTTTGCAATTGCGCTTAGCGCGCGATGGACCGCGCGATGGTTTCCGATAGCTCCATCAGGGCAGCCGCCTGCGCCTGTGGCACAGCGTTCAAACCCTCACCAACAAGCGGACGCGCGATGTCAAAGCTGCGTGCGCGGTTGGGGAAATCGATCCCGTCGCCACCCACAAAGAACTGACCACGCAGGCGGAAAATCCCGTCAGCACCGGCCAGCATTTCGGACACGCGCACCTCGATCGACACGTCAGGCAAGCCGACAAACGGCCAAGGATCAGGGCCGATGGTGGCGTTCAGGATACCGTTCATGTTGCGCGTAATCAAAAGCGTCACGGCCCGTTCTGGATCGTCGGCCCAGAGGATCGCGCTATCAGAGGAAATGAACCCCTCCGGCGTCTCGAATGCGAATTCTTCTGACGCCGCATAGGTTGGCAGCGACACCGTGCGCACCATCGCAGAGCTGACCAAGGCGCGCAGTTGCAGGTCTGACGTGATCTGCGCCATGTCGATCCGGTTGGTGGGGCCGGAGCAGGCCGCAAGCAGGGCAGTTGCCGCGACAATAAGTGTGGTTCTGAACATGTCTTAGCGTCCTGTCAAAAGTGAGTTGGGATTGCGCTGGATCGCGCGGGCAAGGGATGACACCGCATCGGCGGCGGCCTGAATGTCACGCAGGGTGGCCAGCGTTTCGGCGTTGAACCGCCCGCGTTCGCCAAAGTTCTCAAGCACGTCACCGGTCTGGATCGCCAGCGCATTGGCGCGTTGGGTCAGACCGGGCAGCGATGCCGCTGCACGTTCGATGGCCTGTGCAGCCTGATTGGCCGAGTTGAGCGCCGCATTCACGTTCTGCACGGCGCCGCCCTCGCGCACATCGGCCAGCACACCGCGCATTTCATCAAGTGCGGCAGATAGCGACGCGGGCAGTTCTGCAGCTTGCGTATCAGCGACGAGCGCTTCAATAGCGTCCAGCGTGCTTTCGGTTTGCGCAACAAGGCTGTCGATCTCGACACCGTTGGCCTTGGCCACCAGCGCCTCGATTTCGGCGGTGATTTGCGGCAGGTTTTCTAAAGCGGTATCGATGTTGGCCAGCAGGTCAGACGCTTGCTGCGACAGTTCCGGCAAATCCGACACGGCCCCTTCAACGGCGCTGGCCGCTTCATTGGCTGACGCAAGCGCCGCATTCAGGTTGTCGGCGGCACCACCTTCGCGGAAATCGGCGACAAGGCCGCGGATTTCATCCAGCGCCGTGTTGACCGATCCGGGCAGGGCGTTGGTTTCTTCGCTGCCCACCAAACCGTCGATGGACGACAGGGTTTGCGATGTCTGGTTGACCAGCGCCTCAAGTTCCAGCGCGTTGGCCTTGGCAGCAAGCGCCTCAACCTCGGCCATGATCGCGGGCAGGTTCGCGGTGCCAGTGTCGATGTTGGCGACAGCAGTGTTCGCTGTCTCGATCGCATCAGCAAGACGACCCACCAGATTGTTTTCAGTGGCTTGTGTGGCGATGTTGTTGAAATTGGCAATCGCATCATCAAGCTGGGTCAGTACCGCCTGCACGTCGGCGGGCACGGACTGGATTGCCTCGGATGCGATCAGGCCACGCACGTCTTGCAGCAGGCCCAGCACCTCGTCGGGGGCTGATTGCAGGCCTTCGCTTGCGATCAGGTTTTCGGCGCTGTCCATCAGGTCAATGGCGCTTTGCATCACCTCTTCCACGGGCAGGTCGCTGACGCGCTGTAACAAGCCTTCGGCAGTGGCGCCGCGTTCGGCGATGTTTGAATCGGTGGATGGCAAAAGCGGCAGTTCGCCTTCGGTATAGGTGATCTGCGCATCCGGCACATCCGCCACACGGACCAGTTCGACGATCAGGTTTTGCGACAACAGGCCAGAGGTGGCCAGACGTGCGCGCACACCTTGGGCCACGAAATCCTCAAGCAGCGCCAGACCTTCTTCGCTGGTGGAATCCGCTTGCATGCCAAGACGGTCGGTTTCGATGGAAAGGATCGTCCGCAGTTGCACATCGGCCCCGTCCGCGCTTTCGATCACACGGGCATTCAGGGCCGTCACACGTCCCACGCGGATACCACGGTAGCGCACGTCGGCACCGATATTCAGGCCGCTGACCGTTTCGTCAAAATAGACGGCCACATCCAGCGTTTCACGATCCGGATCGACAAACAGATTGTCGCGGGCTTCTTCCTGATTGCCAAAAATCGCAAAAGTCTGTCCATCACGGATCGGCCCGCCGCCCGATGCAAACGTGTCAAAGGCAATGCCGCCTTCGATGATCGACGCGATTGAACTGACATCAAGGCTCAGACCGGCTGCGCCAACAGATACCGAAAAGCCGGAGGTGTCCCAGAACCGCGTGGCGGTGGTGATGCGGCGATCATAGGGGGCTTCGATGAACGCCGTGGCAAGCACTTCGCGACCATTAGGGGCCAGTTCGGGCTTTTCGAGGTATCCAACCTGAATACCCTTGTGCAAAATCGGCGCGCCTGTGGCCAATGACGATCCGTCGATGGCAGTCAGAACAATCTGCGTGCCGCGCTGGCTGGCGCGCACCAGGGGCGGCTCTTCCAGACCGGTGAACATGGTCTGTGCCTGATCAGGGTCGGTGTCCCAATTGCCTTCGATGTAAACACCGCTCAAAACGGTATCGAGGCCGGAGATCCCGCGCACCGAAACGTCAGGCCGGACCACCCAGAACTGCGCGTCCTGATCAAGATAGGGGGCGATTTCCTTGTCCACACGTGCGTAGACAAGGATCACATCCAGCCCTTCAGCAAATTCGACCTTTTCAACCTCGCCCACGTTCACGTCGCGGTACTTAATCTTTGTCTCTGACGAGATGCCCGATGCGTTCTCGAAAGCGATCTCGACCAGCGTGCCCTGATCAAGGTAGTTTTGGTAGGCTACGCTAAGCGAAACAGCCAGTGCGACCAGCGGCACCAGCCAAACAAACGAAATCCGCCGCCACCAGCGCGGCTTTGCATCGCGGACGTCCAGATCGGCGGGTGAGTTTTGATCAGTCATTTGCGTGTCCTGTCGGCATCCCAGATGAGACGCGAATCAAAGCTTTGGGCGGAAAGCATGGTAAAGATGACCGACAAAGCAAAGCTGACAGCCGCAATGCCGGGATGAATGGTGGCCACGCTATCAAGCTGCACAAGCGCAGACAGGATCGCGACGACAAAGACGTCGATCATTGACCAGCGGCCAATAAATTCAACGGCTTCGTAAAGATGGTGGCGTTGGTGCATATTCAGCAGCGACCGCCGCTGCACCGAGATCGCCAGATAAGCGATGGCAATAAACTTGCCCACCGGAATGACAATCGACGCCACAAAGACAATCGTGGCAATCCCGTAGGACCCGTAGTGCAACAGTTCGACAACACCGCCGATAATGGTGCTTTCGGAGCTTTCCACCAGCGTAGCTGTCTTAAGCATCGGGTAGATGTTGGCGGGAAAGAACGCGATGATGCCCGCAATCAGATAGGCCCACACCTTTTGATTGCTGTCGCGCGCACGGCTGACCAGCCGCCCGTCACAGCGTTTGCAGCGCTGTGTGCCAAGCGCATGCACCTGCCCGCAACCGCGACAGGCCACCAGACCCGCCTCGCGGGCAGTGATCAGCCCCTCGGCGCGCGTGTGTCCAGTGCTTCCCAAATCGAATACCTACAAATCAGCTGATCCTTGAGCGCCGTGATGACGACAAGGCCGGCAAAGGCCCAGAACGCGGGCCCGAATGTGATGGTGGCAACGCCTGCCACTTTAACGAGCGCCACAGCGACGCCCACGATGAAGATTTCCGCCATCGACCAAGGCCGTAGCCGTTCGGCCAGTCGAAACGCCGAGCGCGCACCACGGCGCGGGCGGGTGCCGCTGACCAGCGGGCCGATCGCGTAGATGATGGCCATCAGGCGCATCAGCGGAATGACGATAATGAAACCCGCAACCGCAAAGGCCAATGGCAGGGCCAGCGTGTCGGAGAAGGCGAAGATCGCACTTAAGACAGAGGTGCTGTTGCCGCGTCCGGCAGCGGTCAGATCAAGAAACGGAAAGCTGATCGCGGCGATCATCAGCACGAATGCAGTGATCGCAAGGCTGAGCACTTGTGCAATCGCAGCAGGGCGGGCGGTAACCATCACGATGCCACAGCGTTTGCAATGCGCGCGGGCATTCTCTGGCAGGGTCTGGGCGGCATAAAGCGTGTCGCACTGCGGACAGGCGACAAGGTCATCCAGATTACCAAGAGGTAGGGGATCGGGCAGCGGTTTCATCCTTGGATCAAGCCGCCCGGCAGATGGACGACTCGTTGCCTGACACTACATTTTGCGGCCACCTGATACCAGACGCATAATTGCCGCCAGACGTTAGACCTGACCCGCAGCTCCGAATGTCACGTCGCAGGGCAGCACGTGATCGACGACGCGCTGCGCGTTTGGGATGTCGTTGCTCTCGGCCCGTCGCGTGGCCGCTGCGCGTGACAGGTTGTGGCTTAACCAGCGCTGGATCAGACGCGCCCGCAGTTCGGGCATCGGCACATGCAGGTGCACCGTCAAATCCCAGAGCGTCTCCAGATCGGTCCACGGTGCTTCGTTCAGCATCACGTAATTGCCTTCGACAATAATGACGGGGCAGGACGCAGGAATTTCAATCGCTCCAGCCACGGACAGGTCGCGGGGGCGATCAAATGTCGGTGCGATCACTTCAAGACCGGTGCGCAGGCGTCTGATAAGATATACAAAACCGTCAGCATCAAAGGTTTCCGGCGCGCCTTTGCGATTGCGGAATCCGCGGGCGTCCAGAATACCGTTATCAAGGTGAAAGCCATCCATCGGCACCACCATGGCGGGGCATTTTTGCATATTGAGCCTGCGCGCCAGTTCTTCGGCAAGGGTCGATTTTCCGCTGCCAGGTGCGCCACTGATCGCCACGATCACGCGGTCTTGCGATTTGCGCAGGTCGTAGATGCGGTCGGACAGGGCGTTGATTTCAAGGGTCAGGTCGATCATGGCATCCTGCAAAGCTGTCGTGTTTTGCCCTAGCTATAGCGTGTTTCGCCGCCCAAGAAACAGCGATTTCGACAGATCGGCAGGGTGCTTCGTACCTGATGCGTAAAATTTGCCCGCGACATGAGGATTGAATTGTAAGTAAATGATTTTGATCAATATATATGCGTGGCATGTATCGGCGAAAATCCACCGCAGCCATAGCCTTGCAATCGTCGCTGGTGAATTGGGCAGGATACATTACATAAAGGGCGTGAAACCAGATGGCTGCCCATGACCGCTTTGATCCGAGTTTGCCTTATGCTTTACCGTGTCTGGGAAACAGCCGCGAACAAGCACCTTGGCCTGATTGCCGCTGGCGTGGCCTTTTTTGGCATGTTCGCGATCTTTCCCGGCATCACAGCGATTATCGCGATCTTTGGCCTGCTGGCTGATCCGATTATCGTGGCGGAGCAGTTGGCGCTGATGGAAGATATCATCCCGCCCGATGCCTACCGCTTGTTTCAGGCGCAGATCACCGGATTATTGGTTGCGGGCAAACAAACGCTTGGCTTTGCAACAGGCGTTTCCATTCTGCTTGCGGTCTGGGCATCGCGAGCAGGGGTGGCGGCTCTTATCGGCGGGTTGAACGCGATTGAAGGCATGCCGAACCGCAACGGGTTCAAGCAGGTTCTGGTGGCCCTGATGCTGACGATATCGCTTGTTGTGCTGGCGATTGTCGCGCTGGGTGCCGTTGTGATCATGCCCATCATTCTGGCCTTCGTGCCCTTGGCCAACAGCACCGCGTGGTTGCTTGAGGGGGTGCGCTGGCTCCTTGCGTTGTCGGTGCTTTTTGCCGGGCTCAGCATTCTCTACCGCTTTGGCCCGAACATGCGGCCAGAACGTCGACCATGGGTCACGCTGGGTGCTGCGATTGTCATTGTCCTGTGGATCGCCGCATCTGTCGGGCTGTCATTCTACCTGACGAATTTCGCCAGTTATAATGAGGTCTATGGATCGCTTGGCGCGGTGATCGGCCTGCTGCTTTGGCTTTATATTTCAGCCTATCTAATCATGCTTGGCGCGGTGTTGAACGCCCAAATCTACGGCAAAAGCCCCGAGGCAATTGACCTTGCAGACGATGACGCGGTTCTTCCCGATGCCCATAACCAGACAAAAGAGGCATGAATAAGGCGTAAAAAGGGGGAAAACTGTGACATTTTTCCACTAGTTTTCGCGATTCATCCCAGATACGGTAGCCGCAATCAAAACAAGCACACGCCAAAAATGAGCGGTGCATTTCGAGGCGGAGCAGTATTATGTCAACGATTGATTTCGTTGTCCGCGATGACGCGGGCGCAATCCAACGTGGCTCATTGGCGGGTGCCGATGGGTCTTCTATTGTTGTGGCGCAGGGGCAGGATGTTTCCCTGAACCTGCAACGCGGTAACATTCTTTCTTATGTCCGTCAGGGGCAGGCGCTTCAGGTCACCTTGGTGGATGGCCAGGTGCTGACCTTGCAGGGGTTCTTTACGCCAGAAGGCGACCAGCTTGCTGATCTGTTCATCTCCGCGAACGGTGCACTGTCGGTCGTTGATCTGACAGCCGGTGACGGCAATCTGCTTTATGCACAGTATGTCGACGGTGACGGCTTTGGTAAGTGGTCGCCTGACGATGATCTTTACTTTGTGCGCGGCTCTGACGTTGTGGTTGCGGGTGTCGAGCCTGCTGACGGCGCAGAGGCTGGCATGCTTGGCACTGCTCTTCTGGGCGGTATCGGCGGTCTTGGTCTGCCAGCAGGTGCGGCGGCTGCCGGTCTGGGCAGCGCACTGCTGCTGACAGGCGGCGGTGGCGAGGACAACGGCGGCGAAGATGGCGGCGTTGATAATGGCGGCGGCGACGGCGACACCACACCCCCGGTTGTTGCGATCACCGAAGGCACCGAGAGCGCTGACCACGTGGTCAATGCTGACGATCACGCCGATGGCGTTGAAATCGGTGGCACCGGCACGCCCGGCGGCACAGTGACCGTTGTGGTTGAGGGCAACGAAGAAGAAACAACAGTTGGCGACGACGGCACATGGGAAGTCACCTTCCCGCCAGAGGACGTGCCAGGTGGCGAACGTGAAGTTGATGTCACTGTCACGATTGAGACAGATGACGGCACAGCGACAACAACCGACACCGTGATCATCGACACAGTCACAACTGTGACCTTTGAAAATGAAATCGTTGAAACAGACGGCACAATCAATCTGGTTGAAGAGTCCGACGGCTTTACTCTGACCGGCACCAACGAGGCTGGCGCAACTGTTGTTGTGACCATTGACGGCACAGATTACGATGCAGTGGTCGACGGCACTGGCTGGACACTGAACGTTGGCAGCGGCGTGATCGCTGGTGGTGAATACGATCTGAACGTTATCGTGACGGCGACAGACGGCTACAGCAACACAGCCACGACATCGGGGATCGTACACGTCGATACCGTGACGGACGTCACTGTCGATACTTCCGCGGCGGGCGGAAATGGTACGGTCAATCTTGTCGAATATCCCGACGGTTTCCTTGTATCCGGCACGGCGGAAGTTGGTGCGACGGTCGTGGTCACCACTAACATGGGTGGTGAACATACGGTTGTTGCGACTGACGGAACATGGTCCACCACGTTCACGTCAAGCGAACTGCCCGACGGGACCTATGATCTGGTCGTCACAGCTGTATCGACCGATATTAACATGAATACCGCAACGGCGTCTGGCACGATTGCTGTTGATACTGAACTGGACGTGACTGTCGTGACGCAGAATGCAGGCGGAAACGGTACGGTCAACGCGCAAGAGCATCCTGACGGTGTCCTGCTGTCCGGTCAGACCGAGGCAAATGCTGAAGTGACCGTCACTTTTGGCACTGGCAGTTACACCATCAACGCTGACGGCGCCGGTGCCTGGTCGCAGGTCTTCCCGGCAAGCGAAGTGCCCACCGGTCAGTTGCATGACGAAGTGGCGACCGTTCGCGCCGTGGATGCTGCCGGAAACGTTGCAACAGCGACAGGCGTCGTTGTGGTCGATACGGTGATCAATGTAGATCTCGATACAAGCGGTGTGGCGGATGACGGTATCGTCAACTTCGTGGAACGCCGCGATGATGGTTTGACGCTGTCAGGAACATCTGACGCTTTTGCCGAGATCGACGTGACTTTCAATGGTGTCTCACGCTCGACCTCTGCCGATGGCGATGGCAACTGGACCGCAAGCTGGCCCACATCCGCAATTCCGTTGGGCGAACACCCTGCCGTTGCGGTTTCTGTCCGCGCCGAGGATGCAGCCGGTAACGTCAAGACGATCCAACGCAGCGTCGAGGTTGATACCTTTGTCAATCAGCTCGAATTCGACGCGGGTGCCGACGCAGACATCGGAACCGTGAACGGGGCCGAAGCAGCGCAGGGTCTGACGATCGGCGGTGTTGTGGAGCAGGGGTCGAACCCTGTGATGGTCAGCATTGCGCGGTTGGGTAGCAGCGCTGTCATGGCAACGGAGCAGGCGACTGTCTTTGATGATGGCACCTGGAGCGTGACCTTCGATGCTGATGACATCGATCAGGGCACCTATGATGCGACAGTCACCGTGACCGCTACGGACCGTGCTGGCAACACTGACTCGATTTCAGACAACTTTGCAGTCGATACCGATCCAAACGCAGCACCTGATATCGAGGATTACACCGACAGTTCGTCCGGCGTAAAAGGCTTCTCGATGCTGACACCTGATGGTGTGGTTGATGTGGACGAGGTTCAGTTTGACGGATCGTCCGCAACCGATCAGCCGATTGGTCAGCGCAGCGACTTTGATGGTGAAACATCGATCCGCTTTACGTCCGAAAACTACGTGCAGGACGGATCGCATCTGATTGTGACAGACACCGACACGGCCGGGAACACCAACTCGACCCTGTTCGTGCTGGATGACACCGCCACCAATGACGTATCCTTCCCGATGGCAAATCTGGACGGCTACAACATCGGCGCGATTGATCTGGAACTGGCCGAGGACACCGATCTGACGATCAGCGTGGCAGACATCAAGGCGATGTCGGACAACGATGATAACCTGATCATCCACGGCGGTGTTGACGACAGTGTTACGCTGGAAGGCACAGCGACTGACACAGGCGACACGCAGGTCATCAACAGCCAGACCTATAAGGTTGTGGACCTTGGCGATGACAGCACGCTGCTGATCAACGACCAGATCCAGTTCTCGACCATCTAAGACCAACGACAAGACGACACGGGCCGGCAACGACCGGCCCGTGATCCACCCTGCATCAAAAAGCAGGGGGATGCGGTAATAAAAAAGAGGCGGGGCAGGCAGCGTGAATGGGCGAGGCGTCTTAACAAGATTTTCAGCGGTTTCGATGATTGCGGTGGTGTCGGCATGTGCTGGCATCGGTGGCGATGTGTCGCGCGCGGCAACCGATGGCGGGGCCCCTGTGCCTGCATTGGACAGCCAGCAGATCACCGGTGAACGATCCCAGATTATCGAAGGTTTGCTGAACCGCCGGTCCGTTCTGGACAGCGGTTCTTTTGCGCAGGTGGCGGACGCCGTGCTGGCCGCAAACTCCCGCGCGGCAGAGGCTGATTTGCGTGCCGCAACCCTGCGGGCCGAGGCGCGCCAGCACAATTGGTTGCCGACCATCGGACCATCGCTCTCACTGACATCCATGGGTGATTTCGTGACCCAGCTGGTGGTGGAGCAGGTGTTGTTCGACAATGGACGCCAGAAGGCAGAGCGCGACTATGCAGCCGCCGACGTTGAAGTTGCCGCCGTGGCGCTGGCGCAGGACACCAACGACCGTGTCTTGGCCGCACTTGAGCTTTATCTGACAGCGGAACAGGCCAAGGCCCGCGCTGGCGTGAACGCCGCCGCGATGGAGCGGATGCGCCATTTCGAATATGTCATGCAAGAACGGGTCCGTGGCGGTGTATCCGCCCGCGTTGATCTGCAAATCGTGCAGCAGAAGCTGAACCAGATGCAGTCAGACATGGCGTCCGACCAAGAGGCTGCGGCTTCCGCCCTGTCTGAACTTGGCGCGATGTCGGCCCATTCGGTGGCGGGGATCAGCGGACTGTCTGCCGTGACGGCCGCGAACCCGTCGGCGCAGCCGCTCAGCGTGATGAAGGCCGAAGCCGAAGCAACGCGGTCCGCTGCCGAGGCGATCGTGGCGCGGGCAGGGTTCCTGCCGGGGATCACGGCAACAGGTTCTGTCGGATCAAACGGATCGGATGGCGGTCTGAACGTCGGGGCTGCAAACGGGTTCGGCTTTGGCACCGGCGCATCGCTTGAGGCCTTGGCCCAGCAGCAGGCCGCAGCAGAGGCCCGCGTGGGGCAGGTGCAGGAAGACGCGAACCGCGTTCTGCGCTCGCTTGAGGGGCAGCTTGCATCCTTGCAACGCCAGCATGCACAGGCGCAGACACTCGCCGCGCAAGCCGCTGCAAACTATGATATTTTCGCCGAACAACAACGGGCGGGCCATCGCGCCGTGCCGGATGTGGTCGGCATCTTCGAGACGAAAGTGCGCACTGAACGCGAGGCTGTCGGCCTGCGTTACGAAATCGCACGCATCGAGCTTCAGATCGCGGCCCAGATGGGCACATTGGTAAATGGTGAACAGATATGAGCGGACCGGTTCTGGCCTTTGACATGAACGCCACACGCGGCGGGAAACTGACGCGGATCGAAACGGTAAAAGTGCCTGCAGAGGTCGCAAACGACCCAGCGGTTGATCCTATCGCAGTTGCCGAGGCGATTGCTGCGCCAGAAACGGAAACCGAAGCCGAAACTCAGATCGAAACCGTGGCCGCGCCGGTTCAGGCCGAACCAACACCAGAACCCACATCGCCATTCTCCGAAAAAGCCGTCGCACGGGCTGAACTTGCATCAACCTACGCCAGCTTCTTGGGTGTAGACCTGCAACGCACCGACTTGATGGAACGCCTGACTGCCGACAGCGGCGATGATTTCACCGCCGAGGCCATTGCCGCCGCGCTGAACCGTGTGGGTCTGGTTGCAAATGTGACAACGGTATCGCCACCGCAGCCAAACGTCTGGCCCGCGCTGGCAGAAATGACATCCGGCCAGATGGTGCTGGTGCTGGATCAGCAGGGGGACATGCTGACGGTTTACGACAGCACCCGCGATAACAATCAGGCCGATGTGGAAATGGCCGAGTTTCTGGGCGTTTACGCAGGCAAGATCATCCGCGCTGACGTGCAGGTGAACGAACTTAATCGCCGTCACGCGAACGAGGGCGCCAAGAAGCACTGGTTTTGGGGCGAGATCAGCAAATTCCGCAAGATCATGTTCGAAGTGGCGCTCGGGTCGTTCGTTGCCAACCTGCTGGCCGTGGCCGTCGCTTTGTTCAGCTTGCAAGTCTATGACCGCGTGATCCCGCACCAGTCAATTGCCACGCTTTGGGTGCTGGCCATTGGCGCTGGCCTTGCCATGCTGCTTGAGGCGTTTCTGCGCATCGCACGCGCCCGCCTGATGGACAGCGCAGGTCGCAAGATCGAATTGCGCATCCAGAATATGTTGATGGACCGTCTGCTGGGGATGCAGGCGGGTCGCCCCGGCCAAACGCCATCCGGCACATTCGCTGCCGTGCGCGAGTTTTCGGCCATCCGCGAGTTTTTCACAGCTTCTACCATCGGCACGCTGACAGACCTCCCCTTCATCGTGCTGTTTCTGGCGCTGGTTGCGTCAATCGGCGGCAATGTCGTCTGGGTCCTCTTCGCCGGGGGTATCCTGATGGTGTTGCCGTCTTTTTTCATGCAGAAAAAGATGATGGCGCTGACCATGGCCACGCAGGGGGCGTCTGTTAAATCCAGCCGCCTGCTGCACGAAAGCATCTATGATCTTGATACGATTAAATCCCAACGCGGCGAGGAGCGTTTCCGCCGTATCTGGGGCGAACTCTCGGCGCTGTCATCCATCGCCACATCCGAACAGCGCAAGCTGTCCACCACGCTGACCTTCTGGTCTCAAGGCGTGCAGCAGGCGACATACGTGGCCGCCGTCGTTGTTGGCACGTTCATGGTATTCCAGGGCATGTTCACCGTCGGCACTATTATCGCCGTGGGTATCCTGACGTCGCGCACGTTGGGGCCGCTGACACAACTGGCTGGCACACTTGCCCGCTGGGCAAACGTGAAGGCGGCACTTGAGGCGCTGGACGAGATCGCTGACGCACCACAGGACGTTGAAGAAGGTCGCAGCTACCTGCGTCGCGAGAATCTGCAAGGCGGGTTTGAGTTGCGCGAGGTGATCTACACCTATGACGAAGAGGCGGGCGATACGCTGAACATTCCTGCGCTCACGATCCAGCCGGGGCAGAAGATTGCGGTGCTTGGCGCCAATGGCTCTGGCAAGTCCACGCTGCTTAAGATGATGTCGGGGCTGCACCGCCCCACATCGGGCCGCGTGCTGATCGACGGTGTGGATATGGGGCAGGTGATGTCCCGCGATCTGCGCCGCGGCATCGGCTATCTGTCCCAAGAGGTGCGCCTGTTTGCGGGCACGTTGCGTGAGAACCTGAACCTGACGCTGCTGGAGCGGGACGACGAACGGATGCTGGCGGCTCTCGACTTTGCGGGCATGGGTCCGTTTGTGCGCAACCACCCGCGCGGGCTTGATCTGGAAATCCGCGACGGCGGCGAAGGCCTGTCGATCGGCCAGCGTCAGTCGATCGGTTGGGCGCGCCTGTGGCTGCAAAACCCGAAGGTCTGTCTGCTCGACGAACCCACTGCGGCACTGGATCAGACGCTGGAAAGCACGCTGGTCAGCCGCTTGGAAACTTGGTTGGAGGGGCGGACTGCCATCATCGCCACCCACCGTGTGCCGATCCTTGCCTTGGCAGATCGCACGATGATTTTGGACAATGGCCGCCTGATCGTGGACGGCCCGCGCGATGAGGTTCTGGCCCATCTGCAAAGCAAGAAGGCAAGCTGACGATGGCAACAGTCGACGCAGAATTTTCCGGTGAAATGAAGGGCGCGTCCCTGATCATCTGGCTTGTGGCCGCGGTGATCGCGATCTTCCTGATCTGGGCCAAGTTTGCGTGGATCGACGAGATTGTCCGCAGCCAGGGCGAGGTCGTCTCCGCATCGCGCCCGCAGATCATCCAGAACCTTGAGGGCGGTATTCTGGCCGAACTGCTGGTCAGCGAAGGTGACGTTGTGCAGGCCGGTGATGTGATCGCACGTCTGCGTGGGACGAACTTTGAAACATCTGTGGCCGACTTGCAGGACCAGATTTTGGCCGCTGACATTCGCCGCATCCGGCTTGAGGCCGAGATGGCAGGAGCCTACGATTTTGACGTGCCCGCCGACATGCTGGCGCGGTCCCCGCATATCGTGGCGTCCGAGCGTGCGCTGCTGGCCGCGCGTCAGTCCGACTACACATCAAAGGTGCAGGGCGCACAGGCTGTCATGGCCGAAACGCGCCGCGAGTTGGACCTGATGGAAGACATGCTCGCCCGCGAGATTGTGGCCCTGATCGAGGCGACCGCCGCCCGCAAGCGCCACGCCGATGCCGAGATCAGGTATAACGAGATCGTCACAGGGGCGGAGCTGGAACGCGCTGCCGCCTATTCCGAAACGCTGCAAGAACTGGCGCAATTGAACCAGAACCTGCGCGGGGCCAATGACCAGTTGTCACGCACCGTGATCACATCGCCTATGCGCGGGATCGTGAACAACCTGTCGATCACCACCATCGGCGGCGTCATCCGCCCCGGTGAGGAAATCGCCCAGATCACACCGCTGGGGGATGAGCTGTTTGTCGAGGCGCAGGTCCGCCCGCAGGACATTGCCAATGTGGTGCCGGGTCAGCGCGCGACGATCAAGTTCACGGCCTATGACTATACCATCTACGGCTCGCTTGATGCCGAGGTGCGGTTCATCTCGGCCGATACATTCAAGGACGAACGCCGCGCGGATGACGATGCGCACTACAAAGTCACGCTGCGCGTGAACACCGACAATCTGGACGCCCGTCAAAGCCAGATCGCGATCCGTCCCGGTTTGCAGGCGACGGTTGAACTGCACACAGGTGAGAAAACCGTGCTGCACTACCTGACAAAGCCGCTCTACCGTTCGCGAGAGGCGCTGCATGAGCCGTAACTGGCAAGGCGGATGGCATTGCCCGCCGCCCGCGCACCATGTGGATGCAAACGGGGTGCTACATGCTACAGGCGGTGAGAAAACCGATTTCTGGCAAACGACCCATTACGGTTTCCAGCGCGACGATGACCACGCGCTGTTTCAGCCAGCGACCGGAGGCTTTTCAGCCACGCTGACCTTTGGCGGGGACTATACAGCGCTTTACGATCAGGCAGGGATGCTGCTGCGCGTTTGCGCGCGTAACTGGATCAAGTTCGGGATCGAACACACAGACGGCGCACTGCATCTCAGTGTGGTTGCTGCGCGGGATGGTTTGTCTGACTGGTCCGCGCAAACGATCCCTTTCAGCGATAGCGTTACCGTGCGGGCAACCCGTTTAAACGACGCGATGCTTTTGCAGTGGCAGCCCGACGGGTGCGGTGACTGGTGCATGGTGCGTCTTGCACCCGCCCCACAGGGTGGACCGCTGCTGGTAGGTCCCTACCTGTGTTCGCCGGAACGGGCAGGGTTCGCGGCACACTTCCATCGCTTTGATCTAACAGACGCGCAGGTTGACGCGCTGCACTAAAGCCGGAGCTTCGATATGACACAGCGGGTTTTGATTACAGCAGGTGCGTCTGGCATCGGCTATGCAATGGCCGAAGCGTTTGTCGCTCAGGGCGCGCAGGTTTGGGTGACAGATATCGATAGTGATGCTTTGGACGCCGTGCCTGCGCAGTGGCAACGGTCCAAGGTTGACGCGTCGGACGAGGCCCAGATGGCAACGCTCTTTTCCAGTATCAACAGTGATTGGGGCGGGTTGGATGTGCTATGCGCCAATGCAGGCATCGCAGGACCAACCGCATCGGTCGAGGATGTGGCGCTTGCGGATTGGCGGGCGTGTGTGTCGGTCAATATGGAAGGTGCCTTTCTGGCCGCAAAATACGCAACACCACTCATGAAAGCGCAGACAAGTGGTGCAATGATCCTGACATCATCGACGGCCGGGATCTACGGATATCCCAACCGCGCACCCTATGCGGCGGCCAAGTGGGCCATCATCGGTCTGATGAAGACGCTAGCAATGGAGCTTGGACCCTTTGGCATCAGGGCCAACGCGATCTGTCCCGGAGCGGTTGAAGGTCCGCGGATGGAAGGCGTACTGGAGCGCGAGGCAGCGGCCAAAGGCATGACCCGCAATGACGTTTACGCAGGCTATGCCATGGGCACATCGATGCGGTCTTTCGTGACGGCAGCTGACATCGCGCACATGGCGGCCTTTCTGGGCAGCGACGCGGCGCGGCTGGTATCGGGTCAGGTCATTGCAGTGGATGGTCACACCGAAAACCCCGACCCAAAGGTGTAGGCGGGGTTAAACCTGCCCACCCGATATTTCGACAGTTTGCCCGTTCACGGACCGCGCACCGTCCGAACAGAGCCACATGGCTGCGGCGGTGACTTCGTCTACTTCGAGCAGTTGCTTGTGGCGGTTGCCCGACGCGATTGCGGCGACAGCACCTGCGCGGTCGGTGTCGAAGCGTTTCATCAGGCCGGGGATCTGGTTTTCGACAATATCGGTGTCCACATAGCCCGGGCAGATTGCGTTGAATGTGATTGGCGCGCGCATGTATTCCTCGCTCAACCCGCGGATCAGGCCGATGACACCGTGTTTGGTCACCGTGTAGGGGATCGCGTTTTTCAGACCGCGCACACCTGCGATGGAACTGATGACGATCATGCGGGCAGGGGTGTCGGGGGCCAGCGTCGCCATCGCTGCCTGAAATGTCAGGAAGACACCGTCGAGGTTCGTCGTCATCATCTCGCGCCACTGGGGCAGAGTGGTCTTGGCAAACGGCCCGCCCGTGGCGATGCCCGCGTTCGCAACACAAATCTGCACCGGACCACGCGCTTGTGCGGCGGCGGCGATCCCGTCGCGCACGGATGCCTCATCGGCCACGTCCATTTGCAGCGCGTGGATGCGCGGGCTGTCTTTGGCCACGTCCTCTAGCACGTCCATCCGGCGACCTGTGATTGTCACCTCGGCCCCGGCTGCGGCCAGCGCCAGCGCGATGTCACGGCCAATCCCTGTGCCGCCGCCTGTCACAAGCGCGTGTTTTCCCGAATGATCCATGATGCCTCTCCCTTGTTGCGGGCCATGCTAGTTGTCATGCTGGGACGTGCAAGCCAAAGGAGCGCGCGAAATGAAATGGATTGATCTGCCACCTGTCTGGCTTGCCGCGATGGCCATGCTCGTCTGGGTCTTTGCCGGACAGGGCAGCCTGATGTTCGCGGCGCAAAGCACGGTGGGTGGGGTTCTGATCGGCGCGGGTCTGGGCCTCATGGCCTCAGCAATCATTGAAATGACGCGCAGGCGCACAACGGTCATTCCGCACATGCAGGCGGCGACGCTGGTCGATACGGGCATCTTCCGCTTTTCGCGCAACCCGATTTATCTGGGTGACACGCTGATCCTGTGCGGTCTGATCCTGCGATGGATGCCGCCTTGGTGGCTTTGGCTGACCGTGCCGGCGTTCGTCTGGATCATCACTGTGCGCTTTATCAAACCGGAAGAGGCGATGCTGCAAACGCATTTTGGAACGGCGTTTGAGCGTTACCGCAAACATACACGGCGATGGCTCTAAAAACGCCACGTATACAATTGTATGCGTCAAAGCCGCCTTGCGAAACATTATTGCGCGGGATAATGCATGTGCAGCAATGAATTTGTGAGGGGGATAGCCTGTGAAAATCGGTGCACCAAACGAGATTTTTCCCGGTGAGGACAGGGTCGCGATGACGCCTGCCTCGGCGCGGGATTTGCAGAAACTGGGCTATGACTGTGTGATCGAGGCGGGCGCTGGCCTGTCCGCAGGCTTTACCGATGAAGCTTACAAGGACGCGGGCGTTGAGGTTGTCAAAACCGCCGCCGCGTTGTGGAAAGCCGCCGATATCGTGGCCAAGGTGCGCCCACCGTCGGATGCGGAAGCCAAGAAACTGCGCGACGGGCAGACGCTGATTTCTTTCTTCTATCCCGGCCAGAACGAAAAGCTGATGAAAGCCGCGGCCAAGACAGGTGCGACCGTCGTGGCGATGGACATGGTGCCGCGTATTTCGCGCGCACAGAAGATGGACGCGCTATCGTCGATGGCCAATATCGCGGGTTATCGCGCGGTGATCGAGGCAGGCAACAACTTTGGCCGCTTCTTTACCGGACAGATCACAGCCGCCGGCAAGGTGCCACCTGCGAAGGTGCTGGTTGTCGGTGCCGGTGTGGCTGGTTTGGCGGCCATCGGCACGTCGACATCACTTGGTGCGATCACATACGCCTTTGACGTGCGCCCCGAAGTGGCCGAGCAGGTCGAGAGCATGGGTGCCGAGTTTGTCTTCCTTGATTTTGAAGAGGAGCAGCAGGACGGGTCCGCAACGGGTGGCTATGCCGCCGTATCGTCGCCAGAGTTCGCCGCAGCACAGCTTGCGAAGTTCCGCGAAATTGCCCCCGACATGGATATCGTCATCACCACGGCGCTGATCCCCGGACGCGACGCGCCCAAGCTGTGGACCGCAGACATGATCGCGTCCATGAAGCCCGGTTCGGTGATTGTAGACCTTGCGGCAGAGCGGGGCGGCAACGCTGAAGGCACTGTGAAGGACGAAAAGGTCGTAACCGATAATGGTGTGACGATCATCGGCTACACCGATTTCCCAAGCCGGATGGCTGCGCAATCCTCCACGCTTTATGCGACCAACATTCGTCATATGATGGCCGACCTCACGCCGGACAAAGACGGTGTGCCGCAGCACAACATGGAAGACGACGTGATCCGTGGTGCCACGGCCACGCACGCGGGCGAGGTTACGTTCCCGCCGCCGCCGCCCAAAGTGGCCGCGATTGCCGCCGCCCCGAAAAAGGAAGCGCCAAAGGAACTGACCGCAGAAGAAAAGCGCGCCAAGGAAGTCGCTGAATTCAAGACACGGACCCGCAATCAGGTTACTTTGCTGACCGTAGGTGCGGCGCTTTTGCTGGCCGTGGGGCTCGTCGCACCTGCCAGCTTTATGCAGCACTTCATCGTGTTTGTGCTGGCCGTGTTCGTCGGTTTCCAAGTGATCTGGGGCGTGGCGCACAGCTTGCACACACCGCTGATGGCCGTGACCAACGCGATTTCGTCGATCATCATTCTGGGCGCGCTGACGCAGATCGGATCAGGCTCTTGGCTGGTGGTGATCCTTGCGGCATTGGCCGTGTTTATGACCGGTATCAACATCTTTGGCGGGTTCCTCGTCACACGGCGCATGCTTGCCATGTTCCAGAAGTCTTAAGGGGGCCTGATCAATGGAATTTGGTTTTACAACAGCGGCCTACGTGGTTGCGGCAATCCTTTTCATCCTCTCGCTGGGCGGCCTTTCGGGGCAGGAAAGCGCGAAACGCGCGGTGTGGTACGGCATCGCTGGCATGGCGCTTGCCGTGGCGGCCACACTGATCGGACCCGGCTCTGGCTATTGGCTTTTGTCAATCATCCTGATCGCGGGCGGCGGTGCGATTGGCTACCAACTGGCGACCAAGGTGCAGATGACGCAGATGCCCGAGCTGGTTGCTGCGATGCACAGCCTTGTGGGTCTGGCGGCGGTGTTCGTCGGCTTCATCGCGCATTTTGAACTGAACCGCGTGCTGGGCATGGCGATGCCGGAGACAAAAGAGCTTGGCACGTTTGCCGCCTTGCTGGCCAAGAAAACGCCCGTTGAGGTGAACATCCTGCGGGTAGAGCTGTTCTTGGGCATCTTTATCGGTGCGATCACATTCACCGGTTCCGTCATTGCCTATGGCAAGCTGGCGGGTCGCGTTGACAGTGCAGCGACGAAGCTGCCCGGTGGTCACATGCTGAACATCGCGGCGGCTGTCGTGTCGCTGCTGGCGCTGATCTGGTATTTCAATACTGGCGGCTTCTTCCCGCTGTTTATCATGACGCTGGCCGCGCTGTTTATCGGCTATCACCTGATTATGGGGATCGGCGGGGCGGACATGCCTGTCGTGGTGTCGATGCTGAACAGCTATTCCGGTTGGGCGGCGGCGGCGATTGGTTTCTCGCTGGGCAACGATCTGTTGATCGTTGTCGGTGCGCTGGTCGGCTCGTCCGGTGCGATCCTGTCCTACATCATGTGTAAGGCGATGAACCGTTCGTTCGTCAGCGTGATCCTCGGCGGTTTTGGCGGCCCTGCTGGTGAGCAGATGGCCGTCGAAGGCGAGCAGGTAGCGATTGACGCCGATGGTGTCGCAACCGCGCTGAACGAAGCCGACAGCATTGTCATCATCCCCGGCTACGGCATGGCCGTGGCGCAGGCGCAGTCCGCTGTCGCTGAACTGACGCGCAAGCTGCGGGCCAAGGGCAAGAACGTGCGCTTTGCGATCCACCCCGTCGCGGGGCGTCTACCGGGTCACATGAACGTGCTGCTGGCCGAGGCCAAAGTGCCTTACGACATCGTACTGGAAATGGACGAGATCAACGACGATTTTCCGGACACCGACGTTGCCATCGTTATCGGTTCGAACGACATCGTGAACCCTGCGGCTCAGGATGATCCCAACAGCCCCATCGCCGGTATGCCGGTGCTGGAATGCTGGAAGGCCAAGCAGGTGTTTGTCTCCAAGCGCGGGCAGGGCACGGGCTATTCAGGCATCGAAAACCCGCTGTTCTTCAAGGATAACACGCGGATGTTCTACGGTGATGCCAAGGCATCTTTGGACAGCCTCTTGCCCAAGATCGACTGACCAAAATCCGGATATGCCTGTTTCCCTTGGCACAAGGGGGGTGCAGGTGCCATTATTGAACGGCTCGTCGCTATTTCGCGGCGGGCCGTTTGAATAATTGGTGGATACGATGATGATAGATGCAAAGACCTTTACGACACGCGCAGCCTTCGTGTTGGGGTGCGGGCTTCTCGCGGCGTGCGGCGGGACGACCACGTCGATGGATATGGACGATGATGGCGCCGAACAGCGAGCCGAGGACGCTGTGGCACTGATCAACCGCGTCAGCGGCGATATCGACACCCTACAACCGGGCCTGCCAGCCGCCGCAATCTCAGATGTGCCCACCAGCGGGGCTGCGGTGTTCGAAGGCATCGGCGCGTTGAATTACTACACGCGCACCAGCGCAGGCGGCCTGACGACTGACACGCAGGTCTTTACCTTTCTGGGCGATGCCGAACTTGAGGTGACGTTCGGTGCCACGCCGGTCGATACAAATATCACTGGCGATGTGACCAACATTATCGCGACCGACGAAAACGATACGTTGGTGGATGTCACCGGATTTTGGACCGTAAACTCGGGCCGCATCGGCACCACCAGCAGCCCCAGCACGGTCAGTCTGTCCTATGAGAGCGAACTGCTGGCTTTCGGGCGTCCGTTCAATAATTCCGGCGTCTTGCGGGGGCTTTTGCGGACAGGCGGCGATGGTGACAACGGGCGCGCGCTGGATGCAATTGATCGCGACACGCCCGTAGGCAGCGACATTGAGGACCTCTTTGTCGACATTGCGATTGTCGCCGAAAACTAGGCTTTGGCTTGACCGAAAAGCGGGCCTTGCAAGCAATGCGGGGCCCGTTCTGCTGCGGACTGTGCCACCCGATCGGCAAAAACAGCTATGGAATCGCGCATGTCCGTGGCAGACTTCCCCTACGTCATCTTTGAGGGCCGGTTTTGGTCCCGCTGCATTTGACGCTTATTTTTAGGGGGAAGATTTCAATGATATCACTGCATACAGCCATGAAGCCAGTTGTGGCCATCAGTTTTGTAGCGCTTGCTGCCTGTCAGGCGACCACCGAGGACGAGCTTGAGAAATTCGTCAAGGACGCCAGCCGTGTGAGCGATGCTCAGGCCGTGCTTGAAAGGATCAACGGTGACGAATTTGGCGGTCCGGCTGGTCTGGCCAATCTGTCGGCGGGGCAGGTGCCGACCAGTGGGTCGGTGGAATATAACGGCGTGGGTTCGCTGTCGTTTTACGTCAACGACAACGGCTTTACCGATTTTACCGATGGCAACGCGGCCGATTTCTATGGTGACGCGCAGGTCAACGTGACCTTCGGGGCGACGCCAGCCCAGACCAATATTACTGGTTCGGTCTCAGACCTGTTTGCCACGCGCACGACGTCGACATCCCTGCTTGATGTGGGCGAGGCCAACGGCAGCCTGACGATCACCAGCGGGTCGGTCGGGACCAGCGGTGCATCGTCGCTGACGGCGAATTACACCTATGATGTCACAGGCTTTGATCGCAATCTGACGGGTGGTGGTACGGCTACTGGCAACGTGCTGGCTGATGGTGGCGATACCGCGCTGCGGCTTAATCAGGATGATGTGCCTGTCGCATCAACCACGCCAAACCTGTTCCTTGATCTTGATATCGTGGGCGCTGACTAAGCGAACCGACCTGCAAGACAGCACTGCCATTTGACAAGCGGGCCGCGTGAACAGCGCGGCCCGTTTGCATGACGCAGGACCGCTTTGATTCGCGGCGATAACGCTGTGACATGCGCTGGAAACGGACTGCCTTATTCTGCCGCTGAATGGTGATCCTATCGGGCAAATTGACCGTGATTGTCGAAACAGTGGCAACAATAATGCAGACTTTTTGACGCGCAGCTTAACCCTGCGTTAATAAGTGCCCATACGCGCCTGCGTGGGTTTCAAAATGGATTGGATGACGATGATGCTGAACAAAACAGTTAAGACAGTTGGATTTGGCGGAATTGCCTTGCTTGCGCTGACCGCGTGCAGTTCGTCCAACGATTCAGGGTCCGATGTGACCGACGTCACACCGATGTCGGCCTTCCAGACACTGGGCGTCAACAGCGCCACGATCCAGAACCGCGTGTCGGGCCTGCCTGGATCGGCCTTTGATGCGGTTCCCGCGTCCGGATCGGCCAACTTTACCGGCACAGGCGTGGTCACGATGGTGCTGTCCGAAACTGACGATCTGAACTTCCGCGCGATTGGCGATGCGGACGTCACAGTCAATTTCGGCAACGGCACCGATGCAAATTCCGAATCCATCTCTGGCGGCTTGTCCAACCTGACAGCAGCCGTGGGCACCGAAGCACAGGTGAACGCAGGCTCAGACGATTCGACGATGCTGGATGTGGAGGGCGAGATCGCACTGAGCCGTCTGAACATCTATACTCGCGCCGATGATAGCCTCAGCAACCGGTTCGGCGTCAGCTATGGCGGCACACTGACCGCTGATGGCACCGATTATGTCGTCGCTGGCCGTCAGGAAGGCGGCGAGGATGTGACCGGTGGCTTTGACGGAAACCGCTTTAACGGCACGTTTGTGCGCGGCACTGAAGGCGTGCGTCTGCGCAGCATCCAGATTGAGGATCAAAGCGATACATTCGCCACCGTGGGTGAAGGCGATACCGCAGTGACCTATGAGGGCAGCATCGGGATTTACGGCGAAAACCGCTAAATCCAGATTAGAATTTCTAGCAAAGGGCCGTTTAGCGATGCGCGGCCTTTTGCGTGTCAGGGCGTGTCCGTCGTATCGCGCCATTTGCCGCTTGCCAGTTCATCAAGCGTCCAGTGGCCGATTTGCCAGCGCACAAGGCGCAGCGTCGGAAAGCCGATGTGGGCCGTCATTCGGCGCACCTGCCTGTTACGCCCTTCATGGATCACCAGCCTGATCCACGCATCTGGCACGGACTTGCGGTAACGCACCGGCGGTGTGCGTTCCCACAGGACAGGGGAGTCGATACGCGCGACCTCCGCAGGCAGGGTAGGCCCATCTTTCAGCGTCACGCCACTGCGCAATGCGGCCAGATCATCGTCAGAGGGATCACCTTCGACCTGCGCCAGATAGACCTTGCGCATCTTGTGGCGCGGATTGCTGATCTGGGCCTGAAGCTTGCCATCGTCTGTCAGGATCAACAGCCCCTCGCTATCGCGATCCAGCCGCCCCGCCGGATAGACGTTCGGCACATCGATATAGTCCGACAACGTGGCCCGCGGTGTGGGGCTGCGCGCATCGGTGAATTGCGAAAGAACATCAAACGGTTTGTTGAATAGGATCGTGCGGGCCATGGCAGACTGCTAGCGGTGTGATGCGGATTTGTCGATAACACCCCTGCGACAAACAATCGTCTCCACGCTGCATTTTCCCTCTTGCGCCGAATCCGGTTTGGCCTCACTGCGCCCGTCAGTAGACGCCAACGCACGCGCCCCAAAAGGAAAGCGACGGTAACGTCTCCGTTGGAACTGAGCGGTCTCTTGTCGGGTTAAACCCTTCTATGGCCGGGTCTTTTGGAGATGCGATATGACGATGGAACTATCTGCAGCCCGCGCTGCGCAACAAGCCGAAAAAACCGCAAACCTTGATGCCTACGTGGCAGGTCGCAGCTTTGATAAGCCAACGCTTGTGCTCGACGTTGATCTGGTCGAGGCGCAGTATCATGCGTTGAAGGCTGGTCTGGGCCGTGCGGATATCCACTACGCCGTCAAGGCCAATCCGGCTGACGCCATTATCGAACGGCTGGTGGCACTGGGCTCGCATTTTGATGCCGCATCGCGTGGTGAGATCGAACTGTGCTTGTCCAAAGGTGCCAGCCCCGATCACATTTCGTTCGGCAATACGATCAAACGCGCCACCGATATCGCCTTCGCCCATCAGGCGGGGATCAAGACGTTTTCGGCGGACGCTGACGAAGAGCTTGAAAAGATCGCTGTGCATGCGCCCGGCGCATCGGTCTATATCCGTCTGATCGTCGAAGTCTCACAGGCTGACTGGCCGCTGTCGCGCAAGTTTGGCTGCGACAAGGACACCGCTTTGCGCCTGTTGGATGTGGCCAAAGACTTGGGGCTCAATCCGGTTGGTTTCTCGTTCCACGTCGGCTCGCAAACCCGCAAGGCCGATATGTGGGAGCCGACACTGGCCGCCCTGTCCGAGATCTGGGACGCCGCGCGCGATGCCGGTCATGAACTGACCCTGCTGAATATTGGTGGCGGTTTTCCTGCGTTCTATGGCGAGGCGATCGAGGCCCCGACATCCTACGCAGCACGCGTCATGGCGTTGATCGAGGCGCATTTTGCCGGTGCCAAGACCATCATGGCCGAACCCGGTCGCGGTCTTGTGGCCGAGGCCGGCGTGATCGTGTCCGAGGTGATGCTGGTCAGCCGCAAGTCCGACCGCGACGTGCACCGTTGGGTCTATCTTGATATTGGTCGCTTCTCCGGCTTGGCCGAAACCGAGGGCGAGGCGATCCGTTATCAGTTTGAGACACCACGCGACGGTGATCCGATGGGGCCGTGCATCATGGCCGGACCAAGCTGTGACAGTGCCGATGTGCTTTATGAAAAGCGCCCGATGCAACTGCCGCTGACGCTGAAATCCGGTGATCGTGTGCTGATCCGCAACACAGGCGCCTATACATCGACCTATTCATCGGTGTGTTTTAACGGCTTCCCGCCGCTGGATGTTGTTGTGATCTAACGCTTTTTTCTGCAGGGCGATATCAATTCAGGCGGCGCACAGTATACCATTGTGCGCCGCTAACTATTTATAAATCAACGATTTTTATTTACTTGCAAGGCGTTGACGCTAGGTTCTGGATCAACACCGCATTTTCAGGACCGGACCGAATGCCACCGATTTCAGACCACCCGCTGCGTTATTCCATCGCCAACGAACTGCACGCGCGGCCCTTTCCATCGGTATCGGGGCATAGCCGCGCGGCCTATCTGGCGATCAAACCGGCCGAAAATGCAGCCGGTCGGGACCGCGCCGCCGACAGGGCACACCTGTTGGCCTTACTGGACAGATTTGGCGCCCAGCACCCGCAGCCCGACGCGACGCACTGGTTCGGACAGATCGGTCGGCACCAGTTGAAATGGGAAAGCCATACAGAGTTTGTGACCTACACCATCTTTGGCGAAGGCGTCGCTGAAACGCCCTTTGATGCCAAGACCTTTGGCGTATTCCCGCAGGACTGGCTTGAGGAGGCACCGGGCGTGCGGATCACCTCTGCGCTCATTCGTGTTGAGGACGCGCCGGACGACAGTGGCATCCACGATAAGGCGCATGAATGGTTTGTGCCCGAAAGCCTTGCCATCAGCCGCGTGCTGGATGACGAGTTGGTGATCGCAGGCGATTTCCGCATCGATGAGGCGGGCCATATGCGCTTTGCCGTTTTTGCCCGCCCCGATGCAGGCGAGCAGCGGATCGGCCGCGTGGTGCAGCGCCTGTGCGAAATCGAAACGTATAAGGCGATGGCCATGCTGGGCCTGACCCGCGCACATACCCTCAGCCCGCAACTGGGCGCGATTGACAAGCGTCTGACCAGCTTGCTGGGGGATATGGTTGGCCCGGTGAGTGACCCTGCCGACGTGCTGCAAAAGCTGCTTGAGGTGTCGTCCGAGGTCGAGAACATCGCAGCCCTTGCGGCGTTTCGCTTCGGGGCCACCGGTGCTTACGAGACGATTGTGAACCAGCGGATAGATGTCCTGCGCGAGGAACGCTTTGCCGGACGTCAGACCTTCGGCGAATTTATGATGCGCCGCTTTGATCCGGCCATGCGAACGGTGAAATCAACTGAACGGCGTTTGGACGCGATGTCGGGCAGGGCGCTGCGTGCCGCCAATCTGCTGCGAACGCGGGTTGATGTCGAACGTTCTGCGCAAAATCAGGAACTGCTGACCAGCATGGACAAGCGTGCTGATCTTCAATTGCGTCTTCAAAATACGGTTGAGGGGTTGTCCACCGTCGCGATCAGTTACTACGCGGTCAGCCTTGTGTTGTATCTGACAGGCCCGCTGGAACAGATGCTGGATATCAGCAAGGTCACAATGGCTGCCATTGTGACGCCGATTGTTCTGCTGGGCGTGTGGTTCATGGTGCGCCGGATCAGGGCGCGGGTCGAGAAAGACTAGGCAAAAGCCGCGTCCATTTTCTTGGACCGGAACAGCCCTGTCATCCACACCGCACCAACCGCCGCAATTGCTGCCAAAACATTCGCCAGCACAGCCGCGTAGGTGATGCCCAGATAGTCCAGCACGGTCACACCGATCCAGGCCGCAGGCAGATACACCACAAAGATGCGGCCCAGCGACAGGCCCATCGACCAGACAGCTTTTGAGCGCGCATTCATCGCAGCATTTGCTGTCACGACAAAGCCATAGCCAAAGATGCTCCAACCCACGACGCGCAGATAGGTCGCGCCAAATTCGGTCGCGTCACCGCCTGACGCAACAAGCGTGGCAAGCTGTTCTGCAAACACGAACATGACAGCGCCCACAGCAAGGCCGTAGCCGAGGCAGAACACAAACGCCCACTTCATCGCAGCGGCGGCCCGGTCATATTTTTCAGCGCCCCAGTTCTGGCCCACGACAGGGCCAATGCCCGACGACAGCGCGAACATCGGCACCAGAGCCAGCGACTGGATGCGTGTCGCAGCACCAAACCCACCCACGGCAGCCTCACCCACTGTGGCCACGGCGGCTGTGACCAGCGCCATGCCAGCAGGATTGATCGCGTTTGAAATCGCAGCAGGTGCGCCCACGTTCAGCAGGCCCTTTACGGTATTGCTGGCGTTCTTGAAGGGTGCACCACAGGTCGAGATGATGCCAGTGTGGAAGGCATAGGTCAGCGAACAGCCCGCAATCAGGGCGCGTGCCGTGAATGTGGCCATGGCGGCCCCGGCAGTTTCAAAACCGGGCACAAAGGCCCATCCAAAGATGAAAAGCGGGGTCAAACCGATGTTGATGACCGCCTCGCTTACCATAAAGCCTGCCGACACTGCCGATGATCCATGCGCCCGAAACAGCGCGTTGATCAGCATGGTTGTGACTGCAAAAGGGAATGACAGGCACCACCACGGCATAAAGGCCGCAATTTCCGTGAGCACTTCGTCAGACGCCCCCATGATCGAAAACAGCGGCTGGTGCAGGACATAAAGCGTGAGACTTGCCAGCGCGGCCATCAGCACGCCAAAGCTGAGGGCTTGTATGGCGTTGCGGGCTGCCGCGTCATCATCGTCGCCAGCCCCAAGCGCCTGACTGATCATCGCGTTTGCACCGGCAGACAGACCGATGGATAGCGATGTGACTGCCGCTGTTACAGGATAGATATACCCCACCGCAGCAAGCGCATTGCCGCCGATCTTGCCAAGAAAGAACGCATCAACCAGACCGACACTTAGCACGGCCAGAATACCCAGCGACATTGGCGCGGACATGATGACAAGCGCCCACCAGACGGGTCCCTTTGTCAGGTCGCGGGTATTTTCAGACATGGGACTTCCTTTGTGCGCATTCAGTTGCGAACACGCCCAAGCAAGTTTGGTTCCGCCTCAGACGCCGCGAATACGCGGGTCAAGCGCGTCGCGCAGGCCATCTCCGATGTAGTTCACCGACAAAACCGTCAGCGAGATACACAGGCCTGGCCAGATCACCCGCTCGGGGAAGGCGGTCATCCGGTCGACACTGTCGAACAGGATTTTGCCCCATGTGGGGAAGTCTGACGGGAAGCCAAGACCAAGAAACGACAGCGCGCTTTCCGTGATAATCGCCGTGGCAAGACCAAGGGCGGCGCTGACCATGATGGGCGACAGCACGTTGGGCAACAGGTGGCGCGTGATCATCTTGCCCGATGGCGTGCCAATGGATCGCGCCGCAAGGATGAATTCACGTTCTTTCAGTGCCAGCACATCACCGCGCACGATCCGCGCGGTCTGCATCCAGCTTGTGATACCAATGCCAGCTACGATCAGCAGGAAAATCCCGTTTTCGGGGCCAAAGGCGGCCCTCAGGCTGTCGCGGAACAGCAGCATCATCACCAGCAGCAACGGCAGCAGGGGCAGCGACAAAACCAGATCGGTAAAGCGCATCAGGATGCCGTCCAACCTACGAAAGTATCCCGCCAGTACGCCGATGGTGGTGCCGATGAAAAGCGCAAGGATCATTGCCGTCCATCCCACCGCAAGCGAGATTTGCCCACCTTGCATGATGTTGGCCATGATATCGCGGCCAAGGTTGTCTGTCCCCATCGGGGTGGCCCAGCTTGTCTTGGCGGTATCAGAGAACAGCGCCATATAAATGGGACGCACATCTTTGTTACGGATATCCAGCTTGCCGGGGTCCACACCCCAAAGCGTCGGACCAATCACACAGAACAGTGTGATAAACGCCAGAAAGAACAATCCGAACAGAGCGCCCTTGTGGCTGCGGAACTGGCGCCAGATATCAGCCCATTTGCTGCTGACGGGCGCCGCTGGCATGTCAGGCGGCTCTTGCGCGGGCATAAGCGTGTTGTCGGGTGTGGTGAGGCGATCAGTCATAGCGGATCCTCGGATCGAGAAGGCCATACAGGATGTCGGCGATGATGTTCATCATCACAATCATCACGGCAAACAGGAATGTCAGTGTCATCACCATCGGGATGTCATTGCCCTGTAGTGCGATAATCAAAAGCTGGCCGATCCCGTTCACCTTGAATACCTGTTCGGTGATGATCGCGCCGCCAAAGATCGACGGGATACCTAGCGCGATGACGGTGATAACCGGGATCATGGAATTGCGCAGAACGTGGCGCATGACGACGACGCTCTCACCCATACCCTTGGCCCGGGCGGTGCGGACATAGTCCTGACCAAGATTATCAAGCATGGAGGCCCGCATGTAGCGGCTGACCTGCGCCGTTGTCTGAAGCGCCAGCACCATGACGGGCATAATCATCTGTTTAAGCTGGAAGACAAATGTCTCCCACGAATTGACCACATGGGTGGTGTCATAGATCGACGGCAGCCAGCCCAGCTGCACCGAAAAGATTACGATCACCAGAACGCCCGAAAAGAACGGTGGCACCGAAAAGCCGACCATCGAAATAAATGTGCCAACTTGGTCAAACACCGAATACTGCTTGTAGGCGCTGATGATCCCGATGGGCAGGGCGATCAGAACACCCACAACATAAGACATGCCAACCACCCAAAGCGTCTGCGGGATACGCTCTGCAATCGTGTCGAATACGGGGCTGCGGGATTGGAAGCTGATGATGCGCTGCTTGCCCTGGGCCAGATCGGTTCCGAATATGCCATCAATCCAGTACTGCGGTTCGACCACGAAAAACTGGTAAATCCACAGGCCGAACCGGATATACCACGGCTCTCCCAGACCCAGCGCCTCGCGCATGCGCTGCTTGACCTCGTCAGGGATCGTCAGCGGCATTGAGGCCATCGGATCACCCGGTGCCAGTTCCAGTAGCAGAAAAATCACCAAAGCGATGAACAAAAGCGTCGGGATCGACAGCAGCAATCGGCGGATTGTGTAAGTCAGCATGTCAGCGGGACGCCTTGGGTCATATCTTTGTCAATGGGATGGGCCGGACGAGGTAAAACCCCGTCCGGCCCGATTTATCACTTACTCAGCGACGCGGTACCACTCGGCCGCGTTCCACAGCTCTGAGTCCCATGTGTTCAGCACAACACCACCCAGCGAGTTGGCGTGCGCCGACAGGCGGCCACGATCAACCAGCGGGATCATCATGCCGTTCTGCACAGCCATGTCGTTCAGCTCTTTGGCGATACGGCCACGCTCTTGCAGGTCGGATGTCTGCTGAAGCTCTGCGTGCAGGGCATCATACTCTTCCATGCAGAAGCGGCTGATGTTCTCACCCTGCCACTGTGTGTCAGGTGTGGGGGCTGCATCGCACAGACCGTTGCCCAGATAGGCTTGCGGGTCGGTGCCGGGGAAGTTGTTGGCATACATTTCCACGTCGGCCATGAACTTCTGGAATGTGTCGGGCGAACCCGGATCACCACCAAAGAACACAGACGCGTCGATGTTGCGCAGTTCGACTTCCATACCGATCTCTTCCCACCACTGCTTGATCAGGGCCTGGAAGTCCTGACGCACGGCGTTTGTCGATGTCTGGTAGAGCATCGACATTTTCACACCATCTGGCGTCTCGCGCACGCCGTCACCGTCGGTGTCAACATAGCCTGCTTCTTCCAGCATCGCCTTGGCACCTTCGATGTCCTGTGTGTCACAGGTCATGGATGTGGATGCGTAAAGCTCTGGTGCGGGCACCCAGTTACAGGTCACGCGACCGGCCTGACCATAACCCACTTCGACCAGAAGCGGACGGTCTATGGCCATCGACAGCGCGTTGTAAACTGCCGGATCACCCAGGAACGGATGCGGACGGATCACCGAACGCTCTTCGTCGGACAGGCTTGGATCGGGGTTGGTGTTGTTGAGCATGATACGCTCGACCAAAGTACCAAAGCCCGCAACGGTCGTGCCGTTGCCGCCTGATTCCATCTGCGCGATGACATCGGGTGCAAGCTGCAGGTTCCAGGCATAGTCAAACTCGCCTGTCTCAAGCACGGCGCGACCGGCAGCAGTGGCGTCACCGCCGCCTTTAAAGGTTACCGTCGCAAATGCAGGCTGACCTTCAACGCGGTAGTTTTCGTTCGCAGCAAGCTGGATCACGTCGTTGGTGCGGAAGTCTGTGACCGTGAACGGGCCAGTGCCGATTGGGCCAAAGTTCTCATCCGTACACTCTGGCGCTTTCGGGCCAAGGCAATCGGCAAACTGTGCAGCCTGAATGATCGGGCTTTCGGCACCGTTGAACGCCGAATAAGGGTATGGTGTTGGACCAGAGAAGTTGACCACAACGGTCAGATCATCAGGTGTTTCGACGCTATCGATGCCTTCAAACTTGGTCGCCTGCGCACAGCCGCCGCCTTCGGCGGTGCAATAGTCGTAGGTGAATTTCACGTCGGCAGATGTGAACGGCGTGCCGTCCGACCATGTGATGCCGGGCGTGATGTTATAGGTGATCTGCGTCAGTTCTTCGTTCAGGCCACCGTTTTCGACTGTGGGAATTTCTTCCACCAGCCACGGCACCAGCGCGCCGGTTTGGTCAAAGCGCATCAGCGGTTCAAGGATCAGCGATGCCGCTTCCACGTCTTTTGTGCCTCCCGACAGGAACGGGTTGAGGATGGACGGGGCCTGCCAATAGATGATTTTCACTTCACCATCACGGCCGCGCTCGCCTTCGTGGCCATCGGCGTAAGCCATTGGCGCCAAAGCAAAGCTGGCGGCAGCACCCAGAAGGGCTGTCTTCAGTTTCATTGTCTTTTCTCCTTGTTGTTGGTCATGTGCAGCCGCGACGTCAGGCGTCGGCCCGTGCGCATGGCAGCCGTGGGGGACGAATAGTTGGCGGAATAATCCACATCCATTTCTTGAAAGGCCCCCAGCAGTCATTGCGTCAGTCAAATGGCTAATGTTTCAGATTGCAAGCCTTGCGTGACGACAGGCGACAAACTTTTGACCGATTGGCAAAATTTTAGGCACGCGCACCACCTTGGCATTTGACACTTCGCCTGAGGGCGGTCAGCTTTGGCGCGAAGCCCCATGAGGATTGCTATGCTTGACGACCGTCCCATCGCGAATATCCAGAATCTGCGTGTCTCGTTTGAGACAAAGAACGGCACCGTCACAGCCGTCAAAGACGTGTCGATTAGCGTCAAACCGGGCGAAACGGTCTGTATTGTAGGCGAAAGCGGGTCGGGCAAGTCGGTGACGTCACTGTCGCTGATGCGGCTTGTGGGCTACGGCGGCGGCACAATCGAAAACGGCCAGATGGTTTTTGAACACCGCGACGGCAGCACCGAAGACCTTGCCAAGCGGTCGTCCGAGGACATGCAGGAAATTCGCGGCAACGAAATCGGCATGATCTTTCAAGAGCCGATGACATCCCTCAATCCTGTGCTGACCGTTGGCGCGCAACTGGCCGAGGGGCTGATCCGGCACAAGAAAATGTCCAAGTCGCAAGCACGCGAACGCGTGGTCGAACTGCTGCGTCAGGTGCGTATCCCCGAACCCGAACGCCGTCTGGACCAATACCCGCACGAACTGTCCGGCGGCATGCGCCAACGCGTTGTGATCGCCATGGCCTTGGCCTGCGAACCGCGCCTGCTGATCGCGGATGAGCCGACAACCGCGCTTGACGTGACAATTCAGGCCGAAATTCTGGCGCTGATCAACAAGCTGAAAAAAGAAACCGGCACAGCCGTTCTTTTCATCACGCATGATATGGCCGTGGTGGCCCAGATCGCTGACCGCGTGGTCGTGATGTATCGCGGTGACAAGGTGGAAGAGGGCACAGTCGAGGAAATCTTCGAAAACCCGCAGCACACCTACACCAAGGCGCTTTTGTCCGCCGTGCCGCGATTGGGCGAGATGGACGGCACTGCCTATCCGCAGCCCATGCGCCTTTTGGGCCGTGAAAGCGAACAGGGCGCACCGATTGTCGGCACGCAAGAGCCTTATCTTGTTGTGAAAAACCTCACCACACGCTTTCCCGTCAAAGGCGGCCTGCTCCGGCGGACCGTGGCGAATGTGCATGCAGTCGAAGATGTATCGTTTTCGATCAACAAGGGGCAAACCCTGTCGCTTGTCGGCGAATCAGGGTGCGGGAAGTCCTCATGCGGGCGCTCGATCCTGCGGTTGGTCGAACCAACCTCTGGTGAGGTTCACATCGATGGTAAGGATATTCTGTCGCTGGGTCCGAAGGAACTGCGCGACGCGCGACGCGAGATGCAGATGGTGTTTCAGGACCCTTTTGCATCCCTTGATCCGCAAATGACGCTGGGCGATCAGGTGGCCGAGCCGCTGATTAACTACAACCTTGCCAAAGGCGCCGAGCTGAAGGAACGCGTGGCCAAGCTTTTTGACCGCGTGCAATTGCCACGCCCCTTTATGGAGCGTTATCCCCACGAACTGTCAGGCGGTCAGCGCCAACGTATCGCCATCGCGCGCGCTCTGGCTGTAAACCCGAAACTGATCGTATCGGACGAGGCGGTCAGCGCATTGGATGTGTCGGTGCAGGCCGAAGTTCTTAATCTTATGATGGAGTTACAGGCCGAACTTGGTCTGTCCTACCTGTTCATCAGCCACGACATGGCCGTGGTGGAACGTGTCAGCCATATGGTTGGTGTGATGTATCTTGGCCGCATCGTCGAGATCGGCCCGCGTGCCGCAATCTTCGAAAATCCGCAACACAGCTACACGCAAAAGCTGCTCTCCGCCGTGCCTGTCGCTGATCCGCGCAACCGGATGTTGGTGGGCGATATCGACTTCACGCCAATCCCGTCGCCCATTTTCCCAGTCGATCACGACCCCGCACCATCGGTCTATCGCGATCTGGGCAACGGCCATCAGGTGATGGTCGAATGAACGCGCGTGACATGCTGGATAAGCTGGTCGGCTTTGACACGGTCAGCCGCAACTCAAACCTGCCGCTGATTGATTTTGTTGAGGATTATCTGGCAGGTCACGGCGCCAAAAGCGTGCGTGTCCCTGATCCGACAGGCACCAAAGCAGCCCTTTACGCCCACATCGGCCCGCAAGTTGATGGCGCTATCGTGTTGTCCGGCCACACCGATGTCGTGCCTGTGGACGGGCAGGCGTGGGACACCGATCCCTTCGTTGTAATGGAAAAAGACGGCAAGCTTTACGGGCGCGGCACGGCTGACATGAAAGGCTTTTGCGCGCTGGCATTGGCAGCCGTGCCATTGGCGTTGGAAAAGGGCATTAAACGCCCGCTGCAAATCGCATTGTCCTATGACGAAGAGGTCGGCTGCCTCGGCGCACCGCCCATGATCGACCACATGGTTGCAAGCGGCCTGCCACGTGGCAACGCTGTGATCGTTGGCGAACCCTCTATGATGCAGGTGGTCACCGGCCACAAAGGCGGCTTCGGGTTCAAGCTGCATTTTCAAGGGTTTGAAGTCCACTCTTCCATCGCCTACCAGGGTGTGTCCGCGATCATGATGGCCGCAAAATTCATCGAATGGGCCAATCAGGTGAATGCCGAAAGCGCTGCCGCCATACCAAACGAGATCAACGCCGTCTTTGACCCGCCTTACACATCGCTGCATTTTGGCACGATCACAGGCGGCACCGCCAACAACATCACCGCGAAAGATTGCCACGTCACGATGGACGTGCGCCTTGTCCCCGGCGACGACGGGCAAGCGTGGCGTGACCGCATCCACGCCAAACTGTCCGAGATCGAAACGCAGATGAAAGCCGTTCAGCCAACCTGCGCGATTGTGGCCGAACCGTTTTTTGGCATCCCACCCCTGTCGCCCGAAACAAATGGCACCGCCGAAGAACTGGCCCGCCGCCTGACAGGCGACAACGGCACCCACGTCGTCAGCTACGGCACCGAAGGCGGCCAGTTTCAGGAACGCGGCTTTTCCACCGTGGTCTGCGGCCCCGGCGACATTGCCCAAGCGCACCAACCAAACGAATTCATCACCGTCGACCAGTTTGAACAGGGCGAGGCTTTTCTCGCCCGCCTGATCGACCACCTCGCATCCTAACCGAAAGGCCCTGTCATGCCCGTCAAGAACCGCTTTGCCGAACTGCTGCCAGAGATCACTGCATGGCGCCGCGATCTACACGAAAACCCAGAGATTCTGTTCGAAACCCACCGCACCTCCGCCATCGTGGCCGAAAAGCTGCAGGGTTTTGGCTGTGACGAGGTTGTCACCGGTATTGGCCGCACGGGTGTCGTTGCTGTCATCAAGGGCAAGACCAATAACTCGGGCAAAACCATCGGCTTGCGCGCCGATATGGATGCGCTGCCGATCCACGAGGCGACAGGGCTGCCCTATGCCTCTAAAACCGACGGCGCGATGCACGCCTGCGGCCACGATGGCCACACAGCGATGCTGCTTGGAGCCGCGCAGTATCTGGCCGAAACGCGCAATTTCGACGGCACAGTGGTTGTGATTTTCCAGCCCGCCGAAGAAGGCGGCGGCGGTGGCCGCGAAATGTGCGAAGACGGTATGATGGACCGCTGGTCGATTGACGAGGTCTACGGCATGCACAATTGGCCCGGCAAACCCGTGGGGGCCTTCGCGATCCGCCCCGGCGCGTTTTTCGCCGCGACTGACCAGTTCGACATCGTCATCGAAGGTAAGGGTGGCCACGCCGCCAAGCCGCAGGAAACCGTAGACAGCACGCTCGTCGCGTCCCATGTGGTGCTGGCCCTGCAATCTATCGTGTCACGCAATGCGGACCCCGTGGATCAGATCGTGGTGTCTGTGACGTCTATCGAAAGCTCGTCCAAAGCTTTCAACGTGATCGCCCAGCGGGTGCATCTGAAAGGCACAGTGCGCACCATGTCCAAAGGCATGCGCGATCTGGCGGAAACGCGGCTGAAGGCGATTGCAGAAACCACCGCATTGGCCTTTGGCGCAACGGCAGACGTGACCTATCACCGCGGATATCCATGCATGGTCAACCACGACGAACAGACGGAATTCGCAGCCAAAGTTGCCGCAGACGTCTCGGGGGCCTGCGAAGATGCGCCGCTTGTTATGGGCGGCGAGGATTTTGCCTTCATGCTCGAAGAACGCCCCGGTGCGTATATCCTCGTCGGCAACGGCGACTCAGCTTCCGTGCACCACCCCGAGTACAATTTTAATGATGAAGCGATCCCAGCGGGCTGCTCGTGGTGGGCCGAGATTGTCGAACAACGCATGCCCGCTGCCTAAGAGTGCGGGACGCCTCCAGCGGGGGAGTATTTCGCGGCAAAATGATACGAATTGCCGCGCCATACTTCTTTTGGACAAAAATACTTTGGGGGTGCGGGGGCAACGCCCCCGCTTTGGCGGCGCCATAGGCGGCGCAAAACCTGATCTGAGCGAAAAACCTAGCCGCCAGTGTGCGACATATGGCGGCTGACTTGACCGTCGACGGTCTGGCGGGAATAGTCAAAATCGTGACCTTTGGGTTTCAGCGCAATCGCCGCGCGGATCGCGTCCTCCAGCGGGGCATCGCCCTCGGTCGCGCGCAGCGGGCCGCGCAGATCGGAATGGCCCTCTTGCCCCAGACAGGTGTAAATCTCTCCTGTGCAGGTGATCCGCACACGATTGCAGCTTTCGCAAAAATTATGGCTCAGCGGCGTGATAAACCCGATCTTCAGGCCTGTTTCCAGCTGAACGTAGCGGGCAGGGCCGCCTGTGCGCTGCGGGATATCTGTCACCGTGTGCCGCTCTGCCAGCCGTGCGCGTAAGTCTTTGAGGGACCAATACTGGCCAAACCGATCCTCGTTCCCGATATCGCCCATCGGCATCACTTCGATAAACGTCAGGTCAATACCGCGCGATGTGCACCAGTCGGTCAGCGTAAACAGCTCGTCCTCGTTAAAGCCCTTCAGGGCGACCGCGTTGATCTTCACCCGCAGCCCAGCTTTTTGCGCCGCGTCGATGCCGCGCAAGACTTGGGGCAGGCGGCCCCAGCGCGTGATCTCGGCAAACTTCGCCTCGTCCAGCGTATCAAGCGAGACGTTGATCCGTTTCACACCGGCAGCCGCCAGATCGGCTGCGTATTTTTCAAGCTGGCTGCCATTTGTGGTCACTGTTAGCTCTTCCAGTGCGCCGCTTTCCAGATGGCGCGTCATCCCGCGAAAGAACGTCATGATATCGCGCCGCACCAGCGGCTCACCGCCCGTGATCCGCAGCTTTTGCACGCCAAGCCGGATAAACGCCGAACACAGGCGATCAAGCTCTTCTAGCGTCAGCAGGTCGCGCTTTGGCAGGAACGTCATGTTCTCGGACATGCAATACACGCAGCGGAAATCGCAGCGGTCTGTCACGGACAAACGCAAGTAGCTGATGGCGCGGGCAAATGGGTCGATCAGGGGGGCTGTCATGGGCCAAAACCTATGCTTGCGCGGGGCCGCGCGCAAGCGGTCAGACAAAAGTTGCCAGAACGTCGCACCCGCTCTAGTTTCAGTTGCATGAACAAGACGCTCTTTATCCCCGCCTTCGCGCTGCCTTTGCTGGCCGCTTGTGACGATCCGCTTTTTGCGGTGCAACAGCCCACGCCGCCCGATGGTGCCGTGGTAGAGGCCGTGGTCGACGCGCCGGTGGAGACACTGGACCCGACACCACCACCGCCGCCGCCACCCACAGCGCGCACGGTTGAGGAGTTTGACACCACATCCGCGGAGGACCGTGCAGAGGCTGTGGCGGTTGATCCGCAGCCTGCTGGTGAACAGCGTCTGGGCACCACAAATGTGTCGCTGGGGTCGGCGGCTGATCCGGGTATCTGGTTGAAAACAGGACTGGTCAGCGCATTGGCGCCGGGCCGCGTGGTTTATCCCGCCAACGGCAATACGGTGAACCTTGAACTGCGCCCGTCAGGCAACGCGGCATCAGCCGCCAGCCAGATGAGCCTTGCTGCAATGCGGCTCCTGGAAATCCCGTTGACGGCACTGGCTGATGTTGAGGTATTCCGCCGCCCGGCATCCGCAGCCCCCGCAGAAGAGCCTGTCGCGACAGCGGACGCGGGCGATGTGGCTGACGACAACAGCTAAATCCGGTTGAGCGGGCGGGGCTGGCCCCCGCGCCGCCATTCAGACGGGTGGCAACTTGCGCGCGGCTTCCTTGCGGGCAAAGGGTTTCATCGTCTCGCCATGCTTTTCCAGAAAGGCCCGCACGCGCGGTGCGTCGTGTTTGGACAGGTCTCGCAGCCACCATGCGACGGCTTTTTGGATAAACCACTCAGGATCGCTGACATAGGATGCAGCCCATCCCAAAATCCGGTCGCAGGCGGCTTCTTCGCCCGGTTTGGGGTGGTTCTGTTTGGTCCACGGCAGGGTCATCACAAGCGCTGCGCGGCGGGTCCACATATGCTCTGACGTGGTCCACGTCTCGACCTGATCCAGTCGCGCGGGATCGGCCACCAGCCGCTTTTGCCCCGCGATGGACGCGTGATCTGCCACTGCCCACGCATCAAAGCTAGGCACCCAAGACGCGATCAAATCCCAGGCGGCGGTATCATCGGGGCGGAGGCGGGCTTGGGTCAGCAATTTGCCGGCCGCGATTCGGGCCTCGTGGATATTTGTGTCCCAAAGATCAGAGGCCAGCGCGATCCGTTCGTCCAATGTGCAGGCGGCGCGCCATTCTTTCACCGCCGCATCCAGATCGGGGTTGGCCACGCCCAGATAGGGGCGGTCTGCCTTATGATAGCGGGCCATGTCAGCGGCTTTAGCCGGATCGCCAATCAGTTGGCTGAGCGCCTCTTGTGCTGTGATCATTCCACGGTCACGGATTTGGCAAGATTGCGCGGCTGATCCACATCTGTGCCTTTGGCAATTGCCGTGTGATAGGCAAGTAATTGCGCGGGAACAGCGTAGAGCACGGGTGCCAGAAACGGATCAATCGCAGGCATCTGGAGCGTCGCCCATGTGCCATCACTTGCTGCATCCAGACCAGCCTTATCACTGATCAACAGCACACGCCCGCCGCGGGCCATCACCTCTTGCATGTTGGAAACGGTCTTGTCGAACAGCGCATCGCTGGGGGCCATGACGATAACAGGCACATGCTCATCCACCAGCGCGATAGGGCCGTGTTTAAGCTCGCCCGACGCGTAAGCTTCGGCGTGGATGTAGCTGATTTCTTTCAGCTTTAGGGCGCCCTCATGGGCCAATGGATACATCGCGCCACGACCGAGGAAGAGAATATCACGGGCCTCTGACAGCTTGCGGGCGATGTCGCGGCAGCGCCCTTCGATGCCCAGCGCAAGGTTGATGATCCCCGGTAAGGACCGCAGGTTGCCCAGCATTTCAGCCATCTTGGCGTCATCGATTTTGCCGCGCGCGTGGGCGGCATGGATCGCAAGAATAGCAAGTGTTGTCAGTTGGCAGGTAAACGCCTTGGTCGAGGCCACGCCGATTTCGGCACCCGCGAGAATTGGCAGCGCCAAATCGCTTTCGCGGGCAATGGTGCTTGTGTCGACGTTGACCACGCTGATGATTTTGTCAGCGCGTCCCTTCAAATATCGCAGGGCCGCCAGCGTGTCGGCTGTTTCGCCTGATTGGCTGACAAAAAGCCCCACTGTGCCTGCCGTTACGGGAGGTTCGCGATAGCGGAATTCAGAGGCAACATCGATTTCAACCGGCATTTCAGCCAGCTGCTCAAACCAGTATTTGGCGACCATGCAGGCGTAGAAGGCCGTGCCACAGGCCACCATTGTTATGCGTTCGATTTTGGTAAAGTCGATGCCTGCGTCGGGCAGGGTGATCGCATTGGCGTCTGCGTTGATGTAATGGCTCAGTGCGCCTTGCAGCACCGTTGGCTGTTCGGCAATTTCCTTGGCCATAAAGTGCTTGAATTCGCCCTTGTCGACATTGGCGGTGCTGATCTGGATCGTCTGTTTGTCACGATTGGCCAGCTTGCCATTGATGTCGCGAATCTCGATGCTTGTGCGGGTGACAATCGCCCAGTCACCTTCTTCTAGATAGGTGATCTGGTCGGTCATCGGGGCCAGCGCAATCGCATCAGACCCGACATAGTTTTCGCCGTCCCCGTGACCAATTGCCAACGGCGAGCCCTTGCGCGCAGCAATCAACAGATCGCTTTCACCTTCAAACAGGAAACACAGCGCATATGCCCCTTCGAGGCGGGCGATAGTCTTTTCGGCAGCATCCTGCGGGCTTAACCCCTGATCGCGGAAATGCTGACACAACAATGCGACAGTTTCTGTATCGGTATCGGTTGCGTGGGTGATATTGTTTTCGGCCAGATAGGCCCGTAATTCGCGGAAGTTTTCAATGATACCGTTGTGCACAACGGCCACGCCACCCGCGCGGTGGGGGTGCGCGTTGTCGACGTTTGGCGCACCGTGGGTCGCCCACCGCGTGTGGCCAATCCCCGACTTGCCGGGCAGGGGGTTGTGAACAAGCAGGTCGGACAGATTGACCAATTTTCCCATCGCACGGCGGCGATCCAGCTTTTGATCGTTGATGGTCGCAATGCCCGCACTGTCATAACCGCGATACTCCAGACGCCGCAGGCTATCGACCAGCAGGGGGGCCGCTTCGTGGTTGCTCAGTACGCCAACAATTCCGCACATGTTCTAGTGTCCTTTCTGCTGGCGGGCCTTTTTGGCACGCAGCATATCGAAGAGTTTGGTAGCAAAGCCCGATTTTGTGACCTGACGTGTTCGCCCAAGTCCCAATGCGCCATCCGGCACGTCCTCGGTGATGACAGATCCGCTCCCGGTCATTGCGCCATTGCCCACACTGACAGGGGCCACAAGCATCGTGCTTGATCCGATAAATGCGCCCGCGCCGATATTTGTCTTGTGCTTGAAGAAGCCGTCGTAGTTGCACGTCACTGTGCCTGCTCCGATGTTCGCCTTCTCGCCGATGCTGGCATCGCCGATGTAGGTCAGGTGATTGACCTTCGCACCAGCGGCCACGGTCGCGTTCTTGATCTCGACAAAGTTGCCGACCTTGGTGTCTTCGGCCAATTCAGCCCCCGGCCGTAGACGTGCATAAGGTCCGACCACGGCACCGCGCGACACATGGCAACCTTCCAGATGGCTGAACGCGCGGATCGTCGCACCGCTTTCCACAGTCGCACCGGGACCAAAGACGACGTGCGGCTCAATCACGCTATCGCGGCCAAGCACGGTATCATGCGCAAAATAGACTGTGTCGGGTGCGGTCAGGGTCACGCCATCCTCAAGCGCCTCCTGCCGCGCGCGGGACTGGAACAGGGCCTCGGCACCTGCAAGCTCGGCACGTGAATTGACGCCAAGCGTTTCGGCCTCATCGCACTGCACCACAGTTGCCAAAAGACCGGCGGCGCGGGCGATCCCGATGATATCGGTCAGATAGTATTCACCTGATGCGTTGTCATTGCCAACCTTGGCGATCAGATCGAACAGTGTCTTGCAGTCGGCGGCAATCACGCCGCTGTTGCAAAGCCGGATCGCACGTTCTTCGTCAGTGGCGTCTTTGAACTCGACAATCCTGTCGAGCTGCTCTGCCTGCATCACCAACCGTCCATAGCGTCCCGGATCAGCTGCCTCAAATCCCAGCACGACTATATCGTGGCTTGCGCGCGCGGCGATCATCGCTTCCAGCGTTTCCGGCCGGATGAAAGGCGTGTCGCCATACAAAACAATGGCATCCCCCTCAAAGCCCGCAAGAGCATCCGCCGCCTGTCCAACCGCGTGACCTGTGCCAAGCTGTTCGGACTGGATCACAACCTGCACATCACTGTCCCAGCTTTGCGCGGCTGCCGTCACCATCTGTGCGCCATGCCCTGCAACCACAACGGTTTTTTCGGGCGTCACAGCCGCGCCGGCCTTCATCGCATGCACCAGCATCGGCGCACCCGCGATGGGATGAAGCACCTTTGGCAGGTCCGAATTCATCCGCGTGCCCATGCCCGCGCCCAAAATAATCAATGCCGTTGCCATGGATACCGCCCGTGAATGCTGCATTTACTGTCTTTTAATGCACCTTCTAGCAATTCGCCCGCGTTTCACAAGGCAACAGGGCTTCACTTCACCTTACGCATCGTTACAGAACGGTGTGACACAGCAGGAAACCACACATGACGCGCACCGTAATCTTCGATCTTGATGGCACTTTGGCCGATACCAGTGGCGATCTGTTGGCGGCTGCAAATGCGTGTTTTCGTGATCTGGGGCTAGGGGATCTGCTGGATGCACGTGACAGCGGCACTGCGCTCAAGGGCGGGCGGGCGATGCTGCGGCTTGGCTTCAGCCGCGTTGACGGTTTTGACGAAGACAACGTGGACGACCAGTATCAGCCGCTGTTGCATAATTACGCGCAAGCGATCGACCACCACACATACCTTTACGAAGGCGCAATCGACACGGTCCGCGCGTTGAAATCAGACGGATATGTTGTCGGGATCGCCACCAACAAGCCCGCAGGTCTGGCCGAGACATTGATGCGTAGCCTTGGCGTGCGCGATGACTTCGGGTCGCTGATCGGGGCCGATACGCTCACCGTGCGCAAGCCCGACCCCGAACACCTGTTCGAGGCTGTGCGCCGTGCGGGCGGTGATCCGGACCGCTGTTTGCTGGTGGGCGATACCGCGACCGACCGTAATACCTCGCGCAACGCGGGCCGTCCGTCGATCCTTGTCACCTTCGGGCCGGGCGATGATGATGTGCGCGATCTGGAACCGGAAGGGCTGATCGGCCACTACGACGAATTGCGCGGCGAGGTCCGCCGCCTGATCGGCTGAAACACCGCGATTGACACATCACCCCATCGTGCTGACAACTGATCGCAACGTCACACGGGAGGATAGATGGAAAACTTCACCGGCAGCTTTACCCAGCAAGAACCCATTCCCGCCGCAGGCATCGCGGCTGCGACCGCTGTGATGCAACACGGGCGGTTGCACCGGTATAATACGGTTGATGGCGAGACGGCTGAGACGGCCCTGCTGGAAGAAGAGTTTGCCGCCCAGACCGGTGCGCAATTCTGTCTGGCGGTCGCATCCGGTGGCTACGCCATGACCACCGCGCTGCGGGCCTGCGGTGTGGGGCATGGCGACCGCGTGCTGACAAATGCGTTCACATTGGCCCCTGTGCCGGGCGCAATCGCAGCGGTCGGGGCAACGCCTGTCTTTGTCGGTGTCACACCGGATCTGACGATTGATCTAGATGATCTGGCAGGCAAACTGGATCAGGCCGATACCCTGCTGCTGTCACACATGCGCGGTCACATCTGTGACATGCGCCGCCTGATTGCGCTTTGTGACGCTGCTGGCGTGACGGTGATTGAGGATTGCGCCCACACGATGGGGGCCGCATGGGACGGTGTGCCATCTGGCCGCTGGGGCCGTTTCGGCTGCTTCTCGACCCAAACCTACAAACACATCAATTCCGGAGAGGGCGGGTTGCTGATCTCTGATGACGCAGAGGGCATGGCGCGGGCGATCATGTTATCCGGCAGCTACATGCTGTTTGACAAACATAGCGCAGCACCGCCGCCCGAAACCTTTGCACAGATCAAATACGAAACACCGAATATCTCGGGCCGGATGGACAATCTGCGCGCCGCCATCCTGCGCCCGCAACTGGCCGATCTGGCGCAACAGGCTGGCCGCTGGAATGATCGCTACGCCGTTCTGGCTGGCGGGCTGGAAGACACTGGCGGTCTGATGCTGCCGCATCGTCCGGCGTCGGAACAATTCGTCGCCTCTTCATTCCAGTTTTTACTGTTGGACTGGCCGTCCGATGCCGTCGCTGACGTGATCGCCCGCTGCAAGACGCGCGGGGTTGAACTGAAATGGTTTGGCGGGGCAGAGCCTACCGGATTTACCAGCCGCTATGACAGCTGGCGTTATGCCCCGTCAGCACCGATGCCAGAGACAGACCGCGTCCTTGCAGGGATCGTCGATATGCGCCTGCCACTGACATTCAGCCTTGCCGACTGCGCCCTCATCGCACGCATTATCAAGGCAGAGGTATCAGCCGTCTGGCAGTCCCGCGCCGCCTGACGCGCCACGTGATGCATCACTTTGCCTGAAATACTCAAATAAAAGGGGGGTGCCTGCGCTGCAGGCACCCCCCCTCTGGCGACGTGCATCGCACGGCGCAATATTAGTCGTCCCGCACCGCGCCTGTTTCATAAAGCGGAATGGTCGAAATCGACATCTTCGCCGATCCCTGGCTCAACTCGGACGCATGGGCCAGATAGATCAGCGTATTGTTGTCGGCGTCAAAGATGCGCTTGACCACGACGGATTTCAGCACGATCGATTGGCGCTCGCGAAAGACATTCTCCCCGTCCCAACTGCGGTCGATGTCACCGACGACAATCGGGCCGGTTTGACGACAATCAATCGCGGCATTCGACGGGTCTTCAAACCAGTTGCCGTTTGACAGCCGGTCGAACAAGGACCGCTCGAAATAGGCGATATGGCAGGTCACACCCTGCACCTCGGGGTCGGGGATGGCCTCGATAATGATATCATTGCCAACCCAATCCACACCAACGCGCCCGACCTCGTCGGCGGCCAAAAGACTTGGTGTAAGACAGGCCGCGCCAGCGACGATGGAGATGCGTTTCAACGCGTTTACTAAGGTATTCATAGCGGCAAAACGCATGCCGCCCTGATCGGTTCCATCGCCAGCGATATCACTTAGCATCAGGTGAAGCCCGCAACATCAACCATGCGATCTGCGCAAGGTCGCTGGATTGACTTGTTACAACGGCTCCGTCAGCGTGATGCAAACGCAAATGAGTGGAATGGTATGAGTATGAACAATCGTGTTGCCTTGGGAATTCCCGTCATTGCCGTGCTTGCGGGCTGCGGTGGCGGTGGTGCGTCGAATGTGGACATGAACATATCACCGGGTGGCGCTTCGTTCAGTGATGTCTTACAGGCGCAACGCGACAGCGAAGGCGTTTTCTCGTTTTTCCCGCTTACCCCGGCAAGCGATCCAATCTCGGGCAGCTTTACCTACGAAGGGCTGGCGGTGGTTGAACAGCAGGCCAACCGTCGCGACAGTGACGTCAATTTTATCGCCTACGGTTTGCTCAACAGCGAGGTGGATTTCACCACCAACCAGATGACGGCGACAGGATCGAATTTCTACCAGCTTGATGCCGCGCAATACAATTCATCCGGTCAGGAAAGGGCGCGGGGTGCGATCGCGGGTGACATATCCTATGCCGCGACCCTGACCCGTGATCGCGGCTTCATCGAAGGATTGATGGGGCAGGCCACAGGCACGCTGACGTCGCTTGAAGGGACGCCGATTGTCGTCGATGCCGATGCCACGGCCGTCTTTGCCTTGGATGGTGCGCCGCAGATGTACATCAACGGGCCCAGCACAAATTCGGCAACGACAAACCTTGATGAGGCATTCAACGCGGTCAGGCTTTACGGGATACAGCAATAGCGATCCGCGCGACACGGCGGTGATGGCCCAAAAGATTTGGGTGGCACTCGTCAATTACACATCACAATCATTGACGGGACGCGCGTTTCAGTTCTACAAATGAACAAGCGTTCAATTAATGGAGATATCCTTTTATGTTTCTCGCATCAATGACCTTTGATCTGGGCGAGGATGTGAATGCCCTGCGCGATATGGTGCATGGCTGGGCGCAGGACCGCGTGAAACCCATGGCCGCCCGGATTGATGCCGATAACGCCTTTCCCCCCGCACTCTGGCGCGAAATGGGCGAGTTGGGCCTTTTGGGCGTCACCGTGGACGAGGCTTATGGCGGCGCTGGCATGTCCTATCTGGCGCATACCGTCGCGATTGAGGAAATCGCCCGTGCCAGCGCATCGGTGTCGCTGTCGTACGGCGCACATTCCAACCTGTGTGTGAACCAGATCAAGCTGAATGGGTCTGACGATCAAAAGCAGAAATACTTGCCACGTCTGATTTCGGGCGAACACGTCGGCGCCTTGGCCATGTCAGAGGCGGGCGCGGGGTCCGACGTAGTATCTATGTCGCTACGCGCAGAAAAGCGGAACGATCACTACCGTCTGAACGGCAACAAATACTGGATCACCAATGGCCCCGACGCCGACACGCTCGTGGTTTACGCCAAGACCGATCCCGATGCAGGCGCAAAAGGGATCACCGCTTTCCTAATCGAAAAAGAGATGACGGGCTTCAGCACATCGCCCCATTTCGACAAACTGGGCATGCGCGGCTCTAACACGGCAGAGCTGATCTTTGATAATGTCGAAGTACCGTTTGAAAATGTCTTGGGCGAAGAAGGACGCGGCGTGCGCGTTCTGATGTCGGGCCTTGATTACGAACGTGTGGTGCTGGCGGGCATCGGCCTTGGCATCATGGCCGCCTGTCTGGACGAGATCATGCCTTATCTGGCATCGCGCAAACAGTTCGGCCAACCCATTGGCAACTTCCAACTGATGCAGGGCAAAATCGCGGATATGTACACAGCGATGAACTCGGCCCGCGCCTATGTCTACGAGGTCGCGCGCGCCTGTGACCGTGGTACAGTGACCCGTCAGGATGCCGCCGCGTGCTGTCTTTATGCATCTGAAGAAGCAATGAAACAGGCCCATCAGGCCGTGCAGGCCATGGGCGGGGCAGGGTTCCTGAATGATGCCCCTGTGGCCCGCATATTCCGCGACGCCAAGCTGATGGAGATCGGCGCGGGCACATCGGAAATCCGCCGCATGCTGGTCGGGCGCGAGATGATGGGGGCGATGGGCTGATGCCCTGGCGCTGGATCATCGGCGCCGTTTTGCTGCTGGCGATGCCTGCGGCCTATCTTGGCTTGCGCCTTGGCCAACCTGTGTCAGAGACCGAGGCCATTACCTTTTTTGCCACGCAATATACGAACACGACCGGACGGCCCGCTTCCGATTGCTCGGCCATTCCGTCGCAGCGCGATGATGTCTGGATCGAAGTGATCTGCATTGGTCCCGATCTGACCGGTTACAATTATCTGGTCGGCGCGCGTGGTCAGCAGGTGGCTGTCATTGAAATGAAAGCGCCGCAATCATGAGGCCCGCCGCCGCCATCGCAATGATGCTTGCTGTGGCGTCACCAGTCGCGGCGCAGGATGAAGCGCCACCGCGCTATCTGACCTGTGTGGATGACACCATCCGCTCCAATCTGGACAATCCGTTTGTCGATCTCCTTGCTATCGTAACCTGTGGTGAACGCTATGCGCCGCCGCGACACAGCTGTGTTGGATTGCAGTATATGATGCGCCATACGGCAGCATCCTGCGAGGAACAGGATCACGCCTATTGGTCCGGTCAGCTGGCCCTGTGGCAGGCGCGGCTGGATGCAGAGGGCGGGCAGGAAAGCTCTTTGATGCAACCGGGGCTGGAGCGTTGCGCCGAGGAGCCGGAGAACGTGCTGGTGTGTGAAACCGAAGTGTACTGGCGCGAGGTGTTGGGCTTCATGTCAAACGAAACACGTCTGGCCATATTCGGACCTGCAAACCCATGAGCGTGCTGATCAGGATACATGCAATGACGACGGCTATGTCCGTCTGTGATGGCTGTTTGGTCGTCGGTTCGCCGACATCATACACGACTGCGATTTAGGAGGAGGGTGCGGCATGTCTGACACCGAGAACCCAAGGCCCGCACACGAGGCTGCATTGGCCGATGTGGCAAAAGCCGCCGCAGCCGCAGCCGCGGGCGGTGGTGAGAAATCCCGTGCGCGGCATGTCTCGCGCGGGAAAATGCTGCCACGCGATCGGGTGGCAGGCTTGCTGGACCCCGGATCGCCGTTTCTTGAGGTCGGCGCAACTGCGGCACATGGCATGTATGACGGGGCAGCACCATGCGCTGGCGTCGTTGCAGGCGTGGGCCGTGTGCACGGGCGTGATGTGATGGTTGTGTGTAACGATGCTACCGTCAAAGGCGGCACCTACTATCCGATGACCGTCAAGAAGCACCTGCGCGCGCAGGAGATTGCGGAAAGCTGCCATCTGCCTTGCATCTATCTGGTCGATAGCGGTGGCGCAAACCTGCCCAATCAGGACGAGGTCTTTCCGGACCGCGATCACTTTGGCCGGATTTTCTACAATCAGGCGCAGATGTCTGCAAAAGGCATCCCGCAGATTGCCGTTGTGATGGGGTCCTGCACGGCGGGCGGCGCATATGTGCCCGCAATGGCGGATGTGTCGATCATCGTGAAAGAGCAGGGCACGATTTTCCTTGCTGGACCACCACTGGTGAAAGCCGCGACAGGCGAAGTTGTGAGCGCAGAAGATCTGGGCGGCGGTGACGTGCATACGCGCCTCTCGGGTGTTGCGGACTATCTGGCGGAGGACGACGCCCATGCGCTTGCCTTGGCGCGCCAAGCGGTTGCGTCATGTGCTCGTCCGCCCAAACAGGCGGCCTCGCGACAGGTGCCGAAGCTGCCAGCGGTTGATCCAGAGACGCTTTTTGACGCGATTCCCGCAGACCTGCGCACGCCTTACGACATCCGCGAGGTCATCAAACGCATCGTGGACGGATCGCGCTTTGACGAGTTCAAGGCGCGGTTCGGCGACACGCTGGTCACCGGATTTGCCCATATCGACGGCTGGCCGTGCGGCATTATCGCCAACAACGGCGTGCTTTTCTCCGAAGCGGCGCAGAAGGGCGCGCACTTTGTGGAATTGTGCAGCCAGCGCAAAATCCCGCTGATCTTTTTGCAGAATATCACCGGCTTCATGGTTGGTCGCAAATACGAGAATGAGGGGATCGCGCGCCACGGGGCCAAGATGGTCACAGCCGTGGCGACGACCGCGGTGCCCAAAATCACGATGGTTGTAGGGGGGTCTTACGGGGCTGGCAACTATGGTATGGCGGGGCGCGCCTACTCCCCCGATTTCATGTGGTCATGGCCCACGTCACGCATTTCGGTGATGGGCGGCGAACAGGCGGCTGGCGTGCTGGCGACAGTCAAGCGCGACGCCATCGAACGCAGCGGCGAGACATGGACCGAAGAGGAAGAAACAGCCTTTAAGCAACCAACGATTGATATGTTCGCCGAACAGTCACACCCCCTCTACGCCAGCGCGCGGCTTTGGGACGACGGCATCATCGACCCCCGAAAATCCCGCGATGTGCTGGCCATGTCGCTGTCGGCCTGCATGAACAAAGAGATCGAGGAAACGCGCTTTGGCGTGTTCAGGATGTGATGGGGCGCAGACGCGATCAGAAGGTGGTTCCGTTCAGCCGCGACTATAGACGGACGCGGCCATTTGATATGGGGCTGCCGAAACGGCGCAAGCCCCGGCGCGATCCCAAATCCTACCTGAAAGCTGTCATTCTGGTCGGTGCTGGTGCTTTGGTCGCGCTGCCTGCGCTGACAGATGCCACTGTTGCCGTCCTTCGCCCTTTGCAAAGCGGTGACGGGACATGTCGTATCGCGGGCGTAATTGATGGGGACACAGTGCAATTGTGGTGTCCGTCACTTGGGTCGCAGCGGGCGCGTCTGCTGGGCTTTGATGCACCGGAACTTTTTAGTCCGCAGTGCACGGGCGAGGCGACGCAAGCGCTGGCGGCGAAGTGGTATCTGCGGCGCGTGCTTTTTTCAGCCGACGATTTGCGCTTGGTGAAAGAAGGGCGTGACCGCTACGATAGATCTTTGGTGCGCGTGTTTGTCGATGGCGTGCCATTGGCCCGCCAGATGATTGAAGAGGGACACGCGCGCCCTTACGAAGGCGGCAAGCGTGCCGGATGGTGCTGAATATGTTTAACAAAATCCTGATTGCCAACCGTGGAGAGATCGCCTGTCGTGTCATGCAGACAGCGCGGCGCATGGGTGTGAAAACCGTCGCGGTGTATTCAGACGCCGATGCAGATGCGCTTCACGTCGCACAAGCGGACGAGGCGGTGCGGCTGGGGCCTGCGCCTGTGGCCGACAGCTATTTGCGTGGTGATCTAATTATTCAGGTAGCCATCGACACCGGCGCGCAAGCGATCCATCCGGGCTACGGCTTTTTGTCTGAAAATCCCGACTTCGTGGATGCCGTCGAAAAAGCGGGGCTGGTTTTTATCGGACCGTCTGCCAAGGCCATTCGCGCTATGGGGCTGAAAGATGCGGCAAAGGCGCTGATGGATATGGCGGGCGTGCCTGTTGTGCCGGGCTATCATGGCGACAATCAGGACGGGGACTTTCTCGCGGGTGAGGCGCAAAAGATCGGTTATCCCGTGCTGGTCAAGGCTGTCGCTGGCGGCGGCGGTAAGGGCATGCGTTTGGTGGAACGCGAAGCAGACTTTGCCGAAGGACTGGCCAGCGCGCAGGCCGAAGCCAAAACCGCCTTTGGCAACGCCGACGTGCTGATCGAAAAGTTTGTGCAGAGCCCGCGCCATATCGAAGTGCAGGTTTTCGGGGATGGCACTGACGCGGTGCATCTGTTCGAGCGCGACTGTTCGCTTCAACGCAGGCATCAGAAAGTGATTGAAGAGGCGCCAGCCCCCGGTATGACCGAAGCGATGCGCCGCGCGATGGGCGATGCAGCCGTCACGGCGGCCAAGGCCATTGGATATGCAGGTGCTGGCACCATCGAATTTATCGTGGACGGCTCTGACGGTCTGCGCACAGATGGCTTCTGGTTCATGGAGATGAACACGCGCCTTCAGGTCGAACACCCCGTCACGGAAGCGATCACCGGCGTTGATCTGGTGGAATGGCAGTTGCTGGTGGCCGCAGGGGGGAAGATCCCCGCGCAGCAGGACGATCTGACGATTACCGGTCATGCGTTTGAAGCGCGTATCTACGCCGAGGACGTGCCAGCAGGGTTTTTGCCCGCGACAGGCACACTGGCACATCTACAGTTTCCAGATAGCGCCCGCATCGACAGCGGCGTGGCAACCGGATCAGAGATTTCGCCCTGGTATGATCCAATGATTGCGAAGCTGACAGTGCACGGACCTGACCGCCCAACCGCTCTGACGCAGTTGGCGCAGGCGCTGGGCGATACACAGGTGGCAGGGACTGTCACCAACCTGGCGTTTTTGCGCAGGCTTGCCGTGGATGATGATTTCGCCGCTGGCCGCGTCGATACAGGTCTCATTGCACGTAAAATTGACACGCTATCACAGGCCGCCACGGCCAGCCCGCAACGGATCGCTGCAGCGGCTTTGGTGGCGACCGGTCTGGATAACACAGGCGATGCGTTGCGCGGGTTCTCACTCTGGACGCCGCTCAAGCACACAATCGACCTTGCCGCAGGTGACACGGTTTATAGCTGCCAGCTGACTGTGAACGGTCCCGACAATGTGAGCGTTGCGGTTGAGGGAACAAACGTCGCTGTGCGGCGCAGGCGTGGTCAATGGTGGACCGACGGACAAAAGATGCCGCACGTGCGACACCACGACGACGCTGTCACCGTCTTTGATGACGAGACCCTGACCTTGCGCGTGATCGACCCGCTTGACCGCGCCACTGCCGCCGGTGGCAGTGACGAGGTGATTGCGCCGATGCCGGGCCTTGTGCGCGATGTGGCAGTGACATCAGGACAAAACGTTCAGGCAGGCGACAGGCTGGCAGTGCTTGAGGCGATGAAGATGGAACATGTGCTGCGCGCCCATCGCGATGGCACGGTGGACAAGGTTGCGGTAAAAGCAGGCGATCAGGTTGTGGCAGGGGCCTTGCTTGTCGCTCTTGCGCCGTTGGACGCGTCATGATCCGGCTGCATCACTGTCCGCAGACACGATCCATGCGCAGCCTGTGGCTTCTGCACGAGCTTGGGATTGAGTTCGCGGTAAAGACCTACGGCTTTGGGCCCGAAATCAAGGCCGAGACCTATCTGGATTTGAACCCTACCGGTCGGGTGCCAAGCCTTGAGATTGATGGCGACGTGCTGTTTGAAAGCGGTGCGATCGCCGAGGTGCTGTGCGAACGCCATCCGGACGCCGGCTTTGGTCGCGGTGCTGGTGATCCCGAGCGGGCGGCTTGGCTGAACTGGGTCCACTACGCCGAAACAGTCAGCCAACACGTCGCGGCGCTGACACAGCAGCATGTGATGCTCTTTGAAGACTGGATGCGCAGCCCGACGGTGATGAAACTGGAGGCCGCACGCCTGCGCAAATGCTATGGCGCGATCGATGACGCGCTGGGCGGGCAGGCATATCTTTTGCCATGCGGATTTTCAGCCGCGGATATCGGGGTGGGGCAGGCGGTCTATATGGGGGCGCATTTTGCAGCGCTTGACGGGTTCGAACACTTGCAAGACTGGATGGCGCGGCTGCAAGCGCGACCCGCGTTTCAAGCATCCTTGCCGGACGACGCAAACCGCCTTTACCAGCAGGATTTCTATCCTGCGTGGGAGCAACCAAAATGAGCGGCTGCGCCGCACGCGATATTTTGGGCTGCCGCACGCAGGTAAGACAGCGTTGCGCATCATGCCGGTTCGCCCGCTTGGCGAATTGGAGGCCAGCCTCCAAACCTCCGAAGTATTTCTATCCAAAAGAAGGAGGGGTGCATGTCTGACCATGTACATCTTCACGAGGTGGGGCCGCGGGACGGGCTGCAGAATGAAAAGGCTGTGATCGGGGTAGACCGGAAGGTTGCGCTCATTGACCTGTTATCGGGCAGCGGGTTGCAGGACATCGAAGTGGGATCGTTTGTCAGCCCCAAATGGGTGCCGCAGATGGCGGATACGCCAGAGGTGTTGGGCCAGATGCAGCGTGCCGCAGGTGTAACGTACGGCGTGTTGGTGCCCAATATGCGCGGCTGGGACGGCTTTGCGCCATTTGCAAACGGTCCGTTTGAAATTGCCGTGTTTATCTCGGCCTCCGAGGGGTTCAGTCAGGCTAACTTGAACTGCTCGGTCCGTGAAAGCGTCGCGCGCGCGGCACCGGTCGTGACGGCGGCGCAAGAGGCGGGTGTTGGTGTGCGCGGTTATGTATCCTGCGTGACCGACTGTCCGTTTGACGGTCCCGTCGCGCCGGATGCGGTGGCAGAGGCCACGGGGCTGCTGCGGGCGCTTGCGCCGATGCAGGTGTCGTTGGGCGACACGATTGGCAAAGGCACGCCAGAGCGGGTGGGTGCGATGCTAGAGGCCGTGTTGCACGACACGCCAGCGGATCAACTGGCCGGGCATTTTCACGACACAACCGGACTTGCGACACGCAATATCGCCGTGGCGCTTGATCTGGGGCTGCGGCATTTCGATAGCGCCGTCGGCGGTCTGGGCGGCTGTCCCTATGCGCCGGGCGCGCCGGGGAATGTGGCGACTGAAACCGTTCTGGAGATGCTCGACAAACAAGGGTGGCATCATGGCGTAGATCGCGATGTCATCGCCAAGGCGGCAGTTATGGCAAAAGGGATGCGCGCATGATCAGGACCGAGACAGACGCACGCGGCGTGGCGACACTTACTCTCGCGCGGGCGGAAAAGCACAACGCCCTGTCAGCCGAAATGATCGCGGGATTGACCGAGGCTGCACAAACGCTTGGCGCTGATCCTGAGGTGCGTGTCGTTGTCCTCTCAGCAGACGGGCGGACGTTTTGCGCAGGCGGTGATCTGGGCTGGATGCGCGACCAGATGGAGGCTACGCCGCAGGACCGCGCGCGGGAGGCCCGCAAACTGGCCGAGATGTTGCAGGTTCTAAACCTAATGCCCAAGCCGCTGATCGGGCGGGTGCAGGGCAATGCCTTTGGCGGTGGCGTGGGCATGGCCTGCGTGTGCGATACGGTTGTCGCCGTGGATGCCGCGAAATTTGCGCTGACCGAAACCAAGCTGGGGCTGATTCCCGCAACCATCGGGCCCTATGTACTGGCGCGTATGGGCGAGGGACGTGCACGGCGCGTTTTCATGTCAGGCCGTGTGTTTGATGCAGATGAGGCGATGGCCTTGGGTGTCGTGGCCAAGGTTGTGTCGCCTGATGCGCTTGATGAAGCCATTGAGGCCGAGGTCGCACCCTATTTAGCTTGCGCGCCGGGGGCTGTGGCCGATGCAAAGACCTACGCCAGATCGTTGGGCCCGGTGATTGACGATGCGCTGATTGATCGGTCCATCGCGGGGTTGATGGCGCGTTGGGAAGATGAAGAGGCGCAGGAAGGGATCGGTGCGTTCTTTGACAAGCGCAAACCGCGCTGGGCCAAGTAGGCGGGCGATTGGCCGAGATGTGACACCTCAGGCGCGTGCCACACCACGTTGAGCTTTCACGATCTACTTCCTCAGCGCAAATACACCGGCACAAAGTGTCGCCCCCCGTTGACCCCCCCAAGTCACGGGGTTAAGTGTCTGACCAGCCAAAAAGGGCGGGGTTGATCCCCTCGCGCAAAGGGAAAGGACCACCCCTTGGACTTTGATGTCACTGAATACCTGCCGATCCTGATTTTTCTGGGGCTTGCCATCGCGCTGGGCCTGATTTTGATCCTTGCCGCCGCCGTTGTGGCGGTGCGTGCGCCGGATCCCGAGAAAGTATCGGCCTACGAATGCGGATTTAACGCCTTTGATGATGCGCGGATGAAATTCGACGTGCGGTTCTACCTCGTGTCGATCCTGTTTATTATCTTCGATCTTGAAGTTGCGTTCCTGTTCCCTTGGGCGGTTGCCTTCAAGGATGTGAGCATGGTGGGCTTCTGGTCGATGATGGTGTTCCTTGGCGTGCTGACCATCGGCTTTGCTTACGAATGGAAGAAAGGGGCGCTCGAATGGGAGTGATGACCGGAACCCAAGTGGGCGCTGACAAAGAGCACGGCACCCAGCTTTTGAATAAAGAGTTGCAGGACAAGGGTTTCCTTGTGACCTCGACCGCCGACATGGTGAACTGGGCGCGGACAGGGTCCTTGCACTGGATGACCTTTGGTTTGGCCTGCTGCGCGGTTGAAATGATGCACACGTCCATGCCGCGCTATGACCTTGAGCGGTTTGGCACAGCGCCACGCGCATCGCCGCGCCAGTCCGACCTGATGATTGTGGCCGGTACGCTGACCAACAAGATGGCACCCGCGCTGCGCAAGGTCTACGACCAGATGCCAGAGCCGCGTTACGTGATCTCGATGGGGTCCTGCGCGAACGGTGGTGGCTACTATCACTACAGCTATTCCGTTGTGCGCGGCTGTGACCGCATCGTGCCGGTGGATGTCTACGTGCCCGGCTGCCCGCCAACGGCAGAGGCGCTGCTTTACGGTATCCTGCAACTGCAACGCAAAATCCGCCGGACAGGGACGATCATCAGATGAGCAATGCACTGCAAGAGCTTGGCGCGCACATTGAGCTGAAGCGCAAGGACTGCGTTCTGTCGTGGGAAGTTGCCCATAACGAGCTGACGATCACCGTGTCGCTGTCCAATCTGGTGGGCTTTGTCGAGTTTCTGAAAACCGACGGCGCTTGCCAGTTCAACAGCCTCGTGGACATCACAGCCGTGGATTACCCCAGCCGCGCCAAGCGGTTCGACGTGGTCTATCACTTCCTGTCGATGTACCAGAACCACCGCATCCGCATCCGCACGCAAATCCGTGAAAAGGATATGGTGCCTTCGATCATCGACGTGCATCCATCGGCCAACTGGTTCGAGCGCGAGATCTTCGACATGTTCGGCATCCTGTTTTCAGGCCACCCCGATCTGCGCCGCTTGCTGACCGACTACGGTTTCCGCGGCTATCCGCTGCGCAAGGATTTCCCGACGACGGGTTACACCGAAGTGCGCTATGACGAAGTGCAAAAGCGGGTCGTCTACGAGCCGGTTTCGCTGGTTCAGGAATACCGCCAGTTCGATTTCATGTCCCCTTGGGAAGGCGCGCAATACGTCATTCCGGGTGACGAAAAAGCCGAGGAGTCAGCAAAATGATGGACGGCGATATCCGTGTAAACACCTACGACGACGGCTCGACCGATGCGTTGACGGGTGAGCAGAAGATCCGCAACTTCAACATCAACTTCGGCCCGCAGCACCCTGCGGCGCACGGTGTGTTGCGTCTGGTGCTTGAACTGGACGGCGAGATTGTCGAACGCTGCGACCCGCACATCGGCCTGCTGCACCGTGGCACCGAAAAGCTGATGGAAAGCCGCACCTACCTGCAAAACCTGCCGTATCTGGACCGCCTTGATTATGTGGCCCCGATGAATCAGGAACACTCATGGTGTTTGGCGATTGAAAAGCTGACCGGCGCCGAAGTGCCGCGTCGCGCGTCGCTGATCCGCGTTTTGTATTCCGAAATTGGCCGCATCCTGTCGCACCTGCTCAACGTCACGACACAGGCGATGGACGTGGGCGCGCTGACCCCGCCGCTTTGGGGCTTTGAAGAGCGTGAAAAGCTGATGGTGTTCTACGAACGCGCCTGTGGTGCGCGTTTGCACGCCGCCTATTTCCGCCCCGGTGGTGTGCATCAGGACCTGCCCGATGATCTGGTTGAGGATATTGACCAGTGGGCCGTGGAATTCCCCAAGGTGATCGACGACATTGACGGCCTTCTGACCGAAAACCGCATCTTCAAACAGCGTAACGCCGATATTGGTGTCGTCAGTGAGCAGGATATTCAGGACTGGGGTTTCTCCGGTGTGATGGTCCGTGGCTCCGGCTTGGCTTGGGACCTGCGCCGTGCACAGCCTTACGAGTGCTACGACGAGTTTGAATTCCAAATCCCTGTCGGCAAGAACGGCGACTGCTACGACCGCTATCTGGTCCGCATGGAAGAGATGCACCAATCGGTGTCGATCATCCGTCAGGCCTGCGAAAAGCTGCGCCACGAAAAGGGCGACGTGATGGCCCGTGGTAAGCTGACACCACCCACACGCGGCGAGATGAAGACCTCAATGGAAGCGCTGATCCACCACTTCAAACTCTACACCGAAGGCTTCCACGTGCCTGCCGGTGAGGTTTATGCGGCGGTAGAGGCCCCTAAGGGCGAGTTCGGCGTTTATCTGGTCGCCGACGGCACCAATAAGCCATATCGCGCCAAGCTGCGCGCGCCGGGCTATCTCCACCTGCAGGCGATGGATTACCTTGCATCGGGTCACCAACTTGCCGACGTCGCCGCCATTATCGGCACGATGGACGTGGTGTTTGGTGAAATCGACAGATGATCCTGACAGGGATCATCCTTGGATTTTTGAAATACGTTTTGCCGTTGGACCAGTTGGAATTCTGGATTGCGGCCGAGATAATGGAGATAGCAGCATGACCAGATTTGTAAGCGCATTGGCCCTGATCGCTGTGGCCGCCTGTGGTGAAGTGTCACTTGTTTCCGATACGCCGTCCGCACCGGCCACTGTCCAGCTTTCTGCGAAAGAGCGGTTTATTCGCGCCGTCGAAGGGCAGGGCTGCGTCCTGAGTGCCGACAACGTGGGCGCAATCCTGAGCCGCGCGTCGATCACGCCTGACGACATGCGCCGCATCGTGCCAGAGCTTGAAGCCGCAGGGCAGGCCGAAGTCGCCAGCGACGGCGAAATCCGCGTCTTGTCGGCCAACTGCATATGATCGCTATGTCTCTCATCGGGGTGGTGCCGGGCTTTTTCGCGTCCGGACTTATCTTTCACGCCCCACCACTTGCCATTTTTGCCGCGCTTTCAGCGGGCACCCTTGCGACCGGAATGAACTAATGCTGCGTAGACTTCACGCCGACCAACCTGACAGCTTTGCCTTTACGCCCGAGAACCTGAAATGGGCCGAAGGACAGATGACCAAATACCCCGAGGGCCGTCAGGCATCGGCCATCATCCCGCTGTTGTGGCGTGCGCAGGAACAGGAAGGCTGGCTGACTCGCCCCGCGATTGAAGAAGTCGCGCGCATGCTTGATCTGGCCTATATCCGCGCGCTTGAGGTGGCATCGTTCTACTTTATGTTCCAGCTTCAACCTGTTGGTTCTGTTGCACATATTCAGGTCTGCGGCACGCTGTCCTGCATGATCTGTGGCGCCGAAGACTTGGTCGCGGTGTGCAAAGAAAAGATCGCCGCCAACCCGCACGAGCTGTCTGCTGATGGCAAGTTTTCGTGGGAAGAGGTCGAATGCCTTGGGTCCTGTGCGAACGCACCAATGGCCCAGATCGGCAAAGATTACTATGAAGACCTGACCGCAGCCCGCATGGGCGAGATCATTGACGAACTGGCCGCTGGCAAGGTGCCAACACCCGGCCCACAGAACGGACGGTATGCCGCCGAACCACTGAAAGGGCTGACCAGCCTCAAGGACTACGACAGCGGCAAGACGCAATATAATGCGTCCGTGCAGCTGGCGACGGATATTGGCGACACAGTCAAGCGGATCGACGGCACCGAAGTGCCGATCCTGACGCCGTGGCAGGACAGTGGCGAGACTGTCAAGGATCGCCCCGCCCAGACGCCGCCCAAGCCCGCAAAGGCCAAAAAGCTGGCGGAAAAGAACGCACCGCGCCCTGCCAAGGATACGCCTGCAAACGGCTCTGGCGTGACCGAGCAGCAGGCCGATGCCGCGTCCAAGGCCAAGCCTGTGGGCAAATCCAATCCCGGCACCTCGCCCGAGGCGACCGGCCCCGAGAGCAAGCCGGAAACCCTGACAACCGCACGCGCCGAAGGGGCGGATGACCTCAAGCGGATTAGCGGTGTCGGCCCGAAACTGGAGCAGACGCTCAACGATCTGGGCTTTTATCACTTCGACCAGATCGCGGCCTGGACACAGGACGAAATCCAGTGGGTTGATAACCGGTTGAAGTTCAAAGGGCGCATCGTGCGCGACAACTGGATCGCACAGGCAACTGATCTAGCTAAGGCGTAAGCCCCGCATCATGCGGGCAAGGCAAGGGCCTGACGGGAAAATCCCTTATCAAACGGCGAAAAAACCGTTATTCAAGGGGTTGCGGCGTCATCTGTTGGGACACAGCACTTGCCGGACCGCAGATTTGTAGGGGTGGCGCCGCTGTGTTCTGCCGCCTTGGGGAGAAAAGTTGAAATGAAAGATACTGCACCTATCAGCCTTGGCATTATCGCTGTCGCTGGCCTGTTTGGCCTGATCGCCGCGGGCGTTGCCTTTGTTTTGTATGAATATGCGGTGGCCGCCGCGATCTTTGTCGGCGCGATTGTCGCGGTGATTGCAGCCGTCGTTCTGATGTTGGGCTGGCGGTCGCCACAGGCAGGTCCGATGGGCCCGCGCGACGTATCGCCAGACGGCAATCAGGCACAACGCAGCGGCATGGCGCCATCCGCGACAGGGACGCCGGTTGGTGCAACGCCTGTCATGGCAGGTGCCTCGGTCGCTGGCGGGGCCACGGTTGATGCCATGTCGGGCAAAGCATCGCCACAGGCAGATGCGGCCCACCAGCCTGCATCAACACCAAGCGCACCTGCGCCAACAGCGCCGGCACAGCCTTCGCCGTCAACAGCGACTGCGTCGGCAGCAACGACCGCGCAAAAGCCTGATGATACCGGCATTCTGGAAGAGCCTGACCGCAGCGTGAAAGCCGCACCTGCCGCGACGCCAGCACCGGCGAAACCTGCTCCGGCTCCGGCTCCGGCAACACCTGCGCCAGCAGTGTCGGACGCGGACAAGCCACAGATGCTGACTGCGGCCCGCGATGGCGGTCCGGATAACCTCAAGCAGATCAAGGGCGTTGGCCCAAAGCTGGAAGGCATGCTGCACCGGATGGGTGTCTATCACTTCGATCAGGTCGCCAGCTGGGGACCAAACGAAGTGGCATGGGTTGACCAGAACCTCGAAGGTTTCAAAGGCCGCGTCAGCCGTGACAACTGGGTGCCTCAGGCCAAAGTTCTGGCGGAAGGCGGCGCAACCGACTTCTCCAGCAAAGTGAAAAAGGGCGGCGTTTACTAAACGCCGCTTGCCAAATAACCGCGAGACGCAATGACCCAGACAGGCAAGTCACCACAAGGCAAAGCAGGACAACGCGTCGCGTTGCTTATGGCCGGCGTTGGTGTTTTTTGGATCATAGCGACGCTGGCAGGGTCGGAATTGGGGTGGTCACATCGCACCATCGCACTTTTTGACCTTGCAGCCCTCGCTGGTTTCGGGTTTGCGCTATGGCAGACTTATTTGCTCTGGCGTGCGCGCCAGAACGACGATGAATGACAAGACCGACACGACGACAACGGGCGACAAGGGTTTAGCAGATGCTTCAGGATCAGGACCGGATTTTCACCAACCTTTACGGGATGCACGACCGGACACTTGATGGCGCGAAAAAGCGTGGTCACTGGGACGGCACGGCCGCTATCATCCAGAAGGGCCGCGACTGGATCGTGGACGAGATGAAAGCCTCCGGCCTGCGTGGTCGCGGTGGCGCTGGTTTCCCCACGGGTCTCAAGTGGTCGTTCATGCCCAAGGAAAGCGACGGACGCCCTGCCTATCTGGTCGTCAACGCCGACGAATCAGAGCCGGGCACCTGCAAAGACCGCGAGATTATGCGCCACGATCCGCACACCTTGATCGAAGGGTGCCTGATCGCCAGCTTCGCGATGAACGCACACGCCTGCTACATCTACATTCGCGGCGAATACATCCGCGAGAAAGAGGCGCTGCAAAACGCCATCGACGAAGCATACGAGGCCGGACTGGTCGGCAAGAATGCTGCTGGATCGGGCTGGGATTTCGACCTTTATCTGCACCACGGGGCAGGGGCCTACATCTGTGGCGAAGAAACTGCACTGCTCGAAAGCCTTGAAGGCAAAAAGGGCATGCCACGCATGAAGCCGCCATTCCCTGCGGGTGCCGGACTTTATGGCTGCCCGACCACTGTGAACAACGTGGAATCGATTGCCGTCGTGCCAACAATCTTGCGCCGCGGCGGCGCGTGGTTCGCTGGCATGGGCCGTCCGAACAACGTGGGCACCAAGCTGTTCGCGATCTCCGGCCATGTGAACAACCCCTGTGTCGTCGAAGAAGAAATGTCGATCACCTTTGAAGAGCTGATCGACAAGCACTGCGGCGGTATTCGCGGCGGGTGGGATAACCTCAAGGCCGTGATCCCCGGCGGGTCGTCCGTTCCTGTTGTGCGCGGCGAAAAGATGCGCGATGCGATCATGGATTTCGATTACCTGCGCGGTGAGCTTGGCTCTGGCCTTGGCACGGCGGCGGTGATCGTGATGGACCAGTCCACCGACATCATCAAAGCGATCTGGCGTTTGTCCAAATTCTACAAGCACGAAAGCTGCGGCCAGTGCACGCCGTGCCGCGAAGGCACCGGCTGGATGATGCGCGTGATGGAACGCCTTGTGCGCGGCGACGCCGATCCGGCGGAAATCGACATGCTGTTTGACGTGACCAAGCAGGTCGAAGGCCACACGATCTGTGCGCTAGGTGATGCGGCGGCTTGGCCGATTCAGGGCCTCATCAACAATTTCCGCGACGAGATCGAAGACCGGATCAAGCACAAGCGCAGCCCAGTCGCCGCTGAATGATCAAAGCGTTAGGCTGTGTCGTCGGATTGCTGGCAGCGCCCCTTGCGGCTGCTGCCGACACACGGCCCTCCATGCCCTACGATTTGGTGATTGTCAGCTGGTCTGCGCAATCCGCCGTTTTCCTGGCCCAAGATTGCGACGAATTTATCCTTGCTGAAGGGCTGGATTCTGTGGTCCGCGATTACCTTCAGGATCTGGTGGATCGCGGTATCAGGGTCGAAGACTATGAGACCTACTACGCGCCAGCGCCCGCATTTTCTGGCGATGCGGTGTAGCTGTTGTTCGACATCTCAAATCTGCGCGTCATCCGCCACACAGAACAGATGGACGGGTGCAATTTTGCGTGGTTGGTTTACGATTCCGATAAGCTGACCGGCGTAATGATCACATCGCGCCCTGAAAACAATGTGCTAGGCTAAAGCTGTCGCGCAGCACTGCGCAACCAAACTGCCGCAATGGCGTTTGTTCTGTGTTACGCGAGACGCGGCGGCTATGATAGGGTTTCGGCCACCGCACCAATGCCTTTGATGGCAGAAAGGATCGCTATGAAACGCTTTGCATTGTTGATGGTCCCGTTTGTGATGTCCGCCTGCCTGCCGCTTGACGTGGCCGTGGTAGAGCAGTCCTCCACGGCTGTGATTGATGGTGTCACCGTCAGCTACAACGAAGATTATCTGGCCGTATCGCGCCAGTTTCAGGCGCTGCAAAACACGCGGGAAGATCAGGTCGCGGCCCGCGCGGCTGTAGGGGCCTATTGCGGCAATCAGGGGCTGGGCTATCTGGACCGGTCATCGTCGTTTAACGCTTCAGACATGACTTGGCGTTTTCGCGGAAACTGCGTGCTGCCCGACGGCACACCTGTATCGCAGTAAAGCAGTCTTGCGCCGATGCTGACCCATCCCGATGTCTGCCCGGCTTGCAACACAAAACCCTATCCCGTGGGGCGGGCGTGCGACCACTGCGGATATGTCGGGCAAAAGCTTGATAGTATCCAGCGGTTGAAAATTTTTCCGGTCTGGATGATGTTGCCAGTCATGCTGATTACCTGCCTGCTGGCCGTGGTGATCTTTTTCTATGTGATCACGGGGTAATCCGAATGCATCTTGCCGAATTGAATGTCGGGCGTCTGACCGCCCCCACAGATGATCCGCGCGTGGCGGACTTCATGTCGAATCTTGACCGGATCAACGGTCTTGGCAAACGGATGCCCGGATTTGTCTGGATGGCCGAGGGGTCTGGCGAGCCGGGCACTGGCAACACCGAGGACAAGCTGGACGGTGATCCGCTGTTTGTGTCGAACTTGACAGTCTGGGAAACGCCGGCGGCGCTTGAAACCTTTGTCTGGGGCACGGTTCACAAGCAATTTTACGAACGCAAGGCGGAATGGTTCGAGGTGCTTGGCGGGATGCATTTTGTCATGTGGTGGGTGCCGGAAGGGCACAAACCATCGCTCGACGAAGCCCGCGCGCGTCTGGCCCACCGCGAAGCGCACGGCGATAGCGATCACGCTTTCGGCTGGGACTGGCTGAAGGAGAATACGATGCACAAGACGCACGCCTGCGGGGTCGCTGCCGAATGAAGGCGCTGATCGACGGGTTCCTCAGCTTCTTGGCCGCGATTGCCACGGCGTTCATCTGCGGTGTGCCAGCATGGTTCACATTTCAGGCGGTGCAGACGGGGCTTGCCCCGATGTGGGTGTATGCCGCCGTTGCCGCGCTTGCGGGCGTCGGGCTTTTGATGACCTACACCTTTATCGAAAAAGGCTTTCGCGGCGTCAGCCCCTCGCGCGACAGGCGTCGCCCGTCCTAGGTCGGGAAAACGTGACTTCGTCGCAGCGTATGAGGTGTGATAGATTGTAGCCACATGCATTTCGCGAGGTTGTAATCTATGCATCTATCCAAGCTTTTTTTCATCGTCGGTCTCGTTGCTCCCGCCGTCCTTGCCGCCCAAGAGGCGCAGGTCACCGAAACGCGCCAGCTGGGGCAGCCCGAATTTTACGAAAACACCACCAGTGTTTTTGAAGGCGGCAGCATGTTGTCATTGTCGACTTCTGCGACGCCGGTCACAGTGATCTATCGGCGCGTCGCTGGCGAACCGCTAACAGATATGGATGCCGCAGCGCTTGCTACTACGGCTTATGTTTGTGACGGATTTGAGATGATCGACAAAACGTCGACAGTCACACCCGATGTTATCACGTTTTCCTATCGCTGTATCACCCCTGACCAATAGGCAGTTTTCGGCAAGGCGGACGATCAAAATAGCCGTCCGATATTGAATAACAGGCCCGCCTGACCGATGTGAAATGGCAACGGGCAGCCAAACTTGCCCAAGCGCCAAGGAGCAGATCAATGAAAACACCCGCAATCGTTACCGCCGCCGCAATGACCGTGGCCATGCTGGCGGGCAACGCCTCGGCGCAGTCCAACCTGCGCGACGTGACCGAGATCACCGAAGGGTTGATTGCCGTTGGCACCGCTGTTGAGATCAGCGACAAATGCGGATCCATTGGGCCGCGCAACTTTCGTGGGCTTGCCTATCTGAATTCATTGCGCAACCGCGCTGTGGCACTGGGGTTTTCAGCGTCACAGATTGATGATTTCACCGATGACAAAGCCGAACAGGACCGTCTTGAGGCGATTGCGCGGGCCCGTCTGGCCGACAAAGGCGTGGTTGAAGGACGCGAAGAGACATATTGCGCCGTGGGCCGTGCCGAGATGGCGGCAAATTCAGCCATTGGGCGGTTGCTTTACTAGCATCCGGCAGGGGCAGATCAGACGTGACAACTCACCGCAAAAAGCCCCTTAAAAAAATGCGCTAGCCGCTGGCATCACCCGCGACCATCCGTTAGAACCCGTGCCAACGGCCTTCCCTTGCCCGGGACTGCCGCCAAGGGAACGGAAAGGCGCGCTATGTCTGATCTGAAAAAAGTCGTCATTGATGGAAACGAGATCGAGGTTGATGGGGCGATGACCCTCATTCAGGCCTGCGAGGTTGCCGGGATCGAAATCCCGCGTTTCTGTTACCACGAACGTCTGACAATTGCAGGCAACTGCCGCATGTGTCTGGTCGAGGTTGTGGGTGGCCCGCCCAAGCCCGCCGCGTCCTGTGCGATGCAGGTGCGCGATCTGCGCCCCGGTCCCGAAGGACAGGCGCCACAGGTCAAAACCAATTCGCCCATGGTGAAAAAGGCCCGCGAGGGCGTGATGGAATTCCTGCTGATCAACCACCCGCTGGATTGCCCGATCTGCGATCAGGGCGGCGAGTGTGACTTGCAGGATCAGGCCATGGCCTATGGCGTGGACTTCTCGCGCTTCCGCGAACCAAAGCGTGCGACCGAAGACCTTGATCTTGGCCCGCTGGTCGAGACGCACATGACACGCTGCATTTCCTGCACCCGCTGCGTGCGCTTCACCACCGAGGTGGCTGGTATCAACCAGATGGGCCAGACAGGTCGTGGTGAGGATGCTGAGATTACGTCTTATTTGGGCGAAACGCTTGATTCGAACATGCAGGGCAACATCATCGACCTGTGCCCCGTTGGCGCGCTGGTCTCAAAGCCTTACGCCTTCACCGCCCGTCCGTGGGAACTGTCCAAGACCGAATCCATCGACGTGATGGATGCGCTTGGCGCGAACATCCGCGTTGATACCAAGGGCCGTGAAGTGATGCGGTTCCTGCCGCGCAACCACGACGGCGTGAACGAAGAGTGGATTTCCGACAAGACACGCTTTGTCTGGGACGGTTTGCGCCGCCAGCGTCTTGATACACCTTACATCCGCGAAAACGGCAAACTGCGCAAAGCGGGCTGGGATGAAGCCCTGACTGCTGCCGCTGCTGCGATGAAGGGCAAGAAAGTTGCAGGTCTGGTCGGCGATCTGGCCCCGACCGAGGCGGCCTATGCGCTGAAAGCCATGATCGAAGGGCAGGGCGGTCACGTCGAATGCCGCACCGACGGCGCCAAGCTGCCAGCGGGCAACCGTTCGGGCTATGTTGGCACCGCGACAATCGAAGATATCGAAAACGCTGAAAACATCATTCTGATCGGCGCGAACCCACGGGTCGAAGCACCGGTTTTGAACGCGCGTATCCGCAAGGCGTGGATCAAAGGCGCGAAAGTGGCCCGCATCGGCACGCCGGTTGATCTGACCTATGACGTCATTGAACTGGGAACCGACCGCGCAGCGCTGCAAAACCTTGCTGACATGGATCACTCCGACAAAGACGGTGTCGCTGGCGTGATGATCATCGGGCAGGGCGCATTGACCGAAGCGGACGGTGCTGCTGTGCTAGGCACTGCCATGCAGATGGCGCAGGCCGGTTCGTCGAAATTCATGGTTCTGCACACAGCGGCTGGCCGCGTTGGCGCGCTGGACGTGGACGCCACGACCGAAGGCGGCATGGATGCCGCGCTTGATGGTGCCGAAGTTGTGTACAACCTTGGTGTGGACGAGGCTGAAATCGCTGCTGGCCCGTTTGTCATCTATCAGGGCAGTCACGGTGATCGCGGTGCGCATCGCGCTGACATCATCCTGCCGGGTGCCGCCTATACGGAGGAAAGCGGCCTGTTTGTGAACACCGAAGGCCGCCCGCAACTGGCCCTGCGTGCCAGCTTTGCCCCCGGTGAAGCCAAGGAAAACTGGGCGATCCTGCGCGCTTTGTCCGCTGAACTGGGCAATACACTGCCGTTTGATAGCCTTGCGCAACTGCGTCAGGCCATGATCGCGGCGCATCCGCATCTGGCAAAGGTTGACGAGGTGCCTGAAAACGAATGGCAGCCGCTTGAAGCCAAGGCCATGGGCAGCGCCGATTTCCGCTACGCCCTCACCGATTTCTGGCTGACCAACCCGATTGCACGCTCCAGTAAGCTGATGGCGGAACTGTCGGCCAATGCCAAAATGCGCCAGACGCAGAAACTGGCAGCCGAATAGGTGAGATATGCCGCCGTCATAAGCGCTGCGGCCCTCGCGGGCTGCGCCGGAACGCAGGTGGACACACCTGACGCCCCGTTTGCGCCTGTCTATGGCGGTGTTGAAACGCGGTTGCTTGACGGTGAATTGGTGAATTTCCGCGTCAGCATGACCGGTGCACGCGGGCAGGCCGACGTGGTGGATTACGCCAAATGCGCCGCCGCGCAATACACGCTGATCCGCGGGTATGGATTTTTGCGACAGGTGCGCACGACCGCCGCCGAAGAGGGTGGTCTTTGGACCGCAGATGCTGTTTACACCATCTCGCCTGCTTTGCCGCGCGGGAACAGAACGATAGACGCCGAAGTGACGGTGGCCGAATGTGGCCGTGCCGGCATTCCGACGGTGTAAGGGACTGACATGATAGAGTTTTTCACACAAACGAACCTTGGCATTGTGCTGCTGATCTTGGGCCAGTGTCTGCTGGTTCTGGTTCCGCTGCTCGTGGCGCTGGCGTTTTTGATGTATGCAGACCGCAAGATCTGGGCCGCTGTTCAGATGCGCAAGGGACCCAATATCGTGGGTCCGTTTGGTTTGCTTCAATCGTTTGCCGACTTTCTGAAGTATATCGTCAAGGAAATCGTTGTTCCTGCAGGCGCTGATAAATCGGTCTTTTTCCTCGCTCCGATGATCTCCTTCGTGTTGGCCGTGATCGCGTGGTCGGTGATCCCGTTTAACGATGGGTGGGTGCTGGCCGATATCAACGTGGCGATCCTCTATGTTTTTGCCGTGTCCTCGCTTGAGGTTTACGGCGTGATCATGGGCGGTTGGGCGTCGAACTCCAAATATCCGTTCCTTGGCTCGCTCCGTTCTGCCGCGCAGATGATCTCTTACGAGGTGTCGCTGGGCCTGATCATTATCGGTGTGATTATCTCCACCGGGTCTATGAACTTTGGCGCAATTGTCGAAGCGCAGCGCGGTGATGCGGGCCTCTTCAACTGGTACTGGGTCGCGCACTTCCCGATGGTATTCCTGTTCTTCATCAGTGCCTTGGCCGAAACAAACCGTCCGCCGTTCGACCTGCCGGAAGCTGAATCCGAACTGGTCGCGGGCTATCAGGTGGAATACTCCTCCACACCATTCCTGCTCTTTATGATCGGCGAACTGATGGCCGTGGTGCTGATGTGCGCACTGGTCACGCTGCTGTTCTTTGGTGGCTGGCTGTCGCCCGTGCCGTTCCTGCCGGACGGTGTGTTCTGGATGATCCTGAAGATGGCGCTGGTGTTCTTCATGTTCTCGATGGTGAAAGCCATCACCCCGCGCTACCGCTACGACCAGTTGATGCGCATCGGTTGGAAGGTATTCCTGCCGCTGTCACTGGCATGGGTCGTGCTGGTATCGTTCCTTGCGAAATTCGAAGTTCTTGGCGGCTTTTGGGCCCGCTGGACAATGGGAGGCTGATCAATGAGCAGTTTCGACTACACCCGCGCAGGCAAGTATTTCCTGCTGATGGACTTCTGGAAGGGCTTTGGCCTTGGCATGAAGTATTTCTTCAGCCCCAAAGCCACGCTGAACTATCCGCACGAAAAGGGGCCGATTTCCCCACGTTTCCGTGGTGAGCATGCCCTGCGCCGTTATCCCAATGGCGAAGAGCGTTGCATTGCATGCAAATTGTGCGAGGCCGTCTGCCCCGCGCAGGCCATCACAATCGACGCAGAACCGCGCGATGATGGCTCCCGCCGCACCACGCGCTACGACATCGACATGACGAAATGCATCTACTGCGGCTTCTGCCAAGAGGCATGTCCCGTCGATGCAATCGTCGAAGGCCCGAACTTCGAATTCTCGACCGAGACCCGTGAAGAGCTGTATTACGACAAAGAAAAGCTCCTCGATAACGGCGACCGCTGGGAAGCCGAGATCGCGCGCAACCTCGAGATGGACGCGCCGTACAGATGACCGATGCCGCCAACCCTTTTGCCGCGATGATGAAGATGGGTCAGGACTGGGCCAAGCAGGTGAACCCTGCTTTGACCACGTTCACGCCCAAAGGCTTTGAAGAGATGTTCCCGACCATGCCAAAGGACGTCATGGAGATGTTCATGGGCAAGGGGATGAACCCCGAAGGGCTCGATTCAAAGACAAAGCTGCTGTTGACGCTGCAAGGTTTGACCATCATGGGCGCACAGGCCGAGGCGCAGGTGCGTCTGACCGTGCGCCACGCGGTCGAGGCAGGGGCAAGCAAGCAGGAAATCGCGGAAACGATTGCCCAAGCGGCAATGTTCGGCGGTGTGCCTGCAATGACGAAGGCGATGGAACTCGCCACCGAAGTTTTGGACAAGGATAACGAAGCATGACTGTCGCTGCGTTTACGTTTTACCTTTTCGCCCTTTCCACAGTGATCGGCGGGCTGTTCACGGTCATCAGCCGGAACCCTGTGCACTCGGTCTTGTGGCTGATCCTTGCGTTTTTGTCTTCGGCCGGCCTGTTCGTGCTTTTGGGCGCGGAATTTGTAGCGATGCTGCTGATCATCGTTTACGTGGGCGCCGTCGCGGTGCTGTTCCTTTTCGTTGTGATGATGCTGGACGTGGATTTCGCCGAACTGAAGGCCGAGATGACCAAATACCTGCCACTGGCACTGCTGATCGGTGTGATCATCATCATGCAGCTTGCACTGGCGTTTGGCGTCTGGGGCTTTGCCGATAACGTGGCCGAAAATCTTGCCGCACCCACGTCGGACTTCAACAACACGGGCGCGCTGGGTCTGCTGATCTACGACCAGTACATCATCCTGTTCCAGCTTGCCGGATTGATTCTGCTGGTGGCGATGATCGGTGCGATTGTGCTGACGCTGCGCCACCGCGTGGATATCAAGCGCCAAAATGTCATTGCCCAGATGCACCGCGATCCGGCACTGGCGATGGAACTCAAAGACGTGAAACCGGGACAGGGACTTTAATATGTCGAGAAATACTATCGGTGTTTTGGTCGTTGTGCTGATCGTGATTTTTGGCGGATACGGCCTGTCGCTGTAAGCGGCGTCGCAAAAGAATAAAGCGGGGCAAAGACCCCGATGAGGGACTGACATGATCGGACTTGAACATTATCTCACAGTGGCGGCTGCGCTTTTTGTGATCGGCATCTTCGGGCTGTTCCTGAACCGCAAGAACGTGATCATCCTGCTGATGAGTATCGAACTGATGCTGCTGGCAGTGAACATCAACTTTGTGGCCTTTTCCAGCTTCCTCAACGATCTGGTGGGGCAGGTGTTCACCCTGTTCGTGCTGACCGTTGCCGCCGCCGAGGCCGCGATTGGTCTGGCGATCCTTGTCTGTTTCTTCCGCAACCGTGGGACCATCGACGTTGAAGACGTCAACGTGATGAAGGGCTAAAGACCAATGGAAACTATTATCCTTTTCGCCCCTCTTGTTGGTGCACTCATCGCGGGCTTCGGCTGGAAGTTTATCGGTGAGACCGCGGCACAGTGGGTCACCACTGGCCTGCTGTTTCTGGCCGCCTTCCTGTCGTGGATCGTGTTCCTGACCTTTGACGGTCAGACAGAAAGCATCCAGATCTTGCGCTGGATCGAAAGCGGGTCGCTCAGCACCGATTGGGCCATCCGCATGGACCGCCTGACGGCCACGATGCTGATCGTGATCACCACCGTGTCCGCTCTCGTCCACTTGTATTCCTTCGGCTACATGGCCCATGACGAGAATTTCAAAGAGGGTGAGCATTACAAGGCCCGCTTCTTTGCCTACCTGTCGTTCTTCACCTTTGCGATGTTGATGCTGGTCACAGCCGACAACCTTGTGCAGATGTTCTTTGGCTGGGAAGGGGTTGGCGTCGCGTCCTACCTTTTGATCGGTTTCTACTACAAAAAACCGTCCGCTAACGCCGCCGCGATCAAGGCCTTTGTGGTCAACCGCGTGGGTGACTTCGGCTTTGCGCTGGGTATTTTCGCGCTGTTCATGCTGACCGACAGCATCAAGTTTGACGATATCTTTGCCGCCGCACCTGACTTGGCCGAGCAGACGATGGGGTTCGTCGGGCTTGAGTTCAATGCCGCCAACCTGATCGGTATCCTGCTGTTCATCGGCGCGATGGGTAAATCGGCGCAGTTGATCCTGCACACATGGCTGCCGGACGCGATGGAAGGCCCGACACCAGTGTCCGCCCTGATCCACGCCGCCACCATGGTGACCGCCGGTGTTTTCCTTGTCTGCCGCATGAGCCCTGTGTTCGAATATGCGCCAGAGGCCAAGCAGTTCATCGTATTCCTTGGTGCCTCCACCGCGTTTTTTGCCGCGACCGTGGGTCTGGTGCAGAACGATATCAAGCGCGTCATTGCCTATTCGACCTGTTCGCAGTTGGGCTACATGTTCGTGGCCGCTGGCGTTGGTGTTTACTCCGTTGCCATGTTCCACCTGCTGACACACGCGTTCTTTAAGGCGATGTTGTTCCTTGGCGCTGGTTCCGTCATCCACGGGATGCATCACGAGCAGGACATGCGGAACTACGGCGGTCTGCGCCACAAGTTGCCCAAGACATTCTGGGCCATGATGATCGGCACGTTGGCGATCACAGGCGTTGGTATCCCGCTGCTTTATATCGGCTTCCCTGTTGGCTTTGCGGGCTTTGTGTCCAAGGACGCGATCATCGAAAGCGCTTATGCAGCCGAAGCAGGCTATGCCTTCTGGATGCTGGTGATTGCCGCGCTGATGACCAGCTTCTACAGCTGGCGCCTGATGTTCCTGACGTTCTACGGCACGCCACGCGGTGACAAGCACACGCATGAACACGCGCACGAAAGCCCCAATGTCATGCTGATCCCGCTGGCTGTGCTGGCCATCGGGGCGATCTTCTCGGGCATGTATTTCTACAAGCCGTTCTTCGGCTCCGACAAATATGTGGGCGAGTTCTTCGGCGTGATCGAGACGAAGTACGAAGCAGAAGACACGGCCAATACGTTCTACCTGATCGCGCCAGCCTATGCTGCTGCTGAAGAGACGGAAGAGGGTGCTGCGGACGATCACGGTGCCGAGTGGCCCGAGACACCGGGGCAAGGCGCGATCTTCAAGGCACCCGACAACCACGTCCTGCACGATGCGCACTATGTGCCTGTCTGGGTCAAGCTGTCGCCGTTCATCGCGATGCTGCTTGGCTTTGGTCTGGCGTTCCAGATGTATATTCGTCGCCCCGACTGGCCCGCCAAGCTGGCTGCCAACCAGGCACCGCTTTATAACTTCCTGCTCAACAAGTGGTATTTTGACGAGCTGTACAATTTCATCTTCGTGCGTCCTGCCATGGCCATTGGCCGCTTCTTCTGGAAGCAGGGCGATACCAACACGATTGACGGCGGGATCAACGGTCTTGCTATGGGGATCGTGCCGTTCTTCACACGGCTCGCGAACCGCGCGCAGTCGGGTTACATGTTCACTTACGCATTTGCGATGGTTCTGGGGATTACAGTGCTTCTCACATGGGTCACGCTGTTCGGAGGTGCCAACTAATGGATAACCTTCTGACGCTTACCACCTTCATCCCGCTGCTGGGTGCTGTCATTCTGGCTGTGTTCTTGCGCGGCGACGATGAGGCCGCACAACGCAACGCCAAATGGCTGGCTCTGGCCGCGACGGTCGCCACGTTTGTGGTGTCGCTCTTTATTCTGGCTGCGTTTGATCCGGCAAACACCGATTTCCAGCTGGTGGAAGAGCGTGATTGGCTCTTGGGCCTGCAATACAAAATGGGTGTCGACGGGATTTCGATCCTGTTTGTGATGCTGACCACATTCCTGATGCCGCTTGTCATTGCGTCATGCTGGTCGGTCGAAACCCGCGTGAAGGAATACATGATCGCATTCCTGTTCCTTGAGACGCTCATGCTGGGCGTGTTCATGGCGCTGGACCTTGTGCTGTTCTACCTCTTCTTTGAGGCGGGCCTCATTCCGATGTTCCTGATCATCGGCATCTGGGGCGGGGCGAACCGCATCTATGCATCGTTCAAATTCTTCCTCTACACCTTCCTCGGGTCCGTCCTGATGCTGGTGGCGATGGTGGCTATGTTCAACGACGCTGGCACCACCGACATCCCGACGCTGATGACGCACGAGTTTGGATCAGAGAGCTTCTCGCTCTTGGGTATCCAGATCATCGGCGGCGCGCAAACCTTGATGTGGATCGCGTTCTTTGCATCCTTCGCAGTGAAAATGCCGATGTGGCCCGTCCACACGTGGCTGCCCGACGCGCACGTCCAAGCGCCAACCGCAGGTTCTGTTGTGCTGGCCGCGATCCTGTTGAAGATGGGCGGCTACGGCTTCCTGCGTTTCTCGCTGCCAATGTTCCCCGTTGGCTCCGAAGTCATGGGGCCGCTGGTCCTTTGGCTGTCGGCGATTGCGATTGTCTACACATCGCTGGTTGCCCTCGTGCAGGCCGACATGAAAAAGCTGATCGCCTATTCATCCGTCGCCCACATGGGTTACGTCACCATGGGTATCTTTGCGGTGAACCAGCAGGGTATCGACGGCGCGATCTTCCAGATGATCTCCCACGGCTTCATCTCTGGCGCGCTCTTCCTGTGTGTTGGCGTGATCTACGACCGGATGCACACCCGCGAGATTGACGCTTACGGTGGTCTTGTGAATCGGATGCCTGCCTACGCGCTGATCTTCCTGTTCTTCACAATGGCCAATGTGGGCCTGCCGGGCACATCGGGCTTTATCGGTGAATTCCTGACGCTGATGGGTATCTTCCAGGTCAACGTCTGGGTCGCGATTATCGCCACATCCGGTGTGATCCTGTCGGCAGCCTACGCGCTGTGGCTCTACCGCCGCGTGGTCATGGGTGACCTGATCAAGGAAAGCCTGAAATCCATCACGGATATGACAGGCCGCGAGCGTGCGATCTTCGTGCCGCTGGTTGTGATGACGCTGCTGCTGGGCGTCTATCCTGCGCTGGTCCTCGACATCATTGGCCCAAGCGTGACTGCGCTGGTCGCCAACTACGATACTGCAACGGCCGCCTTTGAGGCTGCCAATCAACTTGCTTCGCAATAAGGAACGGACATGATTTCCGCTGACCTTCAAATCGTCCTGCCCGAAATTCTGCTGGCCGTCTATGCGATGGTAGCCTTGCTGGTGGCTGTCTATACGACCAAAGATGGCATGGCCCCGCTGCTGACATGGATCACGTCAGGCGTGTTCCTCGTGCTGGCCTTCATCATCGCCACAGGCGACGGCACGCATGCGGCATTTGGCGGCATGTTCGTCGACGACGGTTTTGCGCGCTTCTCCAAATCGGTGATCCTTGTATCCGCCGCTGCCGTCCTGTTGATGAGCCAGGAATACATGCAGCGCCGTGACCTGCTGCGCTTCGAATATCCGTTGCTGGTCGCGCTGGCCGTCGTTGGCATGATGGTTATGGTCTCCGCAGGCGATCTGATGGCGCTTTACATGGGCCTCGAACTGCAATCGCTGGCGCTTTACGTCGTGGCCTCTCTGCGCCGCGACAGCGTGAAATCGACCGAAGCAGGTCTGAAGTATTTCGTGCTTGGCGCGCTGTCGTCTGGCCTTCTGCTCTATGGCGCATCGCTGACCTACGGGTTTGCTGGCACCACGCTTTTCTCCGGCATCATCGAGGCGGTGCAGACAGACATCACGCTGGGCCTGTTGTTCGGTCTTGTGTTCCTGATCGCGGGTTTCGCGTTCAAGGTTTCTGCCGCACCTTTCCACATGTGGACGCCAGACGTTTACGAAGGGTCGCCCACACCCGTCACAGCCTTCTTCGCCACAGCCCCCAAGGTTGCCGCGATGGCGCTCTTTGCCCGTGTGGTGCATGACGCATTCGGGGGCATCACAGGCGAATGGCAGCAGATCGTGGCCTTCCTGTCGGTCGTGTCCATGTTCCTTGGCGCAATCGCCGCGATTGGCCAGAACAACATCAAACGCCTGATGGCCTATTCGTCCATCGCGCACATGGGCTTTGCCCTGATGGGTCTGGCCGCTGGCACCGCGTTCGGCGTGCAGGCGATGCTGATCTACATGGTGATCTATGTGACAATGAACATCGGCACATTTGCTTTCATCCTGATGATGGAAAAGGATGGCCGCCCCGTCACAGACATCCGGTCCCTGCAATCCTACTCCAAGCAAAACCCGCTGATGGCGCTGGTCGTGTTAATCATGATGTTCAGCCTTGCTGGCGTCCCGCCGCTCTTGGGCTTCTTCGGGAAGTTCTACGTGCTGCGCGCGGCCTATGACGCGGGCCTTGGCTGGCTGGCGGTTGCTGGTGTGATCGCATCTGTGATCGGCGCGTTCTACTATCTGCGCATCGTCTACTACGTCTACTTTGGCGAAGATACAGACGGGCTGGACAAGAAAAGCAACCCTGTCCTGTGGGTCGCCGCTGTGGGCACCGCTGCGATCATCGCACTGGGCTGGCTGCCGGGGATCAACCTCTTCGGGATGGAGCCTTGGGCCGAAGCTGCGGCGGCAACGCTTGTCAACTGATCCAGACTTTGGCGCGTGGCCCGAGGGCTATGACCGGGTCTTTCTGGACGAGACCGACAGCACCATGGCCGAGGCGGCGCGCCGTGTCGGCCTGATCGAGCGGCCAACGTGGATCCTAGCGGGTCATCAGACAGATGCGCGGGGCAGGCGGGGCAAGAAGTGGCAGGTGCCTCCCGGCAACCTCAACGCCACGCTGATCTGCAAGCCAGAGATTTCCGCCGCCGACGCGGCCCGTCATTCGTTTCTTGCCGCCAACGCGCTCAATGCTGCCTTGGCGCTTTACGTCAGTCAGGCAAAGCTCGGTCTGAAGTGGCCCAACGACGTGTTGCTGCGCCGCAAGAAGGTGGCTGGCATCTTGCTCGAATCCAGCGGGCGGGGTCCATTTGTCGACTGGCTCTCGATTGGCATCGGCGTGAACCTCAAGCATGTGCCAGACGGCGTGACCGATGCAGCATTCCCGCCGACCAGCGTCGTGGCGGAAGGCGGCAAAGAAGTGTCGCCGGAAGACTTCCTCACCACGCTGGCCGGTTGCTACGCCACGCAAGAGGCGAAACTGGCCGAACTGGGTTTTGCGCGTATTCGCGAAGACTGGCTGCGCCACGCCGCACGCTTGGGCGAAGAGATTACCGCCAAAACGGGCCGCGAGACGATCACCGGCACCTTTGATACCATCGACGCAGACGGCAATTTGGTGCTGATCACTGGCGCGGGCCCGCGCGTGATCCCTGCTGCCGAAGTGTTTTTCTAAGTAAGGAACGCATCATGCTTTTGGCCATCGACTGCGGCAATACCAATACCGTTTTTGCCATCTGGGACGGCGACGACTGGGTCGCAAGCTGGCGCACGGCCACTGAATGGCAGCGCACGGCGGACCAATATTACGTCTGGCTGACCTCGCTCATGCAGTTCCAAAAGATTGAGGCTGACATCACCGAGGTCATCGTGTCCTCCACCGTGCCCCGCGTCGTGTTTAACCTGCGCGTTTTTGCGGACCGGTATTTCAACTGCCGCCCCATCGTGGTGGGCAAGGCTGACTGCGCGTTGCCCGTCAATCCGCGCGTGGACATCGGCACGCAGGTCGGGCCGGACCGTCTGGTGAACACCGCTGGTGCATACGACCGCCATGGCGGCGATCTGATCGTCGTGGATTTCGGCACGGCCACCACGTTTGATGTCGTGGCCCATGACGGCGCTTATGTCGGTGGCGTCATCGCACCCGGCGTGAACCTGTCGCTTGAGGCGCTGCACAACGCCGCCGCCGCTTTGCCGCATGTCGATATTTCCAAACCCCAGCAGGTTGTCGGCACCAATACGGTTGCCTGCATGCAGTCTGGCGTCTTTTGGGGTTACATCGGGCTGGTCCGTGAGATATGCGCGCGGATCAAGGCAGAACGCGGCGTCGCGATGCGAGTTGTTTCAACCGGTGGCCTTGCCCCGTTGTTCCAGCAGGCCGAAGCCCTATTTGATGCCTTTGAAGATGATTTGACGATGCACGGTCTGACCGTCATCCACCGCTATAACAAGGAGCTCTGATGAGCCGTAAGAAACAAAATGATCGCCTGATCTATCTGCCACTGGGTGGCGCGGGCGAGATCGGGATGAACGCCTATGTCTATGGATATGGCGCACCCGGCAAAGAGAAATTGATCGTGGTCGATCTTGGTGTGACATTCCCCGATATGGATACGACACCCGGCGTTGACCTGATCCTGCCCGACATCGACTGGCTGGTGAAGCGCAAAGCCGATATCGAGGGGATCTTTATCACCCACGCGCATGAAGATCACGTAGGCGCGATCGGCCACTTCTGGGAAGACCTTGGCGCGCCAGTTTACGCGCGTCCCTTCACCGCAAACATCGCGCGGCGCAAGTTGCAGGAACATGGTCACCCCGAAAACGTGGTGACGGTCGTGGATGTCTATCCGCAGGTGATTGATTGTGGCGCTTTGAAAGTGTCCTACCTGCCCATTTCGCACTCGATCCCCGAAAGCGCCGGTCTGATGATCGACACGCCCGAGGGGCGCATCCTGCACTCCGGCGATTTCAAGATCGACCTGACTCCGGGTGTTGGCGATCCGTTCAACCACGCGCTTTGGGAAGAGGTTTCAAAGGACGGCGTGAAGGCGTTGGTCTGCGATTCCACCAACGTGTTCTCGATGGAGCCTGGACGGTCTGAGTCCACCATCGGCCCCGCGATTGCGGATATGATGCGTGCGGCTGACGGTATGGTCGTGGCAACAACATTCGCCTCGAACATCGCGCGCCTGCGGACGCTTGCGCAGGCGGCTGTCGAGGCAGGGCGGTCTGTCTGTTTGCTTGGCCGTTCGATGCAGCGCATGACGGAAGCGGCCAAGGAAACCGGCCTGTTGACCGATTTCCCGCCCACCATCAGCCCAGAGGACGCGCTGAATGTGCCACGCGAAAGCCTGATGCTGCTGGTGACCGGCAGCCAGGGCGAACGCCGTGCGGCCTCTGCACAACTGGCGCAGGGCAAGTATCTGGGCCTGTCGATGAAAGAGGGCGACACGTTCCTGTTTTCGTCGAAAACCATACCCGGCAACGAACGCGGCGTGATCCGCATCATGAACATGTTCTCTGAACTGGGTGTGGATGTGATTGACGATGCGGGTGGCAAATACCACGTGTCCGGTCACGCAAACCGCCCCGATCTGATCACGTTGCACGAGATCACGAAGCCGCAGATCCTGATCCCGATGCACGGCGAACATCGTCACCTGCGCGAGCACGTGAAGCTGGGAAACGAGCGTGGTCTGACGGGCGTTGTGGCTGTGAACGGCATGATGATTGATCTGTCGGGCAATCAACCAACCGTGGCCGAATACATCGAAACGGGCCGTACCTATCTGGACGGCTCTGTGCAGGTTGGCCAGTTTGACGGCATCGTGCGCGACCGTATCCGCATGGCGCTGAACGGGCAGATCGTGGTGACGCTGATCATTGACGAACAGGATGAACCACTGGGTGATCCGTGGGTCGAACTGTCGGGTCTGGCGGAAACAGGGCGTAGCAATGCGTCACTGGTCGAGGCGATCGAAGAAGACCTGAGCCAATTCGTGAACCGCGCCAAGCCTAAGACCTTGCGCGATGATGTGGCGCTGGAGAAAGAGCTGAAGCAGATCGCTCGCCGTACTGCGCAATCCGAAATTGGCAAAAAGCCCGAAGTTATGGTGATTGTGTCACGGCTGTCTTGATGCATGGATGTTTTGCGCCCGCTGTCGCGGTCGCGAGAAGGGGGGCGCCTGCGGCGCCCCCCTTTTTTGAGTACTTTGGGCAAAATGATGCGAGAGCGGTGCGCTAGCCTTTCGGACGTTCCGCGAAGCTGAGCGCGATGAAGGCCGGCGTATCATCGCCAAGGCCTACAACCTTGTTGTCGTTTCCACCGCGTCCACGACCACCACGCCCGCGATTGTTGTCGCGGTTATTGTCGTGATTGCGTGGTTGCTGCTGGCGCTCGTCTTGCTTTGGCGCATCATCCGCTTTTGCGTCTTGCTTTTCACCATCTTGCTTACCACGTCCGCGACCACGGCCACGTTGCGGCTTTTCGCCTTCGGGCTTGTCGTTCTTCGGCTTGGCTTCGGCAACGGGTTGCTCTGTCTTGGCATCGGCCTGATCTTCACGCGGTTTGCGCGACCGGGACCGGCTGCGCTTGGGCTTGTCCTCGACTTTGGAGCCATCATCGTCCTGCTGACCCGTTGGGGCAGGGCGGTTGTCGAGCGGGTTATCCAGACGCGGCACTTCCATCTTCACAAGGCGTTCCACGTCTTCGAAGTTCTTTTCGTCGCGCGGATTGCAGATCATGATCGCGGCACCCTTGCGGCCCGCACGACCTGTGCGACCGATCCGGTGCACGTAATCTTCGGCGTGGCTTGGTACGTCAAAGTTGAACACATGGGACACCGCCGGAATATCCAATCCGCGCGCGGCCACGTCGGAGGCCACAAGGAACTTCAACGATCCGTCGCGGAACTGGTCCAGCGTTTTCGTGCGGTGTGACTGGTCCAGATCACCGTGGATCGGGGCCGCGTCCATGCCGTATTTCTTCAGCGATTTCGCAACGATATCCACGTCGGACTTGCGGTTACAGAAGATGATCGCGTTGGTGCAAGCCTCGCCTTCAGCCTCAATCAGAGCGCGCAACAGCTTGCGCTTTTCGGTGCCTTCGCGATCCTTGCGCGACGCTTTGAACATCACGACGCCCTGCTTGATGTTCTCGGATGTCGTCGCGGCGCGTGCCACCTCGATCTTCACGGGAGCGGAGAGGAACGTGTTGGTGATCCGCTCAATCTCTGGGGCCATTGTGGCCGAGAAGAACAGCGTCTGGCGCGTGAACGGCGTTTTCTTGAAGATTTCCTCGATGTCGGGGATGAATCCCATGTCGAGCATGCGGTCCGCCTCGTCCACGACCATGATCTTGACGTCAGACAGGATCAGCTTGCCGCGCGAGAAATGGTCGAGCAGGCGCCCGGGGGTGGCGATCAGAACATCCACGCCTTTGTCGATTAGCAGGTCTTGCTCCTTGAACGAAACACCACCGATCAGCAGCGCTTTGGTCAGCTTGGTGTATTTGGCGTAGGCATCGAAGTTTTCAGCAACCTGCGCGGCCAGTTCCCGTGTGGGGGCCAGCACCAGCGAGCGTGGCATCCGTGCCCGCGCACGACCACGGCCCAGCAGGGTGATCATCGGCAGCGTGAAGGCGGCGGTTTTACCTGTGCCGGTCTGGGCGATGCCCAAAACGTCTTTGCCTTCCAGCGCGGGTGCAATCGCGCCCGCTTGAATTGGGGTGGGGGTGTCATAGCCGGTTTCGGCGATGGCTTTCAGAACCTTCTTGTCGAGGTTCAGGTCGGTAAATTTTGTCATGTGGCCCTTTCAGTTTTGCGGCACTCATGGCCGCATAAACTGCGCGGCCCGCCCGACCATATTGTCGGCGCGTTCGACATGGCTGCATCTAGCGACAAGTGAATGAAACGTCAAGGAAATCAGGTTTTTGCCGCAGCGGCGCTTGGGTGAACCTGCGGCGTATACCCGGCGGACAGGACGGCAACACTTGGCTTTGGTGTCAAAACGGAAACAACCGTGTCCATTTGCGCAACAATAGGTGAGCCGTATCCGCCCGGCGTGTAGGGCAACAGGCGGGACGCCTGAACCAGATGCGGCGTGTCCGCCCATTGCACAAACGCGCCATCAGGCAGTTGGGAAAGCGGCGCCTGATACGTCACCTTCTGCCGATGGCGCGTCACCCGTGCAGGATGAAGAGCCGCATCAATATCGCCAGCCTTTGGCGTTGTACCTGTCGCAACCGCCCAAGCGTCACGGTAGGCGGCGTAGGCCGTCCTTCTGCAATATCCGCAGGGCCTGTGCCCCGCCGCCAAGGCCACCGCTTCATCCAGAAAGAACAGTTCCGTCCAGTTGCGTCCTGTCATGACCTCGCGCTTGCGCCCCTGCCAATTAAGCGTGCAGCAAATCCACGCATGATGCGACCAGCGCGATGTGCCCAGCGTCTTGTCGCCGCGATGGATAATCCCGCGATTGCCCGTCAGCGTACCGCGCGCAGGGATCGCGGTGATTTCACCAGTAGGAAGGACGCGATTTTGGAGGGGCATCAATTCTGATACCTGAGGTTGACGCATGACCCATCGCTAACCAGCACAACTTGATCAAAAGTACTTACGAGTTTTGGGTTCTTGAGAATTAAACTCACAACACGATCAAGTTTCGTCCCTGCTGGCGAACCCCTATCGTATATTACCAAATGGTTTTTCGTGTACTTTTTGATAGCTCCATCTTCAAGTTTCTTTGTCTTATCGGCTATCCGTTTGCAAATCAGCTCCGACAATAGTCGTTCGGATTCATCACTACCTATTCCTGCTTCTTTCAGGCTTTCGGCAGCCATTTGCCGGATTCTATCGCGTTTTGCACCACTCTGCTCTCGCCAAAACTTCATTGGAGCGTAGATCTGTTCATTTTCAAAGCTCATGAACTGCGCCAAGGATTGTGGTACTGCTTCAGTCACTTCAATCCCGACCAAAGCTTCATCAATTTCAAGCAGAAAATCTGGTTTGTCCTGATGAATTAGCCGCCATTTTCTTGATGAAGTCTCTTCGATGATGTTGCTTATGGCTCTTTGCAGTATCCAAAACTCTCGCGCGTCTGCCGTAGCTCTGCCAGGTGGATGAGTCTTTGGCGTGACGGAACAAACCTGATTGATAAAATCTGAAAAGCTTGAAGACTCGATGACTTTTGGGCTCATGGGAACCTCTAAACCATCATCTCTTTCGTCGCCGTCAGCGTTACATCGGGATAGTCGCGGGTTACGCGGTCAATGTCCCATTGCAGGCGGGTCAGATAGACCACGTCGCCGTCGTTATCCTCTGCGATGTGCTGTTTGTTGGCGGCGATGAACTTGTCCACGGCGGCTTTGTCACCCTGCACCCAACGGGCGGAGGTGAATTGCGAGCCCTCAAAGCGCACAGGCAGGCCGTATTCCATCTCGATCCGACTGGCGAGCACCTCGAATTGCAACGCGCCCACGACGCCGACGATAAAGCCCGATCCGAAGGTCGGTTTGAATACCTTCGCGGCACCTTCCTCGGCAAACTGCATCAGCGCCTTTTCAAGGTGCTTGGCTTTCATCGGGTCACCAGCGCGGCAGTTTTGCAAAAGCTCAGGCGCGAACGATGGAATACCCGACACACGGATCGCTTCGCCCTCGGTCAGCGTATCGCCGATGCGCAGCTGTCCGTGGTTGGGGATACCGATGATATCACCGGCCCAGGCCTCTTCCGCCAGTTCGCGGTCGGCGGCCAGAAACAGCACAGGGTTGGCAATCGCCATCTGCTTTTTGGACCGCACGTGGGTCAGCTTCATGCCGCGTTCAAAATGCCCCGACGCAAGACGCACGAACGCCACGCGGTCACGGTGCTTGGGGTCCATATTGGCTTGCACCTTGAACACAAAGCCCGCCACCTTCTTTTCTTCAGGCGCTACGTTGCGCGGGGTCGCTGTCTGCACCTGCGGCTCGGGCCCGTAGGTCGCGATGCCGTCCATCAGTTCTTTCACGCCAAAGCTGTTCATCGCAGAGCCGAACCAGATCGGCGTCATCGTGCCATCAAGCAGCGCCTGCGGGTCAAGCGGCGGCAAAAGCTCCTTCGCCATCTCGATCTCTTCGAGGAAGGTCTCAAGCAAGTTCGCGGGCACCAATTCCGCCAGCTTCGGATCATCGAGACCCGAAATCGACACGCTTTCCGCCACTTTGTTGCGGTCGGCGCGATCCATCAGCTCCAGCTTGTCCTGCAACAGATCATAACAGCCGATAAACTCTCGCCCAACGCCAATCGGCCATGACGCTGGCGTCACATCAATCGCAAGGTTTTCCTGAATTTCGTCAATAATTTCAAACGTATCGCGGCTTTCGCGGTCCATCTTGTTACAGAACGTCAGGATCGGCAGATCGCGCAGGCGGCACACTTCAAACAGCTTTTGCGTCTGGCTTTCCACACCCTTCGCGCCGTCGATCACCATCACGGCCGCATCCACCGCCGTCAGCGTGCGATAGGTATCCTCGGAAAAGTCCGAGTGACCGGGCGTGTCCACCAGATTGAAGCGGTATTTCTCGAAATCGAACGACATCGCCGACGCCGAAACGGAGATTCCGCGATCCTTTTCCATCTGCATAAAGTCCGACCGCGTGCGCCGCGCCTCACCCTTGGCGCGCACCTGTCCGGCCATCTGGATCGCACCACCATACAGCAGGAATTTCTCGGTCAGCGTCGTCTTGCCCGCATCCGGGTGCGAGATGATCGCAAAAGTGCGGCGACGGGCGATTTCGGGGGGCAGGTCAGGGCGGTTTGTCATGGCGCATGCTCTAGCCTCAGCCCGCTTCCGGCGCAACCGCTGCCTGCGTTTCACTGCGGTCCCGGATTTGACAGGTTTCGCAAATCAGCGCAGTATTTCGCCCATTATTTATTAACAAATTGGAGACTGCCATGAATTTCTTCGGGCACAAGATTGGTTCTGCCACGACAGCTATTGTTTTGCTCACGGCCTGCGGCGGCGCAAATTCGCCGTCGTTCGGGGGCTATGCGACTGACGCTTATGCGGCTTTTCGTTCAAACGGTATCAATAAGATTTCGGATACCGATCTGGATACCAGCGCGATGGCCCTTCCGGTCAGCGGTAGCGCGGAGCTTGACGGCTACATCGGTATGTTGATTGTGCCAGACGGCGGCACGCCGCGACAGCTGCGCACCCCGGCCGATGTAGATGCACTGGGACTGTTTTCGTTCACGGCATCGCTTACCCCCGCAGGCGGGACCTATTCTGCCGTGGCGGACGAATTTATCGGGCGTAGCGGTGAAGAATACGCCGGTGAACTGGTATCAACCGGCACCCTGACGCGCGAACCTGCCAACGCCTCCCGGCCAGACGGATCAATTGATATTTCGGGAAACCTGTCGGGGACGCTAACCGGAACGGGTCTTGTCAACGGTGTTTACAGTAACGGGGACCTTGATGGCACAGTTTTTGAGGATGGTGAGTTAATCATTGGATTTGGCGAAGCGGATTTTGACGCGGCCATCGGCGGTGCGACAGATAACGCGGTCTTTGCTTATATTCTTGAAGACGACTGATCCTGCTCGCCCTTGCTTGCGCGCAGCTATTAAAGCTTTGTTAACCCTGATCCCCCATCATCCGGGGGATCATGCAATACCATTTTCTGATCCCGTTGTTTCTCTTGCTGGCTGCCTGCGGTGGCAGCTCCGGCAGCGCCGTTGATAGCACCGCAGAGCCGCCCCCGGATACAAACCAAAGGCCCGTGCCTGACATTGATCTTGTCGATCCCACCGATCTGCCAGTGTCGGGGCGCTTTGACTACGCGGGCGAAATATCACTTGATTTTGCGCCCGCTGGCGGCGCGTTGCAAACCGCGACATCACCGCTGGCACTTGATGTGGATTTTGGCGGCGGGGACGCGCAGGTCACTGGCCACGCCGACGGATTTTCCGGCTACAATGGGCGCATCTTTTTCAGCCTTGGTGAAATTGACCGCACAGCGGGCGACACCCGACCGGCGATCACAGGCACGCTGTCCGGCACGCTGAAGGAGGCATCGGAAAACTATCTGGTCTTCGGCACCTTTGACGGCAGCTTTCGTGGCACCTCCCAGGACGCCATCAGCGGGCGCATCGTAGGATCGGTGCTCAACAACAGCGTCGAAAGCCCGCTCAGCGGCAGCTATCAGGCGGGCCGTGCCCCCTGACGCGCACTCTCGCATCATTTTGCCAATAATACTCAAACCGCGCGGCGTAGCCGCGCCCCCCGGCGATGTGCATCGCACAGCGCAACCTTTTAGTTGGATGACGCTTTGCGCAGCAATTCAACAGCATCAGGATTGCTCAGCAATGTCTCCTGCACTTCGTAATCCAGATGCGGGCGATGCGCATGCCCGTCCGCACCCCCCGGACGCTGGCCATGTTCGTCGACAGGCAACGCTCCACGCGTGCGCGGGTCAATCAGCAGGGATTCCGCTGCGATCCCCTCGGCATAAATGATCTGGTGATCGTCGAACAAAAGCTGGAAATAATCGACAAAACCGCCGTCCTGCTGATAAACGGTATCGCCGTTGATCAGGTGGCGCACCTTCACCAACACCTCAGATCGTCCCGCACCAAGCCTGTCTTGTCGCTGATAAACAAAGAGCCGGTGGTCAGGGCTGACAACCAGATCGTTTTCATTGTGCAAGGCACCCTTGCTGATCACCACCGGGGCAAAATCGCCCACGGCGCGCAGGGTCGTCTGGCCGATCCAGCGCACAATCTGCGGGCCGTCATCGCGTGTCAGGACCTTGTCACCAACGCTCAGGTCTTCGATCGGGGTCTGCTGCCCCGATGCCATGGTGATATGGGTGCCACGTGTGAACGATACGCAAGCCACCTCGGCAAATCGGGTTGTGGCCGTGTGGCGGTCAACGCCCACAAGCCTGTAATCGGTCTTGGGTTGCAACGTGGCAAGCGGCAGCAAAAAGATATCCTCGACACCATCGCTTTCCACCTCGACCAGCACAAGCGCCTCGTAGGTCGTGCTGTCGGGTGCCATCAGCGTCACGCAGCAGTCCAGAACAACCGTGTTGCCCGCGTGGCCCAAACCACTGTCGGCGGCCACAGCAAAAAGGCCTGTATCGTCGTCCATCGCCAGCGAAAGCCGCCCGCGTTCCGCGCCCGCATCAAGCTGGTAAATATCATCCATCACCAGCTCGTCCGCAAAGGAAAGCGCCTCGCCCTCGGCCACGCCTTCGGTCACGCAAAAAGCGCGCGTGGGATAGACCGCGACGGTCTGGATCGGAGCGGGCATGTCGGACATCAAGTGGGCCTGATTTGTGGGCTGTGACGCAATTGCGCCTTACCTAAGGTTTCGCAGCATAAGGGTCAACGCTTGCAACGGCGCTTGCCCGATTGCCACCCATGCCGTGCTGTGGCAGCTTGCCTGCAAATCACTCAAAAGGAATGAAACAGATGGATCTGGGCATCAAAGGTAAGACAGCGCTGGTTTGCGCATCGTCAAAAGGTTTGGGCAAGGGATGTGCAGCGGCACTTGCAGCGGCAGGTGTCGATCTGATCCTGAACGCACGCGGCGCAGATGCGCTTGAGGCGACTGCACAGGAATTGCGCGATGCCCATGGCGTGAAAGTCACCGCTGTGGCCGCAGATATCACCAGCCCCGAGGGACGCGCCAAGGTGCTGGATGCCGCCGGTCAGGTGGACATTCTGGTTACAAACGCGGGCGGCCCGCCACCGGGGCTGTGGAAAGACTGGGGCCGTGATGATTTCATCAATGCCATGGACGCCAACATGCTGACACCTATCGCGCTGATGCAGGCGATGTTGCCGGGTATGATGGAAAACGGCTGGGGCCGGATCGTGAATATCACGTCTGGCTCTGTCAAAGCACCGATCCCGCAGTTGGGCCTGTCCAACACGGCCCGCGCAGGTTTGACCGGTTTCGTCGCAGGCACCGCCCGTCAGGTGGCCGAGAAGGGTGTGACGATCAACAACCTCTTGCCTGGTATCCACGCGACAGATCGGGCGGTCATGCTTGATAACGGGGTGGCCAAGGCGCAGGACATCAGCGTTGATCAGGCAACCCAGCAGCGCAAGGCCACGATTCCGGCGCGGCGCTACGGCACGGCGGAAGAGTTCGGCAGCACATGTGCGTTCATGTGTTCGCAGCACGCGGGCTTCATGGTTGGTCAGAACATCGTGCTGGATGGCGGCGCGATCAACGCCACGATCTAACGGGTGGCTGCGGGCTATAGCCTCAAGGACGATCTGTTTAACGCGCAAACGGTCCGCCATTTAGGCGGGCTGTTTGACGCGGCAGGTGTTTTTGCCAGTGATCCGTTTGTTGATGACGTTATGGCGCGGCTTGCCCCGCTCGAGCTGAAAGCGCGGATCGCCATGATTGCCGAGGTCTTGGCCGATCACTTGCCAAACAACTTTCCGCAGGCTGCTCTTGCCATGCGCAAGGCGCTTCCACCGCCGCTTGATCCATTGGCTCAGGATGATGACTTTGGTCATTTCATCTATGCGCCACTTGGCGTCTACGTGGAAAACCACGGCCTCGCGCATGACTTTGATCTGTCGCTCGATCTGTTGCACGACATCACGCAGCGATTTTCGATGGAGTTTTCCTTGCGCGCATTTCTGAATGCCGATGCAACGCGCACCATGACCCGCGCCACGCAGTGGGCGCAAAGCGACAATTACCACGTGCGTCGTTTGGCCAGCGAAGGCACGCGCCCGCGACTGCCGTGGGGGCAGGGTATTGGGCTACAGCCCGCCGACACGCTGCCTGTTCTGGACATGCTGCACGCTGATCCCACGCGCTACGTCACGCGGTCGGTGGCCAATCACCTCAACGACATCAGCAAGATCGACCCCGATCTGGCCGTGGCGCAGCTGGATAAATGGCGCAGGGACGGGCGGCAAAACAGCAAGGAGCTTGATTGGATCGCACGCCACGCGCTGCGCGGCCTGATTAAGGCGGGGCACGCGGGTGCAATGGCCCATCTTGGATATGATCCGGATGTTGCCGTTAAGATTGCGGATTTCGGACTTGCCACTGTGACCCCGGCGCGGGGTGACAAAGTTGCGGTCTCAGCGACGCTGATCACGCCCGACGATGCGCCTCTGATCGTGGATTACATCGTCGATTACGTCAAAGCTAACGGCCGCACAGCCCCCAAGGTGTTCAAGCTGAAGGTGACGCAGACCAAAGCCGGACAGGCACTGCATCTGACCAAGCAACACCACTTCAAGGATGATGCGACCACATTCCGTCTCTATCCCGGCGCGCACCGTATCCACCTGCAAGTCAACGGGCGCATCAGGGCATCGCAGGCGTTTGATCTGTCTTGACCTTGCCCATCGCAGCTGGGGTTGCTAGGGACGCGTGACAAACCCTATCAAATCACTCAGGGATAGCCTGCCTGCATGACCGCCCCCCGTCTGGAAATCAAAAACCTGTCGCGGAGCTTTGCCGGGCGGCAGGTCGTCGATGATGTGAGCCTGCGCGTGATGCCGGGGCAGGTGACGTGCCTGCTTGGCCCATCCGGTTGCGGCAAATCCACGACGCTGCGCATGGTTGCAGGCGTTGATATGCAAGACAGCGGCGAGATTTTTCTTGATGGCAAGATGATCTGCGACACCGTGCATCACACCCCGCCAGAAGATCGGTCCATCGGCCTGATGTTTCAGGATTTTGCGCTTTTCCCGCACCTAAGCGTGGCGCAAAACGTGGGCTTTGGTCTGAAAGGAAAGGCAGCCGAGAAAACCAGCCGGATCAAGGCGCTGCTGGATCGTGTTGGTATGGCTCGCCATATTGATCGCTATCCCCACGAACTCTCTGGTGGCGAACAGCAACGTGTTGCGCTTGCCCGCGCGCTTGCGCCACGGCCCAAAGTGATGCTGATGGACGAGCCGTTCTCGGGCCTTGATGACCGCCTGCGCGATGATATCCGCGATGAAACGCTTGAGGTGCTCAAGGACGAAGGCACTGCCGTCCTGCTGGTCACGCACGAGCCGGGCGAAGCGATGCGCATGGCTGACGAAATTGCGCTTATGCGTGATGGCCGGATCGTGCAGCAGGGCGCGCCATACAATATCTACAACGCACCTGTTGATCGGCAGGCCGCCGCTTTCTTTAGTGATATCAATGTGATCAACGGCACTGTTCACGGGGCGCTGACTGAAACCCCCTTTGGCCAGTTTCTGGCCCCAGGTCAGCCAGATGGCACGGCGGTCGAGATTGTGATCCGCCCGCAGCACCTCAAGATCGACTTTGATCGCGGTGGGCGCGGCCCGAACCCGACAATCGCCGAGGGCACACCCGCCCGCGGTATCGTGCGCCGCGCGCGTTTCATGGGATCGGAAAGCCTTGTCGAATTTACGATGGATTTCGACGGATCAGTGCTCCGTGCGGTCATCCCGTCCGTGTTTTTGCCAAAGCCGGGCACGCCGCTGTGGATCATGATCCGCCGCGACAAGTGCTTCGTGTTTCCCCGCTAGGTTCCCAGCCGCCCTGCACGACCACCGCGCCGTTTGGTCAGTTGCGACCGGCGGCTTTCCAGCTCTGCCATCACCTCTGACCGGACTTCGGGCGTCATCCGTGACCACGCGCCAATTTCGTCGATCGTGCGCAGGCAACCTGTGCAAAGACGGCTTTTGGGTTCAATCACGCAAATCTTGATGCAGGGGCTTTCGATCTCGGCCCGCTTCCAGATGCGATCAGTGGGGTCAGGTTTGGTCACGGGTTTGCTTTCAGATGTGTCAGCCGGTCCAGCATGCCTTGCAGAATATAACTCGCGGCGACCCGATCAATGACCTCGGCGCGACGTTTGCGTGACGTATCCGCCTCAATCAGCACGCGTTCGGCGGCAACAGTCGACAGGCGTTCGTCCCAGAACGTGATTGGCAGTGGCGTCAACCGTTCCAGATTGCGGGCGAAACTGCGCGTCGCCTGACAGCGCGGCCCTTCTGATCCGTCCATGTTCATCGGCAGGCCCAGCACGACGCCCGCGACATCGCGCTGCGCGAAAATCTCAAGCAGGCGGGCGGCATCAAGACCAAATTTGCGCCGTTTGATCGTCTCAACCGGACTGGCGGCCGTGCGCAAACCATCCGACACCGCAACGCCGATCGTAACGGTCCCAAGATCAAGACCCGCCAAAGACCCCAGCTGCGGAATGGCATCCGCGAAGGATATGGCATCGGGGCAAATCATTCGCTGAGCCCCGCACGTTCGGCGGCAGCGTCAATCGTGGCAAGTGCCGTGGGCGATGCGCCAAACACGTCGCGGGCTTCAGTCCAGATGGCGCGGGCCGTGTCGGTCTGACCCAGAACGCCGTAAGCCGTGATCAATCGCGCCCAATCGGCGGGTGGGCCGCCTTGCTCGGCCAGTCTGTCGGCCAGCCCTTCAACCATGCCAGCAATCATCTGCTGCTGATCCTCGGGCGGCAAATCCTGCATGTTGGCTACGTCGGCGGCACTCGGACCGGTTTGTTCCGGCAATGCGTAGTCAGTGCCCGCGCGGAAGGCGGCATCTTCGATCTGTTCGCGGGCAAAGGCCACGTGGAACAGGTCCGACGGTCCGTTCTCAACAATATCGCGCCAGATGCGGAAGGCGATATCGGGCCGGTCTGTTTGGTTGTAAAGCGATCCCAGATAATAGCGCGCCGGTATGTTGGCCTCGTCCACTGCCAGAATCCCGCGGATCAGATCCTCGGCTTCGGGAGATACAAAGCCGTTGGCGGCGGCGACCATCATATCGACCTGCACCATCTGGTCTGACAGGGTCGCCTCATCACCTTTGAGCGCCACAACACGGGCCTGTGCTTGTGCTGCTGCGGCAAAGTTGTTCAGGGCAGCCTCGTGCTGGGCAAGCAAAACCCATCCTTGCAGATCATCAGGGCGCTGCGGCACGATCTGGCGCAACTGCTGCACGGTTCTCAGATATTCTTCGGCCGCATCCACGGCAGGAGGGGCAGGGGCCGCGGCCTCTGCTTGCGCCTGTGACGGGCGGTTCGCGCGGGCCTCGTCGCTATTTGCCAACCGCAGCCCAAGCGGCAGATCGGGATAGCTGGGCGCGCCAAGCTGCTGGTAGGTCACAAGCGACAGCACGATCACTGTGCCGGCGGCAAAAACCGCGCCGGCGCGACCACGCCCTGCATCACCATCAACTGCATCGGTCCTCTGGCTGGCCAAAAGGCGGCGGGCGATCTCGGTGCGTGCAGCCTCGGCCTCATCAGGGGCCAGCAGATCACGCGCAACATCGCGGTCCACCTCGGCCAGTTGAGCCTTGTAGAAAGCCACATCACTTTCAGATGTCGCAGGGGTCGGTTTGCGCAGCATTGGTCCGGCCACGACAAGCGCAACAAGCAGCGTCAGTATCCCACAAATTGTCCAGAACAGCATAGTCCGCTTCCTTTGATCCCGCCCTAGGTATGCCGGATTTGTGGCAAACAAAAGGGGCGCTCACAGCGGCGTTAGACCGCATGTCGTAAAAGGGAAAAGGATTGTCGCCGTGAGTATCCTCTTATATCCGGCGCGGGTCCAATAACGTGACAGCCAACCATCAGTGTAGGAACGGGATTCGCCATGGCCCAGAAACGCTTTTCCGCCTTTGCCATCGCCCGCGAGGCCATGCGTCAGCATTCGGGATGGGGCCGCACATGGGGCAATCCCGAGCCGAAGAAAAAGTACGATGTGATTATCGTGGGCGCGGGCGGTCACGGTCTGGCCACGGCGTATTTTCTGGGCAAGAATTTCGGCATCACGAATGTGGCGATCATCGAAAAAGGCTGGCTGGGCGGCGGTAACACGGGCCGCAACACAACGATCATTCGCTCCAACTACCTGCAAGACCCGTCTGCTGCGCTTTATGAAAAGTCCCGCTCGCTTTACGAGACGATGTCGCAGGATTTGAACTATAATGTCATGTTCAGCCCGCGCGGCGTGATCATGTTGGCGCAGACCCAGCACGAAATCCGCGGCTACAAGCGCACGGCGCACGCGAACTCGCTCCAAGGTGTCACGACCGAATGGATTGAACCCGCCCGCGTGAAAGAGCTTTGCCCGATCATGAATATCGACGGCCCGCGCTACCCTGTCTTGGGCGGCCTCTGGCAGGCACGCGGCGGCACAGCGCGTCACGACGCTGTCGCGTGGGGCTATGCTCGCGCCTGCACCGATATGGGCATGGATGTGATCCAGCAATGTGAGGTTCAGGCGGTCCGCACCGAAGGTGGCAAGGTCGTTGGCGTCGACACCACCAAAGGCCCGATTGATTGCGACAAGCTGGGTATGGTTGTGGCCGGTCACTCATCAGTTCTGGCTGAAAAAGCAGGCTTCCGTCTGCCGATGGAATCCGTGGCGCTGCAGGCGCTGGTGTCTGAGCCGATCAAACCCGCGATGGACATCGTTGTGATGGCCAACACCGTGCACGGCTACCTTTCGCAGTCCGACAAAGGCGAGATGGTGATCGGCGGCGGCACTGACGGGTTCAACAACTACACGCAGCGCGGCAGCTTTCACCACATCGAGGAAACTGTCCGCGCTTTGGTCGAAACCTTCCCGATGATCGCGCGTCTGAAAATGCTGCGCCAATGGGGCGGCATCGTGGACGTCACTGGCGACCGCTCACCGATCCTGTCCAAAACACCCATCGACGGCATCTTTGTGAACTGCGGCTGGGGCACTGGCGGGTTCAAGGCGACACCGGGGTCGGGCTGGGCGATGGCCGAACTGATGGCAAAAGGCCAATCACCACTGACCGATGAATTCAGCATGTTCCGCTTCCGCGAAGGCAAATTCATCGACGAAAGCGTGGCGGCAGGGGTCGCACACTGATGATTGCGCGGAACCGGACAGACGATGGCGGCGTTGGCTTGATAGATCAAATCTATCAGGATGCTGCCACATGTCTGATCACACAACACGCTACCCGCGCGCGCCGCGCTATTCCCGCCTGCACGGATATCTCTTCATCGGTGGCGTTGTTGCCATCGTCGGCGGCTTCGTCGCGTTTCTTTTCCTTGCCGAAAGCAACTACGACGTCGAAAGCGGCAGCACCGGGCTGTCTGTCTCTGGCACGGAAAACCTGCTTGATGCGGTCGGAGAAACTATCAGCGGCACTGTCGGAGAGTGAAACGGCTGGTTTTGGCCGACCCGATTGGTCGCTTTCGCCTGATAGCCGCCGAAATCGGCAGGGGATTTTTGCCGATATCGCTTTTGACGCCACACAATCCAAGATGGAGCCATCCCAAAAGGAGGCATCATCATGGTTGACTACACCACATCCAAAAGCAGCGGCAGCAGCGTGGGCCTTATCCTTGCCGCGGCCTTTATCGCGGCGGTCGTCCTTTATGCGATCTACGCGGGCAGCGGCAGCAGTACAGACAGCGCGACGCCAACAGATGCGCCAGCCGTGCTCGAAGGCGTGCCAGACAGCACAGCCCCGGCAACCGTTCCAACCGAATAAGACCACCACTCACATCCGAACCGCAGCAGGCGGGCGCAGCAATGCGCCCGCCTTATTGCGGTGCACGGACGGTGCACGCCCGGTGCACGCTTTTCACACCCCCATTTCAAAGGTTCTGCCATGCTGACTTTGCAGTGTCCCTATTGCGGCGTCCAAGCCGACGAAACCGATCTGCACGGAGGTGGAGAGGCGCATCTGAAACGGTTCGGACCCGGATCGTCCGATGACGATTTCGAGGCGTATCTGTTCCGTCGCGCCAACACCAAAGGCGTGCATTTCGAACGCTGGCGGCACGTTTACGGCTGTGGAAAATGGTTTCTGGCCGCACGCGATACCGCCACTTTGGAAGTGTTTGGCACCTATTCGGCACAGACGCTAGAGCCACCGCAAAAGATCAAAGACGCCATTTCTGCCAAGCGCGCAGACTGGACATGGGAGCCCGCAACATGAGCACACGTCTTGAGACCGATGGTCGTTTAATCAACAAAAACAAAGCAGTATCGTTCACTTTTAATGGTAAGCAAATGCGCGGGCTGGAAGGCGATACGCTGGCCTCTGCGCTTTTGGCAAACGATCAACTGCTGGTGGGCCGCTCGTTCAAATACCACCGCCCGCGCGGCGTTGTGGCCTCTGGCGCAGAAGAACCCAATGGTCTGGTGAACTTGGGCAAAGGCGGTCATTTTGAACCCAACCAGCGAGTGACCACCACCGAAGTCTACGATGGCCTGACAGCCACGTCGCAAAACCACTTTCCGTCGCTGGAATTCGACGTAGGCGCGATCAACACGCATCTGTCGCGCTTCTTACCTGCCGGTTTTTACTACAAAATGTTCATCCACCCGCGTCCGTTGTGGAAGCACGTGTATGAACCCATCATCCGCAAATCTGCCGGTCTGGGCAAAGCACCCAAAGACCGCGACGCGGACACGTATGAACATTTCCACGCGCACGTGGATGTGCTGGTTGTGGGCGGCGGCATCGCCGGTCTGGCGGCGGCTTTGGCCGCTGGTGAGGCGGGCAAGCGCGTTATGCTGATGGAGCAAACCCACGCGTGGGGCGGACGCGCCGCTGTCGACGATCCGCAGGTTGATGGCATGATCGCGGGTGACTGGATCGAACAGACCGTGGCTTCGTTAGAGACGATGCCGAATGTGACCCTGCGCTTGCGTTGTATGGGTGCTGGCGTCTATGACCATGGCTATGTGCTGGGTTACGAGAAGCTGAACGAACATAACCCAAGCGCGGACGGCCCGCGTCAGCGTTTGTGGCGCATCCGTGCAGGGCATGTTGTGACCGCCACTGGCGCTATTGAACGTCCTTTGTCTTTTTCAGGCAATGACTTGCCGGGTGTTCTTCTTGCGAGCGCCGTGCGCGATTACGTAGTGAATTTTGGCGTGTCGTTGGGCGATCGCACCGTTGTCGTGACCAATAACGACGATGCTTATCGCACAGCAATCCGGCTGAAAGAGGCCGGCCTAGACGTGCCCGCGATCATTGACGCGCGGCCCACGGCGGATGGCGAATTGCCGCAACAGGCGCGGGCTTTGGGCATTGCCGTCAAAACGGGCAAGGCCATCGCCAAAGTCAAAGGCGGCAAGCGCGTCACGGGCGTTGCGATCTGCGCACAAGCGGGCGAAGGCGCTGTTCTGGAAGAGATTTCGTGCGATTGTGTTGCCATGTCAGGCGGCTGGTCGCCAGTGGTGCACCTGTGGTCACACTGCGGTGGTAAGCTGGTCTGGGACGCTGAAAACGTGATGTTCCGCCCCGATACAGACCGTCCGCCGACGGGTGCTGACGGGCAGGGCTTCGTCACCACTGCTGGCATCGCAAATGGCCATCTCTTTACCGCGGAGGCTGTCGCGGACGGCTACACAGCTGGCCGGACGGCAGCAGGCGCGGACAGCGGCACCGCGCCATCAGGTGAGGATGAAGCCGAAGAACCGATTTCTCCCGTCTGGCTGATGCCACAGGGGGCGAGCTACAAGCTACGGTCGAAAGCATGGCTCGATTTCCAGAACGACGTGAAGGTTAGCGATGTGCAGCTTGCCGCGCAGGAAGGTTTCGAGAGCGTCGAACACGCCAAGCGATACACGACACTTGGCATGGCGACGGATCAGGGAAAGCTGAGTAATATCAACGGTCTCGCGACCCTTTCTAAAGCGTTGAACAAGGATATCCCGAACGTCGGCACCACCACGTTCCGGCCACCCTATACGCCGATCTCAATGTCATCCATCGCCGGTGTTGCGCAGAATGACCTGTTCCAGCCGGTGCAGATGACGCCCGTGTCGGAGTGGTCGAACGCCAATGGAGCCGACAACGAACCAGTCGGTCACTGGCGCCGTCCGTTTGCCTATGTCCAGAGCGGCGAAAGCGTGCATGACGCGGTCAACCGCGAGGTGCTAAATACGCGCCAGAATGTCGGGCTGCTGGACGCCTCGACGCTGGGCAAGATCATCGTGCAGGGGCCCGATGCGGGGAAATTCCTCGACATGCTTTACACCAACATGATGTCAACGCTGCCCATCGGCAAATGTCGCTACGGTCTGATGTGCACAGAGAACGGCTTTCTGTCTGACGACGGCGTGGTGGCGCGCATTTCCGAAGATCGCTGGCTGTGTCACACGACAACCGGCGGTGCAGACCGCATCCACGCGTGGATGGAGGACTGGTTGCAGTGCGAGTGGTGGGACTGGAAGGTCTATACCGCCAATGTGACCGAACAGTTTGCGCAGATCGCGGTTGTCGGCCCCAACGCCCGTAAGGTCTTGGAAAAGCTGGGCGGCATGGATGTGTCGAAAGAGACCTTGCCCTTCATGCAGTGGGCCGACGGCACCATCGGTGGGTTTGACGCAAGGATGTTCCGCATCTCGTTCTCGGGTGAGCTGTCCTACGAAATCGCGGTTCCAGCCAGCCAAGGAGCCGCCTTCTGGGAGGCTTTGATAGAGGCGGGCGAGGAGTTCGGGATTATGCCTTACGGCACCGAAACGCTGCACATCTTGCGGGCCGAGAAGGGCTTTATCATGATCGGGGACGAGACCGATGGCACGGTCATCCCGCAAGATCTGAATCTGCACTGGGCGCTGTCGAAAAAGAAGGACGACTACATGGGCAAGCGCGCCCACCAGCGCAGTCACATGGCCGATCCGAACCGCTGGAAACTTGTGGGGCTAGAGACGCTGGATGGCTCCGTGCTTGAGGATGGGGCCTATGCGATTGCCGACGGTACAAATGCCAACGGGCAGCGCAACACGCAAGGGCGCGTCACGTCGACCTATTTTTCTGCCACGCTGGACCGCGGGATTGCGATGGGGCTGGTCCACAACGGACCGGACCGAATGGGCGATGTGATCGAATTCACGCGCATCGGGAAAGAGCCGGTGAAAGCCAAGATCGTTGATCCGGTCATCTACGATAAAGAGGGGGCCAAACAGAATGTCTAACGCTGCAAGCGCTTTGAACAACCGCGTCGCGAATGGCACTGTCACCGTGCGCGAAATGGGCCTGCGTGGCATGATCACCCTGCGCGGCGATCTGTCGGACGCATCCTTAAAGAAAGCCTGCAAGTCACTGACAGGTCAGGACTTTCCGGCGATGGGAAAGGCCAATGTTGATGGCGAAAAAGGCCTGTGCTGGATGTCGCCCGACGAGGTTCTCATCCTTGTCCCGCATGCGCAGGCCGCCGAAGCTGTCACTCAGATCGAGAAGGCGATGAAGGGCAAACACCATCTGGCGGTCAACGTATCCGACGCCCGCGCGCTGCTGTCTGTTGAAGGCCCTTACGCCCGCGAGGTGATCGCCAAACTGGCCCCCGTTGATCTGCACCCCGATACATTCAAACCGGGCGACTTTCGCAGGTCGCGTCTGGGGCAGGTGGCTGCGGCATTCTGGATGGCGGATGCCACGACAGCGCATGTGATCTGCTTCCGGTCGATTGCGGATTACGCATTCCGGCTTTTGGCCACATCGGCCAAGGCGGGACCTGTCGGAATCTTCTGAACGAATGCGCGGCGCACGCGTTGTCTTACCACACTTGACCTTCTGCGCTGCCGCGCTCTTATGTTGTGCGACGCGGAACCAATAGAAAGAGAGCGAAACATGGCTTTTGAACTTCCCGACCTTCCATATGCACACGATGCCCTTGCCGATAACGGCATGTCGAAAGAGACATTGGAGTATCACCACGATATTCACCACAACGCCTACGTCACAAACGGCAACAAGCTGATTGAAGGCACCGAGTGGGAGGGCAAGTCCCTCGAAGAGATCATCAAGGGCACGTATGACGCAAATGCCGTCGCGCAGTCCGGCATTTTCAACAACATCAGCCAGTTGTGGAACCACAACCAGTTCTGGGAAATGATGTCGCCCGGTAAATCCGACATGCCGTCCGAGCTTGAAAAAGCGATCACCGACAGCTTTGGTTCGGTGGACAAATTTAAGGACGATTTCAGCGCTGCTGGCGGTGGTCAGTTCGGTTCTGGATGGGCGTGGCTGGTCAAAGACACCGATGGCAGCCTGAAAGTTACCAAGACCGAAAACGGCGTGAACCCTGTCTGCTTTGGTCAGACGACACTGCTGGGCTGTGATGTGTGGGAGCACTCTTACTACATCGACTTCCGCAACAAGCGTCCGGCGTATCTGACCAACTTCCTTGATAATCTGGTCAACTGGGAAAATGTTGCATCGCGCATGTAATCCCAATCGATCAGAGCTGAATATTAAGGCCCGTCGCTTCAGCGGCGGGCCTTTTTCGTTGGAACCATCGGCGCGGGAAATCGTTTTCCTAGTGAGATCCGCAACATCAAGGAGACAGTTATGACAAACGGCCAAAAATCACCCCTGACGCGTGGCGATATTCCTGCCGACAATGGCAAGAAAGACGGCGTTCCCGGCGCACATGGCAACGAGGACAAGCGAGAGCACAGCGGATCAACCGGTGCATCCTACACCCGCCGCGGTCCCGACCGGATTGAACCAAGCGAGGACGTTGACAATGACTAGGCTGACGCAAGGCACATGGGTGCTTGTGACGGACAGCGAAAAGGCATTGTTTCTTGAAAACCAGACAGATGGGGAAGATCCGCATCTGACGGTGGTCAAGAAAGAAACGCAGGACAACCCGTCGGATATCGACCAGTCCGCAAACCGCCCCGGCCGGATGAGCGATAACGGCATGGGCCAGCGGTCCGCGCTTGACGACACGGACTGGCACGAGCTTGCCAAGGAACGCTTTGCCGCTGATCTGAGCGATATGCTATATGAGCGCGCCCATCGCGGCGACTTCAGCAAGCTGGTTCTGGTAGCATCCCCGATGATTTTGGGGGAACTGCGCCAAAACCTGCACGTCACGGTCACCGACAAGATCATTGGCGAGATCGACAAAACTCTGTCGAACCACCCGATCGACGAGATCGAAGACATCGTAAAAAAAGAACTGGCGTCCTAACGCCACTGGCACGGCCCATTTTTTCGGGTCGTGCCATTCCCAGCTATCCCCCGCACATCTTGATACGCCCTAATCCCCAATGGCGCTTGCGCTTGGCCCTTGAAGCTGCGCAGGTCGGCGCATGACGGAAGGGACAAAAGGCATTCTGGCGATGGTGATCGCCTGCGTGACGTGGGGCTTGTCACCCATCTATTACGCCATGCTCAAACACGTCCCACCGTTTGAGGTGCTGTGCTATCGCGCGCTTTGGTCGCTGGCCTTTTTCGCTGGAATTCTGCTGCTTCAAGGGCGGTTACGAGAGATAGCGACCGCACTGAAAAGCCCCAAGCGCTTTATGATTGTCACAGCCGCAGCGGTTCTGATTTCCGTCAACTGGTTCGGCTACATCTACGCCATCTCCACGGCACAAGGTGTTGAAGCGTCGCTGGGCTATTACATCTTCCCGATTGTGGCGGTCGTGCTTGGCCGCGTGGTGTTTGGTGAACGGCTTGACCGTCTGCAATGGCTGGCAGTGGCACTTGTCACCGGCGCGGTTGTGGTGCTGACCGCCGGATTGGGCGTGGCCCCGTGGATCGCGTTAGTGCTTGCAGTAACCTTTGGTTTTTACGGTGTCATCAAAAAGCAGCTTGACCTTGGTCCGGTTGTGTCGGTGACAGCGGAGGTGTTGATCCTCAGTCCCATCGCCATTGGGTGGATTGTTGTCGCCGGAACCGGAGCGGGGGGCGGCAACGATATTAAGACCCATGTGCTATTAGCGCTTTCCGGTCCGCTGACCGCAACGCCGCTGATCCTGTTATCCTACGCCGCCCGCCGGGCGCGGCTATCGACACTGGGGCTGGTGCAATACCTGAACCCCAGCCTCCAGTTCTTTTGCGCGGTTGTCATCTTTGCCGAACCGTTCACGCGGTGGCACGGCATCGCATTTGCGATCATCTGGGCGGCGCTGGCGCTTTATTCCGTGGCCAGCCTGCGTCAGGACAGGGCAGCCCGCAAACGCGCCTCAAGCGTGGGCACGTCCGGCACTACGGTTGCGTAGTCCAGCAGATTATCATCGGCAAACCCCTGATCAATCGTGTGGCGGACCAGTGCCGACAGAGGTGTCCAGTAATCCCGCGTGTTCACGACAAAGATCGGTTTGCTGTGCAGTCCAAGCTGGCGCCATGTCAGGGCCTCGAAAAACTCGTCCAGTGAACCGGCACCACCGGGCAGCAGCACGACGGCCTCGGCGTTCATCAGCATGACCTTTTTACGCTCGTGCATGGTTTCGGTGATGATGAAACTGTCCAGATCGCGCTTGCCAACCTCCCAATCCATCAGGTGCGTCGGGATCACGCCGAATGTCTGCCCACCAGCGGCTTGCGTGCTGCGTGCAACGCGGCCCATCAGACCCACATCGCCTGCGCCATAAACCAACCGCCAGTTGTTTGCGGCCAGCATACGCCCCGTGTCTTCTGCAGCTTGGGCGAAATCGGCGTGCGCGCCATCGCGCGATCCGCAGTAAACGCAGACAGAGGGTTGCGGTTTTGTCATGGTATCGGGTCCTATGCGATGGGGCTTTGACCGTGCATACCCGCGTTGCTATGGTCTGCCAACCTATGGAACGAAGGGGGTGGTCCGGTGGCATCAGGCACAGGTTCAAATGCACTGTCGCTCTGGCTGGGCGTTGCCGCTGCCGGCGCAATTGGCGTCGGCACGGTGGTCCTTTTGGGGCCGGTGACACAGCCGGACGATCCTGCGCAAGCGACGGCTCCTACGGTGACGGATGGTCCAGCCGCGACTGATGATCAGGCGGATGTGGCTCCTGCGTCTGATACGGCTGTGGCCGAAAGCACAGATGCAAATGTCGCGCCCGTCGATGACACGTCTGATGCGAAGGTCACCCAGACTGGCGAAACTACGGCGCCTGCCGCTGCCGATACTGAAACTGATGAGGACACGACCCCAGTCATATTGCCGCCAACGCGCGAGACGTTTTTGATGTTCCCCGACGGCTTCGCCACAATCGCAGGACGCGCAACGCCAAACGCTGTGGTCGAGATCAAATTGGCTGGCGACCCACTGGAACGTGTGACAGCCGATGCCAATGGCGGCTTTGGCGTGACGGTTTTTATCGCGCCGTCCGATCAGCCCCGCCGCATGCAGTTGATCGCCGATCCTGACGGGGCTGCGGTTGCTTCGGCGGAAACCTATCTGGTGCAGCCCACACTTGCGCTGGCGTCAAACGATACGGTTGCTGACGTGCCAGACGAAGTTCAGCCAACAGCAGAGGCACCCGACGAAACCGAGGCCACTGATGTTGTGAACGTCGCGGATGTAGCAGATGATGCGGTGGACGAACCGACGACAGCGGATACGCCAGTGGAGATGGCCGAGGCTCCATCTGATGAGGATGCGGTCGCATTGGCGGCAGTTGATGAAGTTGTCAGCACAGATGCGTCACCTGCGGAAACGGTGGACACGAGTGATATCGCGGCTGCGGTAGAGGCCGAGAGTGATCCTGATACAGACGTGGCCGCATTGATTGAGCCCGCCACCGACGCACCGACAGCCGATACAACTGCGGTTGAAATCGCGACGCCGGACCTACCCGACACACAAACCGTCGCCAGTGTTTCCGAACCGGTGGCACCCACCACAGACGAAGCCCCCGCAAGCCCTGCCGTTCTTGTCTCCGATGCGGAAGGCGTGCGCGTTCTACAGCCATCATCCGATATCCAGCCAGAGGTGATGTCGCAGGTGGCACTGGATACGATCAGCTATGACAACACCGGCGACGTGCTGTTGTCGGGCCGTGGTGCGGGTGAGGGGTTCGTGCAGGTCTATCTTGATAACCAGCCGATCACCACGTCTCGCATTGACGACCAGGGCGGGTGGCAAATTGATCTGCCCGAGATCGACACCGGCGTCTACACGCTGCGCATTGATCAGGTTAGCGCCGAAGGCGAGGTCACATCGCGGATCGAAACGCCGTTCCAGCGCGAGGAAGCGGCTGACGTTGCGGCTGTCTTTGCCGACGAAACCGCCGACGCGAGCTTTGACGTGGCCGTGCGCACCGTGCAGCCCGGGGCCACGCTTTGGGCGATTGCACGTGAACAGTTTGGCGAGGGGATCATGTATGTGGCCGTGTTCGAGGCCAATCGTGACCGGATCCGCGACCCCGACCTGATTTACCCCGGCCAGATTTTTCGGATTCCCGACGTGGCACAATAGCGGCCCGCTGGCTCTGGTCATTTGCAGGGTGCGGCCCTAGGTATGAAGGCCACTAGCCGGAGTACCCGATGCGTCGTTTGACCAAGACCCAAGCCAATCTCGATAATCATAAAATTCAGGGTTGGAACGTCATCAAGCGCGTCGCGCCCTACCTGTGGCCCAAGGGGGCGACAGGGACCAAGGTGCGGGTGGTCCTGTCGATGGCCGCACTTTTGTTGTCGCAGGTGATAGCTGTCATCACGCCGCAATTTTTTAGTCAGGCTGTTGATGTCATGGCGCCTGAAAACGGCGATATGGCGACGTACTTGGGGCTGGGCGCAGTTGGCCTGACGCTTGCCTATGGTCTGGCGCGTCTGATGACGGTCGGATTTCAGCAGTTACGTGACGTGATCTTTACTGTGGTCGGGCAGGGCGCGTTGCGGGCACTGGCCCTGCAAACCTTTACCCACATTCATCGCCTGTCGATGCGCTATCATATCACGCGCAAAACAGGAGGGTTAAGCCGGATTATCGAACGCGGTGTGAAGGGCGTTGAATTTTTGCTCCGCTTCCTGCTGTTCTCGGTCGGGCCGCTGATCCTGCAATTGCTGATGATCGCAGGCGTGCTCTTTTTCAGCTTTGACGTCTGGTATCTGGTCGTGGTTGTCGTGACCATCGGGCTTTATGTCTGGTTCACCTTTGCGGTGACTGAATGGCGCGTAAAAATCCGCAAGGAAATGAATGATCAGGACACGGACGCCAACCAAAAGGCGATCGACAGCCTTCTGAACTTTGAAACGGTGAAATACTTCGGCGCTGAACAGTGGGAATCCGACCGCTACGACAGCGCGATGCAGCAGTATCAGAAGGCTGCCATCAAAACGAACTACACGCTGGCCTTTCTGAACTTTGGTCAGGCGCTTTTGATCACTGGCGGTCTGGTTGCCGTGATGGTGATGGCGGCGGTTGGTGTTCAGAACGGCGACCTGACTGTTGGTGATTTCGTGCTGGTGAACGCCTATATGATCCAGATTACGATGCCGCTGAATTTTCTTGGCACGGTCTATCGTGAAATCCGGCAGGCATTGATCGACATGGGCGACATGTTTGACCTGTTGGAACAGCCCGCCGAGGTGCAGGACAGCGATGACGCAAAACCACTGGATGTCACAGGCGGGCATGTCGAATTGCGCGACGTGCATTTTGGCTACGACACCGAGCGTATGATCCTCAAAGGCGTGAGCCTTGACGTGAAGCCCGGCCAGACCGTTGCAATCGTCGGGTCATCAGGGTCCGGCAAATCGACCATCGGGCGATTACTTTTCCGGTTCTACGATGTGACGAACGGTGCGCTATTGATTGATGGTCAGGACGTGCGGGACGTGACGCAAGACAGCCTCCATGCGCAGATCGGCGTCGTGCCGCAGGATACTGTGCTTTTCAACGATACGGTGCATTACAACATCGCCTATGGCCGCCCTTCTGCGTCCGAGGACGAGATTATGGCCGCCGCGAAAGCCGCGAAAATCTATGATTTCATCATGTCCTTGCCGGACGGGTTTGACACGACAGTGGGCGAGCGCGGTCTGAAATTGTCGGGCGGTGAAAAGCAGCGCGTGGGCATTGCGCGGACGCTTTTGAAAAACCCGCCGATCCTCTTGCTGGACGAGGCGACAAGTGCGCTGGACACCGAAACCGAGATGGAAATTCAGGCCGAACTCAAGGCGATGGGCGAGGGGCGCACCGTGATCACCATCGCGCACCGCCTGTCCACGATTGCCGATGCAGACCAGATCGTTGTGCTGGAGGATGGTCATATCGTCGAGACCGGCACGCATGACGCGCTGCTGGCCAGTGATGGCCGCTATGCGCATCTGTGGAACCGCCAGTCCGAAGAGGAAGAGCTTGTCTGATGGCGCGTGCGGATTATCCGCGCACGCCCGACGGGCGGTATTTCGTGGCCAAAGACCGGCTTTGGCGCTGCACCGATCCCCGGCTTGATGACAGCGAACGTCGTGCGGCGGTCAAGGCGCTGATGCAGGCGCGCCGTGATGTGCACCTTAAACGCGATGATCCCGATGCTGTGGCAGAGGCGCGCACGCGGGTGGACGCTGCCAAGCGCAGGCTGGGAGAGCGCGGACCAGTCTGGTGGGACGATGGCGCTGCGGATGAGGGCGGCAAACACCCCAAGAACAGCAGTTACGCCGCATGGTGGGCAGGACTGAGCGACTAGGACGTGGCCGCGATGGTCCCCAGCAGCGTCAGTCCCGCAAACATCGTCGCTTGCGGCAGCACTTTGAACGACACTTTAGCCACGAGCGGGTAAATCAGCGCCGTTATCGCGTAGGTCAGGCTGAACAGTGTGGCCGCGATCGCAAGCGGTTGGCTGTCCCAATACGCCGCCGCTGCGAACAATGCGCCAAGCTGGGCCAGTGCCACGGTAAACAGATGCCAGACGAGCAGGCCTGTATGCTTGGCCGTTGTATCAAGGTCACGCGACGCCTTGATCGGGCGCGCCGTATCCTTGCCGCCCGCGATAGCATGCACAGCACAGATAAACGCAGCTACTCCCGCAGCGATCCAAAGCGGGAGGGTCGTCATTCTGCAGCGCGGATTGTTGGCGACATCGGCACAGGGGCTGGGTGGTCGTCCTCTGTCCAGATAAACTCCGGCGACTTGATGCGACGTGCCTGACGCGAAAGGGCCCAATCCTGTGCAGCACGGCTGGACCGGCCTAACGACAGCTTTGCCAGAAGCTGTGCAAACCACAACGCGTAGGTGGTGATCCAGACCCGCAGTGCCAGCATCGCGGGCGTAAAGACCAGTGTCAGAACCGTCGCGATGCCAAGACCAAAGACCACTGCCGTCGCCAGTTGTTTCCACCACAGCGCGGTCGGGCTGTTAAAGCTGTAGCCGCCGCCAAAGAAATCGAGACTTAGACCAAACATCATCGGCGCGAGGCCCGCCATCGTTGTGATTGTGGTCAGCAACACAGGGCGGATACGATCCTCGGCGGTGCGCGTGATGGCCTCGGTGCGCGGCATGTACTGGCTGTATTCCTGATAGGTGTCGATCAGAATGATGTTGTTGTTTACCACAATTCCGGCCAGCGCCACGATCCCTGTACCTGTCATGATGATCGAAAATGCCTGATCCATGACCAGCATGCCCACAAGCGTGCCTGCGGTGGACATGACCACTGCCAGCAGCACCAGCACGGCGTTGTAGATCGAATTAAACTGCGCCAGCAGGATGATGAACATCAAGCCTAGCGCACCGGCAAAAGCGGTTTGCAGGAACGCGCCGCTTTCGGCTTGATCTTCTTGGTCGCCGGTCCATTCCCATTGCACGGATGCAGGGAAGGGGTTGGTATCAAGCCATTCTGTCAGGCGTTCGATGCGTTCGTTTGGATTGACAATGGTTTCCGTCAGGCCGTCCGCGTCGATGGCGGCGATCAGGTCGCTTTCGCCAAATCCATCGGCATAGGATTCGATCTCGTACTTTGCGATCCCTACGGCATCTTCGTCCGCGATGCGCGCCGTAGCGATGATCGGAGTGTCGCCCTCGTCGCCGTCAGAGCTTGCGGCACGCAAAGTGACCAAACCGCTTTCCACGCCAGATTTCACGTCAAAATAACGCTTCTGCTCAACCCGGTCGATCTGGGCCAGCTTGGCCACAGGCGTGCGTGTGATGAAGTTCGACAACGGCACGAGGCCCGCATTGGTGCGCACACGCAGACTGTCGAGAGTGGACAGCACGCGATCCTCTTCCGGCAGGCGCACGCGAATTTCGATCTCTTCGTCAGAGCTGTCAACGCGCATCGTGTCCAGCAAGATACCGCGCGTGACCATCTGGACCATCGCGCCAACCGAGGCCACATCGGCCCCAAAGCGGCCCGCTTTTTCCACATCCACATTGATCTGCCAGTCGATGCCGGGCAGGGGGCGGGTGTCTTCAATCAGTTCCAGCCCCGGCATGGTGTCGAAATAATCCCGCGCGGTTGCGGTGGCGGCGCGCAGATCATCCCAGTTTTCGCTTTGGATGCGCAGGTGGACCGGCTTGGCCGACGCAGGACCACGCGACAGGGCCAGAATTTCGGTCTGAATGCCCGGCACAAGATCCAGTTCATCCTGAATTTGTTGCAGGATCAGATCACCGTCAAAGCTGTCATCTTTCACGCTGCGGCTGACGATCCAACCGACAACAGGAATAGTGAACCATGGTTCGCGCACAGTGGGGCGATCATCCCAAGTTATCGTCTCGAACTGGACCTGACCGATGGTGTCACGCGGGGCAGAGCCGCCACCTGTGTTCTGGTTCAAGCCGCCTTCACCCGCAAAGGAAAACGCGGTCAGCACACCGGGGTTCGCCAGCACAATGTTTTCGGCCTGACGGACCAGCGCATCTTTTTCAACCAGCGACAGGTTCCCGCGGGCGCGGACATAGACGGTGCCTTGCTCCGGCTCGGATTCCACGAAAAACTCAACGCCATTATTATTTGCGCCAAAGTAGGTGAAGATCGAAACAACGGTGAAAATCACCGCACCAATCGTGACAATCGGCATGATCGGATTGCCTGCGATCAGGTGCATAAAGCGGCCAAAAAGGCTACGCCTGTAACCGGCACGAATACGCTTGCGGCGGATCGTGACTTTGGCCGCGCCGATAGTGATCGAGGCGGCGAAAGCACCGATTAGAAACAGGATGATCCCGGGAAGGCTGTCTGAAAGACCTGTGGTTTGCACCGCTTCGCCTGTCAGATATCCGGGGTTCAGCGTCAGCATGGCTCCTGCAAAGACCGTCATCAGCGCCAGAGGCACCAATGCGGCGCGGATCACCCACGGCAGGCGCGCGCGCAGCCAGTCAGAGGCATGGCCAAATCCGCTGCTGAGCCGGCCGGTCACGCCGCCCATCACAGGCAGGTAGATCAGCGCCACGACAAGCGATGCACTCAGCACGAAAATCAGCGTGACGGGCAACATTCCCATGAATTGCCCCGGCACACCGGGCCAGAACAGCATCGGCAAGAACGCACACAGCGTGGTCGCGGTGGACGAAATGATCGGCCAGAACATGCGTTTGGCGGCTTCGGTATAGGCGGACATCGGGCCGGACCCTTCTTCGATCCGGCGGTCAGCGTATTCGACCACCACAATCGCGCCGTCCACCAGCATCCCCACGGCAAGGATCAGTCCGAACATCACGATGTTGGAAATGGTGATGCCCATGATGGCAAGCAGGGCGAAACACAGCAGGAAGGACGTGGGGATCGCAAAACCCACCAGCAGTGCGGGGCGCGTGCCAAGGGCCGCCAATACGACGATCATGACCAGCGCCACCGCTGTCAGAACCGACCCTTCCAACTGGCTGACCATTGAGGCCACGCCACGCGACTGATCGTTTGATGTGCCCACCTCGACAGAGGCGCTAAGCTCGGGTCCCCAAGATGCCTGCTCTTCGGCCACGATCTCTTTGACCATCGCGGAGGTATCAATCAGGTTGAAGCCTTTCCGTTTGACCACCTGCAACGCCACCGTGTTCACGCCGTTAAAGCGCGCTGTGCCGATCCGGTCTTCAAACGTCAGCCGGATATCGGCCAGATCACCCAATGTAATCACGCGGTCGCCGTTGGTTTTCACGGGCAGGGAATAGACGTCACGCGGCTCGTCAAACGAAGACGGGATTTTGACGGCAAAGGTGCCTTGCGCGGTTTCAACTTCACCGGCAGCGATCAGCATGTTGTTGTTTGTGACCACACCAATCAATTCACCGGCGGTTACGTTGTAGGCTTCCAACTTGAGCGGGTCGATCAGCACCTCAAGCATCTCGTCGCGCTGTCCGGCCAGACCAGCCTCAAGCACAGCATCCATGCCCTCGATCCGCTCTTGCAGGCGTTCGGCCACACCTCGCAGGGTGCGTTCAGGCACGGCACCGGTGAGGTTTACAATCAGGATCGGAAACTCTGAAAAGTTGATCTCGTTGATCGAATACTGGTCCGCGCCTTGTGGAAACTGCGCCTCGGCAGAGTTCATCGCGTCGCGGATATCGGCCAGTACCTTTGTCTTGTCCCAACCAAACTCAAATTCCATGATCATGCCCGCGTAGCCTTCGGCGGCAGTTGCGGACAATGTTTTTAGGCCATCAAGATCGGACAGTTCGGTTTCCATCGGCTTGACTAGCAGCGTTTCGCTGTCAGCCGCCGAAATGCCGGGGAAGGGGACAGACACAAAGATCGCCGGAATTTCGATGTCCGGCTCACCCTCTTTGGGAAGCCCCACATAGGCCATGCCCCCCGCCAGAAGCGAGAGGGCGATAAACGCAAGGACCATGCGGGCACGCGATGCGGCCCAGTCAACCATACCGGTCATCCTTTTGCCTCCTCGAAAGTGGGCACGACGACAACACCGTCTACCACGTATTCCTGACCGATCAGGATCACATCGACCGTGTCGGGCAGGTCTGTCAGCCAGACACCGTCCACCGTATCGCGCAGCAGTGTAACAGGCATAAAGACCGAGGCGTTATCAGGGCCAATCGTGCGGACCCCCAATGCGCCTTCGTCGTTCAGGGTCAGCGCCGATTGCGGCAGCAGGTGTGCCCGGCGACCATCGGATGCCACGATCATCTCAACGGTCTGGCCATCGCGCACGGTCAGATCATCATTTGGCACCTGCACTTCGACGCGGAAGGTGCGCGTTGTTTCATCTGCCGAGCGCGACAGGAATGTAACGCGCCCGCTCAGCTCTTGTCCGCCGGTCAGACGCGCTGCTGCTGGAGAGCCAACAGTGACCTTTTGCACGTCCGCCTCGGGGACAAATCCAACCAGTTTGATAGGATCAAGCTGAATAATCGTGGCGCAAGCGGCGCCGGGCTGCATCAGCGTGCCCAACTCGGCGGTATCCGTTTCCAGCAAGCCAGCAAACGGCGCACGCACGATCAGCCGTTCAATCTCACGCTCCGCGGCGGCAACACCGGCAGCAGCGGCTTCGATCCCGGCTTGAGCGGAGGCAACACCGGATTGCGCACGTTGCAAACCGGCAGCAGCGGCTTCGGCCACCGCTTCGGCACTGACAAGACGTGTTTCAGAGGCAAATCCGCCCTCGCTAAGCTGGCGGGCGGCGTTCACGTTGACCTCGGCCTCGCGGATGCGGGCATTTGCTTCGGCGATTGCGGCCTGTGCTTCGGGCACGCGGCCTTCGGCTTCGGCTAGGCGGGCGCGTGCTTCGGCAAGGCTGGCCTCGCGCGTTCCGGGGTCAAGGCTGCACAATTCCTGATCGGCTTCGACATAAGCGCCTTTGCGCAGGGGTTCGGACACGACCAGACCTGATGTTTCGGCGGCCACAGTGACCTGACGGGCGGCTTCTGTCCGGCCACGCAGGATCACGGCGCTGTCGATGGTTTGTGCGGTTGAATGGGTCGCCACGACGCGGATGACGCCCCCATCTGCCTCAACCGATGGTGCGTCCTCGGCTGTGCCAGACGCAGCAGCGGTGTCTGTGTCAGGCGCGTCGCCCGCCTCCGTATCAGCAGGGGCTGTGACTGGCGATGACGTTTGCGCAAATTCCAAAAGGCGGTCGCGTTCAAAGACACCAAGATAAAGCGCCACGCTCACGAGGATGGCAGTCAGGATTGGAACAAGCTTCATCGCAATGGCCTTTGGTCGTACAAGGATGCGGTATCGCATCTTGGGTCTTATAAAAATGTTACGTTTCACACGCCGTTCCGGATCAGCGGCAAGCTGAACCGACCAGTTTAGTTTACGAAGTTGACGCAGCTTCCGCAAGGTCCGTTTTCTGCGCTGCCGCGAAGGTTTCCGCCAACTGTGGCTGCGGGGTGCCGTGGCGGGTCTTGGCATTTGCCGAAGTTTCGCTGTATGACCAACAAAACAGGATTTGGCGCATCGCGCCGCACGAGGGGGTCCGGGTGAGCGAAACCGATAGTTTCATCAATGAAGTCAGTGAAGAAGTCCGCCGTGACAGGCTTTACGGATATGTGCGCCGGTACGGCTGGATTGCAGTTCTGGCCGTTCTTTTGATCGTGGGCGGCACGGCTTACAACGAATACTCCGATGCGCAGGAAGCTGCCACCGCACAGGCCGCAGGTGATGCGATGCTTGATGCACTTGGGCAAGATGACCCAGAGGCGCGGGCCGCGGCATTGGCCGAAGTTGATGCGCAAGGTGAAGCGGTTGCCGTGACCGACCTACTTACTGCGGCGACCCAGCAAGAGGCCGGTGATCTGGCTGCGGCCAAAGCCACGCTTGACGGTCTGGCCGTTAATCCCGATGTGCCGCAGATTTACCGGGATGTCGCTGGCTTTAAGGCTGCTCTGATCAATCTGCCTGATACCGATCAGACTGCGCGCCGCCAGACGTTTGAAGCACTGTCGCAACCCGGTGCCCCGTTCCGCCTTCTGGCGCTGGAACAGCTGGCCCAGATGGATGTAGCGGCAGGTGAGACCGATGCCGCAATCACGACATTGCGTGCCATCTTGGAAGATGCGGCTGTGACGCGGGGCTTGCGTGAACGCGCGCAAAGCCTGATTGTGGCGCTGGGGGCCGAGCTTGAGCAGCCGGCAGTCGCAGGCGCAGACGACAGCGCAGACCAATAGGCCAATAAGGGGCGCGTGACAGTGATGGCAAATAAGATCCTTGGCGCGGCACTGGCCATGGCCATCATCTCAGCTTGCGGAGAAGCCGATATCATCCTGCCGGGTGAACGGCTTGATATCCGGCCCGATCAAGCCGCAACCGTCAACGAGGCCCGCCCGATCGGATTGCCCGCACAGCGTGTGAATGCCGACTGGACCCACGGCAACGGCGGGCCCGATCACCAGATTACCCATCCCGCTCTGAACGCCACGCTAACGCAGGTCTTTGTAAACGGCATCGGCGAAGGCGACAGTTTGCGCGCGCGGATCACGGCCGATCCGGTTGTGGCCAATGGCGTGATCTACACGCTTGATGCGCGGTCGCTGGTGACAGCCACGACATCCAGCGGACAAACCGCCTGGACCCGCGATGTGACGCCTGCCACAGATAATGCAAGTGACGCCTCTGGCGGTGGTCTAGCGGTCGGCGGCGGGCAGCTTTATGTAACAACCGGCTTTGGCGAGGTGACTGCCATCAATGCCGCCACGGGTGCAGAGCTTTGGACCCAAGACCTTGATGCGCCAAGTGGTGCGCCAACCGTGTTTGGCGATCTGGTTTATATCGCGGGCCGCGACAGCACCGGTTGGGCGCTGGACAAGACAAACGGGCGTATCCGCTGGCAAGTCACTGGCACACCTGCTGTTGCGGGCTTCGGCGGCGGGTCTGGCGTTGCCGTTAACAGCAACATCGCCATTTTCCCCTTCCAATCAGGCGAGGTGATCGCAGCTTTCCCGCAAGGTGGTTTGCGTCGGTGGAACACATTTGTCGCGGGCGAACGTGACGGATCGGCTGCGGCAAATATCTCGGATGTGGCAGGTGATCCGGTCATTGACGGAACAACGGTATACGTCGGCAACTTCTCGGGCCGTATTTCGGCGATGGACGTCAGTAACGGCGACCGTATCTGGACCGCGCAGGAAGGCACCACCGGAACAGTCTGGCCTGTTGGCGGATCGGTGTTTTTGCTGAATGATCTGAACGAACTTGTGCGCCTTGATGCGGCTGACGGGTCGGTTATCTGGCGCGTGGCCCTGCCTGACACGGTTGAGGGCCGCTTTGGCAGCATCGTTGGCAAGCACGCGCATTACGGCCCTATCGTTGCTGGCGGACGCGTGATCGTGGCATCATCTGACGGTGTGATCCGGCAGTTTGATCCGGTATCAGGCGCTGTTGCTGGGCTGACAACACTGGAAGGTGGCGCATCATCCGCCCCCGTCGTCGCTGGGCAGACGCTTTACGTTGTCAGCAAGTTGGGCAATTTACACGCTTTCCGTTAAGCGCAACTTGGTATATCGGCAGCGATCTAACACGCCGGAGCCGTTATCATGTCGTTCACCCTTGCCATTGTGGGCCGCCCGAATGTCGGGAAATCCACGCTTTTCAACCGTTTGGTTGGCAAAAAACTCGCCTTGGTCGATGACCAGCCAGGCGTGACGCGTGATTTGCGCGAAGGGCAGGGCCGGATTGCGGACCTGAAGTTTACGGTGATCGACAGCGCCGGTCTGGAAGAGGCAACTGACGATAGCCTGCAGGGACGCATGCGCCGCCTGACCGAACGTGCAGTGGAAATGGCCGATGTCTGCCTTTTCATGATCGACGCGCGGGCAGGGGTTCTGCCAGCCGACGAGGTGTTCGCTGACATTTTGCGCAAGAAAAACGCCAACGTGATCCTTGCTGCCAACAAGGGCGAAGGCAAAGCGGCCGATGCATCAATCCTTGAGGCCTACGCTCTGGGGCTGGGCGAGCCGATCCGCATGTCCGCCGAACATGGTGAGGGCATGGGCGAATTACTCGATATGCTGCGCCCGATTGCCGAGGACATGGAAGAACGTGCTGCCGCTGATGCGCCCGATGTGGATGTGGATGTCGGAGAGGATGACGAAGACGAAGCTCGCGTTCCGACCAAAGAGCGGCCGTTGCAGATCGCTGTCGTGGGTCGCCCGAATGCGGGCAAGTCCACCTTGATCAACAAGATCATCGGTGAAGAGCGCCTGCTGACCGGCCCCGAGGCGGGGATTACCCGCGACGCGATCTCGGTCCAGCAAGACTGGGACGGCGTGCCAATGCGCATCTTCGACACCGCTGGCATGCGCAAAAAGGCAAAGGTGCAGGAAAAGTTGGAAAAGCTTTCTGTGTCCGATGGTCTGCGAGCTGTGAAATTTGCGGAAGTTGTCGTGGTGCTGCTCGACGTTAGCATCCCGTTTGAACAGCAAGACCTGCGCATCGCCGATCTGGCAGAGCGTGAGGGCCGTGCTGTCGTTGTCGCTGTGAATAAATGGGACACCGAGGACGAAAAGCAGGGCAAGCTGAAAGAGCTTCGCGAAAGCTTTGAGCGGCTTCTGCCGCAGCTGCGTGGTGCGCCGCTGGTGACGGTGTCGGCCAAGACGGGCAAGGGGCTGGACCGTTTGCAGCAAGCGATCATGCGCGCCCACGAAGTCTGGAACCGTCGTGCAACCACCGCACAGTTGAACCGCTGGCTGACGGGCATGCTGGAACAGCACCCGCCACCCGCACCGGGCGGTAAGCGGATCAAGATGCGCTATGCCACGCAGGTCAAAACACGGCCCCCTGCATTTGTGGTTATGACATCGCATCCTGATGCTGTGCCCGAAAGCTATAAGCGTTATCTTATCAATGGCTTGCGGGCCGACTTTGACATGCCCGGCACGCCTGTGCGGCTGTATCTGCGCGATCAGGGGGACAAGAACCCTTACAAGGACAAGAAGTCCTCACAACCCTCGCGCCTGTCCAAGCACCTCAAGAAGAAGCCCACAAACTGATGTGGCAGAAGTATGCGTTTCTGGCGCTGGTTGTGCCGCTTCACCTGCTGATTTTTCAAGGCGCTGCTGTCATTATCGGCGGTCTGTTCGGCGGCGGTGAACCTTTGCCGCTGTCCGCGTTGATCGTGCCTGCTTTATTGCTTGTGTGGTGGTGTGACACGGCCTTGCTGACCCGATGGGTTGGCATGACAAATTTGTCGACGGCGATGGCAACTGCGGTGGCTGGCGGCGTGCTGCCGGTGATCGCCACGCTGGTCGCGATTTATACGGGCACGTTGGCGCCGATGGAAGCGTTGATTGCGGTCAGTATCCTGACGATTGGTGTCTACGCGCTGTTGCTGCGCAACGTGCGACGCGCTTAGGACACGGCAAGTTTCGGCGCGCGTCCCATCAGGATTGTCGCGGCGAGGAGCATCACGATCCCGACCGCAGCCAATGCGCTGACCGTCCAGACGACCATACCGTTTGCAACGATGATCCCGACCAGCGCCCAGACCACCGTCAGCAGGTATTCGGGGGCCGAGCGGCGCATGGCGTAGACCCCCAGCGAAACGACAAGCGCGATGCTAATGCCAGCGTAGGCCCAGCCCAGACTTTCAAACGCGATCCCATAGCCTGCCATTGTGCTGCCGATGCTGACGCATGACGCGGCGGTCAACCAGCCTGCATAAATTGCGACCGGTGCCTGAAACAACCAGCGATCCTTTTGAGGTGCCATGATCATTGCTGCAATTGCGGTGACTGCCATCGCGATGATCATAATGGTGGCCAAAATCGCGCTTTGTGTTGCCACATAAAGCCATGGCGTGCCAATCGCGAGGCTTGCAATCAGGGACAGGCGGGCGCGGTCCCACGCGGCATCTTCACGGCGCTGCCAAAGACCGTAAGCGGCCGATACGACTAGCCAAGCATAGATCAGCCCCCAGATGCTGAACGCATAGCCCGCGGGCTGGATCGGCGGGTCGACCTGCGGAATAGGCAACTGGTTTGCCTCAAACCCCGAAAAGGAGGTGAATGCAGGCGACACGACAAATGTCAGGGTGAAGAGGGTGGTCAATATTGCTTTGGTCATGCCCTTAAACGCGGGGCATGACCAATTGGTTCACTTATATAAGTTGCCCATCGGCACTGATTGCCGTCTTGCCACGCAGATAGGGGTGCAGCGCCTTTGGCAGGCTGACAGAGCCATCGGCCTGCTGCCCGTTTTCCAGCACGGCAATCAATGTCCGGCCAACAGCCAGACCGGAGCCGTTCAGCGTATGGACAAACTCAGGCTTGCCACCGCCGGCTGGCTTGAACCGCGCGTTCATTCGGCGGGCCTGATAGGCGCCACAGGTCGAAACGCTGGAGATTTCGCGGTACGTGTTCTGCCCGGGCAACCAGACTTCGATATCGTGCGTCCGGCGCGCACCTGCACCCATGTCACCGGTGCACAGAACGACCGTGCGATAGGGCAGGTCCAGCGCCTCGAGGATACCTTCGGCGCAGGCAGTCATGCGCAAGTGTTCGGCGTCAGAATGATCGGGGTGACAAATCGTCACCATTTCGACCTTTTCGAACTGGTGCTGGCGCAACATGCCGGAGGTATCACGCCCCGCGCTGCCAGCCTCGGACCGGAAGCACAGCGTGTGGGCCACATGACGGCGGGGCAGATCAGCTTCTTCCAGTGTTACGCCATTGACGGTGTTGGTCAGCGGCACCTCTGCCGTCGGGATCAGCCACCAGCCGTTTGTCGTCTGATAGCTGTCCTCGCCAAACTTGGGCAGCTGGCCTGTGCCGACCATCATGTCCTCAAGTACCATGACGGGCGTGTTGGTTTCCAGCAGGTCGTTTTTGTCGACATGGGTATCCAGCATGAACTGCGCCAGCGCACGGTGTACGCGGGCCACGGCCCCTTTAAGCATGACAAAGCGGCTGCCGGACAGCTTGGCCGCCGTCTCAAAATCCATACCGTCCGAAACGCCCGCGATTTCAAAGTGTTCAACGGGATCAAAGTCAAAGTTGCGCGGGTTGCCCGCACGTTTGATCTCTACGTTGTCGTCTTCGTCCGCACCATCAGGCACATCGTCATAGGGCAGGTTTGGCAGCGTCAGCAGCAGCTCGGTCAGTTGTCCGTCCTGCGCTTTGGCGGTGTCGTTCAGCTCAGCAATCTCGGCTTTCTTGTCGCCCACAAGTGCGCGCAGACGTGCAAATTCGTCCTCGTCGCCACGCGCCTTGGCTGCACCCACTTCTTTGGCGGCTTTGTTGGCCTGTGCCTGCGCTTCCTCTGCGGCCTGAATGCTGGCCCGACGGGCGGCATCCAGCGCAAGGATATCGGATGAGATTGCGTCCATCCCACGGCGAGACAGCGCTGCGTCAAACGCAGCAGGGTTGTCACGGATCATGCGGATATCATGCATTTCATCGGTCCTTTGGTTGGCAAGTTGAAAACGTGCCCCCATATGCCCCAAAGGACGGGGGCTGTGAACACCTTATTGTCACGCGGTGTCGCGCGAATATCGCGTTGCCATCGCAGGCCCTTCCACCTAATGTGCCGCGACCGCGGGCAGGCCAAGTGACAGGCCAGTTTGCCCGCATGAAATTCAGACCAAAGGACCCACCCATGCAGGGCATTGAATCACTCGTTCCATTGCTGCTTATCTTCGGCATCATGTATTTTTTGCTGATCCGTCCACAGCAGAAAAAGCTGAAAGAACATCAGGCCATGGTCGAGGCGCTGCGCCGCGGTGATCAGGTCATCACGCAGGGCGGGATCATGGGCAAGGTGTCCAAGGTCAAGGACGACAGCAACGAGCTTGAGGTCGAGATCGCGCAGGGCGTCACAGTCCGCGTTGTCCGCTCCACGATTGCCACAGTCGTCAACAAGACAGAGCCTGCAAAATAAGCAAGGCCTAGACGGGGCCCCTGCGGCCCCGTTTGCGTTATAAAACTTCGGTCAACAGGGCAGATCACAGATGTTGCAAATCTCCGGTTTCAAACAGTTTATGATCTGGGCCACCGTGCTGATCGGTCTTCTGCTGGCGATGCCCAACGGCTTTTACGGGCGGGTCGAGCAGCACAATGATGCGGTCGCACTGGTCGAGCAGGGGCAGCTTTCGCCTGAGATCGAAGAAGATGTGGCCAGCTGGCCGTCGTTCCTGCCGTCTGGACTTGTGAATCTTGGCCTTGATTTGCGCGGCGGTGCGCATCTGCTGGCTGAAGTGCAAACATCCGACGTCTACGCCACGTTGATGGAAGCGTCTTGGCCGGAAGTGCGTGATGCGCTGGCCGCCGAACGCGACACGGTGGGTTTTGTGACCCGCGAAGACGGCCCCGAAGACCTGTTGATCGTGCGCATTTCCAACCCCGAAGGTGCCGACCGCGCGCTAGAGATTATTCGTGGTCTGGCGCGTCCTGTGCAAACGCTGACAGGTGTCGGTGCGACGGATATCGAGGTGACGGCCAACGGGCCTGTCTTCACGATCCAGCTGTCCGAGGCCGAGCGTCAGGCGGTGGACGAGCGGACGATGCAGCAGTCGCTGGAAATTATCCGCAACCGGATTGACGAGGTTGGTACACGCGAACCCACCATCCAGCGCCAAGGGACGAACCGGATTCTGGTGCAGGTCCCCGGTGTGGGATCGGCGCAAGAGGTCAAGGACATCATCGGCACCACGGCGCAACTGTCATTCCGTCCCGTTGTGGGCCGCACGGATGACGCCGCTGCATCGCCGGGGTCCGGCAATGTGCTGCTGCCTTCGGTGGACGAGCCGGGCCTGTTCTATATTCTTGAGCGTAGCCCTGTCGTGACCGGCGAGCAGCTTGTCGATGCACAGCCTGCGTTTGACCAGAACGGTCGCCCTGCAGTGAACTTCCGCTTTAACGTCACAGGCGCGCGTCAATTTGGCGACTACACCGCTGAGAACGTCGGATCGCCTTTTGCCATTGTGCTGGACGACGAGGTCATCAGCGCCCCGACAATTCAAAGCCATATCCCTGGCGGGTCGGGTATCATCACCGGAAACTTCTCGGTCGAGGAATCGACCAACCTTGCCGTGCTGCTGCGGGCAGGTGCCTTGCCTGCGGAACTGACGTTCCTCGAAGAACGCACCATCGGGCCAGAACTGGGCCAAGACAGCATCGACGCGGGCCAGATCGCCTGTATCGTCGCGGGCATCGCGGTTCTGATCTATATGTTCCTGTCCTATGGACTGTTTGGTGTCTTCGCCAACATCGGCTTGATTATCAACGTGGGCCTCATCTTTGGTCTGTTGTCGCTGATCGGTGCCACGCTCACACTGCCCGGTATCGCTGGTATCGTGCTGACCATCGGTATGGCGGTGGACGCGAACGTCATTGTGTTCGAGCGTATTCGCGAAGAATTGAAAACCGCCAAAGGACCGGCCCGCGCGATTGAGTTGGGCTATGAAAAGGCGCTGTCGTCCATTTTGGATGCGAACATCACAACCTTCATGACCGCCTCGATCCTGTTCATCATGGGCTCCGGTCCTGTGCGCGGCTTTGCCATTACGCTGGGGCTTGGTATTCTGACATCGGTCTTCACGGCGCTCTTCGTGACCCGCGCGATTATCGTGCTGTGGTACGGCCGTAAGCGGCCCAAGACGATCATGGATGGCCCCCGCCTGAAAATGATCAAGGACGAAACGAAGTTCGATTTCTTCAACCGCGCCAAAATGTGGCTGGGGATTTCCGGTATCGCGATGCTGATCGCCTTCGGGTCATTTGCCTATCAGGGCCTGAATTTCGGCATCGATTTCCAAGGCGGCACAAGCATCCGTACGCAGTCGGAGCAACCGGTTGATGTGGGGGCCTATCGCGATGCGATTGAGCCGCTCGAGCTTGGCGATGTCTCCATTTCCGAGGTTTTTGATCCGACATTTGACGCCGATCAGAATGTGGCCATGGTCCGTATTCAGGCGCAGGACGGCGACGAAAGTGTGAGCGCTGACACCATCGCAGCGGTTGAGGCCGCGTTGCAGAGTATTGATCCGTCGATCACCTTCCCGTCGGTGGAGTCGGTGGGTCCGAAAGTATCGGGAGAGCTGATCCAGACCGCGATCATCGCCGTGGCTTTGGCGGTGATCGGGATCATGGCCTACATCTGGCTGCGCTTCGAATGGCAGTTTGCCGTGGGCGCCGTGCTGGCGCTGGTTCATGACGTTCTGCTGACCATCGGCATCTTCTCGGAATTGCAGATCAAGTTTGATCTGGCAATCATCGCGGCCTTGCTGACCATCGTTGGCTATTCGATCAACGACACTGTGATCGTTTTCGACCGCGTGCGGGAAAACCTGCGCAAGTATAAGCAGAAGTCGCTGAAAGACGTGCTGAACCTGTCGATCAACGAAACCCTGTCACGCACATTGATGACCTCGGGCACCACCATGCTGGCCCTGCTGGCGCTCTTCATCCTTGGCGGTGACGTGATCCGTGGTTTCGTGTTTGCGATGATGTGGGGCGTCTTTATTGGTACGTATTCGTCGATCTTTGTGGCGACCGCTGTGCTGCTTGTGCTTGGCGTCAAACGGGATTGGACGAAAAAGGCACCTACGGTCGGAAACCAGTATTCCAACATTGATGCGTAAAGGGGCAGCGATATGCGCTTGAACGAGGTTCAATTCAACGACAGCCAACCGATTGACGGCTACGGCCCCAACTTTTTCCGCATCGGCGGTCAGGTTCACGAGGGGCCAGTGCTTGCCTTGCCCGGCGGAGTTTTCGCTTGGGGCGGTTACGTCGATACGGCCTCTGTTCTGGCGCATCGCGGGGACATTGATGTTCTGTTTGTTGGCACGGGGGCCGAGATCACGCATCTGCCCGACGCGTTCCAAGAGGCGCTCGAGGCCGAAGGGATCGGCGTAGAACCCATGGCATCGCCCGCCGCCTGCCGGACCTACAACGTGCTTTTGTCAGAAGGGCGGCGCGTGGCTGCTGCCCTGATCCCCGTCTAAATGCTGACCGTCCGTGATGCCGCCTGCGCGCGTGGCGGCGTGACGGTGTTGGAAGGGCTTAGTTTTGATGTGACAGCGGGACAGGCGCTGATCTTGCGCGGCCCAAACGGAATCGGCAAAACGACTTTGTTGCGCAGTCTTGCGGGATTGCAGCCGATCACGGCAGGCGCCGCGGACTTTCCCGAAGACGAAGGCGCCTACGCCAGCCACGCTGACGGTGTAAAAACGGCGCTGAACGTGACCGAGAATCTGACCTTCTGGGCGCAGGTCTATGGCAATGCGGTGCCTGATACAGTTTTTGCGCAGTTTGATCTGGATGACCTGCGGGACCGGATGGCGGGCACGTTATCGGCAGGGCAAAAACGCAGGCTGGGTCTGGCACGGCTTGGCGTGATCGGGCGCAAGGTGCTTTTTCTGGACGAACCCACCGTGTCGCTGGACCGGTTTTCGGTAAAACTCTTTGCCGACTGGCTGCGGGATGTGCATTTAGCCGCAGGTGGCGTTGCTGTTATTGCAACGCATATTGATCTGGGGCTGGATGCGCCGGAGATGGATCTGACACCCTTTCGCGCAGCCCTTGATTCAGGCGGCAGCGCGGACGAGGCGTTTTTGTGATCGCACTTCTCAAGCGGGACTTGCGCCTTGCTGTGCGGGCGGGCGGCGGCTTTGGCCTTGGGTTGGCCTTTTTCCTAATTGTCGTGGTCCTTGTGCCGTTTGGGGTGGGGCCAGAGCAGTCGGTCCTGACGCGCATCGCGCCCGGCATCCTTTGGGTCGCTGCCTTGCTGGCCGCTTTGCTGTCGCTTGACCGGATTTTTGCGCTGGATTTCGAGGACGGATCGCTTTCACTGCTGGCCACTTCCCCGTTGCCTCTGGAGGGTGTGGGGCTGATCAAAGCCTTGGCGCACTGGATTACGACGGGCTTGCCATTGACGTTGGTGGCCCCGCTGCTGGGTTTCTTGCTGCATCTGGCACCTTCAGCCTATGCCTATCTTCTGGCGTCGCTTTTCATCGGCACACCTGCGCTGTCGATGATCGGCAGCTTCGGAGCGGCGCTGACGGTGGGGCTGCGGCGCGGCGGGTTACTGTTGTCCTTGCTGGTCTTACCGCTCTACGTCCCGACATTGATCTTCGGGGCAGAGGCGGTGCGGCGGGGCAGTGACGGGCTAGATGCCACAGCCCCCTTGATGATCTTGGGCGGCATCACATTTGGCACATTGGCGCTCTTGCCATTTGCGACGGCGGCGGTGCTGCGGATCAATCTGCGGTGAGGCGCATTGCAGGGCGCGCGGTCGCCGGATAAGGAAACGACATGTCTTTGTGGGAATATGCAAATCCGAAGAAGTTCATGGACTGGACAGCGCCAGTGCTGCCGGTTGTGTTTGGCCTTTCGGTGATCTGTCTGGTCGTCGGTCTGGTTTGGGGCTTCTTCTTTACGCCGGATGATTTCCGGCAAGGCTCCACGGTCAAAATCATCTACCTGCATGTGCCGTCAGCCCTAATGGCGATCAATGCGTGGATCATGATGCTTGTGGCGTCTTTGATCTGGATTGTCCGGCGGCACCACGTGTCGGCGCTTGCGGCCAAGGCAGCAGCACCCGTGGGCATCGCCATGACATTGATTGCCTTGGTGACCGGCGCTGTCTGGGGATCGCCGATGTGGGGCACATATTGGGCGTGGGATCCGCGCCTGACGTCGTTCCTGATCCTGTTTTTGTTCTACTTAGGCTATGTCGCGCTATGGGCCGCGATCGATGATCCGGACACCGCGGCGGACCTCACGAGCGTGTTGTGTATGGTCGGGTCCATCTTTGCGTTGCTGTCGCGATATGCGGTGAACTTCTGGAACCAGGGCCTGCATCAGGGCGCGTCGCTGTCATTGGACGCCGAGAAGAACGTGGCCGATGTCTTTTATCAGCCGTTGTTATTTGCCATCGCGGGTTTTGTGCTGTTGTTCGTAGCGCTCGTGTTATTGGGCACGCGGACAGAAATCAGGTTGCGCCGCATGCGCGCGCTTGAAGCCCGCGCGAGGAGAACGTGATGCCTGATCTTGGCAAATATGCCTTTGAAGTGCTGCTGGCCTATGGGGCGAGCCTGAGCCTTCTAGGTGTTCTTGTCCTCTATTGTGTGGTCCGGTCGCGGCGTGCCAAAGCCGCTTTGGCAAAGGTTGAACGCCATGGCTAAGGTTTCCAAACTGGTCTTCATTCCACCTGTGGTGTTTGCGGCCCTCGCAGGGCTGTTTTTCAGCGGGATGATGCGTGATCGCGCCGATGAATTGCCGTCCACATTCGTGGGGCAGACGGCACCTGCGTTGCCCGAAATGGCTGTCGACGGGACAACGCTTTTGACCGCGGATGATTTAGCCACTGGCGAGGTGACAGTGGTGAATTTCTGGGCCAGCTGGTGTCCGCCGTGCCGTGCAGAGCACCCAAACCTTCTGGCGCTAGAGGCTGACGGCGTGCGCGTGGCGGGTGTAAATTTCCGCGATACGCAAGATCAGGCGGCGGACTATTTGCGCGACGAGGAAGACCCGTTCTTCGCCACAGGCTTTGACCCGCGCGGACGCACGGCAATCGATTGGGGCGTCACAGCGCCGCCAGAAACATTTATCGTAGATGGTGACGGCACAGTGCTGTTTCGTTTTATAGGGCCGCTGATCGGATCGGATTACGAGCAACGGTTTTTACCGGAGCTGCAGAAGGCGCTGGACGGCGCCTGATCCAGCGGACCGCGGCGATGCCGCGGACGAGATTTTTTGATCCCCGCGCTCGTGGCAATGTCTAGTTGACCGTTCTTAGGTTTGGTGCAGGTGGTGAGCGCGGGAGCCTCCGGCGGAAGTATTTTTGTCCAAAAGAAGCGAAAAAGGCCCCGCGATGTTGCGGGGCCTTTCGTTTTGGCAATGTGTGGATGATCAGGCGGCTTTGGCCAGATTGCGTAGCACGTAGTGCAGCACGCCACCGTTCTCGATGTACTCAATCTCCACGGCTGTATCGATGCGGCACTTCACGGTGATGTCTTTGGTCGTGCCATCGGCCATCGTGATTTGCGCGGTCATTTCCTGCAGCGGTTTCACATCGTCCAGACCGGTGATGGAGACCGTTTCGTCGCCTGTCAGGCCCAGTGATTTGCGTGTGTCACCGCCTGTGAACTCAAACGGGATGACGCCCATACCAACAAGGTTGGAGCGGTGGATACGCTCGAAGTTTTCAGCAATGACCGCTTTCACGCCGAGCAGTGCTGTGCCCTTGGCCGCCCAGTCGCGCGAGGAGCCTGCGCCGTACTGTTCGCCTGCAAAGATCACCAGCGGTGTGCCGTTTTCCTGATGCGCCATAGCGGCATCAAAGATCGCAGCCTGCTTGCCATCGGGGCCTTTGGTGTAGCCGCCCTCAACGCCGTCCAGCATCTCGTTCTTGATGCGGATGTTGGCGAAGGTGCCGCGCATCATGACCTCGTGGTTGCCGCGACGCGACCCGTAGGAGTTGAACTCGCGCACGGGCACCTGACGTTCGATCAGGTACTGACCGGCGGGCGTTGTGTCCTTGAACGAACCGGCTGGCGAAATGTGGTCTGTGGTGACCATATCGCCCAGAACGGCCAGCACTTTGGCGTCTTTGACGTTCTGGATTGTGCCAGCGTCCTTGGACATGCCTTGGAAGTAGGGCGGGTTCTGGACGTAGGTGGAGGAGGCGGGCCAGTCGTAAGTCTCAGAGTCCGTGACCTCGACGGCCTGCCACTTGTCGTCGCCTTTGAACACATCGGCGTATTTGGACATGAACGCTTCGCGGGTCACTGTCTTTTCGACCAGTTCGTTGATCTCGGCGGCGGTTGGCCAGATGTCTTTGAGGAAGACATCGTTGCCGTTCTTGTCCTGACCCAGCGCGTCTTTGGTGATGTCGATATTCATGTCACCGGCCAGCGCGTAGGCCACCACGAGGGGCGGGGAGGCCAGATAGTTGGCGCGCACGTCAGGCGAGATGCGACCCTCGAAGTTGCGGTTGCCAGAGAGCACGGACGTCGCAATCAGGTCGCCTGCGGTGATGGCATCCGACAGCTCCTTCTGGATCGGGCCGGAGTTGCCGATGCAGGTCGTGCAGCCGTAGCCCACAAGGTTGAAGCCGATGGCATCAAGGTCTTTTTGCAGGTCAGCAGCCTCAAGATATTCCGAAACCACCTGAGAGCCGGGTGCGAGGGATGTCTTCACCCATGGCTTGCGGTTCAGGCCCAATTCGCGGGCTTTGCGCGCCACAAGACCCGCGCCGATCATCACATACGGGTTGGATGTATTGGTGCAGGACGTGATCGACGCGATCACGATGGAGCCGTCGTGCAGTTTGTAGTCTTCGCCTTCAACAGCGTGACTTTTGTGATGGCCTTCGTCACCGGGGATGTGGTGCGTGGGGACGGGGCCGCCCTCTGCTGCCATTTCGACTTTCTCTTCGCGTGGCGCTGATTTTTCTTCGCGCTGGCCAGAGATGTATTTGCCGAATGCGGATGCCGCATCTGTCAGTGCAATGTAGTCCTGCGGACGCTTCGGGCCGGAAATCGCAGGCACGATGGTGCCCATATCGAGTGACAGTGTGCTGGAGTAGACGGGTGCGTAGTCCGCGTCGCGCCAGAAGCCGTTTTCCTTGGCATAAGCTTCGACCAGTGCAATCCGGTCCTCATCGCGGCCTGTGTTGCGCAGGTAGCGGAGGGTTTCGCCGTCGATCGGGAAGAAGCCGCAGGTCGCGCCATATTCGGGCGCCATGTTGGCGATTGTCGCACGGTCTGCAAGCGGCAGAACGTCGAGGCCCTTACCGTAGAATTCGACGAATTTGCCGACAACGCCGTGCTCGCGCAGCATTTCGACGACCTTCAGCACAAGGTCGGTGCCTGTGGTGCCTTCCATCATTTCGCCTGTCAGCTCAAAGCCCACAACTTCGGGGATGAGCATCGACACTGGCTGGCCCAGCATCGCGGCTTCTGCCTCGATCCCGCCAACGCCCCAGCCGAGAACGGCCAGACCGTTGACCATGGTCGTGTGGCTGTCGGTGCCGACGAGGGTGTCGGGGTAGGCAATCTCTTCGCCGTTCTGGTCTTTGTCTGTCCAGACGGTTTGCGCGAGATATTCAAGGTTCACCTGGTGGCAGATGCCTGTGCCCGGTGGCACAACGCGGAAGTTTTCAAACGCCTTCTGGCCCCACTTGAGGAACTGGTAGCGTTCCATGTTCCGCTCGTATTCGCGGTCCACGTTCATTTGGAACGCGCGCGGGTTGCCGAACTCGTCGATCATAACCGAGTGGTCGATGACCAGATCAACCGGGTTCAGCGGGTTGATCTGCTGCGCGTCGCCGCCCAGCGCCACAATGCCGTCGCGCATCGCGGCAAGGTCAACCACGGCAGGGACGCCTGTGAAGTCTTGCATCAGCACGCGGGCAGGGCGGTAGGCGATTTCGCGGGGGTTTTTACCGCCTTTGTCGGCCCATTCGGAAAACGCCTTGATGTCGTCGGTGGAGACCGAAAATCCGCCATCCTCGAACCGCAGCAGGTTTTCCAGAACCACCTTGAGCGCGGCTGGCAGCTTGGAGAAATCACCAAGGCCCGCATCTGTGGCGGCCTGAATGGAGTAGTAGCCGACCGATTGGTCGCCAACGGTGAGGGTTTTGCGGGTTTTAGCGGTATCTGTGCCGACGGTGACTGTCATTGCGGTCCCTTTCTCAGGTGCGGAATCTGGCTATGTCTGGCTTTTGCCCCAACGGATCGAACGGTTCAAGAGCCTTGGATTGTTTTTTGTATACCATTGCACACAATTAGTCTGCAAGGGGATGTCACAAGCTGTGAACGGCAAAGATGAAGACAGGCTGAATGGCTTATGACACAACACTCGCAAATCCTTGATTGGCCATTTCATGCAAAGCGCCATAGATCAGAGCCAATGACACGAAAACAGGTTCACCCCATGCGCCACGTCCTCACATCGCTGTGCCTCATGACATCACTGACGGCTGGTGCTGCCCATGCGGATGCAGGGCCTGTCGTGGTGGAGCTTTATACATCGCAGGGCTGTTCTTCATGTCCGCCCGCCGATGAGATGCTCACAGAGCTTGCGTCGCGTGACGATGTGATCGCGCTTGCGCTGCATGTCGACTATTGGGATTACATCGGTTGGGCCGACAGCTTTGCCAATCCTGTGCACACCCAACGCCAGCATGATTATGCGCGTGCTGCCGGATCGGCCACTGTCTATACGCCGCAGATGGTGATTGGCGGGGTTGATCACGTCGTCGGCTCGCGCCCGATGGAGGTTGCTGATCTGTTGCAGGCCCATCGGGGTCAGGACCACGGTGTTGATCTGGACATTGCACGCGACGGAGATGTGATCATCGTGGAGGCGACATCAGACAACGCCGCCCCCATGGTGATCCAGATGGTGCGTTATATGCCGCAGGAAACCGTGGCGATTGGGCGTGGCGAAAACGCAGGTCAGGAAATCACGTATTCAAATATCGTGACGGCGTGGCAAGCGGTTGCCACATGGGATGGCACAGAAGAGATCGCCATTCAGGCCGAGATCGAGGGCGATGATCCGGTGGTCGTTCTCGTGCAGTCTGGCACCAACGGCCCGATCCTTGCGGCGGCGCAGCTGCGCTAATTACTTCCAGCGACGGTGAACCCAGAACCATTGTTCGGGGTGGGCTGCGATGCGCGCCTCAAGCCTGGCTGTCATGGCCGTTGTCATCGCGATAGGATCGCCATGCGCAATCGGGCTTTCGAGATAGACATCAAAATTCAGCCCATCAGGACGCCGGACCGCAAAGTATGGCAAGACCAGCGCATCGGTGCGCAAAGCAAGATCAGCCGCCGAGGTCAGCGTTTTGGCGTCATGGCCTAAAAACGGGATTGGTGTGCCATGGCTGCTGGCCACATCAAACAACAGTGTCGCCATGCCGCCGGCTTTGAGGTGGCGTGCAAAGCCAGCCGTTCCACGGCGACCCTGTTCAAAAACCGGACCGCCCCATGATGTCATGGTTTTGGCGTAGTGGTCATTGAAATAGGGATTGCCCATCGGGCGGTATAGCCCGCCAATCTCATAGCCGCGTGCGGTCAAAAGATGGCGGGGCACTTCGTGGTTGGCAAAGTGGCCGGTGACAAAAATCACCGCGCGCTTTTCGTCGCGGGCCGTTTCGAGTGCAGCCAGCCCGTCGCCTTGCAACTCCGTGTCGGCAAGCCGCTGCCCCAATTCCTGCCAGCTGTAATTCTCGATCAGGGTCCGTCCGAAGTTGTCGCAGACCTGATCGGCCAGTTCGCGGCGGGCAGGGGTGGTCATTCGAGGATAGACCATCTGCAGATTCTGCTTCGCCCGACGGCGGTAACCGGCCAGCGGGCCGATCACACGCCGCAGCACTGCCCCCATAAAGGGCACCCGCTTGTCATAAGGCATGCGCATGGCAGAGCCGATCAGCGCCCGCAGCACCTTGTCCGCCGCCCAATCACCGGTCGACCCGTCTGGCATATCATCTTGAGGCATCTGTCAGGCGGCAGGCGTGCGCGGCAGACCGGTGCCGATCATGCTGTCGCGGGTGACAAGCGCAGCAAGATCCGCCTCGGACAGGTTTTCGGTACCCGCAGGTCTGTCAGGAATGACGATGTAGCGCATATCGGCCGTACTGTCGTGGACGCGCACCTGCATATCATCTGGCAGTGTCACGCCAAACTCGGCCAAAACCTTGCGGGGTTCGCGCACGGTGCGCGACCGGTAGGCCCGCGATTTGTACCAGTCTGGCGGCAGACCAAGCAGGTTGCGCGGATAGCAGGAACACAAGGTACAAACGACGACGTTGTGCACCTGTGGTGTGTTCATGACCGCAATCAGCTTCATCGGTCCGATATCAAAGCCCATCTCGGTGGCAGCCGCGCCCGCGTCTTGCGCAAGGCGTTCGGCGAAGTCCGGATCGGTCCATGCACGCGCCACAACCGCCGCGCCATTGGCAGGGCTGCGGCTATCCATGGCGTCAATCTGTGCCGCGATCTCAGATGGGGTGGTCACACCCTTTGCGATCAAAAGCTCACGGATCGCGATTTCCATCGTTTGCCAATAGCTCAGGCTGGTGTCGCTATCCGGCCGGTAGGGATGGCCCGACGGCGACATGCCATCATGGTGGTGGTTGTGATGATCATGGTGCATCAGTCGTCTGCCTTCTCAAGCCAGTGGGCGTAAATCTCCGCCTCAAGTGTATCGTCGGGATTTTCCGTATCAGCGCCCCAGACCTCTGACATGGGAAAGTGGACACGCAAAAGCGGCAGGGCGGGGGCGGGTACGCCATAGGCCAAAGCCTCTGGGTTGGGAAAAGGACCCAGCACCCGTTCGATTGTTCCGGTCTTGCCGCGCAGATAGGTGGGCGTGCGCACATGTCCGGGTGGCGCATATGTTTTGACGCGCACGGTCATGCCAGATGCCCACTCAGCCACCTGTCGCATCCCCGTAGGTCGTGCCGCGTGCGGTGACCTGCTCCATCCGTTCTGCCAGTTCGGCGGTCGTGTAAATGCCCGCCTCGATCAGATTCTGGTTCACGGATGCGATCCAGCGTTCGTAATACGTCATCGTCTCGAACGCCTCTTCAGGCATATCTTCAAGAACGCGCCTTAGACCGTCGACGGTAAAATGCCCCTTGGTCGAGCAAAGCACCATCAGCGCATCAACGCGCTTTTCCCAAAGCGCAAAATCATGCTGGTCGGTGGGCACGGGGCCAGCAGCATCGCCGCCCATGTCATGCCACCGGCGGGCAGCAGCAGGAGGTTTTTGGTTTGTCATGCTGCCAAGCTACCGGATTGCTTGGTCGGGTGTCCATGCGGGTTTTTAGTCCGCATCCTCTTCGGTTTCGATCAATTTGATCGTGCCGTCGTCGACCAGTTCCCGAATGGCACCGGTGACACCGTTCATCGCCTTATCCCCATCAGCCGGTTTGATCTTGCCCAGTTCGGCAATGCTTTCGCGGATCTGGCCCGCCATCCGCTGAGAGATGTTGGACAAGATAAAATCGGCTGACGCAGCAAGGGCGCCGCCAGCCGCTGTCGCCCCGCCCAGCGCCATGTTCAGCGTGTCGGGGTCTACATTGCGGATACAGGCGGCCACATCGGTTGGGACGATGCGGATAGCAATATCCTCGAATGTGAAAATTGCGCGGCGCACCTCGTCGGCGAACAGCGCATCTGTATCTGTCAGACTTTCCAGCATGCTGTTGCGGGTGTCAGCGGCGCTGGAGTTCAATATCTCGCCCACGCGCTGACCGGCATCGCGTTCAAACGCTACGGCAGAGGACACGCAATGTTCGTGGACCAAGGCTGTTCCGATCTGGCTGACCATGCCGGGCGAAATATCAGAGGTTTGTGAAATGGCGTAGGTGATCTGGCGTGCACGCGGGCCGGGCAGTTTGCCCAAAATCTCGGCGGCCTTGCCGACGGTTAGCTTTGACAGGACCACGGCCGCGATCTGTACACTTTGCACCTGCATCACCCGAACCAGATCTTCGACGGGAAGGGCGGTCAGCATGGGCCAAGGATCGCTCATCTTGGCATTGGCAATATCGGCGCGCAGTTTGCTGGCAAGGGCGGGGCTGATGTGATCGCCCAGCGTTTTCAACACGTCCTCTGCGTTGCCGGGCGCGATCAGGCCTACCTCTTCCAATGCGCCGACAAATTCGTTGGCAACCGTATTAACCGTGGTTTTGTCGACAAGACGGATGCTGCGCAGTTCATCCGCCAACGCCTCTTGCAGCGACAGGGGAAGAGAGGCCAGCTTGAGTTGGTCGCCGTTGCCGACAATCATCTGAACAACCATTGCCGCTTTGCGTTTGCGGGTCAGACCCTGCATCGTTGAAGTCATGATCTACGCGCCCTTTGCCATGGGCACGTTTCATCACATCAAAGTAAAGGACGGGTTAGCGCGTCTGAGATGTCGCGAAAATTACGCACCCGGGTGGGTGTAGTTCACGGACATGGTTTTCAGCTTTTCTTTCATGCTTTCCGGCAACGCCTCGCCACTGGCGGTCAGGGTGTGCAATTCGCTGACGTGATCATACAGTGCCTGCATCTCGTCCTCGGTAAATTCGCGGTCACCGCGCGAGAAACCGCCAAAGCTGCGACCCGCGTCCGTTTCAAGCGCGACAGTCACACCAAAGTTCAGTCCATGCTCTGCCGCGGCTACAAGAACACCTTGCGTGTCCTGCGCGGTCAGGGATGACCATCTGACAGAGCCAGTGTTTTCAAATCCCCAATGCACAATGGGATCGGTCATCAAAAAGCCCTTTTGGGCATACAGATCAAGCCATGCACGCGGATAGCTCTGGAACATGTATGTGGGCGTCGTATAAACGACGTGCAATCCCAGCGCGTATCCGGCCGGAGAGGCAATTTTAAGGGCCGCAAGTTTGTCGCTGATTAGAGTTTCTTCACGCATATCAAAGATACTCGCTTTTAAGTTGCCAAGGTTGGTTTAACAGAAATACTCTAAGGACATGATCAATCCCGATTACACTAATACCACGCAAAGTATTGCGATAGGGTTTTTTATAGGTGAATTGATCTAGAGGAGCATGAATGTCCACAGTGTTGGGCCCAGAAGACGTCGCGCAATTTGCGCCAGCGGGACACTATGTGGCCTTGCGAATCGGATTCGCTTTTCCGGTGGAAGAAGTGAATCAGCTGCCGCCCGATTGGGTCGAACATTACACCAAAAATCGATACATGCTTTTCGATCCGATTATCCGTTGGGTTTACGGCAATACAGGCGCCATCCGGTGGAGCGAGATCGATCTTGACGATCCACGGCGCATTCTGCCGCAGGCACAGACGTTTGGTCTGCGGTATGGCGTCGCAGTGGCCTGTCTGGATCAGGACGGGGAAGGGCAGCGATCTTTTGGATCGTTCGCGCGATCTGATCGGGAATTCAACACATTGGAAGTCAAGCTGCTGCGCGCTTATGTGACGCGCCGCCATCACGAAATGGCACCTCCGACGAACCTGACGAAGGCAGAGCTTGAGGCGCTTGGCATGGTGCGCGACGGCCTGCGCACCAAGGAAATTGCCCACGCTCTTGGCGTGTCAGAGGGGGCGGTGAAACAACGGCTCAAAAATGCCAAGCTGAAGCTGGATGCAAAAACCGGTTCACAGGCGGCCGCACTGGCCGCGCAATACGGACTGATTTAGCCCGCGCCACCCAACCCGCGTTAAGATTTTATTATCCGTGTTTCTATGACAATCGACGGATGAAGTGCTATTTGTTTCTCGCCATAAAGGAGAGCAAACATGGAAAATATCACATTCAATTTCGTCGAACTTCACGAGCACGGAGGGGCATTTCGCGATTATCTGAGACTGCGCAAGCGCCTTTTTGTCGATAATCTGGGCTGGGATATCCCGCACGACGAATCGTTTGAAATGGATCAATACGACAATCCGAAGGCCTACTATTCGCTGGCCGTTCTGGATGGTGAAGTCGTGGGTGGCGTGCGTGTGATGCCAACAACCGCACAGTGGGGCACGCACAGCTATATGCTGCGTGACGCCTTCCACGGAAAGCTGATCGATATCCCAAGCAGCTTGCTGCAAGAGGACGTCTACAACCCGACTATTTGGGAAGGCACCCGCGTCGTGGTGTCAGACAGCCTGCGGACCCATCGTGAACGCGGCGCGTGCCTGTCCAATATCATGGACGGGATGATCGACATCGTGCGCGAACATCACGGTGAACAGATCATGGCGCTTTGCCCGTTGGCGATGATGCGCGCCTTGCGGCAGCTTGGCTATGACGTGGATAAGCTGGGCACGCCCTACAAAAGCGAACATGACGGCAGGCGCTATTCAGTGCTGACGATGCCGGCTGAAAGAACCTTGCGCAACGTGCCGAACGCCAATTATCGGCCTCAGGTACAAACGCTTCACGCGCCAGCGACAGCTTAAGCGATTTACACCATCACGCTTGGGCGGTGATTGGTATTTCTCTTGCGTGGCATAGCGCACGAGCAGGGTGGTGTAACCCGGACTGGCAGGTTGTCTGCCAGCCCGGTTTACTTTTGCAATTTGGTTTTAGCCAAAGACGCGCTTGAAAATCGTATCCACGTGCTTGGTGTGGTATCCGATATCGAACTTTTCCTTGATCTCATCTTCGGACAGCGCGGCAAGGACATCCTTGTCGGCCAAAAGCTCTGTCTGGAAATCCGCGCCTTGTTCCCAGACGCGCATGGCGTTGCGTTGCACCAGCTTGTAAGCGTCCTCGCGGCTGACACCGGCTTGGGTTAGGGCCAGCAGAACGCGCTGCGACATCACAAGACCGCGGAATTTGTTCATGTTGGCCAGCATGTTGTCGGGATAAATCACCAGCTTTTCGATCACACCCGCCAGACGGTTCAGTGCGAAATCCAGCGTAATCGTGGTGTCCGGCCCGATAGCCCGTTCGACAGACGAGTGGCTGATGTCGCGCTCGTGCCAAAGCGTCACGTTCTCCATTGCAGGCACCACGGACATGCGCACCAGACGCGCCAGACCGGTAAGATTTTCGGTCAGCACAGGATTGCGCTTGTGCGGCATCGCGCTTGAGCCTTTTTGCCCCTTGGAAAAGAACTCTTCGGCCTCAAGGACTTCAGTTCGCTGCATGTGGCGCACTTCGGTGGCGATGTTTTCGATGCTGGAGGCGATGACGCCCAGTGTCGCAAAGAACATCGCGTGGCGGTCGCGGGGGATGACTTGCGTGCTGATCGGCTCTGGCGTCAGGCCCAGCTTTTCGCACACATGCTCCTCAACAGCAGGATCAATGTTGGCAAATGTGCCGACAGCGCCGGAAATGGCACCGGTCGCGATTTCGGCGCGGGCATTGACGAGACGCGCGCGACCTCGGTCCATCTCGGCGTAGAAACGGGCGAATGTCAGACCCATTGTGGTGGGTTCGGCGTGGATACCGTGGCTGCGGCCAATACGGACGGTTTCCTTGTGTTCAATCGCGCGGGTTTTCAGCGCAGCCAGCACCCGATCCATATCCGCGATCAGCAGATCGGCAGCGCGAACCAGTTGCACGTTCAGCGTGGTGTCCAGGACGTCGGAACTGGTCATGCCTTGGTGCACAAAGCGCGCGTCCTCGGATCCGATATGCTCGGACAGGTGGGTCAGGAACGCGATGACGTCATGTTTGGTCACGGCCTCGATCTCGTCGATGCGGGCCACGTCGAACTCTACGTCTTTGGCTTTCCACACCGCCTTGGCGTTTTCGCGCGGGATGACGCCCAGATCGGCTTGCGCGTCGCAGGCGTGGGCCTCGATCTCGTACCAGATTTTGAACTTGGCGGCAGGCGACCAGATGGCGGTCATTTCGGGGCGGGAATAGCGTTCGATCATGGGCTGGTGGCCTTTTTATGAATGGGCAGCGCGTGCGGTTTGGGTCATAAATGCGCGTGACCAATCTCTCAAGGGCCGGAGACAGCAAGATGCGACTAATCGCGATATGTTTGACACTTTGTCCTGCGATCGCCGTGGCAGAGTTTGCGCCACTCACCGGTGACGAGATCCGCGAGACGCTGACTGATGCGGACATCATCTACCCGATGGCAGCGCAGACGTTTTTTGCATCCGGTCGCACGCTTTACGAAACGGACGCGCCCGAGGCGTGGGGCTATTGGCGGGTGGAGCAGGGCCAGTATTGCAGCCAGTGGCCCCCCAGCGATCTGTGGGCCTGCTATGACGTGTCACGCGATGGCGATAAGATCCGATTTACAGCGGGTGACGGGTTCGTTACCGACGGGGTTTTGCAAGACTGATGCTGGGGCCGAATGATTTTGTCGGAGTCTGGCAGCTTGAGCGCAAGCTGGAGGACCGGTTGGGTGTTATGGACGGGACGCTGGTCGGTAAGGCGGTGTTTGATGGCGGCGGCGATGCGGACCTTGGCGGTCTGCGATACGAGGAAAGCGGCTCGCTGACGCTGGCATCGGGTGGCGTCATGCAAGCCACGCGGACGTACTACTGGCAGTTCGACGATAGTGAGGTGCACGTCCGCTTTGCAGATGGCATGCCGTTTCACGGTTTTGTTCCTCACGGACAAAGTGCTGGCACACCTCATCTGTGCGGTGCCGATCTTTATGTCTGCGCCTATGATTTCACCCATTGGCCCGCGTGGAAGGCTGTCTGGACGGTGAAAGGCCCTTCGAAAGACTATATTTCCACATCGCACTACCGGCGTTAGCGCGATCTTTGTTGCACATGCAGCATGAGTGGGGCAGAAATAGCCCAACGCTTAACAAAAAGGGGGCGACACAATGGCGCTTGCTATGAATGACAAGGTCTTGATCGAGGCTTTTGGTGAAAACGCGCAGACTGTGCGCCGCGTCAAGCAGGCGCTGATGGTTGTCTTGGGCATTGCCGTGCTGGCACTGACCGCCAAGATCAAGGTGCTTTTGCCCGGTACACCTGTGCCGATCACTCTCACCACATTTGCCGTGCTGACAATCGGCGCTGGCTATGGCGCGCGTTTGGGCATGCTGACGGTTCTTGGCTATCTTGTTGTCGGCGCATTCGGCTTTGACGTGTTTGCCGGTTCTTCGGCCGAAAACAACGGCCTTGTTTACATGATGGGCGGCACAGGCGGTTATCTGGTGGGCTATGCGCTGGCTGCTGGCGCATTGGGCCTTGCGGCACGCGCTGGCTGGGACCGCTCGGTTCTGAAGATGGCGCTGGCAATGCTGATCGGCACCGCGCTGATCTATCTGCCGGGTCTGGCATGGCTGTACCAGTTCGCGTCCGGTTGGGAGCAGACACTGGCATGGGGTATCACACCATTCCTGCTGGGTGACGCGGTCAAGCTGGCGTTGGCCGCATTGATCCTGCCAGCGGTCTGGAAGCTGATCGGCGACGCACGCAAGTAAGCGAACGCCCGCAAGAATTGGAAAGGCGCGGCTAGCCAACCGCGCCTTTTTTTTGTGGCTAGGCCAGCGTGGTCGTGACCGACGCACCGCTTTCCAGCGTTTTATGCACGGGACATTTGTCTGCAATCTCCAGCAACCGTGCGCGTTGATCATCGGTCAGATCGCCATGCAGATTCACAACGCGGTCAAACTGATCGATCCGTCCACTTTCCTTGCAATCGGTGTTGTGACATTTGGCGTGGCTGACATCGACGCTCACGTGATCAAGCGGCCATTCCTTCCGACGCGCATACATGCGGATCGTCATCGACGTGCAGGCGGCAAGCGCGGCGGACAGGTAGCCATAAGGCGTCATGCCACGGTTTGTGCCGCCGTATTTGGCAGGCTCGTCGGCGATGGTGTGATGGGGGCCAGAGAAAATGTCTTGCAGAAACCCACCCGCGTCTACTTCGGATGAACGCAGAACGCCTTCTGGCAGGTCCGGTGTTTCCGGCGCGGTCAGGTCGATGTAGCGGCTGACCCATGTGGCAATGACATCAGCGGCGTAATCGGCATCGGCCTGTCGCGTGATCAAGTGATCGGCGTCGTCAAGCGTGACAAAGCTTTTGGGATGTTTGGCGGCGAGGAAAATCTGGCTCGCGTTCTCAATTCCAACGGTCTGATCGCGGGGACCGTGCAGCACCAGAAGGGCCGCTTTGAGGTTGGTCAGGGCAGGGGTCAGTTCACCTTTTGCGACATCGTCGAGAAACTGTTTGCCGATGTTAAAGGGGCGCCCGCCAAGGTTCACTGACGCGACGCCTTCTTCGATAATCTTGGGCAATGCTTCGCCAAAGTTATGCGTGACATGCGCGGGGTCGAAGGGTGCGCCGATCGTGGCGACCGCCTTGACCGAGGGGATTTGCGCCGCTGCTTTGATGACCGCAGCACCGCCAAGCGAGTGGCCGACTAACAGCGATGGGGCCATTTCGCGGGCGTCAAGCGCCTGACAAGCGGCCAACAGATCATCGACGTTGGATGTGAAATTGGTGTTTTCAAACTCGCCACCCGAGTGTCCCAGCCCTGTGAAATCAAAGCGCAGCACTGCGATGCCCATACCGGACAGGCGTGCCGCGATACGGCGCGCCGCAGCAATGTCTTTGGAGCAGGTAAAGCAGTGCGCAAAAAGCGCCGTGGCAAGCACTGGACCTGCAGGCAGATCAAGCCGTGCGGCCAGATCATGGCCTGCGTGGCCGGGGAAGGTGAGCTTTTCTGTAGGCATCGGCGTGGTCTCCTGCTGTGGTCCCTTGCAGATGGACCGCGCAGGACCGCCGCGCAAGCAAACGCGGGGGGCGTCACGCGATGGTGACGATTGTTGCGGGCTACATCTCTCCGGTCAGGCGGGGATCGAAGGGGTACTTTGTCAGGTTTTCAAAGCCGTCCTCGGTGATGAGCACCTGATCCTCCAACTTGATCGAGAAATCGCCGCCTTCGGGTGAGATCAGCGCCTCAACACAGAGCGTCATGCCCACTTCAAGCGGATGATCGAATGCGCCCGGCACCGCCTTGTCGGGGTAAGCCACCAGCGGCCATTCATCACATAGGCCCACACCGTGCATGAGGCATCCGTATTTGAGCGACTGATACTTGTCCGGCAGCTTGTGACATTTGGCCGTCAGGTCGGGGATCATCACACCGGGTTTGAGCATTTGCATATTGGTTTCAATATGTTCGATGCCGATCTTCATGGCATCGATCATCTCCGCGCGGGGCTTTTCATCACCAATCCACCACGTCCGGCTGATATCGATACAGATACCGTAAGAGCCGATCAGATCGGTATCAAAGGCCACGATTTCGTTGTTTTGCACGATGCGTGGGCCGCATTCCTGAAACCACGGGTTGGTGCGTGGGCCGGATGCCAGAAGGCGGGTTTCGATCCATTCGCCACCGCGCCGGATGTTTTCAGCATGCAGCACGGCCCAGATATCATCCTCTGACATATTGCCTTGCGGCACACCTGCGCGGGCGGCCTTCTCCATTTCAAGGCAGGCGGTTTCGCAGGCGTGCGAGGCGCAGCGCATCGCCAAAATCTCATCCGGCCCCTTGATGGACCGCGCGTGTTCCGTGAGCTCTTCGCCTTCCATGACTTGCAATCCATGAGCTTCAAGGCTGCGCAGGCCGGACACCATGATTTTGTCCACGCCCAGCCGCGTGTTGCCGCATGCGTGTTCGCGCAATAGGTCTATCACTTGCGCGGTAAAGCTGACGGCGGCGTCCTCGCCCTTATCGCCGGTTGAGAAATAGAACATCGACGCGCCAGAGCGGCTTTCGCGGACCAGCGGGTTATAATCGGCCAAGAATGGCGCGTTTTTGTAATCCCACAGCACCATGTAACCATCGGCGCAGACCAGACAGGCGCGGAACGGATTGTGGGTATTCCACAGCTGCATATTCGTGGTGTCAGTGGCGTAGCGGATGTTGAGCGGGTCAAACATGAGGATGCCCGCATAGCCGCGTGTGTTCACCGCATCGATAAGGCGTTGCAGGCGGTAGGCGCGCATCTTTTCCAGATTGGGCAGGACTAGACCAGCGGTCTCCCATTCGCGAAAAGCCAGTTGGGTGGGGCCAATCTCAACGCGATCCGCGTCATTGGGCGTGCCGTCGGGCAGGGTCAGACCCTTGGTGGGATCAATCTTGCGGGTGTCGCGGTAATGCTGGTTCATTGGCTGGTCCTCAGTTCCCTAAGGTCAGCCTGCGCCTAACAACCGTGCAGTGTCAGGCACGTTTGCGACATTTTTAGCCCTGTGTTCAGTCTGCCATGAGATCGACCGGCTTCATCAAATCCGAGATCGCAGGTGCGCTGAACGATGTAGTTCCGTCACTGACGTAGATGTACTCCTCGGGCAGGAGTTCCCCGAACATGTAGGGCGCGGTCAAAACGATCATCATCCAGATGGCCAAAACAAACATCAAGGCGCCGCGCGTGAAATAGAGACGCGGACCGAGCAAGGCGTTCACCACAAGGACCAGAACCCCGATAGGCGGCATTGCCAGAAACATCGCGAAGGAATTGCGCCATAAATGCCGCTTGAGTTCCTTTTCTGTCCGCAGCCTGCCGTTGAGCATCCGTTGGCCCAAGGCGAATTCCCTTAGCTTTTGCTTTAATCCAACGGTCGTGTCGTCGTCAGGCTTGGCAATATGCGATGCCAAGCGCAACGATGGCATATCGCTGCCTAAGGATGCAGTCCCCATGTGGTCAATGAATCTGTCTTTCCAACCCGGCTTGGCCGGTTCCGGACGCAGCCGTCCGTCGCGGTCGATAGAGGGCATGGCTGGGACGGTCATGGCGAAGGCTCCTGCAACTGTAGGTTTCACCGGACACCAGAATTGGGGCGCGAATTTGACCCTGAAGCAAAACAAAAAGGGCGCCCCAATGGAGCGCCCTTCGATATTCTAAAGTGCTGGAAATTAGCAGCTGTAGTACAGCTTGTATTCCATTGGGTGGGGTGTGTGCTCGTAGGCGTGAACCTCTTCCCACTTCAGTTCCATGTAGCCTTCCAGCTGGGATTTGGTGAACACGTCGCCCTGCAGCAGGAACTCGTGATCTTTTTCCAGCTCTTCCAGGGCTTCGCGCAAGCTTCCGCAAACTGTCGGGATGCCCGCCAGCTCTTCTGGTGGCAGATCGTACAGGTCTTTATCCGAAGATGCGCCTGGATCGATCTTGTTCTTGATGCCGTCAAGACCAGCCATCATCAGGGCCGCAAAGCACAGGTATGGGTTGGCTGCCGGATCGGGGAAACGGGCTTCGACGCGCTTTGCCTTGGGGCTCTCGGCCCAAGGAATACGCACGCAGCCAGACCGGTTGGACGCGGAGTAGGCGCGCAGAACAGGTGCCTCAAAGCCCGGGATCAAACGCTTGTAGCTGTTTGTCGTCGGGTTTGTGATCGCGTTCAGGGCTTTGGCGTGCTTGAGGATACCGCCGATGAAGTACAGCGCTTCCTGAGACAGGTCGGCATACTTATCGCCAGCGAACAGTGGCTTGCCGTCTTTCCAGATCGACATGTTCACGTGCATACCGGTGCCGTTGTCGCCTGCGATGGGCTTTGGCATGAATGTCGCGGATTTGCCGTAAGCCTGTGCGACGTTGTGCACGACGTACTTATACTTCTGGATTTCGTCAGCCTGATGGGTCAGCGATCCAAAGATCAGGCCAAGCTCGTGCTGGCACGACGCAACCTCGTGGTGGTGCTTGTCGACCTTCATACCCATGCGCTTCATCGTCGAAAGCATCTCGCCGCGCATGTCTTGTGCGTCGTCGATGGGGTTCACGGGGAAATAGCCGCCCTTAACGCCGGGACGGTGGCCGGTGTTGCCCATCTCGTATTCGGTGTCGGTGTTCCAGGCGCCGTCGATGGCATCAACCTGATAGGACACTTTGTTCATGGAGACCTGGAAGCGCACATCGTCAAAGACGAAGAATTCAGCTTCTGGACCAAAGTAGGCCGCATCACCGATGCCGGAGGACTTCAGATACTCTTCGGCCTTCACAGCGGTGCCGCGTGGGTCACGCTCGTATGGCTCCATTGTGTCTGGCTCAACCACGTTGCAGTGAATGCAGGCGGTCTTTTCAGCATAGAAGGGGTCAAGGTAGGCGCTTTCGACCTGTGGCATCAGCTTCATGTCGGATTTGTCGATGGATTTCCAACCAGCAATGGAGGAGCCGTCAAACATAAAGCCTTCATCAAGGAAGTCTTCGTCGACAAGATCGGCAACCACGGTGACGTGCTGCAGCTTGCCGCGCGGGTCGGTAAAGCGAACGTCGACGTATTCAACGTCCTCGTCCTTAATCATCTTCAAAAACTCGGCAGTATTCATCAGGTAGTTTCCTCTTATTAGCAGGCTGGGAATGGGTGGTTGATCTTACAGCGCGTCTTCGCCGGTCTCGCCGGTGCGCACGCGGATCGCTTGTTCAATGGTCGAGACGAAGATTTTACCGTCGCCAATTTTGTCGGTCTTGGCGGCGCCGATGATAGCTTCGATGGCGGCATCAAGCAGATCATCGGCCAAAACGACTTCGATCTTCACTTTCGGCAGGAAGTCGACAACGTATTCTGCCCCGCGATAGAGTTCGGTGTGACCCTTTTGGCGACCAAAGCCTTTGACTTCGACCACGCTCAGTCCTTGCACACCTACGTCCTGCAAGGCTTCCTTCACCTCATCAAGCTTGAACGGCTTGATAATTGCTTCAATCTTCTTCACGGCGCGACTCCCCCGACAGTGTATTCAAGAGGGTGAGATCATTTTCCGTCCGCGACAACAATCAAGTCAGGCGGGGATGTGATGCGGAAACTTGATGCAAATCACCGAATGATTAAAAATTGGGCAGTTTGTCTGATTTGGCGGCTAAATGAAAACTCATCCACAGAGCTGATTTGGCCGAATGGCGCGAAGCCTAAGAATACAATGGCAAAACGCCGCCCCATTTCGGGAGCGGCGTTCAGAAAAAGCGGTGGGCAAGTGGGCGATCAGGACTTTTCGGCGACCATTTCCACGCCATCGGCGTAGATGATGTGCGCACGATCAAATTGCAGTTCATAAACTGTCATTTCACGCAGGCTTTGCTCAGCAAGAAATTCGCCGTCAACAAGACGGTCGGCGGTGACGCTTGCGGATTTGGCACCAAAAAGGGCCTCTGCGCGCCAGTCACGCAGGTGAATCAGTGTGCCAGGAGCGACGATCATGTCGCGATCGGGGCGGGTGTGGCCCAGCGATCCGGCTTTGATACGAATGGGGTTTACCTTGACGGTGCGGGCTGTGACGCCGCGCAGAACGCTCATCCCGCTGTCGCGTGTAATAATACGGTCGCCAGCGCTGAGGTGTTCAACAGGGATTTCTCCGTCGAGCGTCATGATTGTGGTGCCAGCGCAGATGCCTGATTCCTTAACCTTGACGGCTGTGACGTTGTCTTTGAAGGCGTGTGACTTGAGTTCCATGTCTTGTTTTCCCGCTTTTATCTTTTTCTGGCACCATCATTGAAGGCCAAATGTGGCAAGAAAGCGTTTAAGAGCCGCCATTTTGAGGGAAAAATTTGCTCTCGCATCCCCTGCAGACCTTTGCTAGAAGGCCGCAACACATAAAGGGGTAGGTTGTGCCTGCCCCTTATTCACATGCGGGTGTGGCGGAATTGGTAGACGCACCAGATTTAGGTTCTGGCGCCGCAAGGCGTGGGGGTTCGAGTCCCTTCACCCGCACCATAGATAGAAGAAGGACGATCCATGCAGGTCACCGAGACCCTGAACGAAGGCCTCAAGCGCGGTTACGCGATCACGGTCACAGCAGCCGAGCTTGAAGCGAAGGTCACTGAGAAGCTGACAGAAGCCCAGCCCGAAGTTGAGATGAAGGGCTTTCGCAAGGGCAAGGTCCCGATGGCACTGCTGCGCAAGCAGTTTGGCCAGCGTGTGATGGGCGAAGCGATGCAGGAAAGCATCGATTCCGCTATGTCCGAGCACATGGAGAGCACAGGGGACCGCCCGGCGACCCAGCCCGAGATGAAGATGACCAACGAGGACTGGAAAGAGGGCGACGACGTAAACGTCGAAGTGTCCTATGAAAAGCTCCCCGAGGTGCCGGAAACCGACTTCAGCAAGATCAAGCTGGAGCGTATGGTGGTGAAGGCTGACGACGCATCCGTTCAGGAAGCGCTGGAAAACCTCGCCAAGACTGCGCAGAACTTTGAAGACCGCAAAAAGGGCTCCAAGGCGAAAGACGGCGATCAGGTTGTTTTTGATTTCCTTGGCAAGGTTGACGGCGAAGCGTTTGAAGGCGGCGCTGCCGAGGATCACGCTCTGGTTCTGGGATCCGGTCAGTTTATCCCCGGTTTCGAAGAGGGTCTGATCGGTGTGAAAGCCGGCGACGAAAAGGATGTCGAGGTCACATTCCCTGAGCAGTACAACGCCGAGCATCTGGCCGGTAAAGCTGCCGTATTCGAGTGCAAGATCAAAGCCGTGAAAGCACCAAAAGACGCCGAGATCGACGACGAGATGGCCAAGCAGTTCGGCGCAGAAGATCTGGAAGCACTCAAAGCGCAGATCACAGAGCGTCTGGAAGCTGAATACACAGGCGCGTCCCGTGCCGTGACCAAGCGTGCGTTGCTCGATGAGCTGGACAAGCTGGTTGATTTTGAACTGCCAGAGACACTGACAACAGCCGAGGCCAACCAGATTGCGCACCAGCTGTGGCACGAGGAAAACCCTGACGTGCAGGGCCATGATCACCCAGAGATCGAAGCAACCGACGAGCACAAGAAACTTGCGGCGCGTCGCGTGAAGCTGGGCCTGCTTTTGGCAGAGATCGGTCAGAAGGCCGACGTTAAGGTATCCGACGCCGAAATGACCCAAGCGGTCATGAACCAGGCGCGTCAGTACCCCGGTCAGGAGAAAGAATTCTTTGAATTCGTGCAGCAGAACGCGCAATTCCGCCAGCAGCTTCAGGCGCCGATGTTCGAGGATAAGGTCGTGGACCACATCTTTGAACAGGCCAAAGTGACCGACAAGGAAGTCAGCAAAGACGACCTGCAAAAGGCGGTTGAGGCTCTCGACGACGAGTAATCGAAGTCAATTCTAGATTGCAAAGGGGTGCCCATTGGGCGCCCCTTTTTCGTTGGATCAGGTGATAAAGTCTGGAAAACCTTGCCAAATCTGCACAAATCAACGGTTCTCAAGTGGCATATTTCCGCTTAGGCTGCGGCCATCCCAACCGTTTTTCTACGAGGAGACATTATGAAAACGCTTATTTTAGCAGCCGTTGCTGCCATGGGTTTTGGAACAACAGCTTTTGCTTGCCCCAACTTCAATGCCGCCCCCGCCGAATCTTATAACGCCAGCGGCAGCCAGCTGCGCCAGCGCCGCGGCTTTAATGTTGTAGCAGGCGGCAACAACTACATCTGGAATTGCCCGAACGTGCGTCCAGGAACAGATACAGGTGCGGGCTATTTCCCGACTGCACCCGACTTTTCCTTCAACATGAGCGGTATGGGCGGTCTGCGTTTGGTCGTCAGCGTCGTCAGCGACTGTGATTCTGCGCTGCTGATCAACACAGCATCTGCGAACTGGTATTACGATGACGACGACAACGGGAACCTTGATCCGCGTATCGTCCTGACACGTCCGGCCAATGGCCGCATCGACGTTTGGGTTGGCACATACGATGGGGAATTCTGCAACGCCCAGCTGCAGATGGAGACATTCGCGCGCTAAGCGCGGCTGATAACAAATAAAAATGGCCGCCGGATGGATGATCCGGCGGCCCTTTCTTTATTTGCGTCAGTCGCTGACTTAGTCGTCGTCGCTCTCTGCCGCCGGGGCAGGGGCTGCGTCGTCGCCGAAGTCTTCAACACCGGCAGCGCCGATATCGTCGAAGAGTTCCTGAATTTCAAACTCAGCAGCGGCTTCTTCTTCAGCGGCCAGATCCTGAATGGATTTGCCGGATGCCTGAAGCTCTGCCTCTTCGGTGGAGCGTGCGACGTTCAGTGTCACAGTCACAGACACCTCGGGGTGCAGAACAACAGTTGCGTCGTGCAAACCGAGTTCCTTGATCGCGCCCATCAGGACAACCTGACGCTTGTCGACCGAGAAACCTTCCTCAGTAGCGGCATCGGCGATGTCACGTGGTGTGACAGAACCGTAGAGCGAACCCGCGTCGGATGCAGAGCGAATCACGATGAAAGTCTGACCGTCCAGCTTTTCAGCCAGCTTTTCAGCTTCTTTCTTGGTTTCGAGATTGCGCGCTTCCATCTGGGCTTTTTCAGCTTCGAAGCGGGCCATGTTGGCCTCGTTCACGCGCAGGGCTTTACCCTTGGCGAGAAGATAGTTGCGGGCATAGCCGGGCTTCACAGAGACGACTTCGCCCATCTGACCCAGTTTTGCGACGCGTTCGAGCAGGATAACATCCATGTGCGTTTCTCCTTACTTAACTGCGTAGGGCAGCAGGGCCAGGAAACGCGCGCGCTTGATCGCCTGAGCGAGCTTGCGCTGGTTCTTGGAGCCAACAGCCGTGATACGGGATGGAACGATCTTGCCGCGCTCGGAAATGTAGCGTTGCAGGAGGCGAGTGTCTTTGTAGTCGATCTTCGGAGCGTTATCGCCCTCGAACGGATCAGACTTACGACGACGGAAAAATGGTTTAGTTGCCATGATTTATGGTCCTTTCCTGATCTAAATTAGCGACGCTCGCGTGGACCGCGGTCCCGCTCGTCACGCTTTTGCATCTGGATGGATGGGCCTTCTTCGTGGGCATCCACTTTGATGGTCAGAACGCGCATGACGTCATCATGCAAACGCATCAGACGCTCCATTTCCTGAATAGCAGGAGCAGGTGCATCGGTGCGCAAAAAGGCGTAGTGGCCTTTGCGGTTCTTATTGATCTTGTAGGCCATCGTTTTGACGCCCCAGTACTCGTTCTCCAACAGCTTGCCGCCGTTGTCCGAAAGGACTGTGCCGAAATGTTCGATCAGGCTTTCTGCTTGCGTGTTGGACAGGTCCTGACGCGCAATCATAACATGCTCATACAAAGGCATGTGGTCTCCGTTCATATCTGCGGCGCATTTCATAGAGCGGGCGATTGATCTTTTGCGGCCCGGTCACGAGAGTCTGCGCAGTTCATAAGTGTCTGCAAAAGATTGGTGGCTTATACAGCCAAGACACCTGCATGCAAGCCTGCAATCACAAGCAAATTAACGTTGACGTAAACGGTAAACGAAACCTTAACGACGCCATTACCGCGCCCATTTCCTGCCTTAGTTCACCCTCAGATTGTATCGCAACAGTTATGAGGAGCTAAAGTGATGACTGACATGGCAAATGTGGACGGCCAGTTAGTATCGAGTGATGTGTTTCAAGGACCCAAAGTTGCGCCGTTTCAAATCGATGAGGCGTATTGGGGCTATATTATCCGGGCGGCCAATGCATCGAGCGTGTTCATGTATGTGGCACAGACGATAACGATGTTTTTGGGGGCAGCTTTTATGGCAGCGGCGCTTGGATTGTTGTTGATGCCAGCCACGGTGATGGACGGGCAGTTGGACCTGTTCCGTATATTTGCGGTCATCATGTTTGTCGCGGCTTCGGTTTTCCTGTTGTGGTTTGCAAGTCGCGGGACCGAGACAGAGCTTCAGATTGACACCACATTGGGCGAAGTCCGCGAAGTTGTGCGCAACCGGACAGGGAAGACCACGCTTTTGGGCCGTTATGGCTTTGACGCGATTGGCGGCGTGTTTATCAACCGTCAGCCGGGGCAAAAGCTGGATGCCTTGATGCTGCGCTATCGCAATACATCACAGACGCTTTTGATCGCTACAGCCAAGGAAGCAGATTTGCAGCCGTTGCGTGACCGACTGGGCCGCGATCTGATGATCGTGGGGGCCGATAAGGGCTAAGCGGACATCCGCACAAGAGAACTCAAGGGTCGCCTTTGGCGGCCCTTTTTGCTTTTTGAACAGACCCTGTTCGGAAATGGAGAGTTGAGTTTGTGCGTGTCAGGTCCATTTTAAGGTCCAGAGTTCAAAAACACGGAGGATACTTCCATGATCAAGCAAACTGCACTTGCAGCCATTCTGTCAGCTGCCGCACTGCCCGCGCTGGCCGCACCAGAGGCCTACACCTTTAACGAAAGCCACAGCCAGGCGCTGTTCACATACGACCACGCCGGTTTCTCGACCACGTTTGGTATGTATTCGGGCTTTGGCGGCGACATCATGTTTGATGCCGAAGATCCCGCAAATTCGACTGTATCGGTCACATTCCCTGCATCCGAAATGATCACAGGTTGGGATGGCCGCAGCCAGCACTTCCTGCAGTCGGGTGACTTTTTCAAGTTGGGTGAATTCCCTGACGTGACATTCGAATCCACATCAATCGAAGTGACAGGCGAGACGACAGCCAACATCACCGGCGATCTGACGCTGAATGGTGTGACTAAATCGGTCGTGCTGGAAACAGTGCTGAACCAGATGACAGAGGAATATCCATTCCCGCCATATCAGGGCCGCAAGGCAATGGGTCTGGACGCAACAACCACGCTGATGCGGTCCGACTATAATCTTGGCATGTTCACACCGTTTATCCCTGACGAGATTCCGGTCACCATTTCGATCGAAGCCGTCGCCGCAGAATAAGTGCTGACTTATAAATGAAAGGGCCGCGTCAGCATCTGCTGGCGCGGCCCTTTTCTGTTAGGGTTGCGTGGCGGTCAGTGTCACATCGATCTGCACGCCAAAGCCAAGGCTGCCTTCGTCCGCCATGCTTTCCCCGATTTTGAACGCCGTGCGATCAAGCGTCATCTGGCCTGCCATAGTCGCAGTGTCGTCGGCAATCTCCAGCGTGAAGGGCAGGGACACCGGCACGGTTTCGCCTTTTAGCGTCAATGTGCCATCAGCCAGATAACCTGTGTCGGCCGGGGTGATGTCAGCTGCAAAAACAGCCGTTTCGTATTGTGCCACGTCGAAGAAATCAGCGCCCATTGCCTGCTCGGTCACTGATCCAAGTGTCAAAGAACCGATGGCGATCGTCGTTTCGACGTTTCCGGTGCCGCTGTCGGGATCGAATACAATGGCTGCGGTCCAGTTTTCAAAACGGCCTGTCACGTCACTGCCAAGCTGTTTGACCGTGATTGCAATCTCGCCGTCTTGGACGGTCCAATCAGATTGCACGGTTTCCAATGCTACGATTTGAGCGGTTTCCTTTTCGTCAAAGAAACCGGCCATTGCCCCTGCGCCGGTTGCGGCTGCAAAGACGACGATGGCACTTATTGGCGCGGCATAAGATGCGCGATGGGCCTGAACAGCTGGAGCATCGGCTTTGCCGAACCACATACGCCGCAATGTGGCGTCTTTATCAACGATATGGTGCTTCAGCGCGCCCGCAATATGAAGAAGGAGCGAGGCAACCATCACCTTGCCGAAGATCCAGTGCAGGCTGGCGAAGGTGTGGGCGAGAGTTTCATTTTGCGGCACAAATGGCAGTGTCTGGCCGAAGGGCCACCAGATAGGGGCAAAACCTGTGGTCGCGGCATGTTCGATCCAGCCCGAAAGCGGCACGATCACGAGAGAGATATAAAGCGCCCAATGAATGACATTGGCCAGATACGTCTCGGCTTTGCGTTCGGGGTGAAGGTGCCCCGGTTTTGACTGTCCGATGGCCCAAAGGATTCGGAGAAGCGCGACAAAGAATACCAGCACACCCAGCGTCTTGTGCCATGAAAAAATCTGCGCCTTGAAGGCAAGCTGTTCGCTGGTCTCGTAGGGAAGTCGGTTCGCCACGGCGCCAAGCGGGATGATCGCAATGATCAGAAGGGCCGTCAGCCAGTGAAAAACCTTGGTGACGCTGCCATAGCTTGTGATCGTGTTCCTGCTGGCCATCCGGCTGCCTCCTGATTGATTTGGCTGTCAGACTAGCAGTGATCGGCTTTGTCGCCAATTTCAACGGTTGCAAGGATGCTGTGCGCATTTGCAGGGCTGATTGCCGTGCTTTCCTTGTGAGAGGCCCGCCGGCACGCTAACACTGTGACAAAGAGCAACAAAGAAGGAAGCAGCCATGCGGGCATTCTTATTTCCCGGCCAAGGGGCGCAGACCATCGGCATGGGGCGCGATCTGGCACAGGCCTATCCAGCAGCACAGGCGGTCTTTGACGAAGTTGATGATGCGCTTGGCGAAAAACTGTCCGATCTGATCTGGGAAGGTGACATCACCGATCTTACCCTCACACGCAATGCGCAGCCCGCGCTTATGGCCACATCGCTTGCCGCGATGCGCGCACTTGAAGCTGAAGGAGTGACGATTGCTTCCGCCGATTACGTCGCCGGGCATTCGCTGGGCGAATACTCCGCACTGGCAGCTGCCGGAGCGCTGAGCGTGGCAGACACCGCCCGCTTGTTGCGTCTGCGTGGCCAAGCCATGCAAGAAGCCGTGCCTGTCGGCGTGGGCGCGATGGCGGCTTTGCTTGGTCTCGATTTTGAAACGGCAAAAGCTGTCGCCGACGAAGCGGCGCAAGGCGAGGTTTGTCAGGCGGCCAATGACAACGATCCGTCGCAGGTCGTTGTGTCGGGCCACAAGGCGGCGGTCGAACGCGCCCTTGATATCGCAAAAGAGAAGGGCGCAAAGCGGGCCATGCTTCTGCCGGTCAGTGCGCCGTTTCATTGCGCGTTAATGGCACCTGCGGCGGACGCCATGGCGGCGGCCTTGGCCGACGTCAATATCGCGGCACCCGCTGTGCCAGTGGTTGCTAATGTCCGCGCCGAAGCTGTGAGCGATCCGGCTGTGATCCGTGATCTGCTGGTTGAACAGGTGACCGGATCGGTGCGCTGGCGCGAAAGTGTCATGTGGATGGGCGAGCAGGGCGTTCAGACCGCTTGGGAAGTTGGTGCAGGCAAGGCGCTGTCAGGCATGGTGCGCCGGATCAATAAAGAGATCACCTGTCTGGCTGTCGGCACACCCGATCAGGTAAAAGCCGCAGCCGAAAGTCTTGCGTGACGTATTTCAAAGAAAGAAAAACCTATGTTTGATCTAACTGATAAGAATGTCCTTCTGACCGGCGCATCCGGCGGGATCGGTGGCGCCATCGCGCATGCATTGCACGGGGCTGGCGCAACTGTGGCACTATCCGGCACGCGGGTTGAACCGCTTGAGGCACTCGCCGCCGAACTGGGTGAACGCGCGCACGTGCTGCCCTGTAATCTGAGCGATGCCGAAGCAGTGACCGGGCTGCCCAAGCAAGCCGCCGATGCGATGGGATCGGTTGATATTCTGGTCAACAACGCAGGCATCACGCGCGACAACCTGTTTATGCGCATGTCCGATGAGGAGTGGGCAAGCGTGCTTGAGGTGAACCTGACGTCCACCATGCGACTTTGCAAAGGCGTGATCCGTGGCATGATGAAGTCGCGCTGGGGCCGGATCGTGAATATCTCAAGTGTGGTTGGCGCAACCGGCAACCCCGGTCAGGCCAACTATGCAGCGTCAAAGGCCGGAATGGTCGGCATGTCGAAATCCATCGCCTATGAGGTCGCAAGCCGTGGGATCACAGTCAATTGCGTGGCTCCGGGCTTTATCACGACGCCGATGACCGAAAAGCTGACCGATGATCAGAAGGCGGGAATTCTGGGGCAGGTGCCTGCTGGACGCATGGGTGACGCATCCGAGATCGGTGCCGCCGTGCTGTACCTTGCCAGCCCCGAAGCGGCTTATATCACTGGCACGACCTTGCACGTGAACGGCGGCATGGCCATGTATTGAGCGTATGGCGGCTAGACCCTATGGTCTTGTCGTTTTCGTTTGCGTGGCGTCAATCTTCTGTTATAGGCCACGCAGATCAAGTCGGGCGGCTGTTTTAATGGCCGTTCCAAAACCGGGTTTTTGCCCAAAACGAACGTGAGGAAAGCCAATGAGCGACGTCGCAGACCGCGTACGCAAGATTGTTGTAGAGCATCTTGGTGTTGAAGAAGACAAAGTTGTAGAAGGTGCATCCTTCATCGACGATCTGGGCGCAGACAGCCTTGATACCGTTGAATTGGTCATGGCTTTCGAAGAAGAGTTCGGGATCGAGATTCCTGACGACGCAGCCGAGACAATCCAGACATTTGGCGATGCCGTCACATTTATCAAAGCCGCGCAGTAATCTGCGAAGCTGACAGTTTAAAGCGGCGTCCGTGCTTCGGGCGCCGCTTTTGTTTTTGGGCCTGCGCGCCGCTTGGATGCCGCCGTCAGACCACCGACTAATCTGGACAGACGCGAAAATCTGATCCGGCGATCAAATTGGATGCCGCAGTACCAGTGATTGCTCCAGCTGATTTTTGCAGGCACCCAGGATTCGTTTAGCCAGATCGCAACAGGATCGCCCGGTGACGGTTCTGTCTCTGGGCTGCATTTCAGCTTTGCGCCCATGCAACTCAGGTCAACGATGCGTGCGGGGTCAATCTCGTGCCCGCTTTTGATCTTTGAGGTCAGATTGACCGGATAGCGCCGCCTGCGTCGTTTGCGTTTCTGGGACAGTTTTTGCGCAAAGCGTATCCACCACCAAAGCGCCAGCCCGCCTGCGACAAATGCCAGTGTAAGAATAATCGATGCAGGCAAGTGGAAGCCCAAGCCTGTTCGGGCCTGATCGGTCAGATGCATGCCGGAGCCTGTCCGGTCAGTTCCGTTTGGTGGGGTGCCTGCTGTCACATCTCTGCTGTCGCAGCCAAAGTTCGGCAAAACGCGCGCCAGTCGCGCGAATAGTTTGCGCGTGTCGGCTTGCGTCAGGAAATGTTCGAACGATCCGGTGTCGGGTTGTTGTGCTAGCCGATCAAGCATGGATGCCCGCAGCCAGAAAGATTGCACATCATCCACATCAGACCGTGTGGGATGATCGCGTAGCGCGTTGCTGATGCTGCGGCTGTCCAATCGCGACACCTCGGACCGGATGATCTGCAAATCTGTTGGATCAAACGGGCCGGGAGAGGCCGCAAGCAGCCGCGCCTCTGCATCATGGATACGTTCGATACCGCCCACGACAGCGCAATCAACAGCCGCCTGTGCAGAACCGCCCGCACAGACAAAACCAAGACAGCAGATAAGATGAAAATAGCGCATGTCGGACCGGCCAGTGATTGCCGGTGCAACCTATGGGATCAGTGTTAACGCGCGATGAAGCGCGCATGCCCTTGCTCCTCTTGCGGGGCTTGGGCTATCAGGGGTCAAACACCCCCAAGGATAAGGTGAGGGCACATTATGCGGCGCGTTGTAGTGACAGGACTAGGTCTCGTGACACCATTGGCAGATGGGGTCGAAAACAGTTGGCGCAAAATCCTTGACGGACAGTCCGGCGCGGGTCCAATCACATCCTTTGACGCAAGCGCATTAGCCACGACTTATGCCTGTGAAGTGCCACGCGGTGACGGGTCGGACGGCACGTTCAACTCTGACACCTATATGGCACCAAAAGACGCGCGGAAGGTGGACGACTTTATCCTGTTCGGCATCGCGGCCGCGCAGCAAGCGGTCGAAGATTCCGGCTGGTCGCCAGAGACAGACGAAGAAAAGCACCGCACCGGTGTGATGATCGGGTCGGGTATTGGCGGTCTGAAGTCGATTGCGGACACTGCCGTGATGATCAAGGAAAAAGGCCCACGTCGCGTGTCGCCGTTCTTTATTCCCGGTGCGCTGATCAACCTGATCTCTGGTCAGGTGAGCATCAAATATGGGTTCAAGGGGCCGAACCATTCGGTTGTGACAGCATGTTCCACAGGTGCCCACGCTATTGGTGATGCAACGCGCCTGATCAAATACGGCAGTGCCGATGTGATGGTCGCCGGTGGTGCCGAGGCTGCTATCTGCGAGATCGGTATCGCGGGCTTTAACGCCTGTAAGGCGCTGTCGACCAAACGCGCGGATGATCCGCAGAAAGCAAGCCGCCCTTATGATGCGGATCGTGACGGCTTTGTCATGGGCGAGGGCGCGGGCATCGTGGTGTTGGAAGAATACGAGCACGCCAAGGCACGTGGTGCGAAAATCTACGCCGAAGTGCTGGGTTATGGTCTGTCAGGTGACGCCTATCACATCACCGCACCGTCCGAGGACGGCGAAGGCGGTGAGCGGTCCATGCGCGCGGCACTTGCAGATGCAGGGCTTGAGCCGACGGATGTGGACTACATCAATGCTCATGGCACATCGACAATGGCCGATACCATCGAGCTGGGCGCGGTCGAGCGGATGATGGGCGATGCGGCGGCTGAAGTGACGATGTCATCGACAAAATCCGCCACGGGGCACCTTCTTGGGGCCGCTGGCGCGATTGAAGCGATCTTTTCGATCCTTGCGATCCGCGATCAGGTTGCACCGCCAACCATCAATCTGGATAACCCTGCGGTGGACTCCAAGGTTGATCTGGCCCCCAACGCCAAGCGCGAACGCAAGATTGATGTGGCCCTGTCGAACTCGTTCGGATTTGGCGGCACAAACGCGAGCGTCATCTTCGGAAAGCCCAGCTAATGTGGCGTCATATTGCAGCGAACGCGCTCACGTTTTTGATCGTGGCGCTGTTTCTGGTGGCTGGTGCCGTCGCGTGGGGTGCGAAATCCTATTCGGCTGAAGGTCCGCTTGAACAGGCGATGTGCTTGCGCGTTGAAAGTGGTTCCAACATGCGGCGTGTCAGCGAAAACCTGGCAGAGCAGGGGGCGGTGACGTCGCCTGCCATTTTCCGCATGGGCGCTGACTATTCCGAAAGGTCCGACCAGCTTAAGGCGGGTAGCTTTTTGGTCGAGGCCGGTGCTTCGATGGAAGAGATCGTCGATACCGTGACCCGTGGCGGGGCGAGCACTTGCGGAACCGAAGTGGTGTACCGCATCGGCGTGACCCGCACGACGGTTCAAGTGCGAGAGCTTGATCCAGCCACAAACCGGTTTGTCGAGGTGGCGCAATTTGACCCCGCCGAGGAAGACGCGCCTGATGCTTACCAGCAGGTTCGCGAGGAAGGCGACACCCGCTACCGCGTCGCCGTTGCAGAAGGTGTCACAAGCTGGCAGATCAAAACGGCTTTGAATGCGCTTGATCTACTTGAGGACGATGTCGTCGACACACCGCCCGAAGGGTCGCTTGCGCCCGATAGCTATGAATTTGCACCGGGTGCCACGGTCGCATCGCTGCTGGATCGGATGACCACGGCACAGACACAGATTTTGGCAGATGCTTGGGCGCAGCGGTCTGACGATGTGCCGCTGAGCAGCCCTGAAGAGGCACTGATCCTTGCCAGTATTGTCGAAAAGGAAACCGGTGTTGCCGAAGAGCGGCGTCAGGTGGCGTCGGTCTTTACCAACAGATTGAACCGCGGGATGCGTCTGCAAACCGACCCCACGGTAATCTATGGCATCACGCAGGGCGAAGGAATTCTTGGACGTGGCCTGCGCCAAAGCGAGCTGCGCCGCGAGACACCGTGGAACACCTATGTCATCGACGCGCTGCCCCCGACACCTATCGCAAACCCCGGACGGGCCAGCATTGAGGCGGCGCTGAACCCTGACAGCACGGAATACATCTTCTTTGTGGCTGACGGGACGGGGGGCCACGCTTTTGCGACCAACCTTGACGATCATAACCGCAACGTCGCCGTGTGGCGTCAGATCGAAGCAGACCGCGCTGGCAACTAGGCCATAAGCCTTTACAGACGTTAGGGATTTGTTCATCGGACCGGACGTAGACGCGGGCCGGTTCGTTGACTTTTGGGGGTCCGAGGCCTATCCATCAGATACGCTAGAAACAATCCTGCTTGGTTGGTCACCGTGTAACGGCCTGGATTATCTCGACTGTATCGGAAGTCCATACAGGCGCATTCAAAGCATGACATCATCCGTGAACGACACACTTTCCGGCGCGACAAAGGCCGCAGAAAGGATTGTGGAGATCGACCAGCTTTATCAGTCGATGCGCAAATTGTTGCAGGTCTGGTTGGCAAGCTCCGAAGACCCTTCTGCTGAAATGTCCAAAAAGATGCTGGCAAAGATGGGTGACATTCAGGTCGCGCATACGTTGCTGTTGAAAGCGGAAGAACGCTTTCATGCCCTGTCAGATGATGGAGGGTCAGATGACCCAACGCCAGACCTTGACGACATCCGCGCTGAAATCGGGGGCATGCTTGATCGCCTCCGCGACGCCGCAGGACAGAGCGACGTTCCTCAACAGCCTGACTGACGACCAGATTGCCGCGCTCCCTTATCTATTCACATTTTGGGCCATGCCGCACCAGTTGCCGCCGGAAGGTGACTGGCGCACATGGGTCATCATGGGCGGGCGCGGGGCTGGCAAGACCCGCGCGGGTGCCGAATGGGTGCGCGGGATGGCCGAAGGCGTCACACCACGCGCTGCTGGCCGTGCGCGGCGCATTGCCATTGTCGGTGAGACATTCGATCAGGCCCGCGAAGTGATGATCTTTGGTGATAGCGGGATCATGGCGGTATCGCCGGCATCGCAACGCCCGAAATGGATTGCCGGCCGCAAGCAGTTGCAGTGGCCCAACGGGGCCGTGGCGCAGGTCTGTTCTGCCCATGATCCCGAAAGCTTGCGCGGTCCGCAGTTTGATGCGCTATGGGCGGATGAATTGGCGAAATGGGCCCACGGTCACGACAGTTGGGACATGCTGCAATTCGCGTTGCGATTGGGCGAGCATCCGCAAGCCTGCGTGACCACTACGCCGCGCAATGTTGACGTGCTCAAAGACCTTTTGGCCCGCGATAGCACGGTGATGACCCACGCGCCGACCGAGGCCAACGCCGCCAATCTGGCAAAAGGATTCATCGACGAGGTGCAGGCGAAATACGGCGGCACGCGTCTTGGACGGCAGGAACTTGAGGGTAAATTGTTGGCCGACGTGGCTGGCGCGCTTTGGACACCGCAGTTGCTGGCTGACGCGCAAAGTGATCAGGCACCACACGGGATGCGCGTGGTGGTGGCTGTAGATCCAGCCGTGTCATCGCACAGCAAATCTGATGCTTGCGGCATTATCGTCGCAGGTGCGCTGACCGACGGGCCTGTGTCCACTTGGCGGGCATTCGTAATCGAGGATGCCACGGTGCAGGGGGCCACACCGTCTGAATGGGCTGCCGTCGCCGTTGAGGCGTTCGAGCGGCATAGCGCGGACAAGATCGTGGCCGAGGTCAATCAGGGCGGCGGACTGGTTGAAAGCGTGATCCGTCAAATCTCTGACCTGATCCCGTTCAAGGCACTGCATGCCAGCAAGGGCAAAGCGCGGCGGGCAGAGCCGGTCGCTGCACTTTATGAACAAGGGCGCGTGCAACACCTGCGCGGTTTGGGCCAGCTTGAGGACCAGATGTGCGCCATGACGACTAGCGGTTTTCAGGGGAAAGGATCGCCGGACCGTGTGGACGCACTTGTCTGGGCGCTGCACGAGCTGATGATTGCGCCCTCTCTCAAGGCGCAGGGGCGGCCACAGGTGCGCGGGCTTGGCCGCTAGGGTGTTGCGCGCCCCACCGAACGCCCGTTTGTCAGCCTGCTAAGACTTTGGCTGCATAACTCTCCTCAACGATCTGAACCACGCCGCAAAGGCGCTGCAAGGGAACCAATGCATGTTTGACTTTTTCAACCGCAAGCCAGCCGCAACCGCGCCCGAAGCCAAGGCATCGGCCTCGGGCCCGCTGATTGCGATGCAGGGCGGTGTGGGCCGTGTCGCCTGGAGCCCGCGGGATGCTGTCACGCTGACCAAGGTTGGTTTTGCAGGCAACCCAATCGGCTTTCGCGCGGTCAAGATCATTGCCGAGGCAGCGGCGGCGCTTCCGTTGGTGCTGCAAGATCGCGTGCACCGCTACGAGACTCATCCGATGCAAGACCTGATCAATCGCCCCAATGCGGGGCAGGGACGCGCGGAATTGCTTGAGGCGCTTTATGGTCAGCTTTTGCTGACAGGTAACGCCTATGTCGAGGGAGTTGTTCTGGACGATACACCAGCAGAAATGCATGTGCTGCGATCAGACCGGATGAGTGTCGTGCCGGGTTCAGATGGCTGGCCCGCTGCTTATGAATACAACGTCAGTGGCAAAAAGCTGCGGTTCAACGTGCAAGATGGTGTCAGCCTGATTTGCCACATCAAATCGTTCCATCCGCAAGATGATCACTATGGTTTTTCGGTGCTTCAGGCAGCGGCCAACGCGATTGATGTGCACAATGCCGCGTCGCGCTGGTCGAAAGCGTTGCTTGACAATGCGGCACGTCCTTCGGGCGCCATTGTGTACCGCGGATCGGAAAGCCAGTCGCAGCTAAGCCAGGATCAGTATGATCGTTTGGTGGACGAGATGGAAAGCCAGCATCAGGGTGCGCGCAATGCGGGCAGGCCGATGTTGCTGGAAGGTGGGCTGGATTGGAAGCCGATGGGGTTCTCGCCCTCTGATATGGAATTCCAAAAGACCAAAGAGGCCGCCGCGCGGGAAATCTCGGTCGCGTTTGGTGTGCCGCCTATGTTGCTGGGTATTCCAGGCGACGCGACCTACGCCAACTATCAGGAAGCGAACCGCGCATTCTATCGCCTCACGGTGCTGCCGCTGGCGCAACGGGTGACAAGCGCGATTGCGGATTGGCTGTCTGACTTCACTGGAGAACGGATCGACCTGCGCCCCGATCTGGATCAAATCCCTGCGCTGTCGGCGGAACGCGATGCGCAATGGCGGCGGGTGTCTGATGCAGCGTTCCTGACCAATGCTGAAAAGCGGAACTTGTTGGGACTACCTGAGCAGGAGGTCGGTGATGACGGATAACGTCGTGGATATGGACCGCAGCCGCCGCAAATCAGCGCCCAAGCCCGTAGCCACGGATTTCTGGTTTGCCCAGCTTGATGTGCGCCTGAGCCGGATCGAGCTACTCGTCTCGCGGTTGGAAATGCAGATGCTGATGATTGCGTGCGGTGCGTTTGCGCTGCTGGTGCTGGAAATGATCGCGCTTGTGCGTGGCACGTGAAGGGAACGGATATGATCGACTTGGAACATAAATTCTGCCGGATTGGCGCAGATGTGAAGGTCAAGGATGGCACCGAAATCTCGGGCTACGCGTCTTTGTTCGGCAAAACCGATCAGGGCGGTGATGTCGTCGGATCGGGGGCCTATGCGACATCGCTTGGCAAAAAGCACAGCATCAAGATGTTATGGCAGCACGACCCGACGCAGCCCATCGGCGTCTGGGACGAGGTGCGCGAGGACGCAACAGGACTGTGGGTCAAGGGGCGCATCCTGACGGACGTGGCCAAGGGCCGCGAGGCTGCGGCGCTGATCGAAGCGGGCGCGATTGACGGGCTGTCGATTGGCTATCGCACCGTCAAATCGCACAAAGGCACGGGCGGCCAGCGTCATCTGGACGAGTTGGAGCTGTGGGAGGTGTCGCTGGTGACCTTCCCCATGCTTCCCGATGCGCGTGTAGGGGGGAAGGCGGATGATCCGGCCGACACCGCCTTACGTGATCTGGCGGCGGTGTTCGACGCTGCCCGACAGGACCTTGCCACGCGGTAGGGACTAACCGGCACTTCGTCGGACCATCAACCAAAAGGACCAACACATGATCAAGACCCAAGGCAAGGCCTTGGCCGGGAAAGGCGTGTCGCAAGACATGTCACCGGCTGAAGAACTGCGGACCGCGATTGGCGGCTTCGTGGCTGATTTCAAAAGTTTCTCCAACGGCGTGAACGCCAAATTGCAAAAACAGGATGACCGCATGAACAAGCTGGATCGAAAGACACTGATGGCCGCACGCCCTGCACTGAGTGCGGCTGCCGAGGCTGACGCCCCTCACCAAAAGGCATTCGCTGCCTACCTGCGCTCTGGCGATGATGACGGGCTGCGCGGGCTGGAGATGGACAGCAAGGCGATGTCGTCGTCTGTGGCTGCCGATGGGGGCTATCTGGTAGACCCGCAAACCTCTGACCGGATCAAGGGCACACTGAGTGCAACGGCTTCCATCCGCGCGATTGCCAATGTGGTGGCCGTTGATGCCACGTCCTACGATGTGCTGGTCGATCACACAGAAATGGGTGCAGGCTGGGCCACAGAGACCGGCACGCTGGCCGAGACGGATACGGCGCAGATTGATCGCATTTCCATTCCGCTGAATGAACTGTCGGCGCTGCCCAAAGCCTCTCAGCGTCTACTGGACGATAGCGCCTTTGACATCGAAGGCTGGCTGGCTGGCCGGATTGCAGACAAATTCGCGCGCTCCGAGGCGCAGGCCTTTGTTTCGGGTGATGGTGCGGACAAGCCGCGCGGTTTCCTTAATTATCCGGTGGTCGACAATGGTGCATGGACCTGGGGTAGCCTTGGCTATGTGGCGTCCGGCTCGGACGGCGGCATTGCGGACGGTGATCCGATTGTCGATCTCGTCTATGCGATTGGCGCTGAGTATCGCGCGAACGGCACGTTTGTTATGAATTCCAAGACCGCTGGCACGATCCGCAAGCTGAAAGACAATGATGGTCGCTTCTTGTGGTCGGACGGTCTGGCCGCCGGTGAACCGGCACGCCTGCTGGGCTATCCTGTGCTGATTGCCGAGGACATGCCCGATATTGCATCCGACAGCACGGCGATTGCCTTTGGCGACTTTGGAGCGGGCTACACTGTCGCCGAACGCCCTGATCTGCGCGTGTTGCGTGATCCGTTCTCGGCCAAGCCGCATGTGCTGTTCTATGCCACCAAGCGCGTGGGCGGTGCCGTCAGCGACTTTGCCGCGATCAAGCTGATGAAGTTCGCCGCAAGCTAACTTGCGCGAAGCGGGTGCTGCGACTGACCGCGCAGCATCCCGTGTCCGGACGCGCGCCCAGTCGACTGCGTTGTCTAGCTGCTTCCTTCCGTCCGAGCAACGCGGGCGATGCGCGTCCGGCCCATCAAGAACGCATCATTTCCACCACTCCGGCACCTGTAGTTGAGGCCGATTTTTCGGAGACATTCCATGATATTAGTCGAAGAGACCACGGTGCCGCTGTCTGCATTGCCCTTGGCCGTATTCAAAGATCATTTGCGACTGGGGTCCGGCTTTGCTGACGATACGTTGCAGGATGATGCGCTTGAGACCTGCCTGCGTTCGGCACTTGCTGCGATTGAGGCGCGCACCTGCAAGGTTCTTTTTGCACGCGATTTTCTATGGACCCTGTCGCAGTGGCGCGATCAGACACGCCAGCCCTTGCCAGTCGCGCCCGTTGAGGACGTGGTCACAGTGACGCTGGTGGACCGTCAGGGGAGCGAAACCGATTGGCCCGCCGAGTTCTGGATGCTGGAACGCGATGGGCAACGCCCGCATCTTTGCGCAGAGCGTCGCGGTCTGCCATCTGTGCCCAATGGTGGTGCGGTGAGGATCCGGATCATCGCGGGATTTGCGCAAGACTGGTCCGGCATTCCAGATGATCTGGCGCGCGCGGTATTGTTGCTGGCCGCCCACTTTTACGAATTTCGCTATGACAGCGGCGGCAGCGCATCGCAGTTTCCGCAGATTGTGGACAGCTTGATCGCGCCGCACCGCACGGTCCGTCTGTTGGGCGGGCGCCGCGCATGACTGTTCCTCAGCTAAACCGCAGCCTGACGCTGCTGACACCTGTTCAGGCACCGGATGATGCGGGCGGATTGATCACAAGCTGGGTGTCGCTTGGCGTGCTTTGGGCAGAGATGAAACCTGCCAGCACCCGAGAAACCACAGGATTCGCCGGACCGGTATCAAAGGCGGCCTACAAAATCACCGTCCGTGCAGCGGCAACGGGATCGCCGCGCAGGCCAAAAGCGGGCCAGCGGTTCACAATCGGGACACGGCAGTTTGAGGTGGAAACGGTGGTCGAGCGCGATCTGGATGGCCGCTATCTGACCTGTCTTTGCAAAGAAGAGGTGGCGTCATGAGCTATGCCGTTTCAGCCGCCTTGCAGGCCGCTGTTTTCCAACAGCTTTACACCGATCCGGTCGTATCCGGGCTTGTTGGCACGCACGTATATGACGCGATCCCCGCAGGTAGCGTGCCGCAGCTTTATATCGCGCTGGGGTCCGAGACGGTGCGCGACGCATCAGACAAAACAGGGGGTGGTGCGTTGCATGATCTGACCGTTCTTGTCGTCAGCGATGCTGCAGGGTTCACCAAAGCCAAAGAGGTCGCGGGCGCTGTGTCTGACGCGCTGGTGGACAGCGATCTGACGCTGACGCGGGGCGCACTTGTCTGGCTGAATTTTCTCAAGGCCCGCGCTGCACGCGTAGGCACCGGAGATACGCGCAGGATCACACTGACATTCCGCGCCCGCGTGGACGACGACAACTGATTTCACTTGATAGGAGGGCTGCGTAATGGCTGCTCAGAACGGCAAAGACCTTTTGGTCAAAATCGACATGACCGGTGACGGTTCGTTTGAAACCGTCGCGGGCCTGCGGGCCACGCGGATCAGCTTTAACGCCGAGACCGTGGACGTGACATCGCTGGAAAGCACCGGTGGCTGGCGCGAGTTGCTGGCGGGGGCAGGGGTCAAGACCGCTGCAATCTCGGGCTCTGGCGTATTCAAGGACGACACGACAGACGAACGCGCACGCCAGATTTTCTTTGACGGCGAAACGCCCGAATTTCAGGTGGTGATCCCCGACTTTGGCATCGTGGAAGGCGCGTTTCAGATCACATCGGTCGAGTATGCAGGTGCCCACAACGGTGAGGCGACCTACGAGCTGGCGCTGGCCTCCGCCGGTGCGCTGACCTTCACGGCGCTGGTCTGATGGCGAACCCCTACGCAGGCGAAGTGGCGCTGGTCATCGACGGGCAGGCGCATGTTTGCAAGCTGACGCTTGGCGCCCTCGCTGAACTTGAAACGCAACTGGGTGAGGACACGCTTGTCGATCTCGTGCGCCGTTTTGAGGCCGGAGCCTATGCATCGCGCGATGTCATGGCGTTGCTGGTGGCGGGCTTGCGTGGGGGTGGGTGGCGTGGAACGGCATCCGATCTGTTGAGCGCCCAAATCGAAGACGGGCCGGTCGGAGCCGCAAAAGCCGCAGCCATGCTACTGGCGCGTGCCTTTGCGCCGCCACCATGAGCGGGCTTGATTTTGGCGCTTTGATGCAAGCCGGCATTTTGGGTCTGCAACTGCGCCCCGCCGAGTTTTGGGCGCTGACGCCTGCCGAACTGCAAATGATGCTGGGCCGCACGGCTGTAGAGACTCCGATGGGACGCGCTGCATTGGCGGCATTGCAGGATACCTATCCGGATAAGAAGGAGTAATCGCAATGAGAGAGATCGACGAGATAGATGCGCTGGACAGCGATGTTGCAGCGCTTGAGCGCACGCTAGGTGACACAGCAGCGATGACAGCGGCATTCGACGGGCAGCTGCGCGATGTGCAAGGCACGCTTGGTGCCACAACACGCGATTTGGGCAATCTGGAACGCGGCTTTTCGGGCGGACTACGTAAGGCATTTGATGGTGTGGTGTTTGACGGCCTAAAGCTGTCTGACGCTTTGTCTGTTGTCGCCACGTCCATGTCGAACACGGTCTACAACGCCGCGATAAAGCCTGTGACCAGCCATTTGGGCGGTCTGCTATCCGATGGCGTCAATTCGGTAGTGTCCAGCCTACAGCCCTTCGCCGACGGCGGTACGTTCAGCCAAGGCCGCGTGATGCCGTTCGCCAAAGGCGGCGTTGTCAGCGGCCCCACCACATTCCCCATGCGCGGCGGCACCGGTCTGATGGGCGAAGCGGGGCCGGAAGCCATCATGCCACTGACTCGTGGCGCGGATGGTCGCCTTGGTGTGCGCAGCGCGGGTGTTGGGGGCGTGAACGTCACCATGCATATCCACACGCCCGATGTGCAGGGCTTTGAACGCAGTCAGTCCCAGATCGCCGCGCGTATGTCGCGTGCGCTGGGGCATGGCAATCGCAACCGCTAGGAGGTCACTACAATGGCGTTTCATGAAATCCGTTTTCCGGCTTCTCTGTCCTTTGGCGCAATCGGCGGGCCAGAGCGTCGCACAGAGATCGTGACCCTTGTGAACGGGTTTGAAGAGCGCAACACCCCGTGGGCGCATTCGCGCAGGCGCTATGATGCGGGCTTGGGATTGCGGTCCCTTGATGATGTGGCTGACCTCGTGGCCTTCTTTGAGGCCCGTCAGGGGCAGTTGCACGCTTTCCGTTGGAAGGATTGGGGTGACTTCAAATCCTGTAAGGCGTCTGGCAAGCCCGCTGCTCTGGATCAGCTGCTTGGCCACGGCGATGAAGAAACGAAAGTTTGGCCGCTGATCAAGGACTATGCCTCTGGCGGAAATTGCTATCAGCGGCCGATCAGCAAACCTGTTGCAGGCACCGTGCTGGTCGCCGTGGGTGGAGACACGCTGCAAGAGGGCATCGACTTTGACGTCGATTTTGCCGCCGGAGATATCCACTTTCACGCTGCCCCTGATATGGGTGCGGAAATCCGCGCCGGTTTTGAGTTTGATGTGCCCGCGCGATTTGACACGGACCGCATCCAGACGTCTGTCGCCAGCTTTCGCGCGGGTGATGTGCCCAACGTCCCTGTGATCGAGGTGCGGGTATGACTTCAACCGCACTTCATCAGCACCTAAAGACGGGTCACACCCATGTATGTCAGTGCTGGTCCATCACGCGCTCTGATGGTTTGACACTCGGGTTTACCGACCATGACCGCGATCTGGAATTTAACGGGATCACTTACGTGGCAGACAGCGGCATGAACGCCAAAGCCTTGGCCAGCACGTCCGGCATGTCGGTTAACAACACCGAGGCGCTGGGCATTCTGACTGCTGACAGTATCACCGAAACCGACATTGCGGCGGGCCGCTACGATGCAGCAGAGGTCATCGTCTGGCGTGTGCAATGGGATGATGTGTCTGCCAGACAAATCCTGTTCCGTGGCAGCATTGGCGAGATCACGCGGGCTGGCGGGTCGTTTCGGGCTGATTTGCGGGGGCTGACCGATGCGCTGAACCAGCCACAGGGGCGTAGCTACCTGAAAACCTGTTCCGCGGTACTAGGGGACACGACTTGCAAAGTATCACTTGAGGATCCGCTTTTTGTTGGGCTCGCTACGATTGATCGCATCGGCGACGGGCAAAAGCTGGACGTGGTCACACAGAATTTTCAGGACCGCTGGTTTGTCGGCGGAATGGTGGAGATCACGTCAGGTGAAGCCAAGGGTCTGACCGCTGCTATCAAGCATGATCGGCTCACTGGCGCGCGCCGGCGTGTCGAGCTGTGGCAGGCGATTACCATTGATATGCAAGTCGGTGATACCCTACGCCTCATCGCCGGTTGCGACAAACGCGCTGAAACATGCCGCGCCAAGTTTGCAAATCTGGTCAACTTTCAGGGTTTTCCCCACATTCCAGGCGACGACTGGCTGATGTCCGTGCCACGGTCCGACAAGGATAACACCGGTGGGAGCCTGACGCCGTGAGCCGCATTGTGCAAACTGCGCGAGGCTGGATCGGCACGCCATATTTGCATCAGGCCTCGGTGAAAGGGGCAGGGTGCGACTGCCTTGGCCTGATCCGTGGCATTTGGCGCGATATCCACGGCCACGAACCCGAACAGGTGCCGCATTACACGGCTGACTGGTCCGAACCGCAAGGCGATGAAGTTCTCTGGCGCGCTGCGTTGAGGCACTGTGTTGATGTGTCGTCGTCACCAATGACACCCGGAAACATTCTGCTGTTTCGCATGCGCGATACCGCTGTCGCAAAGCACCTTGGCATCGTCAGCGACATCGGACCGTCGCCAACCTTCATTCACGCCTACACCGGCCACGGGGTGACCGAGAGCCCGCTGTCGGCCCCATGGCAACGCAAGATCGTTGCCCGTTTCGCATTTCAGGAAGGATAGCCCATGGCTACAATCGTTCTTTCAGCAGCCGGATTGGCGCTGGGCACATCGCTTGGCGGGTCGGTCCTTGGTCTGTCTGCGGCCGTGATCGGGCGTGCGGCGGGTGCCACTTTGGGTCGTGTCATTGATCAACGGCTGCTTGGCGCGGGGTCCGAAGCCGTTGAAACCGGCCGCGTGGACCGCTTTCGTCTAACAGGGGCCAGCGAAGGTGCGACCGTTCAGCAGGTCTACGGGCGTATGCGCGTGGCAGGTCAGGTGATCTGGGCGACCAAATTTCTTGAAGACAGCGAAACATCTGGCGGCGGGAAGGGTGCACCTGCCAGCCCCAAAGTGACCGAATACAGCTATGCGATTAGCATCGCTGTTGCACTTTGCGAAGGTGAGATCGCACGCGTGGGACGCGTCTGGGCTGATGGGGAGGAGGTTGCGGTCACAGACCTGAATATGCGCCTGTATCGCGGCACCGTTGACCAGCAGCCGGACCCCAAGATTGCAGCTACGGAAGGCGCTGCGAATACGCCAGCCTATCGTGGCCTTGCGTATGTCGTGATGGAAGATCTGCCGCTTGCGCAGTTCGGTAATCGCGTGCCGCAATTCACGTTTGAGGTGATGCGCCCGTCTGATGCAGCAACTCCGCCAGCATTGCAGGACATGTCGCAGCAGGTGCAAGCGGTGGCCATGATCCCTGGCACGGGTGAATACAGCCTCGCGACAACACCGGTTTATTTGGAAGCGGACAACGCCGAAACTGTCGCGATCAATATGAACACACCCTCTGGCCGGACCGACTTCTCCCAGTCCACAACCGCATTGGCGGAAGAGCTGCCAAAGACAGGCTCTGCGCTTCTGGTGGTGTCATGGTTTGGTGACGATTTGCGGTGCGGGTCTTGCGACTTGCGCCCGAAGGTCGAGCAGAATGATGTGGATCCAAAAGCGATGCCATGGCAGGTCAGCGGGCTGTCACGAGCCAACGCGCAGACGATTGCACAAGCTGAGGGCCGCCCGATCTATGGCGGCACGCCCTGTGATGCCTCGGTGATTGAGGGGATTGAACGTCTGAAGTTCAAAGGCCAGCGACCTGTCTTTTATCCTTTCATTCTGATGGAACAGCAAAGCGGCAATAGTCTCACTGACCCGTGGAACGGCAGCGGGTCTCAGCCGGCCTTGCCGTGGCGGGGCCGGATTACGACATCACTGGCGCCTACGCAGGATGGGTCGCCCGACGGCACATCAACAGCAGAGCAGGAAGTTGCCGCGTTCCTTGGCAGCTGTGCGCCGTCTGATTTTGCGATCAATGGCAAATCGGTGGAGTATTCGGGCCTCGATGCATGGGGCTACAGGCGCTTTATCCTGCATTATGCGCATCTTTGTGCTGCTGCGGGCGGCGTTTCGGCGTTTTGCATCGGCTCGGAAATGCGCGGCATGACGCAAATTCGCGGCGCAGGCGGTAGCTTTCCGTTTGTGACTGCGCTGCGCCAGCTTGCAGCAGAGGTGCGGGCCATTTTGGGCACTGAGACCAAGATCAGCTATGCGGCAGACTGGTCGGAATATCATGGCTATCAACCTGCTGGCACAGCCGACAAAATCTTTCATCTCGACCCGCTCTGGTCCGATCCGAACATCGATTTCATCGGAATTGACAACTACATGCCGCTATCTGACTGGCGCGATGGCGAAGATCATGCGGATGCGGCGTTCGGGTCAATCTACAATCCGGCCTACCTAGAAGCTAACGTCACCGGAGGTGAGGGTTTCGATTGGTACTACAAATCGCCAACCGCGCGTGATGCGCAACGGCGCACGCCCATTACCGACGGGCACGGCGAACCTTGGGTCTGGCGCTATAAGGATTTGCCGAACTGGTGGTCCAATCCACATCACAATCGGATTGACGGCGCACGCGCCGCGACCCCGACAGACTGGGTGCCGGAATCCAAGCCGTTCTGGTTCACCGAACTGGGCTGTGCCGCGATTGATAAGGGGACCAATCAACCCAACAAATTCATTGATCCCAAATCATCTGAATCGCAATTACCGCATTATTCCAACGGGATGCGCGACGATCTTATACAAGCTCAGTACATTCGCGCGATGACGTCACACTACGCCAAAAGCGCCAATAATCCGCTGTCGTCGGTGTTCAACGGTCGCATGGTTGCGATGGACCGTGCGCATGTCTGGGCATGGGACGCGCGACCATTTCCGCATTTTCCGGCCGCAAGCACGCTTTGGTCTGACGGGGCAAATTACGCACGCGGGCACTGGCTGAACGGGCGTGCAAGCAGCCGGACCTTGGCCGGTGTCGTAACCGAAATCTGTGCCCGTTCAGGGATCGACGCTGTCGATACCACAGAACTTTACGGTCTTGTGCGCGGCTATGCTGTCGCCGACATCGGATCGGCCCGCGCGGCCTTGCAACCTCTGATCCTTGCCTACGGGATCGAGGTGGCAGAGCGGGACGGCAAGCTTGTCTTCAGCAACCGGACAGGGCGGTCAGACAAGATCATTTCCATTGACCATTGCGCGCAGGACCCCGCGCAGGACACAGCCATGACCGTCACGCGCGCGCCCAAGACCGAGATGACCGGTCGCGTGCAGCTGGAATATATCGACAGCGAAGCCGATTACGAGGCTGGCGTCTCAGAAGCGGTGCATCCTGATGATCGCACACTGGGCGTGTCGCGCAGCACGTTCCCGCTGGCCCTGACCCGGGCGGAGGGGGCGCGCACTGTATCGCGCTGGATCACCGAGGCGCGGGTTGCGCAGGACACAGCGACCTTTGCCCTGCCGCCTTCGCAGCTTGATGTGGGCGCTGGCGATGTCGTCACGCTTCAGACACCCCAAGTCACAGGGCGCTTTCGCATTGACCGGATTGAAGAGGCGGGGTTGCGCTTGGCCGAAGCGACGCGGGTTGACCCAGAGGTTTACCTTCCACAGCAAATTCCGGAGCAGACAGCCAGCCTAAAGCCATACGCAGCAACTGTGCCCGTTGACATGCTGTTCATGGATCTACCGCTCTTAACCGGTGACGAAATCCCGCACGCTCCGCACGTCGCGGCGATTGCCCGCCCGTGGCCGGGACTTGTTGCGCTTTATGATGCCGCGCAGGATAGCGGGTATGATTTTGCGCGTCTCATCACGCGGGCTTCGCACATCGGAACGTTAGAGACGTCTTTGGCGAAAGGGCCGGTCGGCTGCTGGGACCGGCAGGATGTGACAGTGCGTCTGCTGCGCGGTGCGCTGTCGTCGCTGTCGACCGAGGCGGTTCTGGCGGGTGGCAATACGATTGCGGTGGGTGATGGCAGCCCGGATCATTGGGAAATCATTCAGGCTGCAGAAGCGTCCCCCTTGGGGGCGGGACAGTTTACGCTCACGCGGCTTTTGCGCGGTCAGGCAGGAAGCAGCGGCGAGATGCCTGACGTCTGGCCTGCGGGATCGTGTGTCGTCGTGCTCAATGGCACACCAGCCCAGATCAGCCTGTCATCGGCTGGGCGCGGTACGCTCAGGCACTTCCGGTATGGACCTGCAAAGCGCCCCCTAGGGGACAGCAGCTACCGGCATGCAGCACATGCTTTTGCCGGAAACGGGCTGCGACCTTATCCCGTAGCACATCTGCGGGCATCATCGCAGGGTGCAGATTTGCAGATCAACTGGATCAGGCAGACGCGGATTGATGGCGACGATTGGTCCGGCGTGGACGTGCCATTGGGCGAGGATCGCGAAAGCTATCTGCTGCGCATCATGCAAGACGGGGTGATCCGGCGGGAGGCAATCCTGTCTGATGCGCAATTCACCTATGATGCCGCGCACCAAGCTGCCGAAACCGGTGCCGCGCCATTTCAGGTTGCGGTGGCACAGGTGTCCGCGCGCTACGGCCCCGGCCCGCTTGTCACGCTTGATGTGTCGCCCTAGCGATGCGCCCCTTTCATATCGCCGATATTGATGTTGCTGTCCGCTACCTGTTGTCAGTGCCGCAGGCCGACTGGTCTGCAACAGCACATCAGATCGTCAAACGGGCTGATTTGGCGGATCGCTTTCGCAAACGCTTGGCCCGCGCGCATCCCGAATGGGGGACAGGAACGCTTGCGACGGCTATTCCCGCGCGCGTGGGCAGGGCATATCCCGCCCATTGCGACGGGACGTATCTGGCAGCACTTGCGGTCCTGATCAACGCGCTGCAATCCCATCGTTTTCGGTGATCATGGCGATCACGGCTTTTTTCTTGGCACAGACCGCCTATGTGTTTTAAGACACACGCCCAAGACGACGTAAGGATGACCGCCATGGCACAGACAAACGCGACAGTGACACCCGTCGATCCGGTCTGGCATCGCATCTGCGAAGAGGCGGAGGCCGCGATCAAGGCCGAGCCGCTTATGGGCGGCCTGATCCACTCCGGCATTTTGCACCACAGCGCTTTGTCGGCTGCATTGGCCTATCGCATCTCAATGAAGCTTTCTTCGCCAGAGATGTCTGAACAGATTTTGCGCGAAATTGTGGACCAGACCTTTGAGGAAGACCCTGCAATCGTTGAGGCGTCCCGCGCTGACCTGATGGCAATTTTTGACCGTGATCCGGCGTGCCACCGGCTGATGCAACCACTGCTCTTTTTCAAAGGCTTTCAAGCGGTTCAATCCTACCGCATTGCGCACAGCCTGTTCACGGCCGGTCGCAAGGATTTGGCGTATTTCGTGCAAATGCGCGTGTCCGAGGCATTTGGCGTGGATATTCACCCTGCCGCAAGGATCGGTCGTGGCATCATGATCGACCATGCCCATTCCATCGTGATCGGTGAAACGGCGGTGGTGGGCGACAACGTGTCGATGCTGCACTCCGTAACTCTGGGCGGGACGGGCAAAGAAGACGATGACCGTCACCCCAAGATCGGCGACGGCGTCCTGATCGGTGCAGGTGCCAAAGTGTTGGGCAATATCAAGATCGGTCATTGCAGCCGTATCGCCGCCGGATCGGTGGTGCTGGAAGAGGTGCCGCCGATGAAAACTGTCGCTGGCGTGCCCGCGCGGATCGTCGGCGAAAGCGGTTGCGCGCAGCCATCTATTTCAATGGACCAGCTTTTCAAATCAATGGGATAGAAATTGATCCTAACGTAAAAAGGCCCGCCAATTTGGCGGGCCTTTTGTTTTTCTAGATGGCGCGGATCAGGCCAGCATGGTCATCGGGTTCTCAAGGTTGTCCTTGATCGCTGTCAACAGGTTGGCCCCCAGCGCGCCGTCGATCACACGGTGATCCACGGACAGTGTCACGCTCATCACGATGCCCACGGTCAGTTCGCCATCAGCGCCGACAATCGGCTTTTTCACGCCAGCGCCTACGGCCAGAATGGCCGCGTGTGGCGGGTTGATGATGGCGTCAAAGTTATCGATCCCGAACATGCCGAGGTTGGAAATCGCAAAACTGCCGCCTTGATATTCGTGCGGTGCCAGCTTGCGGTCGCGAGCGCGGGTGGCAAGGTCTTTCATCTCTGCCGACAAGGCCGACAGTGACTTCATCTCGGCGTCTTTCAGCACGGGTGTGAACAGACCGCCTTCGATAGCGACGGCCACGGCCACGTCGGATTTTTCGAACTTCAGCGTGCGATCACCGGCCCAGACGGCGTTTGCCTCTGGCACCTGTTGCAGCGCCAATGCGCAGGCCTTGATGATAAAGTCGTTGACCGACAGCTTCACTTCGCGCGCTTCCAGTTGCTTGTTGAGCTGGCTGCGGAACTTCATCAGCGCATCGAGCTGGATGTCCCGGCGCAGGTAGAAGTGCGGCACGGATTGCTTGGCCTCTGTCAGGCGCGCGGCGATGGTCTTGCGCATACCGTCCAGCTTGACCTCTTCAAACGGACGACCCTCGTAGGTCTTGATGACGGTCTCTGTCGACGGACCAGCGGCCATTGCGGCACCGGCAGGCGCGTCGGTCTTGGCGGCGGGCTTGCTATCGGACGCAGCCGCAGGTTTCGCACCGGGCTTGGCGTTCTCCACATCTGCCTTCACGATCCGACCGCGCGGGCCGGAGCCCGAGATATCGGCCAGATCAAGGCCCTTGTCCGCAGCGATGCGCCGCGCGAGGGGGGAGGCAAAGATGCGCTCGCCGTCCTTGGACCCTGCCGCAGGGGCCGGTGTCGCGTCAGTTGCGCCCTTGCCATAACCTTTGGCGGGCGCTGTGTCGTCTGATGCTTCCGCTGGGGCTGCGTTGCTGCTCGCCTCGCCCTTTGGCGCAGAAACTTCACCAATGTCATCTGCGCTTTCGCCGTCTTCCAACAGGACCGCGATGGGCGTGTTCACTTTCACACCTTCAGAGCCTTCGTCGATCAGGATCTTGCCGATGACGCCTTCGTCCACGGCCTCGAACTCCATCGTGGCTTTGTCGGTCTCGATCTCGGCCATGATGTCACCGGATGATACCGTATCACCTTCTTTGACGTGCCACTTTGCCAGTGTGCCTTCTTCCATAGTGGGCGACAGGGCGGGCATGAGGATTTCGATAGGCATGGGGCAGGCTCCGTTAGTTGGCGGATAGCGTTGGTTCAAGAATTTCCGAGACGAAGGTTTCGACGATTACCTCGCGCACGGCGGTAAAGTCGGCGCGGGTATCGGCGGCCAGATGAGCCTCGGTCAGTTGGATCGCAAGATCGGCCATGATGACACCCGTATCGGTGGGGTCGGTCAGACAGGCGGGATCAATCGTCAGCGTGATCGGTTTGTCTGCCATATCGACCACCTGTAAAGGCGCGCGATCACAGGCCAAGGCAGCAGCGGGCAGTGCCGCAGCCGTCAGGGCCAGTGTGACAAACGTCTGGATCATTTATAGGTGACCTTTTTGACGGCTTCGACAACTTCTTCTGTCGTTACAAGCGCGTGCTTTTCAAGGTTGGCGGCGTATGGCATCGGCACGTCTTTGCCTGTGCAGGTGATGACGGGCGCGTCGAGGTAATCAAACGCCTCTTGCATGATGACGCCACTGATGTAGCCGCCGACACTGCCTTGCGGCCAGCCTTCTTCGACGGTCACGCAGCGGTTGGTCTTGCGTACGGACTCAAGGATCGTTTCGGTGTCCATCGGACGCAGGGACCGCAGGTTAATCACCTCAGCGTTGATGCCTTCCTCGGCCAGCTTTTCAGCGGCGGCCAGTGCGTAGGTCATGCCGATGCCAAAGGAAACGATGGTCACATCATCGCCGGACCGTTCGATCTTGGCCTTGCCGAAGGGGATGGTGAAGTCTTCCAAATCAGGCACGTCGAACGACTTGCCGTACATGATCTCGTTCTCAAGGAAGATGACCGGGTTGTTGTCGCGGATCGCGGTTTTCATCAGACCTTTGGCGTCTGCGGCGGAGTAGGGCATCACGACCTTCAGGCCGGGCACCTGCATATACCAAGCGGCATAACATTGGGAGTGCTGGGCACCTACGCGGGCGGCGGCACCGTTAGCCCCACGGAACACCATCGGTGCACCCATCTGACCGCCAGACATATAAAGTGTCTTGGCCGCGGAATTGATAATTTGGTCAATGGCTTGCATGGCGAAGTTGAAAGTCATGAATTCAACAATCGGGCGTGTGCCACCAAAGGCCGCACCAACGGCGATACCGGTAAAGCCGTGTTCGGTGATCGGCGTGTCGATGACGCGCTTGTCGCCAAACTCGTCCAGCATGCCTTGCGAGATTTTGTAGGCACCTTGGTATTCGCCCACTTCCTCGCCCATCAAAAAGACATCTTCGTCGCGACGCATTTCTTCGGACATGGCATCGCGCAGCGCCTCGCGGACGGTCTGCTGCTTCATCGGTGTGCCTTCGGGCCAATCGGGCGAAGTGTCCTTGGGCTGAGCGGGCTCGGGGTGTGACATACCAGCGGCGGGCGCTGTTTCGGACGATTGCTCCTTGTCGGCAGGGGCAGGCTGCTGCGACTGGCTGTCGTCAATCTGTGCGTCGTCCATGCTTTCGCCGTCTTCGAGCAGTACCGCGATGGCCACGTTCACTTTGACGTTTTCAGTGCCTTCTTCGATCAGAATTTTGCCGATGATGCCTTCATCAACGGCTTCAAATTCCATCGTCGCTTTGTCGGTTTCGATCTCGGCCATGATGTCGCCGGATTTTACTTCGTCACCTTCTTTCACCAGCCATTTGGCCAGCGTGCCTTCTTCCATCGTGGGCGAGAGGGCGGGCATGAGGATTTCGGTTGCCATGTGTCTTATCCCTATTCAGTCGTGCGCGGGCATCTGGGCCCCGGCGCTTAATTGCATTGGCCAATCAGTCGCTTACGCAGCGGTGGGGTCTTCTTCGGCGTAGATATCTGTCCAAAGCTCGTCCAGCTCGGGCTCGGGGCTTTCTTTGGAGAACTCCGCAGCCTCGTTCACGATTCCTTTGATTTCCTTGTCGATCGCTTTCAGATCATCCTCAGAGGCGTGCTTGCCTGTCAGAAGCATGTCGCGGACCTGTTCAATGGGGTCACGCTCGTCTTTCATCTTCTGAACTTCCTCGCGGGTGCGGTATTTCGCAGGGTCCGACATGGAGTGGCCGCGATAGCGGTAGGTCTTGATCTCAAGGATGTAGGGGCCTTTGCCAGCGCGGCAGTGACCAACAGCGCGTTCGCCTGCCTCTTTCACGGCTAGCACGTCCATGCCGTCCACTTCCTCGCCGGGGATGCCGTAGGCTGCGCCGCGTTCCCAGTAGGATGGCGACTTGGTGGAGCGTTTGGTCGATGTACCCATCGCATACTGGTTGTTCTCGATCACGAACACGACCGGCAGGTCCCAAAGCTCGGCCATATTATAGGCCTCGTAGACCTGACCTTGGTTGGCAGCACCGTCACCGAAGTAGGTGAATGTCACGCGGCCATTGCCTTTGTATTTGTCGGCAAAGGCCAGACCGGCACCAATCGGCACCTGCGCTGCAACGATGCCGTGGCCACCGTAGAAATGCTTCTCCTTGGAGAACATGTGCATGGAGCCGCCTTTGCCTTTGGAAAAGCCGCCCTCGCGGCCTGTCAGCTCGGCCATGATGCCTTTTGGGTCCATGCCACAGGCCAGCATGTGGCCGTGGTCGCGGTAGGATGTGACGCGCTTGTCGCCTTCCTCTGCTGCGGCCTCAAGGCCCACAACAACCGCTTCTTGTCCGATGTAAAGGTGGCAAAAGCCGCCGATCAGTCCCATCCCGTAAAGTTGACCCGCTTTTTCCTCAAACCGTCGGATCAAGAGCATCTCGCGGTAGTGATCCAGCAGTTGTTCTGCGGAAACGTTGGGTTTTTTGGATGAAGCCTTTTTGGCGGCCATGTGATTTCCTCCGTCGGGGGACCAGACTGAAAAGTAGTTTAGCGTTAAACCATTTCCCTAAACCATGTATCAGGGAATTACGAGAGTCAAAGTGACGTTATGTCAACCGAACGACGCATAGGAGGGTTCCACTCCGTGCAAGGCTATCGCAAAGAAACTGGCTTTAACGGATGACAATCTCGTCGGCGCGGATAAGACCCAGCACGTCGCGGGCCTGTTCATCGAGCAGATCAAGATCAAGATATGTGTCCGACAGGCGCCGTGTGAGGTTTTCCATGCGGGCCACTTCGGCGTGCAGTTGCGCCAGTTCGATCTCAAGCGCGCGCGCCTCGGCCTTCACTTCACCACGCTTGAACACGCCATAGTCACCTTGCACCGCAGCAAAGGTGAAATAGACCCCAAGAAACAGGAGCCCCAAAAACGTGAAGAGCGGGCCCATTGCTGGGCGAGTGCGTCGGATCATGTCTGCCTCATCTGTCACCTCTGACGGGTGACTGACAGCAGAATCGCACATCTGATTCGCTTTGTGAATCCCTTAAATGCGCAAAATCCCTAGTTTTGCACGCCTACGGACGTATCAAATTCCCCCGACAACGGGACGCAGGCTTGTGTGTCTGCTTCGGTATCGCCCGTGCGACAGATCGTGCCGATGAGCGTGCCCGTGGCGCGCGCAAAGTTTGTGTTCGCCACGGGCACAAGGCTTGTCACAAAGACCTGCAAATCATCCTGCGCGGCGGCCAGCGTTGCGCCGTCTTCCCCGATGGCTGCAAGGGTGGCGCTTGATGATACACCCGGTCCAATCGTGGGGAAGGTCGCTCGCACGCGAATGCTGTTTGTGCCGGACAGGTCGGTGTCATTCGGGTCCAGCGCCCAAAGCGACAATGTCGGCGTGCCTGATTGCACCTCAAACCATGCGCTTGGATCGACGGCACCAACCGAAAAATCCACGAACGTGCGCGGTATCGTGTCGGTGCCTGCGGTGATGGTCAACGTGCCCAGCTTTGGGATGGTGTCGAATGTCACCGGCTCATTGATCAGCGCGCGGGCCAGCGTGACTTCGGGGGCAGGCGGCTCGGACGCGCAGGCCGCAAGCCAACTTAGGATAACAAGTCCCGAAATTTCACGCATACGCGCCACCGCTTTTTGCCCGTTTTTTGGCAATCTAGCAGATTGGCAGCACCGGTCTATGCCCTATCCCGCAACGGACGCCTGATAGATGCTGTCAACCGTCGCCGCGAGGTGTGCGTGGAATGCGTCATCGCTTTGATCGGCTGATAGCCCTTCGGTCAACGCGCGGCTAAAGCTGGCGATGATGCCGGTGTTTTGTGCCAATCTGGCGTTGGCCTCTGTCCGGTCGTATCCGCCCGATAGCGCCACGATCCGCAGCACGCGGGGGTGGTTGACCAGCGACAAATACTGGTTTGGCGTTTCAGGCAGCGTCAGTTTCAGCATGACCTGCTGATCGGCGGGCAGCGCATCAAGTGCTTTTGTCAAGGCGATAAGCAGCAGGTTCTCGGCCTCAGCCTTGTCGGCAATCGCGATGGAGACTTCGGGTTCAAGGATCGGAACAAGGCCGTGCGACAGGATCTGTTTACCGATCTCGAACTGCTGCACGACGATCGCGTTGATCCCGTCCGGGTTTGCCTCGGCGATGACCGACCGCATCTTGGTGCCAAACATGCCCGCATCGACGGCGCGCTGTAAAAGCGTATCCAGCCCGTCAATCGGCTTCATAAGCTGCACGCCGTTGTGCAGGTCGCGCAAGCCTTTATCGACTTTCAGAAAGGGGACCACGCCGTGGTTCTGCCAAAGCGCCTCAGCGGCAGGGCGGCCTTCGATCTGGCGGTCCATCGTCATCTCGAACAGGATCGCGCCAACAACTTTTTCACCCGTAAAGGCAGGCGACGAGACGATCCGGCTGCGCATCCCGTGCATCAGCGCGAACATCTCATCATCGTTTGTGTAAGCTTCATCGGTCACGCCATATTGGCGCAGCGCCTTTGGCGTTGATCCGCCGCTCTGGTCCAGTGCCGCGATGAAACCCTGACCGCTTTGGATTTGTGCAAGTTGCGCCTGATGTACCATGCCGGACCCCGTGCTGAAGAAATGTTTGTTTCTTCACTAAGCACGGGCAGCAGGGGCCACTCAATCGGGGTTGCGCTAACGGTTAGCGTTATCAGGCCGAAAGGGCCGCAACACCTGGCAATTCCTTGCCTTCCATCCATTCCAGAAAGGCGCCGCCAGCGGTTGAAATGTAGCTGAAGTTATCCGCAACACCCGCCTGATTGAGCGCGGCAACCGTATCACCACCGCCCGCAACCGAGATCAGGTTGCCCGCATCTGTCAGCGCCGCAGCCACACCGGCAGCCGCATTGGTCGCCCGATCAAAAGGCTCGATCTCAAACGCACCCAGCGGGCCGTTCCAGACCAGCGTTTTGGCACCAGCAAAGACCTCTGAGATGTAGGTGACCGTATCGGGGCCTGCATCAAGGATCATCGCGTCGGCGGGGCATGCGTCTGGTGCGACAACCTCATTGGCGGCACCCGCTTTGAATTCGCGCGCCACAACGACATCGCGCGGCAGGACGATTTCACAGCCGGCGGCCTTAGCTTTTTCCAGAATATCGCGGGCTGTATCGGCAAGATCGTGTTCACACAGCGATTTGCCCACATCCATGCCTTGCGCGGCAAGAAATGTGTTCGCCATGCCGCCGCCGATCACCAGATAATCGCACTTGCCCACAAGATTGCCCAACAAATCCAGTTTGGTCGACACTTTGGCCCCACCAACCACAGCCACCAGCGGACGTTCTGGCGTGCCAAGTGCCTTTTCCAGCGCGCCCAGCTCTTCGGCCATCAGGCGGCCTGCGCAGGATGGCAGCAAGCGGGCAATCGCCTCGGTGCTGGCATGGGCGCGGTGGGCGGCCGAGAAAGCATCGTTCACGTAGATATCGGCCAGTGATGCAAGGCGCTTGGCAAAGCCCTCGTCGTTCTTCTCTTCGCCTGGATTGAAGCGGAGGTTTTCCAGCAGCAGCACCTCGTCGTCGTCCATCTCGGCAACGGCATCGACATAGTCGCTATCCACAAACGTCACCGGCAGGCCCAGCACGTCGGCCACGGCAGGGGCGATGTGTTCCAGCGACATTTCCGGCACCACCTGACCTTTCGGGCGACCAAAGTGGGCCATCAGAATGACCTTGCCGCCAGCCTCCTGAATGTCGTCCACGGTCGCGGTGATCCGTTCAATCCGCGTGGTGTCAGTGACTTTGCCATCCTCGACAGGGACGTTGATATCGACGCGCACAAGCACGCGCTTGCCTGCAAGGTCCATGTCATCAAGGGTTTTCCACGTCTGCGTGCCGGTCATCATGATCTCCTGTGCGGTCGGTTGGGGCCTACCTGCGACATGACCCGACGACAGTCAACCGCCGACACCCCATCACCTTGGCTTGGCAATTGCGGGCAAGCGCCATATGTCAGCAGGGAAACGATTTATGAACAGGAGAGCCGCATGGCCGACTATAAAGACCCCGAGAACACAATCATCATGACGCTCAAAGACGGCGATGTGATCATTGAATTGCTGCCAGACGTGGCGCCAAAGCATGTTGAGCGCATGAAAGCGCTGGCGCGTGCTGGCAAGTATGACAACGTGGCCTTCCACCGTGTCATTCCCGGCTTTATGGCGCAGACGGGCGATGTTGAACATGCAAACATGGAAAACAACTATAACCCGGGCCGCGCAGGCACAGGTGGGTCCGACATGCCAAACGTACCAGCGGAATTTGGCAAGGTGCCACACGCGCGCGGATCGCTTGGCGCTGCACGGTCGCAAAACCCGGATTCAGCCAACAGCCAGTTTTTCATCAACTTCAAGGACAACGATTTCCTGAACGGCCAGTATACCGTCTACGGTCAGGTCACATCGGGCATGGAGCACGTGGACAACATTGCCAAAGGCGAGCCACCTGCAAACCCGGACCGCATGATCAGCGTCAAGGTGGCTGCCGATGTATAAGCTGGCAACTGTTCTGGCGCTTGTCGCCAGCCCCGCGCTGTCCGCAGGTCTTGAGATCGATATCGCAGGCGAGGCCGAGGGCACAATCGTGATCGATCTGTTCGAAGAGGTCGCACCGCTGCACGCAGCCCAGATCACCGCGATTGCGGCTGATGGTGGCTATGACGGCGTTGTGTTTCACCGCGTGATTGACGGCTTCATGGCGCAGACAGGTGATGTCGAATACGGCGTGGTCGGTGGCGATATGCGTCGCGCTGGCACAGGCGGCTCTGATCTGGGCAACATTCCTGCTGAGTTTTCCGATCTGGCGTTCGAGCGTGGCGTGGTCGGTATGGCCCGTTCGCAGAACCCTGACAGCGCAAACAGCCAGTTCTTCATCATGTTCGAACCAGGCTATTTCCTGAACGGTCAGTACACGGTCGTTGGTGAGGTTGTGTCCGGCATGGAAACCGTGGACGCGATCAAGCGCGGCACAGGCCCGAACGGCGCTGTGGTCGGCGAGCCCGACCGCATGGCGGCCGTGCGTGTCACCGAGTAAACCGGCCTGATCCAAAGGAGCGGCCCCAAGGGGCCGCACGTCTTTTGTGATCTGGCACATCTGGCAAAGGGCGCGATCATCTGGCGATGGTTGCGCCCTTTGTCGTCGCAAGCTCTCGTAGGTACGAAATTTCGGTCAAAGCCATCGGGTTGCGCTTGACTTTGTATCCTGTCGAACCCCTGTTGACCGGATGGAAAAGAAATCCCAAATCGATGTTTTTGGCGCGGTGGCGCTGACCGGCTTTGCCCTGTTGCTGGCCTTCAATCAGGTCGTGATCAAGGTCACCAATGGCGGCTTTCAACCGATATTCTTTGCTGGCCTGCGGTCTTTGGGGGCGGCGGTCTGTGTTTATGCGTGGATGCGGTATCGCGGCATCCCTTTGGGACGCAATCCGCGCATCGCGGCACTGGGCGCGGCCTTGGGTTGCGTGTTCGCGTTTGAGTTCACATGTCTTTTTATCGCGCTTGATCTAACAGCGGTATCGCGGGCGTCGGTGATTTTCTATTCCATGCCGTTGTGGCTGGCTTTGATGGCGCACATCTGGCTGCCCGATGACAGGTTGACGCCGCTTAAGGCGATGGGATTGCTCTGTGCATTTGCTGGCGTTGCTGTGGCGATCCTGACGCGACCTGACGGGGTGGGCAACATCTGGGGCGATCTGTTGGCATTAGGGGCCGCCATCGGCTGGGCGCTGACCGCGCTTTTGGTCAAAGCCACGGACTTGCGCACCGTCAAACCCGAAGTACAGTTGTTTTGGCAGGTGGCCGTTTCAGCGCCGATCCTGTTAGTGCTGTCGCTGTTTACGGGTGATCTGATCCGTGATCTTCAACCGATCCACCTTGCGGGGCTGGCGTTCCAGATCATCATCGTTGTCAGCGCTGGTTTCATTTTCTGGCTGTGGCTTCTGTCGATTTACCCGGCCTCTGGTGTGGCATCCTTCAGCTTTCTGTCGCCTGTTCTTAGCGTGGCGCTTGGGTGGCTGCTGCTGGATGAGGCAATCACCGCCGATTTGATTGTCGCACTGATCCTTGTGGCGGCGGGTATTGTGCTGATTAACCGGCCCGTCAGGTCCCGCAGAACGTCTGCGTAACAGCTTCACCCTGCGCTGGTGGTTGCGCGAAAGGTGCTGTTTCGGGCGTCAATGCCGCATATGGCCGGGTCACCGCATTCAGCATCGCGTGAAAAGGGGCATCGTCGCCCGCGACACCTGCCGCGATCACGGCCTCTACATGATGGTTGCGTGGGATAATCAACGGGTTTGATTTGGCCATGATGGCGGAGCTGTTATCGGTCAGACGGCTGCGCCAGCGGGTCTCCCACGCCTGAAGGGCTGGCTGATCAACGAACTGGTCTTTGAGCGTATCCGTCGCCAGTGCGGCAAAGCTGTTGGTGAAATCTGCACCGTCACGCGCCATCAGCGTCAGAAAATCATCGATCAGCGCATTGTCATCAGCGGTGGCATCTGTCAGGCCCAGCTTGGCTGCAAAAACATCGCGACGCGCACCGTCGAATACGTCTGAAAAGGTGTTGATAATCGTAGTGAAGTTTTCGATTGCCTCATCCTGATCGGGCATCAGCGGGATCAACGCCGTGGCAAATTGCGTCAAGTTCCAGACGGCAACGCCGGGTTGGTTTGAATAGGCATAACGCCCGTATTGATCGATCGCGCTGAAGACAGTGTCAGGGTGATAGGTGTCCATGAATGCGCAGGGGCCATAGTCGATGGTTTCTCCCGCGACCGAGACATTGTCGGTGTTCATCACCCCGTGAATAAAGCCAAGCCCCATCCAGCGGGCGACCAGCGCAGCCTGTCGGTGCAAGACAGCTGTGAGCAGTCCAGATGGGTCTGTCACGTCGGGATAATGGCGGGCCACGGTATAGTCATAGAGCGCCGCAAGCGCCTCTTTATCGCCGCGCGCGGCGTAAATCTGGAATGTGCCGACACGGATGTGACTGCTGGCAACGCGGGTCAGAACCGCACCGGGAAGTAGCGTTTCGCGGATCACGGTGTCGGCGGTGCGCACTGCGGCAAGGGCGCGTGTTGTCGGCACGCCCAAGGCATGCATCGCTTCGGATACAAGATATTCGCGCAGGACAGGGCCAAGCCACGCGCGCCCGTCACCGCTGCGCGAATAAGGGGTCGGGCCAGAGCCTTTAAGCTGGATATCACGCCGCGTGCCGTTCTTGTCGGTCACTTCACCCAAAAGGAGCGCACGACCATCGCCAAGCTGCGGATTCCAGTTGCCGAACTGATGGCCAGCATAAAGCTGTGCCAGTGGATCGGCCCCGTCTGGCACCTGATTTCCGCTGAACACGGTGGCGATCTGCGCATCATCTCCGGCGGTGATCCCCAGATCGTCAGCAAGAGCCGCATTAAACGCAATCAGACTTGGATCACTAACAGCGGTCGGCCTAAGACGTGTAAACATCTGGGCGGGCAGATCGCCGTAGGTATTGTCGAACGGGATTTTCATGCGGTGTCGGACATGACATGTACAGTTTGACCATCGCGCAAGCCGATCCGGTGGCACAAGCGCGCAGCAGGGCTTTCATCAGAAGGCACCGCAGCGCGCAGTCTTTGAATGCCGGCCTGCGACAAGGATTTGCTAACGGCGTGTAGCACTTCGGTGCCAATCCCGCGGCGACGCACCGATTGACGCACGAAAACATCTTCAATCCATCCGATCATGCCGCCATCCGCGACGGACCAGCCAAATGTCACGACGACATAACCCAATGGCGCACGGATCGGTCCGATCAGCCAGACCGCACCCAACGGGCTTTCGTCCAACAAGGGCGCTAGGGCCTTTTCGCGGGCGGCATCATCCATCGCGATACCGCGCTCTTCATGGCAGCGCAGCATCAGCCCCAACACAACCTGCTGGTGGTCTGGGCTGGCAAGTGTAATCGCAGCAGTCACAGGCGGGCCAACCGATCTGCCAGCAGCGCGAAAAATCCGTCTGCATCAATCTGGCGCATGAAAGTGGCATTTGGCGGGCGGTCACTGACGCGCCACCAATCCGCGACGGTCATGCCAAGCGTCAGCTCCGAGGATGTTTCGATCTCGACGTTGATATGACGGCCCTCAAAAAGCTCGGGCTGGATCAGATAGGCAATTACGCAAGGGTCATGCAGAGGTGCCCCCTCGGACCCGTATTTTTCCTTGTCGAAGCGTTCGAAAAAATCGGTCCAAGCAGCGACCATATCACCAACAGGGGTGCCGAGATTGCGAAAGGCATCAACCCGCGCCTGCGTGGTCAGCGCCTGATGGGTGACGTCAAGCGGCATCATCGTGATTGGTGCGCCCGCGTCAAAAACGATCTTGGCAGCCTCTGGGTCAACATAGATGTTGAACTCGGCTGCGGGTGTGATGTTGCCGCCCTCAAAGAACCCGCCGCCCATCAGAACGATCTCTTGCACCTTACCTACAATGTCCGGCGCCTTTTCAAACGCCGTGGCGATGTTTGTGAGCGGTCCCAATGGGCAAAGGGTGACAGTGCCTGCATTATGGTCGCGCAAGGTGTCGATGATGAAGTCCACCGCGTGCTGGTCTTGCAGCGGCATCGTCGGGTCTGCCATCTGTGGGCCATCCAGCCCGGTCTTGCCGTGCACATGCTCTGCCGTCACCAGCTTGCGAGATATCGGCGCATCGCATCCTGAAAAAACCTTGGTTTCGGGCATGCCGGCCAGCTCGCACACAATCCGCGCGTTCTTTTGCGTCAGTGGCAGCGGCACGTTGCCCGCAACCGCTGTGACGCCCAGCACGTCGAGGTCGTCTGGTGACGCAAGCGCTAGTAGGATCGCGACGGCGTCGTCCTGTCCTGGATCGGTGTCGATGATGATTTTGCGAGGTGCCATAGAGCTTCTTTCGACCGTTGTGATCTTTGCCCAGACAGTGCCGCGTGGGGCAGGGCGGGGCAAGGCGAAACCCGCAGTGTGGCCTGAAACCGCTGCATGACGACAGGGCAGCGATATGGCCGGAGTTCGCTGATCTGCGCAACAGGACTGTGCGCAACTTTGCCATATGCCGGATCAACGAATTTTGTGGGCCGAACGCCGCGTAGCAAAGTGGTTTGATCTGGCGATGACGCGCCCATTTTCGCTTGCTAACTGGTCCGTGCTGGCGGGGTGGGGCCAGACCGCTCAGGCTTACCGATGAAGGCACTCCCGCCTTCGCAATCCAAATGGAGAACGACACAATGACCCTGAAAACATCGATGTACGTCCCTGCTGCTTTTGCGCTTTTGCTGACCTCCCCGGTGCTGGCGCAGGCAACCGATCCACTCATCGACGTGAACGGTGACGGGATGTACAGCTTTCCCGAAGTTCAGGCGATCATGCCTGAAATGACGGAGGACCAGTTCACCGTGCTTGATACGTCAGGCGACGGTCTGCTGGATGCAGATGAAATCACGGTTGGGGTCGAAGCAGGCATCTTGCCTGTATCGGATGGCTAACGCGGCGCATCGCGTCACGCAAAGCCCATGCGCCCCCCGCGCTTCGCCCCAATCGGGCGCGGGGGGTTGCAGCGCGTCTGGAACCATTTGGTCGGGTTTGGGTTGGTTAAGCAACGCAAAGACGAAAGGAATTATCATGACGATGTCATTCAAATCTCTCGCAATCCCCGCAGTTGCCGTGCTCGGTCTTGCCGCCTGCGACATGGCGCCAACACCGGTTGCCGTTGCATCACCCGCAGCCGGCCTGACGCTGGCACAAGCGCAGGCGCAGTATCCGGATCTGGGGCTGGCAGAGTTCAACGCGCTCGATATCGACCGTAACAATGTGCTGGACGCCACCGAAGCTGGGCGGATCGCTACAAGCGACAGCGACGTGTCCAGCTTGCAGGACATCAACATCGACAACGACAGCTAAAGCGTTGTGATGACAATAAAAAGCCCGCGCCGGATGCTTCGGCGCGGGTTTTTTTGTGCGCGGGTCTTAGACCAGTGAGTCAGCGCCGCGGGCCAAAGCGGCCACACCTGTGCGGGCAACTTCCTGTAATCCCAGCGGGCGCATCAGATCGGCAAATGCGTCAATCTTTTCCGGCGTCCCCGTGATTTCAAACACGAAGGATTCCAGCGTGCTGTCGACCACATTGGCGCGGAAAATGTCGGCCAGACGAATAGCCTCAATCCGGCTATCTCCTTGACCTGCAACCTTAAACAGCGCCAGTTCGCGTTCAACGGTTGGCCCTTCGACGGTCAGGTCGTGGACCTGATGCACCGTCACGATCCGGCCCAGTTGCAGCTTGATCTGTTCGATTATCTGCGGCGTGCCGGACGTGACAATCGTGATGCGCGAGCGGTGACCCGTGTGATCGATCTCGGCCACGGTGAGGCTTTCGATGTTATAGCCACGGCCCGAAAATAGTCCGACGACACGCGCCAGAACGCCCGGTTCGTTTTCTACGATCACAGCGAGCGTGTGCTGTTCGATCCCGTCGCCGTAGCCGGATTTAAGATCATAGGCGGAGTGGCTGGACGCGCCTTTTTTGAGTTTTAGCGGAGACATGATTGCGTCCCTTTATTGCGACAAATGTGGTGTGCACCAAGCGTGCACCGGACGTGCACAGCGCGTGCACCGGAAAAACGGGTGAAATCGGTCATACCAGTGCCTCGCCCGCGCCGGAGATGGCACCTTTGGTTGACGCTTCGCCCAGCAGCATTTCGTTGTGCGGTTTGCCCGACGGGATCATCGGGAAGCAGTTTTCGTGCTTGGTCACCAGACAGTCGAAGATCACCGGACCGTCGTGGTTGAGCATCTCCATGATCGCATCATCCAGATCGGCAGGATCATCCACTTGGATGCCTTTCGCGCCAAACGCTTCGGCCAGTTTCACGAAATCGGGCAGACTTTCCGACCAGCTGGAGGAATAGCGTTCGCCGTGCAGCAGTTCCTGCCACTGGCGCACCATGCCCAGACGTTCGTTGTTGAGGATGAATTGCTTGACGGGCAGGCGGTATTGCATCGCCGTGCCCAGTTCCTGCATGTTCATCAGCCACGACGCTTCACCAGCGACGTTGATGACAAGGCTTTCGGGGTGGGCCATTTGCACGCCGATAGACGCGGGAAAGCCATAGCCCATCGTGCCCAAGCCACCGGAGGTCATCCAGCGGTTCGGCGCTTCAAAACCAAGATACTGCGCGGCCCACATCTGATGCTGGCCCACTTCGGTGCAGATATAGCGGTCGTGGTCCTTGGTCAGCGCCTCAAGCCGTGAAAGCGCGTACTGCGGCTTGATGATGTTGCCTTCCTGCTTGAACTTCAAACAGTCGATGCTGCGCCATTCGTCAATCTGGCGCCACCATTTCACGACCTCTTCTTTGTTGGTCTTGCGACCACCCGCTTTCCAGACCTTCAGCAAGTCTTCAAGCACGTGGGCCACGTCACCAACAATCGGCATATCCACATGGATCACCTTGTTGATCGATGACGGATCAATGTCGATATGCGCCTTCTTTGACTTCGGGCTGAAATCGTCAACGCGACCTGTGATGCGGTCATCAAAGCGGGCGCCGATGTTGATCATCAGATCACAGTCGTGCATCGCCATGTTGGCCTCGTAGAGACCGTGCATGCCCAGCATGCCCAGCCACTTGTCGCCGGACGCAGGATAGCAGCCCAAACCCATCAGTGTGGACGTGATCGGAAAGCCTGTCGCCTCGACCAGTTCGCGCAGCAGTTGTGTTGCCGCATCGCCAGAGTTGATGACGCCGCCGCCTGTATAGAAGATCGGGCGCTTGGCGGTTTCTATCGCGCGGGCCAGTTCGGTGATCGCGTCGATATCGCCTTTCACCTTGGGGCGGTAATGCGTTTCCATCGCCTTCATCGGGGCATAGGTGCCGGTGGCAAACTGTACGTCTTTGGGGATGTCGATCAGCACAGGGCCGGGGCGGCCCGATGTGGCCACGTGAAACGCCTCGTGCAGCGTGTTGGCCAGCTGATCGGTCTCTTTCACCAGCCAGTTGTGTTTGGTGCAGGGGCGGGTGATGCCGACGGTGTCGGCCTCCTGAAACGCATCTGTGCCGATCATGAACGTCGGCACTTGGCCCGTCAGCACAACAATCGGGATGCTGTCCATCAGCGCATCCGTCAGGCCCGTCACAGCGTTCGTCGCACCAGGACCCGATGTCACCAGCGCCACGCCAACCTTACCGGTTGATCGCGCGTAGCCTTCGGCGGCATGGATCGCGCCCTGTTCGTGGCGCACCAATACGTGCTGGATGTGGTTTTGCTGGAAAATCTCGTCGTAAATCGGAAGGACCGCACCACCGGGGTAACCAAAGACGACGTCCACGCCCTGATCAACCAAGGCCTGCACTACCATTCTTGCGCCCGTCATGGACTTTGTCATATCGCTCGCGTCCTTCGCGTCTTGAGTTATCGTGTCTCACAAAAAAGCCCCCGAGGATGTCGGAGGCGCATGGGGTTAGCTAGATGGCTATACCGTTACCGGCCCATGCGCGTGTATCCTAGAATGACGACGACAGATTGCATCGTGAACTCCTTTGTCTGTGGCGGACATTACCATGCGTTGGGTCGGGGTCAACCGCCAGATCTGGAGAAAATGTCGCACGGATGCGGTTTTTGGTAATTTTATTTCACATTTGGGCATAATGCCGCAGTTTATGCGTTTTCGCGCGTGTGTATCTGCGTTTGGGCCTGTGTGCGATACATCAGCGGATGGTCGACAGGCTGTTTGACATGAAACGCAAAGCGGCGCGCGATATCGCGATAGCCTTTGAAAAGTGTGTTTTCATTGGCGGCAAGATATTGCGTGCGCCGTTCGCGGTACAGTGCGGGAATGTCATACCACGGTGTCGCGGGACTGGCGTGGTGCACGATATGCAGATTGTTATTCAGGTAAAGCAGCGCAAGCGCGGGGTGGGTTTCGACAATCGCCGACCGCGCGCCCACGTTTTCAGCCGCCTGATGTTCCGCGTAGGACCGCATCGCGGTGAGCGACAGGGCAGGGTAGATGACGCAGAGCGCATAGACCCACATGGGCATCTGAAAGACCGCCGTGACAATCCAGACAACAGCGATCAGGCCGACACCGTGTAGCGCCCACGCCATGCGTACGCCCGCTTCGCCTTGGCGCAGACGAGCGAGTTCGGTGCGGGTGAAGCCGACAATCGTCAAAGCCGGCCCAATCAGCAGCCGCCCGACAAAGGTATTGTTCAGCGCAAACAGGTGGCGGGCAAAGTCGTTCATCCGGTGCACATCCGCCTCGCACCAGAAATAGCTTTCGGGATCCTCATAAGGGTCGGTCAGATGTTCATCGCGGTGGTGGCGCAGATGCAGATCGCGGTAGCGGCGGTATGGAAAGACGACCGCAAGTGGCAGGCTGACCAGACATTCATTCAGCCAAGCCCATGGGGTCGGATGGCCATGGATCGTCTCGTGCTGCAATGACGTATGGAATGCGGCCAGAAACGGCATCATCAGCAGACCGACCCACCACAGCGATGTTGTCCAGAGCAATCCAGCGGCAAACCACAGGGCTGTTGCGCAAACAATCAGGCCAAGCGTCAGCCACTCCACACGCCAAACTACAGCCCTCACGTCCGTCCCCTTATGCAATTGTCAGATAGCCCGCGCCTGAATTGCGCCGGACGTCCGAAACGATGCGGGTCCGGCGCTTATGTGTCAAGAAATTCTGATGCAGCGGTATCTAGCGTTGGTCGGCGACAAACACGCCGTTCACCTGATCCTCGCCGCCGTCATCATAGCGTGCTTGCCCTGCAAAGCTGCCGATGGCGTTACGGTATTGCGGGTTCACGAAGGTGCCGTCGACGCGGGTATCGATCATCACAGGCTCTCCATCGACAGTGATGTTGCCTTGGATCAACCCGTCAAAATCATCCTCGCGCCGCGCAAGGTTGACGATCAGCTCACCGCTGGTGTCAACCACGCCGCGATCCGCCAGCGTCGCACTCAGATCGTCAACCGTGCCCATGATGGACGATGACCCGAATTCGAAATCGCCGGTAAAGCCGATTGCGCCGGTGACGGTGGCCAGAACAGTTCCGGAATCAAAGTCCGTCACCAACGCGCCAAACTGGCCTTCAAATTCCGGCTTGCCAACGGTGGGCGGCGTGGGGTTCATGCCGTTTTCATTCAGCGCGATAAAGTCGTTCAGAACCTCTTGGCCAGCAACCGGCAGCGATGGAATATCGGCGTTCGACGGCAGGATGACTCCTTGAAGCAATCCATTGGATGTTTGCGTGCCGGTTAGGTTGATACCCTGCACCATGTCGCCGTCGGTGGTGGTGCCACCACATGCGGATAAGGCAAGGCAGGCGCTTGTCGCGATAAAAGCTTTTTGAAATGACATCTGGATCTCCGTTTCCCTGGGGTCAACGCTACCAGATGTCTTTCACGTTTCAATCAAAACTGTCGGCGCGCTGCATGTGCGCGTCGACAGTTTTGGCCGTTAGCTGTCCGTGTCACCTGCGACCTTGTCTTGGGTCTTGGTGTCAAAATCGGCGGCGTCGTGGCGTTCGTGCAGTTGGTCTGACGGCTCTCCCCATGCGCGGTTCACCTTCTTGCCGCGGATCACGGCGGGACGTTGGGCAATGGCATCGGCCCAACGCATGACATTCTCATAGCTTGCCACATCCAGAAACTCTGCCGCGTCATAAACCAGCCCGTGCACCAGTGCGCCATACCAAGGGAAGGTTGCCATATCCGCGATCGAATAGTCGTCACCACCCAGATACGCGCTTTCCCCCAGCCGCCGGTCAAGCACATCCAACTGGCGCTTGGCCTCCATCGCAAAGCGGTTGATCGGGTATTCGAACTTTTCAGGCGCATAGGCGTAAAAGTGACCAAACCCGCCACCAAGATAGGGCGCCGAGCCTTGTAGCCAGAACAGCCAGTTTAGCGTCTCAGCGCGCGTGGCCGGATCGGAGGACAGGAATGCCCCGAATTTCTCGGCCAGGTACAACAGGATTGCACCGCTCTCGAACACACGGGTGGGCGTGGGCGTGGAGTGATCCATCAGCGCAGGGATCTTCGAGTTGGGGTTCACACCCACAAAGCCGGACCCGAATTGGTCGCCGTCCTGAATGTTGATCAACCACGCGTCATATTCAGCGCCTTTGTGGCCTGCTTCCAGCAATTCCTCGAACATGATGGTGACCTTCACCCCGTTGGGCGTGGCCAGCGAATAAAGCTGATGTGGGTGCTTACCGACCTCAAGGTCCTTGTCGTGGGTCGCACCTGCGATGGGGCGGTTGATGCTGGCAAACTTGCCGCCGCTTTCAGCGTCCCAGGTCCAGACTTTGGGCGGAGTGTAGGTATCGGTCATGGCAAGGCCTTTTATGAATTGTGTTACCCGCAACCTAAGGGCCTGTTTACAATTTGCCAGAGCGCGCAGCTGTGCATTTGCGCAGGACGTGCCTGCTTCTTTTGGATACAAATACTTCGGGGGAGGCTGCCACAGGCAGACGGGGGCAGCGCCCCAAACCATAAAATCGCGTGCGGCGCAGCCGCTCCGTAAGGTCAAATGCAGTGATGGTGCCTTTGCGCGGTTTGACCGGTCGATGGCTTTGGCGAGACAAAGGTATTCGACCCGCCGCCAGAGCCGGCGATCTCCATGATGCGGCCGGTGATGGGGACGCCGTTGCGACTTTATGGTCCCGCCTAGTTCTGGCCGATAAGCGATGTCTGGCGCGGTGCCACAAGGTTAGTGCCGTCATAATCATAGACAAAGAGATACCCGTCCTGCCCGTAAAGCATCGCGTACAGTTCGCACGATGGACAGGTAATTGCTCATCTCTTCTCGCCTGGCCAGTTGGCGGCTTCCGGATATGACGACCAGCGCGATCGGCGCCACAGCGACAATCATTGGCAGTGTGGCGAGCAAAAAATCGTTTGCCCATACGATACCGAAAAGATGCCCGACACGCGGAACGTGAACCACTCCTTACCCCGAATCGTCAGTAGCGCGCCTGAGCGAAATAGCGGAAATTTTGTGCAAATTTCGTCCCTTGCGACGGGCATCAAAAAGGTTAGCGCAAACAAACGGCAAATTGGTCAGAAAAAATGACAAAAAGGGGCATCTTTGGCAAACTACGTCTTTCGGTCGCCGGGTCCATTGGCTAGCATCCGCCTACGTAACGATCAGCCCGCGACGCGCTTTTCGCCTGTCGCAGGTGACTAATGGGAGGAAAAAACCACATGGATCGCCGTTCTTTTCTAAAAAATTCCGCGTTGGGTGGCACAGCCGCAGCCGCAACAACGCTGGCTGCACCTGCAATCGCGCAGGCTGGCCGCACACTGACGATGGTCACATCTGTTCCTGACGGTTTCGCTATCTTTGATGACGCTGCACAGCGTTTCGCCGATCAGGTCAACATCATGTCCGGCGGCAGCCTGACAATCGACAAGCGCCCAGCGGGCACGCTTGTGGGTGCATTCGAAGTGTTTGACGCGGTATCTGCCGGTCAGGCCGATATGTACCACTCGGCCGACTACTATTTTGGTGGTCAGCACCCCGGTTACTACTTTTTCACAGCCGTGCCATTCGGCGCGACTGCACAAGAGCATAACGCATGGTACCAGCATGCAGGCGGCAAAGAGCTGCACGACGAGCTGGGCTCCATCTTTGGCCTGAAGTCGTTCCTGTGTGGTTCCACCGGCGCACAGCCTGGTGGCTGGTTCTCCAAAGAGATCAACTCTGCGGCTGACCTGCAGGGTCTGAAGTTCCGTATGCCAGGTCTGGGCGGCAAAGCGCTGGGTCTGACAGGCGCATCCGTACAGAACGTACCGGGCGGCGAAATCTATCAGGCGCTGGCCTCCGGTGCCATCGACGGCGCCGAGTGGATCGGCCCGTTCGCGGACGAGCGTCTTGGCCTGCAAGAGGTGTGTGAGTTCTACTACACAGGTGGTTTCCACGAGCCGGGTTCGGCTTTGTCGGCAGCCGTCAACCTTGATGTCTGGGAAAGCCTCGAGCCTGCGCACCAGCAGATCATCGAAAACGCAGCAATGGCCACACACGGCTGGAGCATGGCGCAATCGGCGGCTGAAAACGGTGCGGCTCTTGATCGTCTGCGCTCGCAGGGCACAAAGATCATGCAATTCCCCGATGACGTCTGGGATGCGTTTGGTACTGCGTCGAACGAAGCACTGGACGAATTCATGGGTGACGAGCTTTACGCGCGTATCCGTGAGAGCCATGACGCGTCTGTTTCCAACACATCCAGCTGGGTGTCGCAGTCCGACAACGCGTTCACTGCACAGCGTGACCGTATCAAGGGCTAAACCGGTAACGGTTTGATCCAGATCAACAAAAGATGGCCCCATGCCTGTTAGGTGTGGGGCCATTGCGAACAGACGTCGCGCGGAGCGGGCCAGAGGACTCGGGCCCCCGCGCAGCCAAATGGGGGCATCATGGAAGACGATATTGCCTGCACGGGATTTTTCCGTGCCACGACCGAGGACACCATAAGCTGTCTTGATAAATTCCAGTCCGACGGTGCGCTGCAATACCTGTCCGGCAACTTACTGGAAGCCCCATACAATCTGATTTACGCCCTCACACATCCATCCGAATGGCTGGCGTGGGTGCCTTACACGAATGCCGCTATGCCGGACGCCGCCGTAAAGGAATCGCTGATGCGGTTCATCTACTACGGCGCGTCAGAGCAGTTGTTCTTTGTGGTTTTCTTCCTCTTTCTCTGCGTGACAATCGCGGGTCTGATCTTCAACCGTTTTATGTGGGGCGTTGTGCGCGTCCTTGAAGGGTTCGCCAACACGGTGGGTCGCTTCTTTGCGTGGGCGGGCCTTGCAATGGTCCTTCAGCAGATCGTCATCATCTTTATGCAGCGCGTTTTTGCGGTGTCCGAGATCAGTATCGGTTTCGGTATGACCGTGACCCATGACGTGAGTTGGTGGTCGGAAGAACTGAAGCTTTATAACGCAATGATCGTCTGTTTGTGTGCAACCTACACCTTTGTGCAGGGCGGGCATGTGCGTGTCGATCTGGTCTATTCCGCGATCAGCTACCGCGCCAAGCGCGTGATCGACATGATGGGCTCGATGATCTTTATGATCCCTGCCGCCATGCTGACGTGGCTTTATGGCTGGTTCTTCCTGTGGCGCGTTCTGGTGGTGCCAAACCCGTCCGCATCCGACAGCCTTGACCGCTTGATCGGCAAGGCGCGGGCGTTGCGCTGGAACGTCGAGACAATCGGCTTTTCGCCCAACGGCTTTAACGCCTACTTCCTGTTCAAAGTGCTGCTGGTGACCTTCACGTTCATGGTGATGTTGCAAGCCGTCGCGTTCTTCTACCGCTCCTATCTGGAGTTCAAAGAAGGCGAGGATAGCGAAGGCAAATACCTCGACAAAGACCAGCTGGGTGACGCGCAAGCGGAACTCGTTGCTGAAATCCACTAATTGTAAGGCGATCACCCCATGCTTTTTGGTATAGATGGCGTCGAGCTCGGCATTATCATTGTGTTCCTGACGCTCTTTGCGGGCATCCTGTCAGGCTTTCCTGTGGCCTTTGCAATCGGTGGCTCTGCGGTCATTTCGTTTGCGATTATCGCGGCGCTGGATACCAGCGGCTACCTTATTCACATGGCCGTCGACACGACCACGCCGGAATATGCCGCACTGATTGCCGAAGGCGTCAGGCCCGAAGCGATATCGGTCTTCCGAAATCCTGATTTGCCGCGTTACGCATCCGAACTGTTCCCGCAAGGGTGGGAAGTGGCGCTGGACCGCAACGTGGGCTTCTTGGTCAACCGTATGAACGAACGCGTGCTGGCGGGTCAGTCGATCGAGACTTTGCTGGCGGTGCTGATGTTCGTCATGATGGGCATCGTGCTGGAACGGTCGCGTATTGCAGACGAATTGCTGACAACGATGGCAAAGGTGTTTGGCCCGTTGCCGGGTGGTCTTGCCGTTTCCATTGTTATTGTGGGTGCTTTCTTGGCGGCGTCGACAGGTATCGTCGGTGCGACTGTTGTCACCATGGGCTTGCTGGCGCTGCCGACCATGTTGAAAAACGGCTACTCGCCAGAGCTTTCAACCGGTGTCATTGCGGCCTCGGGTACGTTGGGGCAGATCATTCCGCCGTCTATTGTGATCGTTCTGTTGGGCACGCTGGCCGGCGATCTCTATTCCGCCGCCCAAGAGGATCGCGCACAACTGGCCGGATGCACCGACGCGCTGACATTTCTGGGCGAGCCTGCGGTGGTATCGGTCGGCACGCTGTTTCAGGCCGCTTTGTTGCCGGGCATCCTGCTGGCGTTCCTTTATGCAGCCTACGCCTTTGGCTACGCGCTGTTGAACCCGTCCAAAGCGCCTGCTGTCGAACTGGGTGGCAGCGCGGGCAGGGAGGTCATCACACGCAATGACGCGCTGTTCTGGTTCCTTGCGGCACCTGTGGCGCTGATCGCGCTGTTCATCGCGCTGGGATCAGTCAACATTCGCGGTGACCAATCGGTCTTGGTGGATTCCTTCACAGACGCGGGCCAAACCGCATCCTTGCGCACCAACGTCAGCGAGGACTGCGCCGCCTCCATGATCGAACTGCACGGTCAAGAGGCGTGGGACACAGCCGTCGCAGAACAGTCGGCAATCACCGACGCTGGTGGCGTTGAACAAGCCCGCGAATTGACCGAGGAAGAACGCGCGCAGGCTGTGCAGGACAAGATTGCGGATGCTGCCCCGCTTGGTACTGGCATCGCGTTGCTGGCCCTGTTGGCCGCTCTGGCACTTGCACTTGGGCGCGGCGTGGCCCCGTCGGCCAACCCCGCACCGCTGATTGCAGGTGCGGCTGGTGTTCTGGCCATGCTGTTTGTTGATGCCGCTTTTGTCGGACCGACGACATCACCGGGGACAACTCTGGTGTTGATCGCCTTGCCGTTGATCGCCATCTTCTATGGCCTTAAACACGCCTCTGCGCGGATGTTCCAGAACGAGATTATCCGCGTGGTCTTTCCGCCGTTGGTCCTGATTATCGCTGTGCTGGGGTCGATCCTTGGCGGTATCACCAACCCGACGCCGGCTGCGGCACTCGGTGCGGGTGGTGCGATCCTGCTGGCGACATTCCGCAAATTGCAGGATCAAGGCCGGTCCGGCGCTGTCGTGCTTTGGACGGCGGCGGCAATCGTCATCATGCTGATCATCGGCACCAACTTTGACATGCGCATGGGACAAGAAGTTGTCCTGCTGGAAAACCGGTTCGCCTTCCTTGTGGCGTTTGGTGCGTTCCTGTTTGCCATGTTCGGGCTGCTGTGGTCGTGCTGGACCCTGTTTACCGGTGGTGTCCTGTCGCCAGTGGTGCGTGAAACGGCCAAGGTGACGTCGATGGTATTCACCATCCTGATCGGCTCGCAACTGCTGAACCTTGTGCTGATCTCGTTTGGTGGCGAACACCATATCCAGCAGTTCCTGCGGTCGTTCGACAGCGAAATTCAGGTCTTCCTGATCGTCATGCTGGTGTTGTTCGTGCTGGGCTTTGTGCTTGATTTCCTTGAGATCATCTACATCGTGATCCCGATTGTGGGTCCCGTCATCTACGGCGGCACGTTTGATCCCAAGTGGGTGACAATCATGATCGCTGTGAACCTACAGACATCGTTCCTGACGCCGCCGTTCGGCTTTGCACTGTTCTACCTGCGCGGTGTGGCCCCGAAAGAGATCACAACGGGCCAGATCTATCGCGGTGTGCTGCCGTTCATCGTTATTCAGGTGGTGGGGCTGTTGCTGCTTTACTGGTTCCCGACTGTTGTGACGATTGTCCCGAACCTGCTGAACTGATCAGCCTGACCCCGAAACGCAAAAGGCCCGCAATAACCGGCGGGCCTTTTTACGTCTTGATCGCAGTGACTAGGCTTCGATAGCTTTGATCATATCCACACGGGTTGCGTGGCGGCCCCCTTCAAACGCGGTTTTGAGGAAGGCATCAACCACCTCAAGCGCAAGTCCTTCGCCGATGACACGTGCGCCCATGGCCAGCATTTGCGCGTCGTTGTGCGCGCGGATCATGGCCGCCGAGAACGTATCGTGGCACACGCCGCAACGAATGCCGTGCACCTTATTGGCGGCCATCATGATCCCTTGGCCTGTGCCGCAGATGATGATGCCCAGATCGGCCTCGCCCTTGGCGATCATGCGGGCTGCTGCCTCACCGTGCTTGGGGTAGTGGGTGCTTTCGGTAGTTGTCGGGCCGATATCAATTGCCTCAAACCCCATGGTCTGGATATGCGCGGCAATGGCCTGACGCAGATCAATGGCAGCGTGATCGCTGGACAATACAACGCGGATTTTATCGGTCATGTTCGAAAGGTCCTGTCAGGTGGGGCGTTGCCCTGCGTCTACCTGATCGGGCGGCTGTCGGGCAAGGAGATACGTGCCACCTGTTCTGCAATCGGATCGGTTGAAAGCGGGTGACCCTGCGTATCAAACTCTGCCGGATCGCCCAGCGTTGTCCACGTGCGATTGTGGTAAATCTCAAGCCCTTTGAACTTGGCCTTGTAATCCATCTTGGGGCTGCCGGGCACCCAGTAGCCCAGATAGACATAAGGCAGACCCAGTTCCTGCGCGATGGCGATGTGATCAAGGATCACGTAGGTGCCAAGCGACGCTTTGGTCAGGTCGGGATCAAAGAAGGAATAGACCATGCTCAGACCATCATCGAGGATGTCTGTCAGGCAGACGGCCGCGATGCCGGTGTCTTTGTCATTGGTGCTGTATTCGATCAGGCGCGAGCGGATCGGCGTTTCCTCGACCATGGCGGCGAATTCGAACATGTCCATGTCAGCCATGCCACCGTCAGAGTGGCGACCATCCAGATAGCGCCGGAACAGATCGTATTGGTCTTCTGTCGCCCATGGCGACATCGGGCGGCGTATCAGATCGGCATTGCGCGCAGCAACACGGCGCTGACTGCGTGATGGCGCAAAATCGGCCACCTTGATGCGGGCCGACATGCAAGCTGCACAATCAGCGCAGGACGGGCGGTAAAGCACGTTTTGCGAACGGCGAAACCCTTGCTTGGACAATGCATCATTCAAACGCGGTGCGCCTTCGCCTTGCAGGGCGGTGAACAGCTTACGTTCCATCCGACCCTCAAGGTAGGGGCAGGGCTGCGGAGCGGTCACATAAAACTGTGGTGCAATGGGAAGTGTATGACGCATGGGGCCCAGTCTTGGTTATCACTGCGACGTTAGCAACTGGTTTACGTAGCGCCAACCCCCAGTAGGTCAGGCGGGCTGATAGGCGCGGTTATGGATCACGGTTTGCAGCGCTTTGTCCACCAGACCCTGCCTGCGATCATCCACAAGGATCAGGCCCATCGAGACAAGATGCAGCGGAAAGATCGAAAAAACGACAGTGCTGCCTGACGCGTGCAAGAACGCAGTCATGGCATCAGGATGCGCGCCGTCGCTATTGCGCATTTCCAGCGCCATCAGGCACATGCCCGGGGTCGCACCCCAGATCGCCAGCGTCACCCAGCGCAAAACTAGGTTCACCGTCAGCATCAGGAACGGGAAAAAGAAGATCGCGATGAAAAATGTGAACGGCACCACAATCGCTGCGATTATCGCGGACAGGATCATATCGATCACCCACGCCATCGCCCGCTTGGGTGCAACGCCTGCATAAAATTCGGGGCGCTGATCGGGGTCGGGCAGGGCGGATGTCATGTATGAGCGGTCGTGCATTGCGATCTTTCCCTTGCGAACGGGTTTGATGTGGTGCGGCCCCCGCACGGATGCAAGGGCCATTTGCGGACTTATGGGAGGGTCCGGGACGTTATGCGCGTCTCAATCAGGCGGCGGCGTCGTCGCTGTCGTCTGTCTTGCGGGCACGTTCGTTCATGAACTGGTCGAACTCGGCTTTGTCCTTGGCTTCGCGCAGACGCTCAAGGAAGTTCTCGAAGTTTGTCTGCTCTTCTTCAAGGCGGCGCAGTGTGTCCTCTTTGTAGGCATCAAACGTGCTGTTGCCAGAGGATTTCATGGCGCTGCGCAGGCTGTGCGCACGGCTACGGGTCATGGAATTGCAGGATTTGTTGAACATACGTTTGCTCCAGATCATATAGGCAAGAAGGGCAAGGCCGACGGGCCAGACGAAGATGAAACCAAGCACCATCGCCGCGATCCACGCGCCTTTGCCGCGCTCGTCCAGCCACGCTTCGGACCGTGCGAAAAAGCCTGGTCGCTCGGCGTGGTATGTCGGTTGTGCCGGGTATTGGGCGGTTGCGGTATTCATCTCAATGTCTCCTCTGTTTCGGTTGCTATGTGAAGGTCTTTCACATTACCAATATTGGGAGAGCGAGCATGGCTTGCAAGGCTTAATGTAAATGTTTTTTACATTTACTTTTATTTTTCTTTTGTATCAGGGTATTAGGTGCCTCTATTTCCGAAAGGAAGTTTACTTTTGCACTGTAAATTTGGCCGTCGTAGCACCTGCTAGCCGCTGAAGAACGTCCGGCGCGATGCCAAAAACGTGGCGCGGCGTGCCAGCGGCGGCATAGACAATGTCGAAGCCGGACAGACGAGGGTCCCAGAACGCGCGTGTCGGATTGACCAGCCCGACAGGGGACACACCGCCAATGGCAAAGCCTGTTTGCGCCCGGATCAGGGCCGCATCGGCCTTGCCCAGCGGCTCTTGCGCGACGGCGCTGGCAAGTGCTGCGTCAACCTGATTGCCGCCCGCAGTGATAAACAGGATTGCCGTGCCTGATGACGCGCCTGCAAAGATAATCGACTTGGCAATCTGGTCCACGGCGCATCCGGCACTAGCAGCGGCTTCGGCAGCGGTGCGTGCTGCACCGATCTCTTGCGGGGTAATCGCCAGACCGGCATAGGCCAGCGCCGCTGTAACCCGTTTCAAACTCTTGCTCATCCGCGCGCCGCTGCCTAGCCTAGCCGGATGACCGACACCGCAGACATCCAGTTGAATCACCTGAAAAAAGCCATCTATCGCTGCGAAGTGCAAGTGTGGGATGCGCTGGTTGCTGGTGACAGCACGGCGGACGCGCGGGCCTTGTCCGACACGTTTCTGGGCGTCTATCCGGACGGCTTTGCCGATAAGGCCGCTCATGTCGGTCAGCTGGACGATGGGGCGACGGTGGCCAGCTATCGTCTTAACGATGTCAGGGTGCGGCCTTTGGGGACGCATCACGCTCTGATTAGCTACCACGCCGCATTTTGCAGGCAGCAGGGCGGCGCGCAGGAACGCATGTATGTGTCGTCGATCTGGGAAAAGACGGGTGAGGAGTGGACCAACATTTTTTCGCAGGACACGCCAGAGGCCACAGCATGAGCATTGCAGCCCGACAGACCCGCTGCCCCGATCCGTATGATCCGGAAAGAGGGGCAGATGCCATTGCTGCCCTGCCGGATTTGGACGCCGCCTTGCATCCGCTGATTGCTGGTGCGGCTGGGTGTAGCCCCTATCTGGCCGGCTTGATTGCGCGTGAAGGCGCGTGGCTGACCTATGCGGTTGATGATCCCGAACAGGCGATGGATGCCCTGATTGCGGGATTGCCCGATATTGCTCTGAAAGACCTGCCGGACGGTTTGAGGCAAGCCAAGCGGCGCATGGCCCTGATCACGGCGCTGGCCGATCTGGCGGGGGTCTGGCCGCTTGAAACCGTCACGGGCTATCTGACCGATTTCGCGAACGCTTGCGTGGATACCTGTATCCGCAAGCTGGTCGCCGCCGAAGTGGACCGCGGCAAGGTGCCCGGTATGGGGGCTGACGTACTTGCCACGGCGTGTGGCATGACGGCGCTGGCGATGGGCAAGATGGGCGCGGGTGAGCTGAACTATTCGTCCGATATCGACCTGATCTGCCTTTATGACGAAACCCGCTTTGACCCCGATGACTATTTCGAGGCGCGAACAGCTTTTGTGCGGGTCACGCGCAAGATGGCGGCGATCCTGTCTGATGTTACAGGGGGTGGCTATGTCTTTCGCACCGATCTGCGGTTGCGCCCTGATCCTGCGACCACGCCTGTGTGTTTGTCGATGGAAGCGGCAGAGCGGTATTACGAAAGCGTGGGCCGCACATGGGAACGCGCCGCCTATATCAAGGCGCATCCCTCTGGCGGTGACGTGGTTGCCGCACAGCGGTTTCTGGACACGTTGCGGCCCTTCGTGTGGCGCAAGCATCTGGATTTTGCCGCCATTCAGGATGCGCATGATATGCGCCTGAAAATCCGCGACCACAAAGGTCTGCACGGGCCACTGACGCTTGAGGGTCATAATATGAAGCTGGGCCGCGGTGGCATCCGCGAGATCGAGTTTTTCACCCAAACGCGCCAGTTGATCGCGGGTGGGCGGGACCCCGATTTGCGGGTGCGCGGCACGCGGGACGGCTTGCAGGCATTGGCGAAAGCAGGCTGGGTGCCGCCGGATCATGCGGACACGCTCTATGATCACTATCGCGCCCACCGCGAGGTGGAGCACCGTTTGCAGATGATCAACGATGCCCAAACCCATCAATTACCCACCAGCGATGACGGATTTGCGCGTCTTGCGGCCTTCATGGGCACATCGGTGGCGGCGTTGCGGGATGACCTGACCCGCCGGATTGAAGAGGTGCACGGCCTGACCGAAGGGTTCTTTGCGCCTGATGCAGCACCCACGGTAGAGGCTGATTGGGCCGCCGATATTACATCGCGCTGGCCCACATACCCTGCGTTGCGATCTGACCGCGCGACGGAAATATTCAAGCGCTTGCGCCCCGAGATTTTGCGGCGCTTGCAAGATGCCGCCAAACCGGACGAGGCACTGCGCGAGTTTGATGGCTTCCTGCGTGGCCTGCCTGCGGGCGTGCAGCTTTTTTCATTGTTCGAGGCCAATCCGGCACTGACGCAGTTATTGGTCGATATCGCAGCGACAGCGCCCGCGCTGGCGCAGTATCTGTCGCGCAACGCGGGTGTTTTTGATGCCGTCATCGGTGGTGCGTTTTTTGATCCATGGCCCGCGCAGGAAGATCTGAATGCGCAGATTGCGCAGGTGCTGGCCGAAACACATGACTATGAAAGCAGCCTGATTGCGGCGCGTCGCTGGGCCAAGGAATGGCATTTCCGGATTGGTGTGCACTATCTGCGCGGGCTCAGCGATGCGCGCGAGAGTGGCGCGCAATATGCGGCACTGGCGCAAGCGGTGCTGACGGCACTTTGGCCTGTCGTGACGTCGGAATTTGCCCGCAAGCACGGGGCGCAGCCGGGGCGGGGTGCTGTCGTGATCGGGATGGGATCGCTGGGCGCAGGGCAGCTGAATGCCGCCTCTGACCTTGATCTAATCGTGATTTACGATGCGCAGGGCGTTGATGCGTCAGACGGGAAGCGGCCGCTTGCCACACGTCCCTTCTACGCGCGTCTGACGCAGGCGCTTGTCACAGCACTGAGCGCGCCGATGTCAGAAGGGCGGCTTTACGAGGTGGACATGCGGTTGCGGCCTTCTGGCCGGTCCGGTCCTGTGGCCACATCGCTGCAATCCTTCACCATCTATCAACAGGACGAAGCCTGGACGTGGGAGCATCTGGCCCTGACCCGCGCCCGTGTCATGGCGGGGGCCGCGGATGTCGCGGCAGATGTCGCGGCGTTTCGCACAGACCTTTTGTCGCGCAAGGCGTCCGGGGCCAGCATTGTCAAAGATGTCATGGATATGCGCGAACGGATCGCTGACGGAAAGGCCAATGCAAGCGCCTGGGACGCCAAGATCGGGGCGGGGCGGTTGCAGGATTGCGAACTTTTCGCACAGACCGCCGCCCTGCGCGCGGGATCCCCCGCACGCTCAACAGGGCAGCAATTGCAGGCCGGTGTCGCCAATGGCTGGCTCAGCGCCGCAGATGTGGCCGACATCTCGGCTGCGGCGACGCTTTTCTGGCAGTTGCAGGCGGCGTCCAAACTGCTCACGGGGGGTACGCTTGATCCGGATGTGCTTGGCGAAGGCGGGCGCAGGCTTATCTTGCGGGAAACAGACTGCGATGACATGTCCGCACTTGCCGGTAAAATTGAAACCTACGCCGCCGCCGCGCATCGCGTCATCACGGCAAAACTGACGGACGGAAGCTGATGGTCCCCAAAGATGCATTTGATCCCAAGGGGTTGATCCGCGAAAGCTATGCCATTGACGGGATTACCGCTGGCGAATGTCGATCAATCTTTCTGGATTGGGCCTTGGGTGTGCCCGCAGGTGCCGATCCAAAGGACCACGTGCAGCATCTGCTGACGCGCTATGCTGATCAGCCAGCAACCCATCCGATGACACAGACGCTTGTTGCCGCGCTCAAAGACAGCGGCCCCGCGCGGCGCCGTGGCGGACGCGCGGGGCGGGTGTCAAATTAGCGTGGCAGGGCGGCGGCCTCTTCGGCAAGTGCGGTAATGCCCGCCCAGTCTTTGGACGTGATCAGGTCTTTGGGGGCGACCCAAGAGCCACCGACACACAAGGTGTTCGGCAGGCTCAGATAGTCGTTTGCATTCTTCAGGCTGACACCGCCGGTCGGGCAGAATTTGACCTGTGGAATGGGCGCGCCGATTGCCTTCAGGGCAGGGACGCCGCCGTTGGCTTCGGCCGGGAAGAACTTTTGCACGGTGTAACCGGCCTCGAGCAGACGCATCGCCTCGGACGCTGTTGCAGCACCGGGCAGCAGGGGCAGATCGTTCGCCGCACAGGCCTCGAGCAGCGCATCTGTCGCACCGGGTGAGACACCAAAGGTCGCGCCAGCCTCTTTGGCAGCCTCGACATCCCATGGTGTCAGAAGTGTGCCGGCACCAACGACGCCACCTTCGACCTGCGCCATTTCACGGATCACGTCCAATGCGGCATCCGTGCGCAGGGTCACTTCCAGCGCGGGCAGGCCACCTTTGACCAGCGCTGCGGCCAGATCGGCGGCGATACTGGCGTCATCAACCACAAGAACCGGCACCACGGGGGCGAGATTGCAAATGCGGGCGGCTTCGTTGGAGGCTTCCATCGGGGTCATGTGATAATTGTCCTTCGGGTGGTGCCTTTGGCTGATGTCGGGGGCCTCCGGCGGGAGTATTTTCGGCAAAATGATACGAGAGGTTGCGCCTAGACTGCGACGCCAGCGCCGTCAGCGGCAAGGCCCACGTTCTGGCGGAACACCTCGAAAAGCTCTCGGCCTACGCCATTACCGTTGCCAGTCAGGTCTGCTGTGGCCACGTCGCGTGTGTCCAGATCGACATCGATGACGTCGATCGTGCCCTTGGTGGCATCAAGGCGCACGATGTCGCCGTCGCGGATTTTGGCGATGGGGCCGCCGTCGGCAGCTTCGGGGCAAACGTGAATTGCGCTTGGCACCTTGCCGGACGCGCCCGACATGCGGCCATCGGTGACAAGCGCGACCTTGAGGCCTCGGTCCTGCAGCACGGCAAGGGTCGGTGTGAGAGAGTGCAATTCGGGCATGCCGTTTGATTTCGGGCCCTGAAAGCGCACAACGATGATTGCGTCTTCAGTCAGCGTGCCAGCTTTGAAAGCCTCTTTCACCGCTTCCTGCGTGTGGAAGATGCGCGCGGGGGCTTCGATGATATGACGCTCTTCGGCGACGGCTGAGGTCTTGATGACCCCGCGGCCAAGGTTGCCAGACAGCTGTGTCAGACCGCCATGGGCGTGGAACGGGTTTGTCAGTGGACGCAGAATTTTTTCGTTCAGCGTCGTGGATGTGCCTGGTGCATAGGCCACGCGGCCATCCTGCAACTTGGGTTCTTGGGTGTAGCGTTCCAGACCGTCGCCTGCGACGGTCACCGTGTCATCGTGCAAAAGACCCGCATTCAGCAATTCGCCAATCATAAAGCCCAGACCGCCGGCGGCATGGAAGTGGTTCACGTCGGCCAGACCGTTGGGATAGACCTTTGCCATCAGCGGCACGATCTCGGAAATGTCGGAAAAATCTTCAAGATCCAGGATCACGCCAGCGGCGCGGGCCATGGCGGGCAGGTGGATGACAAGGTTCGTGGAGCCGCCTGTAGCCATCAAGCCGACAAGGCCGTTCACAAAGGTCCGCTCGTCCAGAATGTCGCTTGCCGGTCGGAAATCATTGCCGAGCGCGGTGATTTGCAAAGCGCGTTCTGTGCCAGCAACTGTGAGTGCATCGCGCAGTGGTGTGTTCGGGTTCACGAATGACGCGCCGGGCAGGTGCATCCCCATGAATTCCATCAGCATCTGGTTGGTGTTGGCCGTGCCATAGAACGTGCATGTGCCCGGACCGTGGTAAGAGGCCATTTCCGCTGCCATCAGCTCATCACGGCCAACTTCGCCGGTGGCAAATTGCTGGCGGACCTTCGCCTTTTGATCGTTTGGCAGGCCAGAGACCATGGGGCCCGCGGGCAGAAACACCGACGGAATGTAGCCGAAGGTGGCAGCAGCGATAATCAGGCCCGGCACGATCTTGTCGCAGACACCCAGATAGATTGCGGCGTCAAAGACGTTGTGCGACAGGCCGACACCAGCGGCCATGGCGATCACATCGCGCGAAAACAACGACAGTTCCATACCCGTCTGGCCTTGGGTCACGCCATCACACATGGCGGGCACACCACCTGCGACCTGTGCTGTGGCACCTGCTGCCCGCGCGGCCTCGCGGATCAGGGCGGGGTAATTCTCGAACGGTTGGTGGGCCGACAGCATGTCATTATAGGCAGTGATAATGCCGATGTTGGGCACGCGACCTGCGGCCAGCGCATCCTTGTCCTGACCCATGGCGGCAAAGGCGTGCGCCTGGTTGCCGCAGGTCATGTGGGCGCGGCGTGGCCCTTCGGCGGCAGCACGCGCCATGCGGTCCAGATATTCGCGGCGCGGCCCTTCGGAGCGGGCGCGGATACGGTCGGTGACTTCGGCAATTTTGGGATGCAGTGACATGGGCTGGCCTACTCGTTTTGGTGCAGCAATCTATAGTAGGGCGTCTATCAGGTCTTGTTAGCGCTAACAAGGGGCCGAGATGCCGCAGATGGCCCTTTGCGCTGGCAGATCAAACAGGCTAGGGACAGCCGCATGACCCAGACCCCAGATACACCCGCCATCACCGCCACAGTGCGCCTGACACCCAAGGGCGATGCCCGCGCGATCCGCCACGGTTTTCCGTGGGTTTTCGCCAATGAACTGGTGACCGACCGTCGCACGCGCAATCTGACCGCTGGCACCTTGGCGGTGCTGGAAGATGCCGACCGCCGCCCGATGGGTGTTGTGGCTGTCACACCTGCCTCTAAGATCATCTGCCGAATGTTGGACCGCGATCCCGAGGCGGTGATTGATGAGGCTTGGTTTGCCGCCCGCATCAGCCGTGCGCTGAAACTGCGCGACACGCTTTATGCTGATCCGTTCTATCGCCTGATCCACGCCGAGGCTGACGGTCTGCCGGGTGTTGTGATTGACCGCTTTGGTGACGTTGCTGTTGTGCAGCCCAACGCAGCTTGGGCAGATGTGCTGATCACACCGCTTGTCGCGGCCCTGCAGAAGGTGACCGGCGTCACAACCGTCGTGATGAACGGCACGGGGCGTGCGCGGTCGCTTGAAGGGTTGGATGAGGTCACCAAGGTTCTGGCAGGCGTAGCACCGGATGGGCCTGTGCCTGCTGTGATGAACGGGGCCACTTATATGGCTGATGTGATGGAAGGGCAGAAAACCGGTCTGTTCTACGACCAGCGCCCGAACCATGCGTTTGCCGCGTCGCTGTCCAAGGATGCGCGGGTGCTGGATGTGTTTTCGCATGTGGGCGGGTTTGGTCTGGCGGCTCTGGCGGGTGGTGCAAAATCTGTGCTGGCCGTTGACGGGTCCGCGCCTGCGCTTGATCTGGCCGAAAAGGGCGCTGCTGCCATGGGCGTATCGGCCCGGTTCGAGACGCGCAAAGGGGATGCCTTTGCCGTGCTGACCGATCTGGCAGAAGCGGGTGAGACATTTGACGTGGTGATCTGCGACCCGCCTGCTTTTGCGCCATCCAAGAACGCGCTGGATGCAGGTTTGCGCGCCTATGAGCGTGTTGCGCGGTTGGCTGCGGCGCTGGTGGCCGAGGGTGGCATCTTGGGTCTGTGTTCATGCAGCCATGCCGCCGATCTGACCAAGTTCCGCAACGCATCGGCCCGCGGGATCGGGCGTGCGGGGCGGCGTGGGCAGATTGTCTACACCGGCTTTGCCGGACCGGACCACCCGATGCTGCCGCATCTAGCCGAAAGCGGATATCTGAAATCGGTGTTCTTCCGCCTGTGAGGGGGGAGGCATGAAAGTCACCATCGACGCTTGCGTGCTTTATCCCACGGTAATGCGCGAAATGGTGCTTGGCTGCGCTGACGCAGGGCTGTTCAAGCCTGTTTGGTCCGATCGCATTTTGGAAGAGTGGGCGCGGGCCACGCGCAAGCTGGGCGCAGAGGCCGAAGTGTTTGCGCGGTCCGAGATTGTCCTTCTTGGCACACGCTACCCGACGGCGATTGTGCCACAGAACCCTACAATCACCGCGCGACTATGGCTGCCTGACCCTGACGATGTCCACGTGCTTGCAACTGCGGTGGCCAGTCGCTCTGACGTGATCCTGACGATGAACTTCAAGGATTTTCCAAGCCAGATACTGGCCGAAGAAGGGATCAGCCGCGCCAGTCCGGACATGTTCTTGCTGGGACTTTTGGAGGCAAATCCGGACCCTGTGACAGCCGTCGCCGAGGCGGTTCTGGACGAAGCCAGACGCCTGTCAGAGCATGACTGGTCGATGCGCGCCTTGATGAAAAAAGCGCGGTTACCCAGATTGGGAAAACGATTAAGCGTTGTTTAAGGTTCCAACAAATACCGGTGGTTAGCGGTAAAACTGAAGGTGAATTAATCTAGATTATACCATCGCATACATTTTGTGATCTTCTCGGAACTCTTCGTTGGGGTGCCGTGTTGCAAGCCCATACGCCAGACAAGACGTCAGGCGATGCAACACATCTTAAGGAGTTCAAAGATGAAACGTTATCTTGCTTCAACCGCAACAGCGATCCTTCTTGCAACCGGTGCTTTGGCCGATGGCCACACAGCCGCCTTTTCCGAATTCATGTTTGACGACAGCCGCAACCTGAACGCGTCTAACGTCATCGGCATGCGCGTATATGCGACCGAATCCGATATCACGGGCACAATGCCTGAAGATGGCGAAACCGAATGGGACGACATCGGCGAGATCAACGAGATCGTTCTGTCGCGTGACGGTCAGGTCGAGAATGTCATCGTCGGCGTTGGCGGCTTTCTGGGTATGGGCGAAAAAGATGTCGCCATCTCTATGGATCAGCTGAACTTTGTCACCCCTGAGGGCGGCGAAGCCGATGATTTCTTCCTTGTGATTGCAGCCAGCGCAGCAGGTGTTGAAGAGGCTCCGTCCTACGAGCGCGAGATGCAGGACAGCAGCATGACCGACGCAGAAGCCGACATGGACGAGAACGAGCGGACAATGTTGCGTGCGCCAGAAGTCGAGCGTGATGGCTACGAAACAGTTGAGATGGCAGACCTGACAACAGAGATGCTGACCGGCGCCGTTGTATACGGTTCGGGCGATGAGAACGTGGGCGAGATCAGCGAACTGCTGCTGACCGACGACGGCAAGATGGACCGCGCCGTCATCGACGTGGGCGGTTTCCTTGGCATGGGCGAACGCCCGATTGCCGTGACCATGGATGAGCTGCAGATCACGCGCGATGATGATGGTGATGTGCGCGTCTATATCGACAGCACTATGGAAGCTCTCGAAGAACAGCCCGTCTACGAAGACTAATCAAGCCAGGTCGTCGACTGGGCCGCGGGTAAACTGCGGCCCATTTTTCGCGTACGGTGTGCAGATCTGTTCTGACCGGATCAGGTCTGCCACTTCGCCGCGTTTGCCTCGATTGCTTTGATCCGTTCACCGGTCTTTGGATGGGACAAAAGCCACGCAGGCTGTGCCGCGCCCCGCGCGCCGGTCAGCGTTTCGAGCTTTCTGAACAACGAAATTTGCGGCGCTGTGCCAATGCCTGCCTTGACCAGAAGGGCGCTGGCATAGGCATCGGCCTCGTATTCGTCGGACCGCGACAGACGTGCCGCCAGCAAGGTCATCAAACCATTTGCAATCACCATGCCGACGCCGGGCAAGAACCGGTTGAGGATCATCGCAAGTGCCGTGCGCATCGCATTTTGCCCTGAAAAATCGATCATCCGGCGGCGTGAATGACCCAAGGCAACATGCCCAAGTTCGTGCGCGATAACGGAGGCAAGCTCGGCGGCGGTGACTTTGCCTTGCTTGTAGCGGTTGAAAAAGCCGCGCGTGATGAAAATGCGCCCGTCAGGGGCAGCAAGACCGTTCACAGGCTCAATCTCGTAGATGTTGACTTTGATGCGCGGTAAATCCAGCGCCTGCGCCATCTGGCGTGTCATATCCAGAAGCACAGGATCGGTCAGATCGGTGGATTGGCTGTCCAATTCCTTGGACGTGCGCCAGACCGAAAATCGATACATCGCATAGCCGTAAAGAACGGCCAGAAGAATGGGGGTAAACCGTAACATGCCACAGATATGGGGGTGTTGCGGCCAAAGGCCAAGGCGTCATTGTGTCAGGGTGTCGGTTTCACGCATTTTGCGACTGCTCAGCCGCCACAGCCACCACCCCAGCACGACAGTTCCAAGAGCGGCGCAGATCAAGCCGCTGGCGTTGCCCAGCACGCTGGCCACCTCGGTAATGCTATCGGCAAAACTGTAGCCAAGCCCGACATACAAGCTGACCCATACAATTTCCCCCGCGATGCCCCAAAGCGCAAAGCGTATCCACCGCAGGCGGCTAAGCCCGCTGACGTAATTCACATACGGGCCAAGCGGCGCGACCAGCCAGCACGAAAAGAACACCGATGATCCGCCCCAGCGCGCCATAAACGCCTTGGTGCGGGCCAGCAGGGCCGCGCGTTTGGGCGCACGGTCAAGCCACGCGTGAAACCGGTCGCCCAGCCCACGGGCAATCCAGTAGCCGCTGTTATCGCCCAATATCGCGCCGCCAAACGCTGCACCGAACACGGCGGTCAGCGACAGATCACCCGTGGCTGCAAACCCGCCAGATGCCAGCATCAAAAGCGATGACGGAACGGGCAGGGCAAGACAGCTGAGGAATGTCACCGTAAACACGATGCCCACACCGTAATCAGCGACAAGGGCCAATATCGTCTCGCTCATCTGCGGGCGTCGCGCAGGATCTTCTGCGCCTCCGCGGCGGCGTCGACACGCGATTGCAGCACGTCCAGCGTGACCTCGTTCTCCTTCGCGATCTGGCCAAGCGACACGCGGCGGATCGGGGCATCGGGGTCCAGAAACAAAGCCTCTTCCAGCACCTCTGGTGGGATTTGATAGGACCGCGACACGTAGCGCGGCGTCATCCATGCGGCCAAGGGTTGTTCCTGATGGGCCGGATCAGCCCAGTAGATGGCAGCAGAGACCGTGCGCACACCAAAAAAGCCCAAGGCACCAAGGATCAGACAGAACACCAGTAAAAGCGGCCTGTGGAACTGCCAGAGAAACAAAATGCGGTCGCGGATCATGGCAGGCCTTGGGCTAAGTCGGACATTTAACGTGCGCGGCGGTGATTTCCGTCGCAAAAACTAGCGCACCAAAGACTTCATACCTGTTTCCAAACCGGCAAGCGTCATCGGGACCATGCGGTCCGCGCCAAAAATCTGTTGGATCATCGCAATCGACTGCGTGTAGGGCCAGTATTTTTCAGGCAGAGGATTGATCCAGAGGTGCGAATTCCATTGATCGCGTGCGCGGGTCAGCCAGACCTCGCCACTTTCGGCGTTCCAATGTTCGTTCGCGCCACCTGCAAAAGCAATCTCGTAGGGGGACATGCTGGCGTCACCGACGAAGATACATTTGTAGTCAGGCCCGTAGGTGCGCAGGATTTCATGCGTGTCGATCTGCGCGTCCCAGCGGCGGCGGTTGTCGCGCCACACACCTTCATACAGGCAGTTGTGAAAGTAGAAGTGTTCAAGATGCTTGAACTCGGTCTTGGCAGCGCTGAACAGTTCTTCCACCACCTTGATATGCGGGTCCATTGATCCGCCTACATCAAGGAACAGCAGCACCTTCACCGCATTGCGCCGTTCGGGGCGGGTTTGCACATCCAGATAGCCGTGTTCGGCGGTGGCACGGATGGTGCCATTGAGGTCAAACTCATCCGCCGCACCGTCACGTGCCCAGTTGCGCAGACGCTTGAGGGCCACTTTGATGTTGCGGGTGCCGATCTCAACGCTGTCGTCCAGATTACGAAACTCGCGCTTGTCCCAGACCTTGACCGCGCGCTGGTGGCGGCTTTCGTTCTGACCGATGCGCACACCTTCTGGATTGTAGCCATAGGCACCAAACGGAGAGGTGCCGGCGGTGCCGACCCATTTAGACCCGCCTTGATGGCGGCCTTTTTGTTCCTCAAGTCGTTTTTTGAGCGTTTCCATCAGCTTATCAAAGCCACCTAATGCGTCGATCTCGGCTTTTTCTGCGGCGGTCAGGTGCTTTTCGGCCAGCTTTTCCAGCCATTCCTGCGGGATATCGACGGCGTTTAAAACAGCCTCGTCGGGGATCGCCTCAAGCCCTTCGAACGTGGCAGCAAAGGCGCGGTCAAAGCGGTCGATGTGGCGTTCGTCCTTGACCATAATCGTGCGGCCAAGAAAGTAGAACGCCTCTATGTCATAGGTCGCCAACCCTGCCTTCATGCCTTCCAGAAAGGCCAGAAATTCGCGCAGTGATACCGGCACACCGGCCTTGCGCAGATTTTCAAAGAACGGCAGGAACATCCGCTTTACGTGGCGGCGCGTTCGATAAAGACCAGAATGAACAGCCCCAAGACGCCACCGATCATCGCGTTCACCGCGCCCCATTGCAGCAGATCAAGCATTTTGCCGCCCTTGGATTTCGCGCGTATCGCACCGAAAAGGGCACCCAGAATTAGACCGGCAAGGGGGTAGATCATGGCATTGTCGTCCTGTCAGTTCACCACTCAGAAAGGGCGCAGGGCGGCGATCTCGTTCAAGCGCGCTTGCACACTGGCCTCTGAGCCGAACCCGTATCGCGCCCATCCCAGACTGTCCAGCCGAATGGCCTCGGCCTCGGCTGTGTTGCCCATCAGATCAAGCGCTTCGGCCTGAAACATCATCAGCGTCGACATGAGTGCCGCGTTCTGGTGACGCCGGGCCACGTCTGTGGCGCTTTCTGTCAGGCGCAAAACGGTTTCCCCATCACCCGCAGCAAGCGCAAAGGCGGCCTGTTGCACAGCAATGTGGGCCGCGTGAATTTGCGTTTCGGGTGAGCGGCGATAGGCGCGTTCGGCGGCGTTGAAGCTGGCCAGTGCGACTTCGGAATTGTTGCCGACCTGCAGGCGGCCATAGGCGTAGTGGGCGAACCCTTCGCGCGCGCCGGTCCAGCCAAAGGCACGACCCAAGGCGATGGCGCGCTCGGCGGCTGCGCGGCGGGCAAATGGGCTGGCACCGTTGGCTAACGCTTCTTCCATCGCGTTGATCCAATCGCGCGATGTGTCGGGTGCGGGATCAGGGGTTTCGCGTTGGCCTGCGGGGTTCATCCGCGCCAGAAGGGCGGGCAGGCGGTCAGCCACCTGGCGGCGGGTCATGCCATTGCGCAGGGCGGGTGAGTAATAGAGGCGCAAGATCAGCATATCAAAGCCGGTCAGGACGGTGTGAATGTTATCGTCATTGAACACAGAATCCGGCAGACGATACAGGTCATTCAGCGGGCCAAGCGCCTGTGCGAGTTCTTCATGCAAACAGTCGCGGATTTCCTGCGGGGCCACGTCAGCGGGTACAAAGATCGTGGCGCGATCGCGAGTTGTCAGCGTCGTCCAGTCGACCTGAGAGGTGCGGCGGGCAATGGTAAAGTCGGCCCAACTGTTGATGCGCGGCACAACGAAACAGGCCGCACGCGGCACGGCCCGTTGTAGGGTCGCGCGGGGCACAGCCTCGACCGTGATCTGGGCGTCGTCAGCAGTGGTCAGGCTGATATCCAGCCCAGCCTCGCGGCGCATCCGGTCCAGCAGAATCTCAAGATCGGTGATCATGGTGGGCCCGTAATTGCCGGTGGCACGCACTTTGATCGGTCCGTCGAAACGGGTCAGGGCAGGGATGTTGCGCCCGCTTTCCATGCGGAAGGCCAGATCAAGGAAATCCTGCGCAATCTCGCGGTTGGGCCGCGATGGTCGGGCGACTGACGTGTCGGTGAACATGCGCAGCGACGGAATTTCGCCTTGAAATCCGGCGGCACGTGTGGCGACAGTTTGACCATCAACCATATTTTGCGGCGTTGGCGCGCAAGAGGTGACAAAGCATAGCGCGAAAGCGGCAAGTCGGTTCATGCAACGCTCCGCTGGTATTTGATAAAGTCGGTCTTTTCAGCGATCCGGTCATAAAGCTGACGGGCCTGCATGTTGCCGGCTTGCGTTGTCCAGTAGACAGTCGGGCTTCCAGCGGCGTCTGCTGCGGCATAAACGGCTTCGATCAACGCGCGCCCCACGCCAAGACCACGGGTGGCGGGGTCAGCGAACAGGTCTTGCAGATAGCAGACATTCTCGATTTTCCATGCGTGGCGATGGAAGACATAGTGCGTCAGGCCCACAAGCTTTCCGTCAGCTTCTGCCACCAGACAGGTATAGTCTTGCGGATCGTCTCCCAGCAGGCGTTCGAATGTTGTCGCATAAACGACGTCGTCTACGGTTGACCCGTAAAATTCCAGATAGGCGGTCCAAAGTCCGCGCCACGCGGCCTGATCAGCCGGGCGTAACGGACGAATGATGACCGGCATTTTTGCCTTGGTCACGTTCTGCTCTCCTCATTCGCGTCAGTCGTTTCTGCCAGACGACTGCGGCCCCTCTTGGACGTGATTGCGACAATTGCGCGACCTGCGTGCGGGTGGGGGCAAGGGTGAGTTAAGGGCGAGAAGGGGCGATCAGGCACGATAATTTTGTGCGCTTCGATGCATTGAGTGCGCCCCGTTGCACGAAAGACTCATGCCTCTTGTGGCTCCGCGTGAGAGTGGCGCAAGATATGGGATTGCGGGAATTTTGAAGGTGATAGTGATGACCGCCTGACGGAATTCAGCGGGCTTTCGCCGCAGTTGCGCCAGTGGCCGCTTGCCCAACCGTGCGGTTTTGGTGACCAAAGCATAGAGTTGACGCAAGCGGCACGCAAATAGGTGCCGAGATTGTTACTCCACCCACTTGCAGACCGCAGTTGTCTGTAACAAGTTACACGCGAAAATCCCGATTTTACTTGGACTTGGTTGCCGATGAACAAGATCTCTATCCTTGCTGGTGTCGCTGTGGTGTCGTGCATCGGCGTGGCGGCATTGGTCTTTTGGCCAACGCGAGACTCTGTCTCCGAGACAGCCGAGTTTACGGCCCCCGGCCTTGAACCCATGACGATTGAAGCGGCGCGGGCGGAGTTTTGGCGCCTGACCCCGGCATTGCTGCTTGTCGTTTATGATGCGTTTGGCGAAACCGAAGAAGATGCCATTTATGACACGCTCTCAAGCGTCACACATGGGGACGCGCTGGAATACCTTTATCTGGAACGGGTCGGGGCGATGGCAGGCGGTGGCCTTGAAGAGGCGGACCAGACAATTCACGAGATCAAGCTTCTGGACACGCAGGTCGGTCGCGACGGGGCCAATTTGGCGATTGATGCGTCATGGCAGGTGATCGGGACCGTAGGGCACGCAGAACACCTGCACGTGCGGGGCAACACCTATAGTGCCGAACTGGCTGTGTCTCCGGTGGACGGCGCGTGGCGGATCACGGATTTTGATCTGCTTGAGGTGAACCGGGACACGGCGGGCGAAACATTCCTCGCGCCAGAAACGAACTGATGATTACAATTGAGAACCTCACCTTTCGCTATGGCAAAAGCGATTTTCGGCTGCGCATTCCGCGCTTTGACGTGCAAAGCGATGAGCGTGTCGCCATCGTCGGGCCAAGCGGCAGTGGCAAAACCACAATGCTTAATCTGGTGGCAGGCATCCTGACGCCGGATGGTGGCAAGATCGACGTGGCGGGCACTGAAGTTTCCAGCCTGTCGGATGTCCAACGCCGCCGGTTTCGGGCAAGCACCATTGGCTTTGTCTTTCAGGATTTCGCACTGCTCGACTATTTGTCAGCGCGGCAAAACATCCTTTACCCCTACCGGATCACACCCGCCCTGACGCTGAACGCAGAAGCCCGCGACCGCGCCGAAGCGCTGGCCGCGTCCTGCGGGATTGGCGATAAGTTAGACAGGCACCCGTCGGCGCTTAGTCAGGGCGAGCAGCAACGCGTCGCGATCTGCCGCGCATTGGTGACACAGCCCAAATTGATCCTGTCAGACGAGGCGACGGGGAATCTGGACCCCGACAGCAAATCGCGCATTCTTGATCTGTTGTTCGAACAAGCGTCGCAAGCAGGCGCCGCTGTGCTGGCCGTCACGCACGACCATGAATTGTTGCCCCGCTTCAAACGCGTGCTTGATTTCGCCGATTTCCGCGAAGGGGCAGACGCATGAACGCGCTTTATCTTGCCTTTGCTTATATGCGCTACCACTGGGCGCGTAGCCTTGTGTTGACCTTGGTCACTGCTTTGATCCTGTTCGTGCCGATTGCCACGCAAATCCTGCTATCCACCAGCGAACGCGCGCTTGTGGCGCGAGGGGAAGCGACGCCGCTGTTGCTGGGCAGTCGCGGGTCGCAATTGGACCTGACCATGGCCGCGCTGTATTTTTCCGAAGAACGCCCCGATCCTGTCGCCATGCGCGAGGTCGAGGCCGTTTGGGACAGTGGGCTGGGCATTCCGATCCCTGTGCACACCGCGTTTTCATCAAGCGGTTTCCGGATCGTCGGAACGACGCTGGATTATTTCGATTTTCGTGATTTGCCCTTGTCTGACGGGCGCGGGCTGTCAGTGCTTGGCGACGCCGTGATCGGGGCTGATGTGGCGGCGACGCTTGGCAAAGGGGTCGGCGATAGCCTTGTGTCATCGCCCGAAAATTTGTTCGATCTTGATGGTGTCTATCCGCTTGAAATGCCGATTGTCGGAGTTCTTGCCCGCACAAATTCGCCCGATGATCAGGCTGTTTTTGTTGATATCAAGACCGCTTGGGTGATCCAGGGGATCGGTCACGGTCACGAAGACGTGGTGACAGCCACGCAGGTCGCCGAAGGCACCGCAGCCCTGTCAAACGCAGCTGTCGTGCAATACCAAAAGATCACTGACGCCAATATCGACAGCTTTCACTTTCACGGATCGCAGGACGGATTTCCGGCCTCTGCGGTCATCATCGTTCCCAACGACACCCGGTCGGCGACGATCCTCAAGGGGCGCTATCTGGATACCGACGTTCCTGTGCAGCTTGTCGAACCATCCAGTGTGATCCAGGGGCTGGTGGATCGGATATTCCGGATCAAGTCACTGCTGGACGTTGTCACACTGATTATCGCGATCGCCGCATTTGCAGCTATCGGGTTGGCAGTGTTCCTGAGCTACCGTCTGCGCGCGCGCGAAATTGCCACCGCCGTCAAGCTGGGCGCACGGCGCGGCATGGTGCTGCGCTTATTGTCGGCGGAAACATTCACACTACTGTTAATTTCAGCATTTATTGCTGGTATCGGCACGATGATTGTGTCCCAAAATGCTGAAGGCTGGGTCAACTGGCTTCTTGCCCTCGGCGCATAACTTACGAAAGGCCATCAGGAGGTTTTATGAAACGTCATTTCCTTACCGCATCACTAGCAGCATTCGTTGCGGCCACGCCCGCGATTGCGCATTACGGGATGATCATCCCGAATGATCCGATGATCAGTCAGGAAGACGGGCGCAGTGTTGCGCTGACCATGTCGTTCTCGCATCCGTTCGAGATGGACGGCATGATGCTTGAAACCCCGGTTGGCTTTTCTGTCACCCACGAAGGGACGACAACCGACCTTTTGGGCGACCTGCAGGACGCGACCGTGATGGATGATCAGGGCTACACGCTTGATTATCCGCTTGAGCGGCCCGGCACCTATATTTTTGCGATGGAACCGCATCCGTATTGGGAACCCGCGGAGGATGCGTTTATCATCCACTACACCAAAACCTATGTGACCGCTTTTGGCGATGACGAAGGCTGGGACACTGAACTGGGCCTCAAGACCGAGATCGTGCCATTGTCCAAGCCTTTTGGTCTGTGGGAGCACAATGTTTTTCAAGGCATCGTCAAGATGGATGGCGAACCTGTGCCCTACGCCGAGGTCGAGGTTGAGTTTTTCAACGATGGCGCAGGTGCCACCGTGCCCGATGAGCTGATGATCACGCAAACGGTCAAAGCCGACGCTGATGGCGTGTTCACCTACGCGCCGCCGTCTGACGGCTGGTGGGGGTTTGCCGCGCTGAACACGGCTGATTACAAGCTGACCGAAGAAGGCTCTGGCGAGGAAAAAGCCGTTGAGCTTGGCGCAGTGATCTGGGTGCACTTTGAAGAGTGGACGGGTCAGTGACCCGAGCTTTTCGCGGGGCGCTTGCCCTGACATGCCTTTGTGTCGTCGCCCCCGTCGGGGCGGCCGCACACCAGTTGATCGTGTTTGCATCCGTTGACTGCGAAGCCGTGACGGTCGAGGCTAAATTTTCCAATGGCAATCCCGTCCAGATCGCAGATGTCCGCGTGCTGGATGGTCAGAACGCATTGATCACCACCTTGCCGATCACCGAAGACGGGACGCTCTCTGTGCCGCTTGACAGTCTGGATTATTCGCAAGGGCTGGTGATCGAAGTCGATACAGGCAGCCATGACAATTACTGGATTTTGACGCCCGACGACATCACCCGAAACTGCCAGAGCTAAGAGTGAAACCTATGTTAAGACGCCTTCTTTCCGCGTGGTTGTTCGTTTTTGTCGCCAGCGGCGCAACAGCGCAGGATCGCCCGCAGGTCGTGGCCGTGAATTACCCGTTACAGTATTTCGCCGAACGCCTGTTGGGGGATGATGCGGACGTGGTGTTTCCCGTTCCCGCAGACGTTGATCCGTCATTCTGGCGTCCCACGGTCGCGGATATCACCACGATCCAGTCTGCCGATTTGATCCTTCTGAACGGTGCGGGGTTTGCGACATGGGTTGATCGCGTATCGCTGCCACGTGCAAAGACCGTCAATACGACCGCGGCCATCGAAGACCAGTTCATCTTTACCGAAAGCATCACCCACAGCCACGGTGAGGGGGAAGAGCATTCGCATGAAGGGCTGGCATCCTACCTCTGGCTGGACCCGACACTGGCTGCCGCGCAAGCACAGGCTGTTGCTGACGCCATCACCGCGCGGGGGCTTTCCCCTGCTGATGATGTTGCGGCGCGCATGGCGGAGCTTCAGGCGGACCTAGAGGCGCTTGATACGCAAGCCAGCAGTGCGTTGGCGGATTTGCAGGACGTGACGATCATCACGACCCACCCACGCTATCAATACCTCGCCCGCCGTTATGGGCTGACCGTCAACTCGCTTGAATGGGAAGCGGGTGCTGCGCCGACAGATGATGAGCTTGATGCGTTGACGTCACTTATCACCGAGACAGGTGCGCGCGTCTTGATTTGGGAAGCGACCCCACCGGAAGCTGCCTTTGCACAAACAGCGGCACTTGGGGTGGAGAATGTGGTCTTTGTTTCACTGGCGCATCAAAGTGATGACAGCAAGTTTATTGACGCGTTTTCGGACGGGCTGGCAGCTTTGACGACGCTCACCTCGCAATAATTGACTGTCAGACTTGCGGTCTGGCAGGTCGCCGCTGGACAGTGTTCATCATCTCACTGGCAATCCGACTTTATGATGATCGGACATTCGATCAAGGTGCCGCACTGATCACGAATGGCCAAAGGTCGCGACGTTCAGCAATTTGAAGCCGCTACCGCCCGCCACGCGCCATAAACGCGAGGCGTTCAAAAAGATGCACGTCCTGCTCGTTCTTGAGCAAAGCGCCGTGCAGCTTGGGCAGGGCGTTTGCGCCATCGCGTTTCAGGTCAGCGGCGTCCAGATCCTCGGCCAGAAGTAGTTTCAGCCAGTCGAGAACCTCTGACGTGGACGGCTTTTTCTTCAATCCCTGCGTCTCGCGCACTTCATAGAACTGGGTGAGGGCGGCTGTCAGCAGGCTTTCTTTGATGTCGGGATGATGCACCGCCACGATCTCGCGCAGGGTGTCGATATCGGGGAAGCGGATGAAGTGGAAAAAGCAGCGCCGCAGGAAGGCGTCGGGCAACTCTTTTTCATTGTTGGACGTGATGATGACCACGGGGCGATGGATCGCACGGACGGTCTCGCCTGTCTCGTAGACGTGGAATTCCATCTTATCGAGCTCTTGCAGCAGGTCGTTCGGAAACTCGATATCCGCTTTGTCGATCTCGTCGATCAGCAGCACAACCTTGCCGTCTGCGCCAAATGCCTCCCACAGCTTGCCCTTGCGGATGTAGTTGGCGACGTCATGCACCTTTTCATCCCCAAGCTGGCTGTCGCGCAGGCGGCTGACCGCATCATATTCGTAAAGCCCCTGTTGGGCCTTTGTGGTCGATTTGATGTGCCATTCGATCATCGGCAGACCAAGTGCTGCGCTGACTTGCCGCGCCAGTTCGGTTTTGCCGGTGCCGGGTTCGCCTTTCACCAGAAGCGGCCGCTCCAGCGTGATCGCGGCGTTGACCGCCATTTTCAGATCATCTGTCGCGATATAGCTGTCCGTGCCGGCAAATTGCATGTCATCAAACCCCTTTGTGCGGGGTTGTCATATGCTGCAATCACGCGGGCTTCAACTGATTGCGCAAACATGGAATAGGGGGTGACACCGCGTCATCAAAGGCGTAAAGGACGGCCAATTCATGGGGTAACTAACAAGTATGCGACATGACAGATGATACCGTTTTTCCATCTGGATCGCACGCTAAGGGGACAAAAATGAAAGCCGAAACATTCCTTCCAGAAGATTATAAGCCGGTTGAAAACGAACCGTTCATGAACGAACGCCAGACCGAGTATTTCCGCCGCAAGCTGTTGAACTGGAAATCGGAACTGATGGAAGACAGCCGCGATACTGTCGCAGGCATGAAAGACCAGACCCGCAATATCCCCGACGTTGCCGACCGCGCGTCCGAGGAAACAGACCGCGCGCTGGAACTGCGCACACGTGACCGTCAGCGCAAGCTTGTGTCCAAAATTGACGCGGCCCTGCGCCGTATCGACGAGGGCGAGTATGGCTACTGCGAAATCACCGGTGAGCCGATCTCGCTCAAGCGTCTGGATGCACGTCCTATCGCTGTGATGAGCCTTGAGGCGCAAGAGCGTCACGAGCGCGGTGAAAAGGTGCACCGCAAAGACTGATGGGTCATAATGCGGGCCGCAGCATCGCCGTTGTTGGCGGCGGTATTGGCGGCCTGACCGCCGCGCTGGCGTTTGCCCGCACAGGCGCAAGAGTAACAGTTCACGAACAGGCAGCGGCGCTGACAGAAGTTGGCGCCGGACTGCAAATCACTCCGAACGGCGCACGCGTGCTGCATGCCTTGGGGTTATCCGATCAAATGGATCGCGCAGGGCTGCCCGCCGCTGCCGTTTGCCCCACCGATGCGCTGACCGGACGCCGGATCGCGCGGTTTGATCTGACGGGGCGCGACTACCGCTTTTTTCACCGTGCTGATCTGATCGATATGCTGGCCCAAAGCTGCGCGCAGGCCGGTGTTGAGGTGCGGACGAATGCGCGGGTCCAAGGGATGACGGGTGATGGTATGGATGATGAGACGTCGCCCATTCTGACCATCGGCGCGGACGGGCTGAAATCTGTCTGTCGTTCAGTGCTGAACCCGACCGACAAGCCGTTTTTTACAGGGCAGGTCGCGTGGCGGGCCATGGTGCCGATGGCAGATGTTGCCCCAGAGGCGAAGATCTGGATGGCACCCGGCCGCCATGTTGTCACCTATCCGCTGACCGGCGGGCGGCTTAACATCGTGGCGGTGCAAGAACGCGACAGCTTTGCCGAGGATGGCTGGCACCACCACGATGATCCTGCAAATTTGAGGGCGGCATTCAACGACGTCTGTCCCGTCTTGGCCGATATACTGGGTCGTGTGGATGATGTGCGGCTGTGGGGGCTGTTTCGCTATGAGGTCGCGCAAAACTGGCATGGCACGGGGCTTGCGCTTCTTGGCGATGCGGCGCATCCGACGCTACCGTTTCTGGCACAAGGGGCCAATCTGGCGATCGAGGATGCCTTTGTCTTGGCGCAGTGCTGTGACCGCGATCCGTCCGTGGAAAAGACCTTGCCGGAATATCAGGAGATCCGTCGCCCGCGTGTGATGCGTGCCATCGCTGCGGCAAACGCCAATGCGCGGAACTATCACCTTTCGGGGTTCAGGCGGCGCGTGGCGCACGCGGGGCTATCCGGTTTGGGCAAGATCGCGCCGGATGCATTCCTAAATCGGATGGATTGGCTTTACGGGCACGACGTCACTACGGGTTAGGCGGCCAGATCAATCCAGACGGGCACGTGATCGGACGGTTTTTCTCGCCCGCGCACAGCGCTTTCGATCCAGCAATCGCGCATCAGATCGGCGCATTGCGGTGTCAGCAGGAAATGGTCGATACGGATGCCATCGTCTTTTTCCCATGCGCCCGCCTGATAATCCCAGAATGAATAATGCCCCGCACCGGCCTGTCGCGCGCGAAAGCCTTCGGTGAAACCAAGGTTCACGATGCGTCGGAACGCTTGGCGGCTGGGCAGACGGTGCAACGCGTCTTTGGTCCATGCGTCAGGCCGCTTGGCGTCCTCGCGTTGCGGGATAATGTTGTAGTCACCGGCCATCAGGGCGGGTGTTTCTTGCGCCATGAGATCTTGTGCGCGATCATAAAGGCGGTCCATCCAGTCCAGCTTGTAGGCGTATTTGCCGCCTGCGACGGGGCTGCCGTCGTCGTTCAGTTCAACCGGATTGCCGTTTGGCAGATAGAGCCCGCAGATGCGCAGGGCCTGATCGCCAACCACAGTCGCCTCGATCCAGCGGGCCTGTTCATCGCTATCATCGCCGGGCAAGCCGCGGGTCACGTCCTCAAGGGGCAGTTTGGACAAGACTGCCACACCGTTAAAGCCTTTTTGCCCATGGGTTTCGACGTTGTAGCCCATGTCCTCGAACACGTCGCGAGGGAAGTTTTCATCAACCGATTTGATCTCTTGCAGCAGCGCCACGTCAGGCGCGCTTTCGGTCAGCCAGTCGGTTAGCGCGTTGATCCGCGCCTTGACGCCATTGATGTTGAATGTCGCGATTTTCATAAATGCCCCCGCCGATTGGTCAGATCACTTGTGCCGCGTCACGCGGGCGACTGCCAGCGGTTTCGAAACCTCCGATCAATTTCGCCATCAGAAACTCGGGGCGTTACATGGAGAACGAGGTGCCGCATCCACACGACGATGTCGCGTTGGGATTGTTGATCACAAAGCGCGCGCCGATCAGCTCTTCCGAGAAATCGATCACGGCGTCTGTCAAAAAGGGTAGGGACACGCTGTCGATCAGGACTTTCTCGCCAGACCCCTCAAGCACCAGATCGTCGTCCTTGGGTTCATCAAGATCAATCTCGTACTGAAAGCCCGAACACCCGCCACCTTCGACGGCGACGCGGAGGGCTTTGCCTTGGGCGGCTGCACCGATCTCTGACAAACGCTCAAACGCGCGCGGTGTGACTTTGGGGGGAACTGTCAGCATCATCAGACCTATCGAATTGCTCTCGCGCATAATATAGGGGGGTCAGGCAAACGGAACAAGGCGGCGGGCGGGACACCTGATGCTTTGATCCAGAAAAGATGGGGCAGGGACATGGCAGCGCGTTTTGCGACTGATCCGGCAAATGTGCGCGGGCGGCTTTTTGTCGAGGAAGAGAGCATCTTTCGCTCTCCCTTCCAGCGGGACCGCGACCGGATTATCCACGCATCGGCTTTTCGCAGGCTGAAGCATAAAACACAGGTGTTTATTGAACACGAAGGCGATTATTTCCGCACCCGTCTGACCCATTCCATCGAGGTGGCGCAAGTCGCCCGCACCGTGGCCGCAGCCCTTGATCTGAACGTGGAGCTGACCGAGGCCGTGGCCCTTGCGCATGATCTGGGGCACACCCCGTTTGGCCACACGGGCGAGGAGGCGTTGCACCGTCTCATGACACCCTACGGTGGTTTCGATCACAACGCGCAAGCCCTGCGCATCGTCACCAATCTGGAGCGCCACTACGCCGAATGGGACGGGCTGAACCTGACGTGGGAAACGCTGGAGGGTATCGCCAAGCACAACGGCCCTGTGACCGGCGATATCCCTTATGCGCTGGCCGATTACAACGCGCAGCACGATCTGGAACTGCACACCCACGCCAGCGCCGAAGCACAGGTGGCCGCGCTGTCGGACGATATCGCCTACAACAACCACGATCTGCACGATGGCCTGCGGGCCGAGTTGTTCAGCACCGATGATCTGGCCGAACTGCCGATCCTGCACGACTGCTTTGCCGAGGTGGACCGCAAGTATCCCGGTCTGAATTACTATCGCCGCCGCCACGAGGCTTTGCGGCGTTTCTTTGGTATTCTGGTCGAGGATGTGATCGTCGTCAGCCGCCGCAATCTGGCACGGCTTGATCCGGCATCGGTGCATGATGTGCGTCATGCGGGGCGGATGCTGGTGCAGTTTACGCCGGCGCTTTGGTCTGATCTGAAAATTATCCGCCAGTTCCTGTTCGAACGCATGTATCGCGCGCCCGCAGTGGTGCAGATGCGCCGCGAAGTGACGCAGATGGTCGATGAGTTGTTCCCGTTCTTCATGACCAACACCGACGAGTTGCCAAAACAGTGGCGCAAGGATGTCGCCGACGCGCCCGATCAAACAGCACTGGCACGGATCGTAGCGGATTACATTGCAGGCATGACCGACCGCTTTGCCATTCAAGAACACGCGCGGCTGATCGGTGGGGGCTGAGCCGATCCAGCGAAAACGCCACAAATTTGAATGAAATGCGTCACGGTTCCGCCCTGATTGGGGTGTCTATTCGATCTTGGTGGGACCAACCGTATGAGAACGTCTGCGCATATGCGCGGTTCTCAGGAAAGACGATATGTCCATTCGGAACCTGCCAGTTCTCATTACCCTTTTTACGCTCCTGTCATTCAAACCTGCCACGGCCGCTACGTTTTTCGCGGATCGGACATCATTTGAAACCGCAACGCAGGCGCTTGTTCTTGAGGATTTTCGCGATAGCAGTTTTGCGTCGGGATTGACCATCTCGTCGGACAACGGCGAGCGACGTGGCAATCAGTGGCGCGATACAGTTTCCCGACCGCTGTTGGGTTTGCTGGGTGGCGCGCAAAGCACCTTCAATTTCGCGGCCCCGCAAATCGCCTTCGGGGCGACGTTTGATCTGTCAGCAGGGGGCTTGGATGCCGGACTGCGTTTTGTGCTTGATGGATCAATCGCACTTGGGACCGAGTTGGCGCAAGCGGACGAAACCTTTTTCGGATTTATCGCTGACACGCCGTTCAGCAGTGTGACTATCATGGGTGGCACCAATGGCGGGCTTCTGACAACGTCTGAACGTTATACGATGGATGACCTTATCTTTACCAATACGGTCGCGCCATCGACCGTGCCGTTGCCAGCACCTTTCCTGCTTTTGCTTGCGGGTATGGTTGCGCTTTACACGTTACGGCGGCGCAGGACGGTATCGCTTACAACCTGACGTAGCGTCATCAACAATCGCCAGAGTTAAACCACATTGTTAACAAACCCCTGCCGCCAGAGCAGGGTTTAACCCTTGTCAGACGACAGGGGTGGTTTGTTCCAGACCACCGGTCACAGGAACAAGAGGTCTTTCATGTCGGGTCTGGTCAAATCACTGGCTTTTTCACTTGTTGCGGTCATGCTGGCTGCCACACCGACAGCGGCTGCCACGACGTTCTACACCGACCGCGCGGCCTTTGATGCGGCGACGAACCCTTTAGTAGTCGAGGACTTTGCCGACACCACGCTTGTCACTGGCCTGTCGGTGGCGACCAGTGTCGGACAAGCACAGGATGGCATCTGGCGCGACCGCCCGACGCCTGTTGGCGCGCAAACCACATGGTCATTTGCAGCACCCGTCACCGCGTTTGGTGCGGATTTCGATCTGTCACCGGGCGGGCAGGGCACAGGGCTGAAATTCCTGCTAAACGGCACGACCCTGTTGTCGCAGGAATTGCAAAATTTCACGCCCACGTTCTTTGGCTTTATCAGCGATGATCCTTTCGGCAGCCTGTTGATCCAGGCTGGCACGGCGCCTGTGTTTTACATCGCAGAAACCCATGACATGGATAACCTGTCATTTGGCAATGTCCTTGCCCCGCCTGTGGCACCGGTGCCCTTGCCAGCGGCGGTCTGGATGCTTCTGGCCGGCCTTGGCGCGGTCTTTAGTTTGTCGCGCCGCAAAGCCCAAATGCCTTCTGCCGCTTGAGGTTACGCGCCTTCGTGTTAGGTCTTAGCGAAATTAAGACCGGAGCACCGCCATGGCGACTGAATATACTGATGCAATGTCACCTGTAATGGCGTTTGCGCTTGTGGGCGCTTTGGGTGTGGGGTCGCAATGGCTTGCGTGGCGGCTGCGCATGCCCGCCATCGTGCTGATGCTGCTGGCCGGTGTGCTGGTGGGGCCGGTTCTGGGGATCTTTGATCCGCAACGCGATATCGGGACTTTGATGGGGCCGATAATCGCTATCGCGGTGGCGATTATTCTGTTTGAGGGCGGTCTAACGCTCAATTTTCATTCGTTGCAGGACGCTGTGAAAGGCGTGAAACGTCTGGTCTTTGTGGGCGCCCCGCTGGGCTGGCTGACCTCGGCGCTGGCCCTGCACTATGTGGCCGGGTTGAGCTGGGAAAGCGCGGCTGTTTTTGGCGGGATCATGATTGTCACAGGGCCGACGGTAATCGCCCCGCTACTGCGCACCGCGCGCCTGTCACGCAGACCCGCGGCGTTGTTGCAGTGGGAAGCAATCGTCAACGATCCCATTGGCGCGCTTGCAGCCGTGCTGGCCTACGAGGTCGTTCTGGTGCTGAACACCTCGACCACAGTGGGCGAGGCGGTCATTGATCTGGCCATCGGCATCACGATCGCCACCGTGCTTGGCGTGGCGGCAGGATACGGCCTTGCGCGGTCCTTCAAACGCGGATGGGTGCCTGAATATATGAAGGTGCCGGTGCTGTTTTCGTTGCTTCTGGCGACCTTTGCGCTGGCCGACGGTGTGCTGCACGAAAGCGGCCTGCTGGCGGTGACGATCATGGGGATCGTGATCGCAAACGCCAATCTGCCCAGCTATGAAGAACTGCGCAGGTTCAAGGAACACGCGACCGTTCTGCTGGTATCGGGTGTCTTTATCCTGCTGGCGGCTGGCCTTGATTTTGCGGCGCTTAGCCGTTTGGACTGGGCCGCGCTGGCCTTTGTCGCGATCGTGATCTTTGTGGCGCGCCCGCTGACCGTGCTCATATCGCTTTTTGCATCCGGCATCCCGTGGCGCGAGCAGATTCTGGTGGCGTTTACCGGTCCGCGCGGCGTTGTGCTTGTCGCTGTGGCGGGGCTTTTTGGCGAACGCCTGCTTGATCTGGGGTTTGAGGATGCCGCACTGATCGGCCCGCTGGCCTTTGTGCTGGTGTCGGCTACGGTGGTCCTGCACGGGTTCACGCTTGCCCCGTTTGCACGTTTCCTGGGTCTCACCGGTGCCGATACGCCCGGCGTTGTCCTGATCGGTGGGTCCAAATGGTCAACCGCCTTTGCTGAAGCCTTGAAAAAGGCGGATGTACCCGTGTTGATGACCGACCCCAATTTCGGGCATCTTCGGGATGCGCGCACTGCGGGCATTGATACGTTCTCGGGCGATATTCTGTCTGAAGCAGCCGAACTGCGCCTTGAGCTTGTCAGCTATGCCACACTCGTCGCGGCGACCGATAATGACGCGTACAATACGCTGGTCGCTACAGACCTTGCGCCGGAATTCGGCCGCGAAAACGTGTTCCAGATCATGCGGGTGAAAAGCGAAAGCGCACGCCACCAACTGCCGCGCACATTGGGCGGCAGACCGTTTGGCCCTGACAAAACCCACACCGAACTTGAACGGATGGTTGCAGATGGCTGGACATTCCGCGTGACGCGGCTGACAGAAGAATTCACCTTTGACGACTGGCGTCGTGAACGCCCAGATGCACTCTTGGTGGGCCGGATTTCCGAGATCGGTGACATCACGCTGATCCGCAAGGACGAAGACGTGAAGGGCGGACCGGACGTGCGGGTAATCGCGCTGCGCCCGCCGCGTGATCCGGCTGAAAAAATTCAGCCACCCGCAGCCGCAGGCAGCTGACACGCGCGGCTGCCGTTGACCTGACAGGGCTGCGTGATAAGACGCGGATCAAACGCGCCATGTGGCGTGCGCTGACGCATGAGAAAGCCTGACCGATGAACTTATTTGCCGATATCCGTGCCGTGGTGCTGACCTGTCTGGACCAGTTGGTGTCTGACGGTGTGCTGCCTGCCGATCTGTCCTACGACAACGTGTCGGTCGAGCCGCCCCGCGATGCGGCCCACGGTGATATGGCGACGAACGCCGCGATGGTGCTGGCCAAGCCCGCAAAATCGAACCCGCGCGCCATTGCAGAGGCATTGGCCGCCAAATTGCAGGCTGATAACCGGATCACAGTTGCCGAAGTGGCCGGGCCGGGCTTTTTGAACATGCGGCTGGCCCCGCAGGTCTGGCAGGGCGTGGTCAAGACTGCATTGACAGACGCCAGCTTTGGCCGCTCCGGTCTGGGGCAGGGGCAAAAGCTGATGGTGGAATATGTGTCCGCTAACCCCACAGGCCCGCTGCACGTGGGCCACACACGGGGCGCTGTGTTTGGTGACGCGCTGGCAAGCCTGCTGGATTACGCAGGCTATGACGTCACACGGGAATACTACATCAATGATGGCGGCGCGCAGGTCGATGTCCTCGCGCGGTCTGTGTATCTGCGGTATCAAGAGGCGCATGGCCAAGAGGTGGCGTTCCCCGAAGGCACGTATCCCGGTGACTACCTTGTTGCTGTGGGCGAGGCGCTGAAAGCGCGCGTGGGCGATGCGTATTTGGAAAAAAGCGAGGATGTGTGGCTCGCTGATGTGCGGGAATTCGCGACTGAACAGATGATGGACCTGATCCGTGCTGACCTAAAGGCGTTGGGTGTCGAAATGGACAGCTTCTATAGCGAGAAATCGCTCTACGGCACCGGCCTGATCGAAGAGGCGATTGCCGAGCTGGACGCCAAGGGCCTGATCTATCGTGGCACGCTGGAGCCGCCCAAGGGCAAGATGCCTGATGATTGGGAACCGCGCGAGCAGATGCTGTTCAAGTCCACCGAACATGGTGATGACGTAGACCGGCCTGTGCAGAAATCCGACGGCTCTTGGACCTATTTCGCGCCCGATATCGCTTACCACTACGACAAGGTGAAGCGCGGTTTTGACCAGCTGATTGACGTCTTCGGCGCCGATCACGGTGGCTATGTCAAACGGATGAAGGCGGCGGTATCTGCGTTGTCCGACACCAAGGTGCCGTTGGACGTGAAGCTGACACAGCTTGTGAAGCTCTATAAGAATGGCGAGCCGTTCAAGATGTCCAAGCGGGCAGGGACATTTGTGACCCTGCGCGACGTCGTTGATCAGGTTGGTGCGGACGTCACGCGGTTTCACATGCTGACCCGCAAGAACGATGCACCGCTGGATTTTGACTTTGACAAAGTGACCGAGCAGTCCAAAGACAATCCGGTTTTCTACGTGCAATACGCCCATGCGCGGGTGAACTCGGTGCTGCGCAAGGCGGCCGATGAAGGTATTGCAACTGATGACGCCACACTGGCAGCGGCGGATCTTGGCCGTTTGTCGCATGATGCTGAACTGACAGTTGCCAAGAAAATCGCCGAGTGGCCACGTCTGGTCGAGATTGCAGCCAAGGGTCACGAGCCACACAAGATCGCCTTCTATCTCTATGATTTAGCGTCAGATTTCCACGGACTGTGGAATCGTGGCAATGACGATACCAGCCTGCGGTTCTTGCAGGTGGGTGACATTGACACAACACAGGCGAAAATCGCGCTGATCCGTGCCGTTTCCGTTGTGATTTGCGAAGGCTTGTCTATTCTTGGCGTTACGCCGGTGGAAGAGATGCGCTAAAGCAACCGCCACCGCATGACATGAGCAGTAGCGATCTGCACCCGATCAATGAGGTGTGGGCGAGAGGCAAGAGCGATGGCAACTTACGACGAATTGAGCAACGGGACTCCGTCCAATCGGGCGGGTGTGCTGGTGAACTACGCCGGTGCGGCAGTCTCATTGGCCCTTGTGGCTGGTGTGGGCATCTGGGGATACAAACTGGTCATGCGTGATGTGACCGGCATTCCTGTTGTGCGTGCCATGGAAGGCGCGATGCGCGTGGCCCCCGAAAATCCTGGCGGCGACGTGGCGCGCCACGAAGGCCTTGCCGTGAACGAAGTTGCCGCTGATGGCGCTGCCGCAGCGCCGGGCGACACGCTGCTGCTTGCACCTGTGACCACGCAGCTGTCCGAAGAAGACCTTGCCGTGCAACCGATGGCCGAAGCTGACGAGGTGCGCGCAGCAGATGCAGCACCTGCAACCGCAGAGACCGAAACGCCAACCGCCCTGAACGCTGATCCGGTGGTGCCGGACGGACCATTGTCGGCTGACGATATTCTGGCGCTTGCCGACCAGATCGCCGCTGGGGCCGCCCCGCTGACTGCACTTGCCGAAGGGCAGGACGTGGCGCCGCAACTGGCCGTTGACGGTGAAGCTGTGGCAACCGCGCCGCTGATTGATCCAAGCGTGCCGGGTGTTGCCGTGTCATTGCGCCCAACTGTGCGCCCCGCAAGCCTTGTGACCGTTGCAGCACCAGCAGCAGCCCCGGCTGCAACCCCAAGTGACGCCGATGTTGTTGCAGCTGCTGTGGCCGAAGCTGCGCCGGCAAGCCAGCCAAACCTGACCACAACCGACCTCACACTGGCATCCTCCATTCCGGCTGGCACGCATCTGGTGCAGCTTGGTGCTTTCCCCACGGCTGAACAGGCCGCCAGCGAATGGGACCGTCTGTCAGGATCGTTTGCAGAATTCATGACAACCAAAAACCGCGTCATTCTCGAAGCTACAAGCGGCGGGCAAAAGTTCTATCGCTTGCGCGCCAGCGGCTTTGACCAGATGAGCGACGCCCGCCGTTTTTGTGCCGCTTTGATCGCGGGCAGTGCAGATTGCATCCCTGTGGTGACGCAATAAATGCCACTGCGCGAAACCCACGGTGCGACGATATTCGGCTGTGAAGGTCATGGTGTAACTAATTGGGAAAAATCGTTTTTTCGTGATGCCGACCCGCTTGGCTTCATTCTGTTTGCGCGCAACGTGGATACGCCTGACCAGCTCCGGCGCCTGACGTCTGACCTGCGGGAAACCGTGGGGTGGCAGGCCCCGATCCTGATTGATCAGGAAGGTGGCCGCGTGCAGCGGATGCGCGCGCCGCATTGGCACGACTATCTTCCTGCGCTGGACCAGATGGAACAGGCGCAGGACCCGATGCGCGCGCAATATCTGCGCAACCGGATGATCGCCCACGAACTGCATGCTGTTGGCATTGATGTGAACTGCGCCCCATTGGCTGATCTTGTCGAACGCCAAACCCATCCCGTGTTGCGAAACCGCCTATATGGCAGTGATATTGATACCGTTGTGGCCGCCGCGCAGGTCTGTGCCGATGCGTTTCTGGCCGGTGGTGTGTTGCCTGTACTGAAACATATTCCGGGATATGGGCGTGCGTCGGTGGATAGCCACAAGGCGCTGCCGCGTGTGCGTGAGGGGCGCGCTGCGCTGACTGCGCGGGATTTTGCGCCGTTCAAACAGCTCAATCACATCCCGATGGGGATGACCGCGCATATCGTGTTTGAGGATATCGACGCGGACGCGCCCGCCACCACGTCACCGAAGATGATGGAGGTGATCCGTCATGATATCGGTTTTCACGGGCTGATCATGTCGGATGATCTTTCGATGGAGGCCCTGTCCGGCACGCCTGCCGAACGCGCTGCGGCGACGATTGCGGCGGGCTGTGACATTGTTCTGCATTGCAACGGCGAACCTGATCAGATGGAGGCCGTTGCGGCCGCGTCGGGGACCATGACCGCATCCGCGCGCATCCGTGCCGATGCCGCCCTGGATCAGCGCAAAACCCCTGACGATATTGACTTTCGGTCACTGGAAGCGGAACTTGCAACCCTACTTGGGTAGGGACGCATGAGCGATACGGATTTTCAGGAAGACGCTCCGACAGGAGACATGTCTGTCAGCGACCGTGTGGCCGCTGAAGCCCTGATCGTGAACGTTGATGCCTTTGAAGGTCCGCTTGATCTGTTGCTGACACTTTCGCGCACCCAAAAGGTTGACCTGCGCCAGATTTCGATCCTTGCGCTGGCCGAACAGTATCTGGAATTTGTGGAGCGGGCCAAGCAGTTACGGCTTGAACTTGCAGCGGATTATCTGGTCATGGCCGCGTGGCTGGCGTTTCTGAAATCGCGCCTCTTGCTTCCGCCCGATCCCGAGGCCGAGGGGCCGTCGGGCGAAGAACTTGCCGCACACCTTGCCTTCCAGCTTGAACGCCTGTCTGCCATGCGCGATGCGGCAGCGAAACTGATGGCCCGTGACCAGCTAGGCCGTGATTTCTTTGCGCGCGGTATAACCGAGGACGTCGCCCGTGTGCGAAAAGTGACCTACACCGCGACCTTGCTGGACCTGATGCAAGGCTATGCCCGTATCCGCACCAAGGACGAATTTCGCCCCTTTGTCATGGACCGGCAAGCGGTGATGACGATGGAACAGGCGTTAGAGCGCATGCGCGGCCTGATCGGCTTTGCAGGCGAGTGGACCGACATCCTGTCCTATCTGCCCGATGGCTGGGAAGGCGACACCGTGCGCGCGCGGTCCAGCACGGCGGCGACCTTTGCTGCGTCGCTTGAGCTGGCCAAAGAAGGCAAGATTGAAATCCGGCAAGGCGATACCTTTGCCCCGATCCAAATTCGCAAGAAAGACCCCCGCGATGGCGAAACCTGAGAACGACAGCCTGTTTGAAGCGCCGCCCATGGGCGAGCAGGAACGCATGGTCGAGGCGATCCTGTTTGCAACGGCGGAACCTGTGACAGTGACCGAACTCATGGGCCGCATGCCTCATGGGTCTGATCCTGCCGAGGCCATCGTGTATCTGCGCAAACGCTACGAGGGGCGAGGCGTGAACATCGTCAAGATTGACGGTGCGTGGGCGATCCGCACCGCACCTGATCTTGGGTTCCTGATGCGCAAGGAAACCGTTGAGACGCGCAAGCTGTCCCGCGCTGCGATTGAGACGCTGGCGATTGTGGCCTACCACCAGCCCGCAACCCGCGCGGAAATTGAGGAAATCCGGGGTGTGAGCGTGTCACGCGGCACCATTGACCAGTTGATCGAGATGGAATGGATCAGGTTTGGCCGCAGGCGGATGACGCCCGGTCGGCCCGTCACGTTTATCGTCACGCAAGGCTTCTTGGATCACTTTGGGCTTGAGAATGCCCGCGATCTGCCGGGTCTGGCTGAACTGCGCTCTGCCGGATTGCTGGAAAACCGTCCACCGCCGGGGCAAGGACTTGGGTCGTCACAATCAGGTCAAACTGATGACGAAGAAGAAGACGATGATCAGGTCGATATGTTCGAGGACGAATAGGCGCGTTGTAAATGATGCTGTCGCGCCTATGTCTTGATCAAAGGAGCCCAGCACGATGAATGCTAACCACCTTATCCGCATGATTTCCCGCATGGTCATGAACCGCGGGATTAACCATGGCATCAATCATATGTCGCGCGGCGGCAAGCGCCCCGAGGATATCACGCCGGAAGAGCGCGAACGCGCCAAGCGGACCAAGGGCAATGCGCACCGTGCGCGTCAGGGTCTGAATATCATGCGGCGGTTCGGCCGCTTCTGATCATAGGTCAGTGCAAGGCAAGAGCAGTAGCTCGGTGCCATTGCTGATCATGCGAATTTCACCATCGGGCGTGCCGGTCTGCATCAGATCGATTGTGCGGTCATCCGTGCTGTCGCCCTCGGCATTACACTGCGTCCCGATCAATCTGACAAAGCCATCATCGGTGCCTTGCAGGTCGGAAATGGTGCAAGTTGTTTCGCCATAATTGAAATAGTCATCGGCGAAGGTCAGGTTAAAATCTGACCCCATGCATTGGCCATTCATGGCGTAGTCACCGGTCAGATCGGATTTGTAGTGATCAAAGGCGGCGGTTTGCGCGGTCGCCGCAAGCGGCAGGCAGCAAATGGTGGCAATGATGGTGCGGGTCATGAAAGTCTCCTTGGCAATATCGGTCTGCCCCTGAAATTGCAGGGATAGCGACAGGTTAGCCCACGAAAGGGATTTGCCAAAGGTGCGGTAATCCCGACTTAAGGGGCTGCGAAGTGCTTGGACAGCTTCAGCCCTTGGCCTTGATAGTTTGACGCGATCTCGCGGCCATAAAGCGCGGTGGGGACATCGGCCATGTGTTCATAGACCAGACGCCCGACGATTTGCCCGTGTTCCAGCACAAACGGCGCATCGTGGCAGCGCACTTCCAACACCCCGCGAGAGCCCGAACCGCCAGCCTCTGCATAGCCAAAGCCGGGATCGAAGAAGCCTGCGTAGTGCACGCGGAATTCGCCCACCATGGCCAGATAGGGGGCCATTTCGGCAGCAGCGGTTGGGGGAATCGCAATCGCCTCGCGGCTAACAAGGATATAGAAGGCACCGGGATCAAGGATGATCCAGCCGGTGTCGGAATGAACCTCTTCCCAATAGTCGCGCGGGTCGTAGTGGGCCAGTTTGCTAAGATCGACCACACCTGTGTGTGGTTTGGCGCGGTATCCGACAAGCGTCCCGCTGGCGGGCTTAAGATCAACCGAAAATCCCAATCCGTCCTGCACCACAGGATCACCGTTCACAATCGGCGTTTCGGCATGCAATGCGAGCAGGTCATCATCGGACATGATGGTTTTGCCGTCGCGAAAAATGATCTGGTTCAGCATTTGACCGGTCTGGGCAATCACGGAAAATGACTGCGGGCAAATCTCGACGTACAGCGGGCCGATGTAGCCATCCGGCACGCTGTCAAAGGCCACGCCGTGGTCGGTGATGACGCGGGTCAGCAGATCAAGCCTGCCGATGGATGACTTGGCAGAGGCCGCAGCCGTCATGCCGGCGGGCAGGGCAAGGCTTTCGATCAGGGGCACCACATAAACGCAGCCCTTTTCCAGCACAGCGCCGCCTGTCAGGTCAATCTCGTGCATCTGGAATTGGGTCAGACGCTCTGCCACAGTGCGATTGTGCCCCGCAAGGAACGACGCACGGACGCGGTAGGCCCGATCGCCCAGACGCAGATCAAGCGATGCCGGTTGAATCTGGCCGTCCACCACAGGTGCGGTCGCCGTGATCTGTCCGGCTGAAATCATGTCCCGAAGGTGATGGTCGGCCAATACACCTGTCATCGTCTTAGCGCCCCCCCGCGCCAGATATCAAAACGCCCGCCACGCAGGTGATGCGGACGGGCGGTTTTGTTGGTCGGGCTAGCAGGACTCGAACCTGCGACCTTCCGTCCCCCAGACGGACGCGCTACCAGGCTGCGCTATAGCCCGACTGGAAGTGTGTTTACTGCATCTTCGCGCAGGGGCAAGCCTCAAATCGTGAAATTCCCGATGGTGCCGTTTCAACTGCGCCGCATCTGGTCACGCAGACCTTCCAGCCGCGCGACAAGCGGCGCGATTTGTGCGGAATGAGCGGCGATGACATCAACATCGGCCTGTTGGATCAGGCCAAAGATGCGGTCCGACGCCTCTGGCAAATCGTCAGACAGGCGCGGGACGGCCAATGCGGCGGCAATCGGGGCAGGGGCTGTCACCTCGGGCGGTGATGCGTCCTCTGATGCGGGGCTATCGGCATCCTGCGCTTCAGCAGGTGCTGGCTCTGCGGGTGGGTTATCGCGAGGCGGTGTGTCGACCATCGGCTGCTGTCGCAGGAACGACGGCACATCGTCAGAGGTAAACGACGGCTCTGCTTCCTCGGAAGCTGCCGCACTGCTGTCTGCGGCATCATCGGTCGGGGCGTCGTCAACGGGTGCCGCATCAGGGACATCCGTATCGGCAGGTGCATTTGCGGATGGCGCGGTGAAGAGGCGCGGTTGCGCGTCTGTCTGAACCTGTGGAGGTGTCGGATCGTCCGCGACGATGGCCGCAACAGCCTCATGGTCCACAACATCCGCAACAGGCGCAGCCGTTTCAACCGGAGCCGCCTTTGTCTCTAGCACAGGTGTGGGAGGTGTTTCAGGCGCTGTTGGCACCATGTCGATCACGTCGCCTGATCCGTCAGTCGCATCCTGACCCAGCGCGATAACGTGCTTCACGCCTTTTTCGCGCAATAGTTTCTGCGCGCCTTTGATCGTCATACCCTGTTCGTGCAGCAGCTTTTTGATGCCAGACAGCAGCGACAGATCGTCGGGGCGGTAATAGCGCCGCCCGCCTGCACGCTTCACAGGTTTGATTTGCGTGAATTTGCTTTCCCAGAAGCGCAGAACGTGCGCGGGGGTATCAAGCGCCTCAGAAACTTCGCTGATCGTGCGAAACGCGTCTTTGGCCTTGGCCATGGTTAACGCTTGTTGCCCGCGGCAACGCGGTCTTTCATCAGGTGCGAGGGGCGGAATGTCAGCACGCGGCGCGGATGGATCGGCACCTCTTCACCGGTTTTCGGGTTGCGGCCCACGCGGGCTGCTTTCTCGCGGATCGAAAATGTCCCGAAGGATGAGATTTTCACAGTCTCACCAGCGACCAACGCATCGGACACATGGGTCAGCACACTTTCGACAAGATCGGCGCTGTCATTGCGCGACAATCCCACTTGCGCATGAACGGCATCGGCCAGATCCATACGCGTCAAAGTCTTGTCAGACATCATCATCCCCCTTTTATTTCACGCGACCATAGGCGACAGGTAAATTCAGAGTCAATAACAAGGGCTTGCAAGGCATGGTTGTGGCGGGATTTTTCCACTACCAGCGTATGACAACCGCCCCCCAGGCAAGCCCGCCGCCGATGGCTTCGGTCACGACAAGATCGCCTTGCTTGATCTGTTCGTTGGCGACCCCGACAGACAGGGCCAGTGGGATTGATGCAGCCGATGTGTTGCCGTGGTCCTGCACGGTAACAACCACGCGGTCCATGCCGACCCCCAGCTTTTTCGCGGTAGACTGGATGATCCGGATATTGGCCTGATGCGGCACGACCCAATCCACGTCATCGGCGGCAAGCCCCGCTTTTTCCAACGCGTGGTGCGCGGTTGCGGCCAGCTTTTCAACGGCATGGCGGAATACTTCCTTGCCTTCCATGCGCAATACACCGGTGGTTTGCGTGGATGTGCCACCATCGACATAAAGAATGTCCTGATACTGGCCATCCGAATTCAAATCGGTCGAAAGAATGCCACGGTCATCGGTTGTGCCCGTGCCCTCAGCACCTTCCAGAATGAGAGCACCAGCACCATCGCCGAAAAGAACGCAGGTTCCACGATCTGTCCAATCCATGATCCGGCTGAATGTTTCCGCCCCGATCACCAGCACACGATTGGCCTGTCCTGACAGGATCAGCGCGTTTGCATTGGTCAGCGCAAAGACAAACCCCGCGCAAACGGCCTGCACGTCAAAGGCAAACCCTTTGGTCATGCCGATTTTGCGCTGCACCATGGTGGCGGCTGATGGGAATGTCAGATCAGAGGTTGATGTGGCCAGCACAATGGCGTCGATGTCATTTGCTTCTAGTCCGGCCATTGAAAGGGCGTTCAGTGCTGCCGCCGCCGCCAGATCGGATGTGGTCTCACCGTCCGCCGCGAAATGGCGGCGTTCGATACCGGACCGTGATTTGATCCACGCGTCCGATGTTTCGAGAGATTTTTCAAATTCGGCGTTTTCGACGACACGAGAGGGCAGATAGTGTCCCACCCCTCTGACCACTGCGCGACGCGTCATAATGCTAGCCTGCTTTTTTGCTGTCCGGATCATTGGATTGATCGGCCTCTTGTGCGGTATCTTGCGCAAGTGCCGCAGCGGATGCAACCCGCGCTGCCAGTTTGTCCGAGAATCCCGACTGCGCCAGCCGGTAAGCCAGATTAAGGGCTGCAGCCACACCTGTCGCGTCGGCAGAGCCGTGGCTTTTGATCACCGTCTGGTTCAGGCCAAGAAACACACCGCCGTTGACCGTGCGCGGATCAATGCGCTGGCGCAAACGCTTGAGCGATCCCATCGCAAACAGGCCACCCAGCATCGCAAGTGGATTGGACTTCAGCGATGCACGCAGCAGACCGGAAATCAGTGTGGCAGTGCCTTCGCCGGTTTTCAGCGCGACATTGCCGGTAAAACCGTCCGTCACAATCACATCAACGCGGTCAGACGGCAGATCGCCGCCTTCCACAAAGCCGATGTAGTCAAAATCACCACGGTCAGCGGCGATGCCGATCAGCTCGTGGGCGACTTTAAGCTCGGCACGGCCCTTGTGTTCTTCGGTGCCGACATTCAGCAGACCGATGCGCGGACGTTTGATGCCCAGACCGTTGCGCGCATAAGACGCGCCCATCATGGCGTATGTCAGCAGATCATCCTGATCGGCGCGAATATCCGCACCAGCATCCAGCATGACGTTGAAGCCCGCCGGATTGCGCGATGGCCAAAGGCAAGCGATAGCGGGGCGATTGACGCCGTCCGCTTTACGCAGGCGCAGCATCGACATGGCCATCAGGCCACCTGTGTTGCCGCAGCTGACGGCGACCGCAGCTTCGCCGTTGCGGACAGCCTCGATCGTGGACCACATCGATGTCTTTTTACCGTGGCGCAGCACATGGCTGGGCTTGTCGGTCATTTTCACGACTTCCGGCGCATCACCGATCCGGACTCGGTCTGACAGGCCCTTTTTCGCCAAAAGCGGCTTCAATTCGCTTTCGGGGCCATGCAGAATCACGCTGGCGTCAGGGGTTGCGCTTAGAAACTTCGAAAGGCCCGCAACAACAGTTGCAGGCCCTTTATCGCCACCCATGGCGTCAACGGAAAGCACAGTCGCGGTTTGATCGACGGTCTTGGCCTCAGTCATGATAACCCCCGTGACAAACCTGCGCTGTCAGCACTTATGCTGCGTCGTCGTCCAGATCGATCTCGTCGTTTGCAGCGATCACTTCGCGCGATGCGTAGTGGTTGCACGACGGGCAGATGTGGTGCGGGCGCTTCAGCTCGCCGCAGTTTTCGCACTCGTTCGGGTTCGCAGCCGAGAGGGAATCATGCGCGCGACGGTTGTTGCGGCGGGATTTGGATACTTTATTCTGCTGGACAGCCATGTCTCAACCCTTGCGTTTTTAAGGGCCACATGGCCCGATGTGTCAGTCTTTCGGGGGTCCTACGCCAATTGGGCAGCCCTGTCGAGACGCGATTTGAAAGAGCGCGGAACATACTGCGATTCCACCCAAGCGCAAGGGGTGATTTGATGCTCTGCGTGCGGTGCGGCGCAACCTGTTTATGCGCCTAATCCTTGTCGTCTGTCTTGGCCGAAAGCTGGGCCTTGAGCGCACCCAGACCAGCAAACGGTTTGGCGTCCTCATCGGTCATCGGGGCCACGTCCGGTTCGGAATAGACAGCTTCGCCCAAGGCCGCACCGTCAGCGCGCGGAAACGGGGGCAGGGCCAGTGACAATGCCTCTTGCGCGACGGCCAGAAGATCAACGCTTGCGGGCAGGGCCTCGGTGGTGTCGTCCTCCGGCATTTCGGCCTCGGCAGCGTCGGGGTCTTCGTATCCGGCGATATAATTTCGCTGCACAGGCTCGTCGATGCGGGTGGTCACAGGGTCCAGCGTCACAACGCACTCCTGCACGATAGTGGCACCAAGCGTGGCCTCCAGCGTCCAGTCAGAGCGCCCAACAGGTGTCAGCATCCCGTCAATGCGCAGTTTGCGAATGGCCACGATGCCAAGCTCTTGCGCCATCCGGTCACGGACAGCGGCATCGGGGGTGATATCAAAACGGGTCGGTTTGCGCGTTGCCAGATCAGCCAGACGCAAGACAGTGCGGGGTTCATCAGCCAAAGACGTATCCATTCTTGAACAAGTGGGTCTGCATGTTGTAACTGGGGTAAAAGCCATCACGCGCCGAAGAGCAAGGGGTCAGACATGAGCAGCGATCACAGCAAGACGTGGCAACACGTCAGGCGCGTCATTCTGGCAGCGGGACTTGTGGCCGCCACCGCCTGTACCCCGATCATTCGCAATCACGGCTTTGCGCCCAGCGACGATGAATTGTCCTTGCTCCAGATCGGCGTGGATACGCGCGAAACGATCAGTGACAGCATCGGCCCGCCCACATCGGGCGGTGTGCTGGACGGCAGTGGCTATTACTACGTTGCCAGCAAATTCCGCCATCTGGGTGCCTTTGCGCCAGAGGAGATTTCGCGCGAGGTTGTGGCAATCAGCTTTGCCGACAACGGCACCGTGTCCAACGTCGAGCGCTTTGGTCTGGACGACGGGCGGGTTGTTGCCCTGTCGCGCCGTGTCACAGATGACGGCATCCGTGACACGACGTTTATCCGCCAGCTTCTGGGCAGCTTCGGCCGCATCGACGCGGGCACATTCCTAGGAGACGGAAGCTAGGGGCGATCAGGCTTTGCCGCTCAGTCGCTTTCGGGCTCGAACGTCAGTGCGACACCATTGATGCAGTAGCGCAGACCCGTGGGCTGTGGGCCGTCCGGAAAGACGTGACCCAAATGGGCCTCGCAACGGGCGCAATGCACCTCTGTGCGCTTCATGAAAAAGCTGCGATCTGTCGTTTCGCCAACCTGCTCGGCGTCGACAGGTTCATAAAACGATGGCCAACCGGTGCCGCTTTCAAACTTGGCGTCCTGATCGAACAGGGGGGCGCCGCAGCACACGCACATGTATGTGCCGGGGTCTTTGGGGAAATCCTCGTGAGTGCCAGCACGTTCGGTCGCATGTTTGCGCGTGACCTTATAGGCCATCTCTGACAACTGGGCGCGCCATTCGGCATCGGATTTGACGATCTTGTCCATGTTTTTATTTCCTTTGTCTGCGTTAAGCCTAATCTAGGGTCAGAGGTCTGTTCCGCAAGGGACGACACGGCCCGCTGACCGAAAGCGAACCCTGATGACTGCAACCCTGCGCCAGACGCGATACACGGCCCGCTTTGCGCAAACCCGCGACGCGATCACGGCCTGTCAGGCGTTGCGCAGGCAGGCGTTTTTTGGTGAGGAGGGGCTGGATCAGGATGCGTTTGATCCGCTGTGTCAGCATTTGATGATCATTGACTGCGCAACCGATCAGCTTGTTGGCACCACGCGGTTCGCGATCTTTGAACAAGGCGATGATTTATCGCGCAGCTATACCGCACAAAGCTATGATCTGACGGCGCTGCATGGTGTCACAGGCGCGGTGGCCGAGGTCGGTCGGTTTTGCCTGCGTGACGGGCCGGTCAGCAGCGATATCCTGCGGGTTGCGTGGGCGGCACTGACGCGGCTGGTTGATGCGCATGACGTGACGATGCTGTTTGGGTGTTCCAGTTTTGCAGGCACTGATCCCGCGCCACATGCAGCGGCGCTGTCGCTTTTGCGGCATCGCTATCTGGGGCCTGCGCATCTGCGTCCGGCGCGTAAAGCGGATGAAACGCTGCCGCTTGACCGGTTTGACGGCACGGCGCGAGACGGGCTTGCGCAGATGCCTCCGCTTTTGGCCAGCTACCTGCGGATGGGCGGCTGGGTCAGCGACCACGCTGTTGTGGATCATGCGATGCAGACATTGCATGTCTTTACGGGCCTGCTGATTGCCGACGTGCCACCCGCACGGGCCAAGGCGTTGCGCGGGCTGGCGCAGCTGATCTGATCACAGCGCCCCTTGCACCTGACTGCCCATCGCTCTAGCTGACGGTCATGGCACGTACACCTCTTCTTCAGATCTCCGATATCTCTCTCACCTTTGGCGGCGACCCCGTGTTCGAGGACATGTCGCTTGTCGTTCAACCCGGTGACAGGGTGGCCCTTGTGGGGCGTAACGGCTCCGGCAAATCCACACTGATGAAGGTCATGGCCGGACTGGTCGAGGCCGACAGCGGTGGCCGCGTTGCCGCACCCGGCGTGCGCGTGGGCTATATGGAGCAGGACCCCACAATGGAGGGGTTTGCAACATTAGGCGATTATGCGGCCAGCGGGCTGGATATCGACGAGGCCTACAAGGTTGATATGGTCGCAGATGGCCTGAAATTTGATCCCGCAGGCGATGTGAACACCGCGTCGGGTGGTGAGCGCAGGCGGGCCGCATTGGCCAAGCTGATGGCCGAAGCCCCCGAACTGATGTTGCTGGACGAGCCGACAAACCATCTGGATATCGAAGCCATCGCTTGGCTGGAAGCCGAGTTGAAGCAGACCCGTGCAGGCTTTGTCCTGATCAGCCACGACCGTGCGTTTCTGCGTGAATTGACGCGGGCCACGCTTTGGATTGACCGCGGGGCTGTGCGCCGTGCAGAGCAGGGCTTTGACGGGTTCGAGGACTGGCGCGACAAGATCTGGGAAGAAGAAGACCAGCAACGCCACAAGCTGAACCGCAAGATCAAGGCAGAGGCACGCTGGGCTGTCGAAGGCATCTCTGCGCGGCGCAAACGCAATCAGGGTCGCGTGCGCGCCTTGGGCGAATTACGCGCACAGCGGGCCGCGCAGATCACGCGGCAAGGCACTGCTGCGATGGCGTTTGAAGGCGGGCAAGCCTCGGGCAAGAAGGTGATCGAGGCGACAGGGCTTGCGAAATCCTTTGATGGAAAGCCGATTGTCCGTCATCTGGACCTGACCGTGCAACGCGGCGATAGGATTGCTTTTGTAGGGCCAAACGGTGTGGGTAAAACCACGGTCATCAAGATGCTGCTGGGGCAGGTGGAACCGGATGCGGGCACTGTGAAGCTTGGGACGAACCTTGATATCGCGGTGTTTGACCAGACCCGCGCCCAGCTTGATCCCGATATGACCCTTTGGGACAATCTGGTGAACGACCCGTCGATGGGTGTCAGCGGCAAAGCCGATCAGGTCATGGTGCGCGGCGCGCCCAAGCACGTGGTGGGATATCTCAAGGAATTTCTGTTCGACGATGCGCAGGCGCGGGCACCGGTCCGGTCCTTGTCGGGGGGTGAGAAAGCACGCCTTTTGCTGGCGAAACTTATGGCACGCGAAAGCAATCTGCTGGTGCTGGACGAACCGACAAACGATCTGGATATCGAAACGCTTGATTTGTTGCAGGACATTCTGGGGGATTATCCCGGCACGGTGCTGCTGGTCAGCCACGACCGTGATTTTCTGGATCGCACAGCCACGACAACCATCGCGATGGAAGGCAACGGCGAGGCGGTGGTCTATGCTGGTGGCTGGTCCGACTACCAAAGCCAACGCGGCAGTCCTGCCCATAACCCGACGGTGAAAAAGCAGACGTCCGCCGCAAAGCAATCTGCGCCAAAACAGGCGGCCGAACCTGCCAAGACAAAGCTGTCATTTACCGAAAAGCACCGTCTGGAAGCCCTTCCCGACGTGATTGAAAAGCTGACCGACGAGATCGCGAAGCTGGAGCAGCTACTGGCCACACCTGATCTTTACGCGCAAAATCCGGTTAAATTCCAGAAAGCCACTGACGCGCTGGTGCAGCGTCAGGACAGCCTTGCGCAGGCAGAGGACGAATGGCTCACGCTTGAAGAAAAAGCTGGCTAAACCGTTTTAATTGTTCGCCAGATAGTCCTCGATCTGGCGCAGCACCATCACGCCGTAGTCTGCATTGCCGTGGTATTCGTATTGATCGTCAGACCTGATTAGCCGCGCGGCCAATCGACCGTCCTCTAACGCCGCTTCAGGTGGGGCAATGATGTCGATTTTGCGCCGTCTGAGGGCCGCCGAAAACGTCTTGCGGTAGGCCGTTTCAAGCATCAGCAGTTCGGCGGTGTCCATGCTGCCAACTTTGGGCTGCGCCACAAAACGTGCGGGCAGCGGCGGTGCTGCCACGATGACGGGCTTGATGCCCTTGGCCTTGAGTTGGTCGAGGAACGACAGGATGTGAAAGTTGAAGCGGGTCGCCATCAGCTTGAAAGCGGACTGCGACAGGAACTGCCGGTCTGTCACGCCCTCTGCGATGGTGTAGTCGTTCCAAAGCTTGCTGTGAAAGAAATAGACGCCATGAAATCCAAGCGACAAAAACAACGGGCTGTTGCTTGGTGTCAGGTCTTCGATCCCTGCATTTGAAAGCAGAAATTCCTGTTTGCGTCCGCCACGAAACCTGACGCCGTTTGGCGTTTCAACGGAAAAGCGTTTTAGAAAGCCGCGCCCGACAGCCAGCATAAAGACGCGGTGCGCCTTGGCGGGGTCGTCGGCGGGCAGGGTCTCTTGGCCGGTTGCGATAATTCGCGCGTGGGAATCTCCGATGACTAGCGCCATTTTGCGGCCTCCTGCTCAAGCAACATTTCTTCGCACACGGCTTCATCATCATCGACGCCTGCCGTATCAGGCAGTGCGCTGACAGCGGCAGCACCGGCCCCTGCGGCGGTGTGCTGGCTAAAAAAGTGCTGCATCACAAAATCAACACCCTTTGTGTTGACCTCACGCTTGTTCGGCTCAAACGCAAAGCCGTTAAAGGGATGCGAGGAGACAACTTCGAACGACGGGAAGTAATCGGCAAAGTCGTAGTCCTGATAAATCTGTCCCGCGACAGCGCGCAGGACGGATTTGGAATAGACCGTTGCAGGCAAGACGTGTTGGTCGGATGCGGTGGCGGTCAGCGGCACCGGTGAGACAGTGAACAAGAATTTCAATCCCGGGTTCACGCCTTTGAGCAAAGCAATTGCACGCTTTAGATCGTCATACACCTCCGCGAAACCGAAGTTCGCGAAAGCATGTGCATTGGGGTCAAACGTGCCGCCCTGCGTGCCGGGGCACATCGGGAACACATCGCCGGTTGCTTTGTCGATCCACGCTTCGGTCAGGCCAAGTGTAAAGACCATGATGTCGGATTCTTCGATCACACGGCGCACAGCGCGATAGTGAGAGGCGCGCGCGGCAAGCATTTCGTCAGCCGTCTTATAAGGCACAGGTTCCACCACCGGGCGGAACGGATCGACAAAGCCGCCATCCTTTTCCCAAACCTGACCCAAGTGGTCCCGCTGCCCGAGGGCGCGTTCGATCGTCTGCAAAAGCTGCCGCGTGGTGTAGATATTGCAGTAGCGCGCCGAATAAACACCGAAGTTATAGCTTTTCAGCTTGGACGTCGGGAAATAGGCGGGGGCCTGTTCGTAGTCGCGGTAATTATAGCCCCGCTCGCGCAGCTTGCGGGCGATGTGTTGGGCAAAACAGCTTCCGGCGGTAACGATCCGGTCGGTTGGGTCGATTTCAAACTTTTTGACGTAAAGCTCGTCAATATCCAGAAAGGACCGCTCTGATATGGCGGGTTTCCAAAAAGCCTTTTTCGGTAAAGAGCGATAAGGGTTCATGGTAACCTCTTGGATTTATATGAATAATAAAATGTGCTGCGGCGTGTATCATAATGGCGCAACCATGGCAAAAGCCTAGCCGATCACTTCGATTGCCGCAATCATCGCGTCTGACGTGCGATGCTAGAGCGCCTCTAGCGCATCAAGGCAGGCCTCGATATCGGCAAAATCCAATTTGCCCAGCACCGAAACGGGCTGTTCCCACCACTTGGACGCCATGAGGCGCTTAATGGTTTTGTCATCAAAGCGCTTGCGGATTTCCTTGGCTGGCGTGCCTGCTACAATCGCGTAGGGCGCGACATCACGGGTGACGATTGAACCGGCACCCACCACGGCGCCGGTGCCGATCGTGACACCGCGCAGGATCATGGCGTTTGTGCCGATCCAGACGTCGTGGCCGATGACCGCACCCGGCTTGCGCTTGGGCTTGTTCTTGATGAACTGGTCCTGTTCGTCGGGAAAATGCAGGTGCGCGTTATAGCTGACCGGACTGGTCGAAAGACGCTCCATCGGGTGGTCAAACGGGCCGATTTCGATGTTTTTGCCGATCGAGCAGAACCGCCCCATCTTGGTGCCGGTGTGCAGTGTGGTGCGGGTGTTGATAAACGTGAAGTGTCCGACCTCAACCTTTTTGCGGATCTTCACCGATCCGTAAGTCCGCACCGGAGCTTCAAAAGACGCGCTTTTCTCGATCCGGCTTTCGGACGAGAAATAGTTCTTGGGGGTCGGTTTGTCTTTCTCGGCCATCGGTCCAACTTTGTTCAACGCCTATCACGTTTGATTTGCATTGTTGGTCGAAAAAGAAAAGGGTTTTCAATAGGCTTGCGCGTATCTTCGCGTGGCCTGTGTCTGTGTGACATGCCCGATCATCGTCATTGAAACGGTGCGGGGCCGCGGTGAACGGCCCCGCTTTTTGGCTGGATCAGCCGTCAAAATCGACTTCTTCCATGATCCGCAGTGCCGTTGGACGGTGCCCCGCGATTGTTGTCAGGTCGGTGTCATCGGCCGTGATATCGCCCCAGCTTGCCACCAGATCGGACACTGGCGCGCCCTCCAGAACGGGGTATTCGTAGTTGTCTTTGGCGTAGATGGCCTGTGCTTGTGGTGACACAAGGAACTCCATCAGCTGCACAGCCTCGTCGCGGTTGGGCGCTGCTTGGGTCATGGCGATGCCCGAGACATTGACGTGCACGCCGCCATCGGCAAATTCAGGGAAGACAATGCGCACGCTTTCGGCCCATTCGGTCTGCTCTTCGTTTTCCAGCATTTTGCCCATGTAGTAGGTGTTGCCCAGCGAGATATCACACTCGCCCGCCCAGATCGCTTTGACCTGCGCGCGGTCATTGCCTTCGGGTTTGCGGGCCAGATTGTCTTTGATGCCCTGCACCCACGCCGCCGCACCGTCTTCGCCAGCGTGTTCGATCACGGCAGAAACAAGTGCCAGATTGTAGTCATGCAGGCCAGAGCGCGTGCAGATGCGGCCCGCCCATTTTGGATCAGCAAGATCTTCGTAGGTGGTCACCTCGCCGTCTGCGACGCGGTCGCGGCTGGCGTAGATGATGCGGGCGCGGGTTGTCAGACCAAACCAGCGGTTGTCTGCGTCCCGCAAGGCTTCGGGAATTGCCGCGGTCAGCACGTCGCTTTCCACCGGCTGGACAACATCCGCATCAACGATCTGCTGCAGGTTGGCGATATCAACGGTCATGACCAGATCGGCGGGCGACCGCGTGCCCTCGGCCTTGAGGCGTTCAACAATGCCGCCGTCCACAAAGGCCAGATTGACGGCAATACCGGTTTCAGCGGTGAAGGCATCCATAACCGGTTGAATCAGCTCGGGCTGTCGGGTGGTGTAGATATTCACGTCGGCCAGCGCGGGGGCGGCAATGGCAACGGTTGTGGACGCAAGAAGGAGAGTGCGCAGGGTCATGGGTTTGCTCCGGTAGGGTGCGTTTCGATTGAGCACTATAAATCCGACAAAATTAGTCGGGTCAATACCTGAATGTTTTAGTCGGATAAATTTCGCACAGGCTTCTTTTCCGCATTTTTGATCTCGGTCCAAAGCGCGTCCATCTCGGCAAGATGGCTTTCGGCGGGAGTTTTGCCGCGCTCTTTCAGGATGTCTTCAATCGCGGCAAAACGGCGTTCGACCTTTGCGTTGGTGCGGCGCACGGCGGCTTCGGGATCGATATCAAGATGCCGCGCGAGATTGGCCATGACGAACATCAAATCACCAAACTCCGCTTCCATCTCGTCTGCGCTGGCCTGGTCGCGAGCTTCGACCAGTTCGGCGGCCTCTTCAACGATCTTGTCCAGCACACTTTGCGTCTCTGCCCAGTCAAAACCCACCCGCGCGAGCCGGTTTTGCAGTTTGACGGCCCGTGTCATCCCAGGCAGGCCAATGGCTACCCCATCTAGCGTGCGCTTCTGTTTCTTGCCTGCTCGTTCTGCGGCTTTGATCTTTTCCCAGTCTTTGGTCTGCTGCTCTGCCGATTTGTCGCGGGATTCGTCCCCGAAAACGTGTGGATGTCGTGCGACCATTTTGTCGGCAATCGCCTTGACCACGCTGTCAAAGGTGAAGTGACCGGCCTCCGCGCCCATCTGCGTGTGATAGACAGTTTGCAGCAACAGATCACCCAACTCGCCTTCCAGATCAGCCATGTCGCTGCGGGCAATGGCATCGGCGACCTCGTAAGCCTCTTCAATCGTGTAGGGCGCGATGGTCGTGAAATCCTGTTCGATATCCCAAGGACAGCCTGTCTGCGGGTCGCGCAGGCGGCGCATAATTTCAAGCAGGCGCGGCATGCCGCCGTCGGGATCGTGGATCAGGGTATCATCAGGCATTGCGCGCGCTCCGGTCTTGCAGTTAGGTCGCAGCCTATTGACCCTGAAACCGGAGTGCCACCCATGCCCGTCATCAATCGTATCGCTGCCTTTTCCGATGACATGACCGCGTGGCGCAGGCATCTGCACCAACATCCCGAGATCACGTTTGACTGCCACAATACCGCGGCCTTTGTGGTAGATCGCTTGCGCGACTTCGGAATCACGGAAATTCACACAGGCATCGCGACGTCAGGCGTTGTGGCCATTATCGAAGGGCAGGGTGCTGGCCCGACCATCGGCTTGCGGGCCGATATGGATGCGCTGCCGATGGCCGAGGAAACCGGGCTGGACTATGCCTCGACAATTGACGGCAAGATGCACGCCTGTGGCCACGACGGACACACCACGATGCTGCTGGGTGCGGCACGGTATCTGGCGGAAACGCGAAACTTTGCGGGGCGTGTGGCGCTGATCTTCCAGCCCGCCGAAGAAGGCGGCGGCGGCGCGCAGGTGATGCGGGACGAAGGGATATTAGACACCTTTGATATTGCAGAGGTTTATGCCCTGCACAACGCGCCCGGCACGCCCGTGGGGCAGTTTTACACAACACCCGGTCCGATCATGGCGGCGGTGGATACGTTTTCCATCCAGATCAAGGGCGTTGGCGGCCATGGTGCAATGCCGCATGAAACCCGCGACCCGATTGTGGCCGCAGTCAGCATGGTGCAGGCGATCCAGACGATTGTGAGCCGCAACCACTATGCCGCCGACGCGCTGGTGGTCTCGGTGACGCAGATCCACACCGGATCAGCCGATAACATCATCCCAGAAGGTGCATGGATCAACGGCACGGTGCGCACGTTCGACAAGCGTGTGCAGGACATGGTGCGCACGCGCCTGTCCGAGATTGTGGCGGGGCAAGCGGCCAGCTTTGGCGTGACAGCCGCGCTGGACTATGAGGTGGGCTATCCGGCCACGGTGAACGACGCGGACAAAGCGGCCTTTGCGGCAGATGTGGCCCGCGAGATCGCAGGTGACGCCGGCGTGGTCGCTGATGCGGGGCCGGAGATGGGGGCAGAGGATTTTGCCTATTTTCTGGAAGACCGTCCGGGGGCGTATCTGTTCGTGGGCAACGGCGATACGGCAGGCCTGCACCATCCGGGCTATGATTTTGCCGATGATACTGCTGCGGCAGGTGCATCTTTCTTTGCGCGCTTGATTGAACGCGCGCTGCCGGTGAGCAAAGTCTGATCCAAAGGTGCGCTACCGCGCATTTTTGATATTGAAATCGGAGACGTGCCGCATTGTTTGAAAGTTTGGTGCTGGTTGAAGATTTTTGTCAATCTGCGCAGAGGCCGTTTGCGGACAGGTCTGCCGCAAGACAGGCCATGTCAAGTGTAATTGCGCCGCCTGACGCGTCAAGGATAAACAGATGCAAGCATCTGCGCCTGCGGCGTCCTTGACCCGCCAGTCGTCGCGGTGGCACGTTGCGGCAGACAAATTGGAGAGATGCGATGAGTTTGGAAGACGCCAAAAGCCAGATTGATCTGGCCTTCACGCGGCCTGACCGCAAGGGGCTGGCTTACGAGAACGCATTTGGCGGTGCGACGTCGTTCATGCGGCGGCAGTATTCCAAGGATTTGCAAAGGGTTGAGCTGGCTGTGACGGGTGTGCCCTTTGATCAGGCGGTGACCCATCGCGCTGGCGCGCGTTTTGGCCCCCGTGCCATCCGTGAGGCATCTGCCCTGCAACCGTTTGATCCGCCTTACGGCTGGGACGGGTTTGATCCGCTGGGTGATCATGTGATCGTAGATTACGGCGATCTTGCTTTTGATTACGCGCATACGCCCAGCTTTCCCGGACTGCTGGAGGCGCATATCGGCGGGATTATCAGACAGGGGCCGGGGACGATCACGCTGGGGGGCGATCACTTTATCACGCTACCAATCCTGCGCGCCTACGCCGAAAAATACGGGCCGATGTCGGTGATCCAGTTTGACGCCCACTCGGACCTCTGGGCAGACGACGATATGGAGCGGATCGACCACGGCACGTTTATGTATAAGGCGGTGAAGCTGGGGTTGGTGGACGTGACACGCTCTGTGCAGATCGGGATCAGGACAGAGTGTGATGATTACTGCGGGATGCCATTCATTGACGCGCGCACCTGCCATGAACGTGGATCGCAGTATGTCACGCAAAAGGTTAAGGAGATTGTAGGCGACAGTCCGACCTATGTGACTTTTGATATCGACGCGCTTGATCCGGCCTTTGCCCCCGGCACCGGCACACCCGTCTGGGGTGGGCTGGCAAGCTGGCAGGCGGCGGCAATGCTGCGCGATCTGGCGGGGATCAACATGGTTGGCGGTGACGTGGTTGAGGTGTCACCGGCCTATGACACCACAGGAGTGACCGCGATTGCCGGGGCGCATATCGCGATGGAGCTTTGCTGCCTTGCGCTTTGGAACCAAAGGAAAAAATGATGCCTGCCCAACCGATTTCGGGAAATGATCTGGCGCGGTTTTCAGGCCCGCAGACCTTTATGCGCTTGCCTGCAGCGGAGACGGCCAAGGGCATCGACGTAGGTTTCATCGGGATACCGATGGACATAGGCACAAGCTGGCGCTCTGGCACGCGGTTCGGGCCCAAGCAGGTGCGTGCGGAAAGTGCGATGATCCGCCCCTACAACATCCAAAGCGGGGCAGCGCCATTTGATGCACTGCACTGCGCTGACCTTGGTGATGTGTCGGTCAACACGTTCAATCTGGCCGACACGATTCGTTTGATTACAGAGACTTATGACACGCATCTGGCGCATGACATTGTGCCGATGGGCATTGGTGGAGATCATACGATGACGCTGCCGATTTTGCGGTCGATTGCCCGCAAACACGGGCCGGTGGCGCTGGTGCATGTGGATGCCCATGCGGATGTGAACGACGAGATGTTTGGCGAGCGTGAGACGCATGGCACTGTATTTCGGCGCGCCTATGAAGAGGGGCTGATCACCGCTGACAAGGTTTTCCAGATCGGGTTGCGTGGCACGGGATACACGGCTGATGACTTTACCGAGGCGGCGAGCTGGGGGTTCAACCAATGGCTTGCCCCTGATCTGTGGCACAAGAGCCTTGCGCCATTGGCCGCTGAAATCAAAGAGAAAATTGGCGACCAGAAGACCTATATCACCTACGATATCGATAGCCTTGATCCCAGTTTTGCGCCCGGCACCGGCACGCCCGAGATCGGCGGGCTGACCACGATGCAGGCGATGGAACTGATCCGCGGTCTGCGCGGGCTCAACATCGTGGGCTGTGATCTGGTCGAGGTGTCGCCGCCTTATGATCCCAGTGGAAACACGGCGCTTGTGGGGGCCAATATCATGTTCGAGATGTTGTCGATCCTGCCTGGCGTGCCATATCGTTAATAATCAAAACACTGTGCACCGGACGTGCACCAAACGTGCACAGCGCATGCACCGGATAAGAGGGTCGCTTTCTTGTTAACCAACATCCTATACGCCATCGTCGCCATTGCAGTGGCCTTGATGCTTTACATCCGGTTTGTGCCAGCCAATGCGGAAAAATGGACGTCACCCGACGTGGCGTTGATGCCATCCGGCGATACGGACGGTGAACGGTCGTTTATCGCGGTGCGCCGGGTCGAAAGCGACGATATGCTGGACCGGCTGACCTCTGTTGCGCTGGCGACGCCGCGCACGCAACTGCTGTCGGACGGGTCAGGCCAATGGACGACTTTTGTGACCCGCACGCGGATCATGGGCTATCCCGATTATACGTCTGCGCGCGTTTACGATCTGGGCGGGCAGCCGCATTTGCAGATTTACGCTCGCGCACGGTTTGGCAAGCTGGACATGGGTGTGAACAAGGCGCGGGTGCAGGACTGGCTGACGCGTCTTGACCTCTTGACGCCGGAAGGCTGATCCGCCACCACCTTTCCCATGATTGCATCAGAAAAAATCGACCAGATCATTGACCGTTTCGAGTTTCTCGAGGCCAAGATGGCCTCGGGTGACGTGGGTAGTGATATGGTCACTTTGGCCCGCGAATACAGTGAGTTAAAGCCCGTTGTTGAGACCGTTTCCGCTTATCGCGACCTGTTGGTTCAGATTGACGATGCCGAAGCCATGTTGCGTGATCCCGAGATGCGCGAAATGGCCGAAGAGGAATTACCGGGGCTGAAAGAACAGCTTGCTGCGTCCGAGGAAGGCGTGCAGCTGGCGCTTTTGCCCAAGGATGCTGCTGACGGTCGGCCCGCGCTGCTGGAAATCCGGCCTGGCACGGGCGGTGATGAGGCGGGGCTTTTTGCCGCTGATCTGCTGCGGATGTATCAGCGATACGCCGAAAAGCAGGGCTGGAAGTTTGAAATTCTTGAAGAAAGCCTGAGCGAACTGGGCGGCGTGAAAGAGGTTGTCGCGCGAATTGCGGGCGAGAATGTCTTTGCGCGGATGAAATACGAAAGCGGCGTGCACCGCGTGCAGCGCGTGCCGGAAACCGAAAGCGGCGGGCGTATTCACACCTCTGCCGCGACGGTGGCGGTGCTGCCAGAGGCCGAAGACGTCGATATCCAGATCAACCCGTCCGATCTGCGGATTGATACCATGCGCGCCTCAGGGTCTGGCGGGCAGCACGTGAACACGACTGACTCGGCGGTGCGCATCCTGCACATCCCGACGGGTCTGATTGTGGTCAGCGCCGAAAAATCCCAGCACCGCAACCGCGAGATCGCGATGCAGGTGTTGAAAACACGTCTGTTCGATCTGGAGCGGCAGCGTGTGGACGGTGAACGATCAGCGGACCGCAAGGCGCAGGTCGGATCGGGGGACCGTTCGGAACGTATCCGCACCTATAATTTTCCGCAGGGACGCATGACGGATCACCGGATTAACCTGACGCTTTATGCGCTGGCGCAGGTGATGGCGGGCGATCTGGACGAAATCATCGACGCGCTGACGGCAGACGCGCAGGCCACGCTCTTGGCCGAGATGGGATCGTGACGACCGGACAACAGGCCATTGCCCTTGCGGCCAAGGTGTTGACCGCTGCCGGAATTGATGATGCGGCGCGCGATGCGCGCAGGCTCTTTGCATATGTCATGGGCGTTGATGCGTCGCGTGTCACGCTGATTGCCGGTGATCCGGTGACACCTGCGCAAGAGGCTGCCTTTGTGGCGTTGATTGAACGCCGCGCGCGGCGAGAGCCCGTAGCGCATCTGACAGGGGAACGGCAGTTTTACGGTCGCCGGTTTGAAGTGGGCCCAGACGTGCTTGATCCGCGCCCCGAAACGGAAGAGCTGGTCGCGCAGGCGATGACTGTGCCCTTTGGCCGTGTGCTGGATCTTGGGACAGGATCAGGCTGCATTATCACGACCTTATTGGCCGAACGCGGGTCAGATGCGTTTGGCGTAGCCACCGATATGTCCACCGCCGCACTTGCCATTGCGCAACGCAACGCCGCACGACTGCGGGTTGAGGACCGGATGCGCTTTTACCAAGGCGATTGGTATGACGCCGTGCCGCAAAGCGAGGTGGCTTTTGATCTGGTCGTCAGCAACCCGCCCTATATTGCGGCCGACGAGATGCCGGGCCTTGCGGCAGAGGTGCGCGATTTTGAGCCGCGTTTGGCGCTCACAGATGAAGGTGACGGGCTGACAGCTTACCGCGCCATCTCGGCGGGGGCGTTCGCGCATCTGGCAAACGGCGGCTGGCTGATGGTCGAGATCGGACCAACCCAAGGGGCTGCGGTCAGCGAAATGCTGCACCACGAAGGATTCGCGCAGATCGCGGTCCGGCCTGATCTGGACGGGCGTGATCGTGTCGTTATCGGTCAAAAACCGCCATTTTCGCCCCAATAAGCTGCAAAAAGGGCATTTGCTCTTGTCACGCGGGCATAGAAGTGCTTTTTGAAACCTATCGCACGATGAGCCTCTGCTGCTCTCGTCGGTGGTCGCCACACAAACTGGGTCACTTTTGAACCGCATCACCATGCGCCTGACCCGATAAAAGCTACAGGCTTGACGAAAGCACATTCATGAGATCATCCAAGTCACGGTCGCGGGGCAATAAGAACCGCAATAACCGCCCATCCGGCGGCAACATCATCAACCGCGTGTTCGACAGCAGCGGACCCGAGGGGAAGGTGCGCGGCACGCCGCAGCAGATCATCGAGAAATACAACCAGCTGCACCGCGACGCGCAACTGTCGGGTGATCGGGTGAACGCTGAAAACTATGCCCAGCACGCGGAACATTATCTGCGGATGCTGGCCGAAGCGCAGCGCGAGGTCGAAAAGGCCCGTGTGGAGCAAGAGGAAAAGAACCGCGAACGTCAGGCAGAGCGTGACCGCGAGCGGAACGAACGCCTGAAGGCGCAAGAGGCCGCGTCGAACGATCCGGCCGCGATGGATCAACCCAGTGTCGATGCAAACGACGACAGCGGTGACAGCAGCCTTGTGGAAACGCCAGAGGCGCAGCCGGAGCCAAAACCCCGTAAGCCGCGCCAGCGCAAACCGCGCCCTCCCAAGCCGCAAGACGATGGGCAGGGTGGTCAGGATACACCGCCATCGGAAGCCGCCGAATGAACACAAAGGCCCACCTGTCCGGTGGGCCTTTTGCGTTGCAGCGTGTGGTGGTGACAGGGGCCAATGGCGCGGGAAAATCGACATTTGCAACAACCTTGGGCCAGCGAAGCGGCTTGCCCGTTCTGCACAATGATGCGTTTGCGCTGACGACCCGCTGGCAGAGGCGCCCGCGCAGCGGTGTGCAACGGGCCGTTGCTCAGGCCCTGAGCGCACCGCGCTGGATTATCGAAGGCGGGCCATCGCTGATCCGGCCGGATGTTCTGGCGCACGCGCCATTGGTGATCTGGCTGGACCTGCCGCGCGGGCTGCGCATCCGGCGGATCATCGGGCGCTCCCTGCGCTATGCGGGGCGCACGCGGCCTGAGCACCCGGCGGGCAACCGCGATTGGCCTGGTGTTCGGCAGGTGCGCTTTGTTGCGGGTGCCTGGCGTGACGCCGGCGCCTACAACCGCGCGATATCAGAGGGTTTGGGCAGCTATCCCGTGACGCGTTTGACATCGCCTCAAGCCATTTCTGCGTTTCTAGATACCGTCGAGACTGCGGGCGAGGGCACAAAACTGCTCTAGCGACACCTGCTCGGCCCGTTCGGTCGGTTTGATACCGGCGGCGATCAGATGATCTTCGATATCCGGCCCGAGGGATTTGAGCGCAGAGCGCAGCATCTTGCGGCGCTGGTTGAACCCTGCCGCAACGACCTTGTTCAGCGTGGCGGCATTGGCCGGAAAGCGTGGCGCGGGCAGGGCCGTCAGATGCACAACAGCAGAGCTGACCTTGGGCGGCGGCGAAAATGCCTCTGGTGGCAGGTCCATCACGATCCGCGCATCAGCCCGCCATTGTGCCAGCAGCGCCAGACGCCCGTAAGCCTTCGAGCCGGGTTGCGCCACGATACGTTGCGCCACCTCGCGCTGGAACATCAGCGTCAGCGTGTCCCAGAACGGTGGCCAATCGGGTGGCGTCAGCCAGCGCACCAGCAGTTCGGTGCCGACGTTATAGGGTAGATTGGCCGCGATTTTGATCGGCGGCGTCAGATGCGCCAAGGCGTCCACCTCAAGCGCATCGCCCTGAATGACTTGCAACCGGTCCGGATAGGCCGCACCGATGTCTGCCAGCGCAGGCAGGCAGCGCGGGTCCATCTCGACCGCCAGCACGCGCCGTGCGCCTTCAGCCAGAAGACCGCGGGTCAAACCACCCGGACCGGGGCCGACCTCAAGCACGTCAGACCCGCTCAGATCGCCCGCAAGTCGCGCGATTTTGGCGGTGAGATTCAAATCCAGAAGAAAGTTCTGCCCCAGCGACTTTTTCGCGGCGATGCCGTGTGTGTCGATGACCTCGCGCAGCGGTGGCAGTTGATCAATGCCGCTCATGGTATCATTTTGCCCTCAATACTCCCGCCGGAGGCACCTGATCGTTCAAACACCGCGGGCATCCGCCATTGTGCGCGCCATGCGTAAGGCGGCGATCATGGATGTGGCATCAGCGACGCCTTGGCCCGCAATATCAAAGGCCGTGCCATGATCGGGCGAGGTGCGGATAAACGGCAGGCCCAGTGTGACATTCACACCGCCCGAGAAATCAAGCGTCTTGATCGGGATCAGGGCCTGATCGTGATACATGCACACGGCGGCATCATAGTGTTGACGCGCGCCTGCGTGGAACAGCGTATCGGCAGATAGCGGACCGCTCAGGTTCATGCCTTCGTTGCGCAGGGCCGTCAGAACGGGCGTGATCATCTCGATCTCTTCGCGCCCCATTTTGCCGTCCTCTCCCGCGTGGGGGTTCAGACCGGCCACCGCAATGCGGGGGGCTGCAATGCCGAAATCACGGCGCAGGGCTGCGTGTGTAATAAGCAGCGTGTTGGTTAAAAGGCTGGCGGTCAGCTGCGCTGGCACTTCTGACAGCGGAATGTGGATCGTGGTGGGCACAACGCGCAACGCATCGCACGCCAGCATCATCACCACACGGTCCACACCGGCAAGTGCGGCAAGATATTCTGTGTGACCGGGGTACGCGAAATTGGCACCATCAATTAGCGCGGCCTTGTGGATCGGCGCGGTGCAGATTGCGCGTGCATGGCCGGTGGTGACGCAGTCCACACCATGCGCTATCGCATCAATCACCGTCTGGGCATTGGCCGCATCAGGCACGCCCGGCGTGGCAGGTTTCCCAACTTTATGCGCCAGCACACCCAGCTTGCCAGGCTGTGGCGTTTCGCGCACATCGCGCAGCAGCTCGTATGGGGTTTCATATGGCAGATGCGCGGGATCACCGATCCAAAGGAGCGGCATTTCATCCCGAAGAGCCGCCCAAGCGGCGACAGCAATTTCCGGTCCGATACCTGCGGGTTCGCCGCAGCTGATCACAATCGGTTTGTTGGTCATCGCACCACGATCGTGGCGGAGGCACGCAGGTTTTCAAGCAGGCTTTCGGCAAATCCGGCCAGTCGCTGGCTCCGCAAGCGGTTCTGGACGGCCTCGCGGTCGACCTCGGTTTCGGTGTCTGCAACGCGATTGCATAGCATCAGAAACACGATGGTCTGGCCGTTTGCGCGGGTCAGGTTGTAAGACACTTCGCCCGGATCAAGGCGGGCCAGTTCAATCGCCACGTCCTGCGGAATTTCGGCAGGCGCAAGGCTGGAGCGTTCAAGCACCTCGGCTGGCTGACCTTGGGCGATGCCATAAAGATCGTCGCAGGTGTCTACACGGTTAGCCACATCCTGCGCGCCCGCAAGACCGGCAGAGCTATCGATGTAGTAAGCGGCGTATTCAATTGCGGCGGGGGCAGGCGGAGCGGTTGGCACTTCGCGCACGCCGCGCATCTGGAACAGCGCCACACCATTTGTGATCTGGATCGGCGCGGTTACTTCGTTTGTGCCAAGCGACAGCAAAAGCCCGCGAAGCTGCGGCGGGTAGTTCGTGATGGGCAGCCAGCCAAGACGGCCACCATTGTTGCGTGATGGAAGCGCCGAAACCTGTCGTGCTGCAGCCGAGAACGCATCCTGACTGCGCAGACCCGCGATCTGCTGGGCACGGGCCAAAGCCTGCGCTGCACGCGGCGGTGGGGCGGGAATGATAATCTCGGACAGGAGCACTTCGATCCCCGCACCGGCACCCGTGGTGGCCGCGATTGCGCGATCAATATCGGTTTCGCTGACCTGTGTGCTTGGCCCATAGCGATTGCGGATGTAATCGCGCCAAGAGATCCCGCTTACAACAAAATCGCGCAGTGTCGCGCGATCAACGCCTTGCTGGGACAGAACCTGAAGGAACTGGTCGAGCGTGAGATTAGCGCGTTCCGCGAACTGCTCCATCGCGCTGAGCACGCCTTCCTCGGTCAGGCTAAAGCCCGCGCGATCAAGTTCGGCCTGCTTGAGACGCTCCTCGATCAGCTGTTCGCGGGCAAGCTCTGGTCCGGCACCCGGCGTGCGAAACGCTGTCAGAAGGCGCGCGCGTTGGTCGATCTCGTAATAGGTGATGACCTTGTCATCCACGGTCACCGCTGGCGAAAATCCGCTTTGCGCCATGGCTTGCGGCGCGACAACAAACGCCAGCAAAAGGGCGATAGTGCGGGTGACGTGTGAAAGGATGCGCATGTGCCTGCCTCGTGATCTTTAATTCGTACAACCGGTTGCGGGTCCGCCGCCTGATCGCCCGGCTGAAAAGCCGTTCAGCGACACGCCAAGCCCGACATCGGTCGATGGGTCCACAGTAGTCGAAGACGTGAAGCGGCGCGAGACCGAAAGACTGACCGTCACGCATTCGTTTTGCCATTCCAGTTCAAGCGCTGTGCGGGCAGGGCGGCCAGCGGCGATATCATAGCGCCCGTCAAATCCGATGCGCCACGCATCCGTGACCTGCACGGCGGTATCCAGCCGCCATTCCGATACTGCATCGGGGCGGTTTTCTACACCATCGGCGGCCTGAAAGACGTAGGCGGCGTCCAGCGACAGATCGGCGGTTTGCCAGTTGATCCGCGCGGTGCCTTGGGTGATGTCAAAGTCGTCGTCAAACAGGCTGCGGGCCTCGACGAAAAAACCGTCAGCGGTGGCGATCTGTCCTGACAACAGCCAGTCGGACCTTTGCCCTGATAAGCCCGAAGACGCGCTGAAATCCGAGATGGCCTCATCGCGGAAAATGCGTCCGAATGTCAGGTTCGATGTGGTGCCAGCAGCCATATGGCGTGTCCAGCTGAGGCCTGCCGCGGCGCGCAAACCCGTCTCGGTCCGATCCTCGCCTGCAAAACGGGATAGCGCAAAGAGGTTGCCACGATCCAGTTCGGCGCGGGTGCTGTCTTCGTTGGGCGGGGTGTCGCCAAACTGATCCGACCACGCCAAGGCCAAGGTCGGCTCCAAAAGATCGGTGACACCGCCAGCGCCGCGCCGGATCAGCGGCCACCGCAGCGTTGTCGCCACATGGGGAATCGTTTGCAGCCCCGCGTTGTCGATACTTGGGTCATCGGCCACCTGAAAATAGTTGGCTTGCAATCCCGCGCTGGTTTCCATCAGGACGCCGCCTGCCAGCTGGAAATTGCGCTGCCAGCGCATGCCTGCCCCGATGCGGGCCACATCCCGCGCGTCATCCTTATTTGTGCGCACGGCCACATCCGCGCCAAGGGTCAGGTCAAGCCAGCTCGCGCTGCCCAGATCGATGCGGCGGTCATAGCCGATGGCGGCCACAACTGGCGGCAGGGCGGTATCGACTTCGTTGTCGCGCAGTGATTCAAAGAATGTCAGCTGCGTCTGGAACAGATCATCAGCGCGCACCCGCGTCAGGCTGATCTGGCTTTCAAGGCGGTCCGTATCGCCAAACCCGTAATCAAGTAGGTAGGCCGGATCACTTACAGTTTGCAGCGTGAAATCCAGTTTGAAGTCCGACCGCAGGTCAAAGCTGCCTTCGGTGAACAGGAACGATCTGATGTCGTCTTGCAAGGTGTCGTCGGTCACAGCGCCTTCGATCAGCAGATTGCCGTTGATAAACGCCTCGCGGTAGCGGGCCTCAAGCGTGCGGGTCTTGGCCGAAACATATGGTGTCAACGTTAGGTCACGGTGATCCCCAAGCCGGATGAAATACGGCAGTTTCAGGCCGGTGCCCAGTTGATCTGTCGTGCGCAAACGCGGGATCAACAGCCCCGTCGCGCGGTCTAGTGTCGGATCAGGCAGGCGCATATACGGCAGCCACAAGATCGGCAGCCCGCGCACGCGCAAAACGGCGTTATCAAAATAAAGCTGCCGTGCGTCCTGATCATGCACAACGCGGTCAGCGCGAATGTCCCACAGCGGGGCCTGTTGGCCGCAAATCTGGCAGGATGTGGCCGCCACCTGACGCAGGTCCGCATAGCGCCCGTCCACTCGTGCGATCTGGGTGGCGGCCAGTTGCAACTGTCGGTCCAGCACCAGACGCGCCCCGCGCAAAAGACCGTTTTCAAGGCGGGGATCAAGGCTTGCGCGATCCGCCGTGATCAGGTTTCCCGTGCCATCGGTGATGAAAATCGGCCCGTCGATCATCAGCCTGTCAGATGCGCGGTCATAGACGATCCGGCGCGCAGACAGGCGGGTGCCATCATAAAAGGCTTCGATGTTTCCCTCGGCGATCAGTTGTTCGTCAGCGGTCACGACGACGCTGTCGGCAATCAGCGTTGCTGTGCCTTGCGCCGTGGCCAAGCCGGGCAGAAACGCCAGAAGAAGGGCAAGCCACCGCATCATCCGTCCTCCTGATGCAATAAAAAACCAAGTGACAGACCAATCGCGGCAAGTGGTGGTGCCCATGCCGCAAGTGCGGCTGGTAACTGGCCGTTCTCACCCAGAATTTGCGCAAAGTTACGTAGGAAATAGATGGCAAACGAGAACATGATTGCCATCAGCACCATCAGACCCACGCGCCCGCCGCGTTGGTGGCGCATCGTAAAGGCCGCACCGATCAGCATCATTGCGGCCATAAACGCAGGCATTGCCAGTTCCATCTGGAACCACACCTCGTGCCGCTGGGCCGAGAAGCCTGCCGCACGCAGGCGGTCGATAAATTGCGGCAGATCCCAGATCGGGATCGACGATGGCGTGCCAAAGCTGTCTCTGATCTGATCGGCGGTCAAAGTGGACGGGATTGTCAGTTGGGGATGCAGGGATGCCGCCGCCTCTGGCGTCGTGTTGCCTGACAGTGGCCATAGTTTGGCATTTGTCGCGACCCATGCGCCAGCGACCAGTTCGGCGCGGGCGGCCTCAATCCTTTGGATCGGGCCAACTGTGCGGTCAAAGCTGATGAAGGTGACGCCGTTCAGCTCTGTGCCGTCAAGATTGGCGCTATCGGCCTGAATGACCGTTTGCTGGTCGTCGTTGCCCTGCCGCAGCCACAGCCCCGTCGAGCCGAGCGATAGCACACTGCTTTCGCCTTTCAGCGCATCGATCCGCGCCTCGGCCTGACGTTGGGTGGCTGCAACAATCGGGTTCATCACTGCGACAGCCAGCACGCCGATCAGAAAGGCCACGACCAAAGGCGCCATCAGCGCCCGTAAGCCGGACCGGCCCGCCGCCCGCGTGACGACAAGCTCTGACGAGCGGGCAAGCCCGAGAAACAGGGTAATGGTCGCAAGGATCATGATCAGCGGGAGGATTCCGTAAATCGATTCCGGCGTTTGCAGCAGGGTGAGCACGGCAATTTCGGCCAGACTGGCATCGGCGTTGGCATAGCGGCGCAGTTGATCGACGAAATCAATGAACGTCAGGATCATCACAAAGACAGCAAACACACCCAGAAAGCTGAACGTGAAGCGGCGCGCAAAATACCGGTGCAAGATCATGATAATGCCACCGCAGTTGGCCGCCGCTTGAACAGATACGGGCGGCCTGCCTTGAACAAAAGCGCCCAACCGATCAGGAACCCCACAACGCTGGGCAGGTAGGTGGCAAACCAAAGGTTGGGATCGGCGCGCGCGGCGCTTAGGCCGACAGCCTCAACCGCTTTGACAAAGACAATCAGCAAGATCGCCACCACGATCTGTTTCCAGACGCCAAAGCGGCTGAACCCCGCCGAGATCAGGGCCGCAAAGCCGACAAGCGCCGACACGGCACCAAGGATCGATTGCCCGATCCGGTTGTGACCTTCAGCCATTAATTCTGGGATCGACCGGCGTGTTTCGTCTGCAAGGGCGTCGTCGGCTTGCATCAGCTCTAACGTGGGCACCTCGCGCGATCTGCGCCCTTCACGCGGCGCAACCGACAGGAAGCTGCCAATGTCGTAAGCGAAATCATCAAAGGATGTGGTGAAAAGCTTTTGATCCGACAGGCGCAGCGTCTGCACCAGCCCGTCGACCATCACAAGCTGTGCCGCACCGTCATTGCGCACCAGAAAGGCTTGCGCTGCGGTATAGGTCACCTGTTCGTCGGCCGAGCGGCTGTCTGACAAGAACAGATCACGCAATTCACCCGCTGGCGTGATTTCGCGGATGTAAAACGTCAGACCATCAAGCGGTTCAAGAAACTCGCCCTCGGTCAAAAGCCGTGCGGTTGCGTTTTGTGAAATTTCGGCCTGACGGTCCTGCAGGCGCGCGGAGGATACCGGCACCAGATAGTGCATCAGCGCCGACATCAGCAGAAACACGATCAGCCCGAAGTAAATCACTGGCCGCGCCATGCGGAAGGGGGAATAGCCCGTGGCCTGCACAGCGACAAGTTCGCTGTCCGTGCTCATGCGGTTGGTGACATAAACGGCAGCGGCAAACGACGCGATGGGCAGTGCCAGCCGGATCACGCTGGGCAGCGATAAAACCGTAAATTCAAGGAAAACCGCCGCTGATTGGCCGTCCGCGATCAGTTGGTCAAACAGGCGTACCGCACGGTTGATCCAGTAGATCAGCACAAGCACAAGGCTGAAAAAGCCAAACAGCATCATCAGCTGTGACAGCATATAGCGGTCAAATCGTGCCAAGTCGTGCCCACCCCTTATGCTGCTGCGCCCCGTATTCCGCGTTGGTTCTAACGCAACCACCGGACGGTTTGAACAGTTATCTGGTCAAGCGCGCAGGCGCGGGCTAGGTATTGCCAAACCACGCCAAACAGACATCCAGTGAGGTCGCATATGACAACCGTTTGCCCCTATACAATCACCGCCGCCAGTGTTGATACGCTTGCCGATCTGGGCGGTCAGATCGCGGTTCTTGTCAGTCTGAACGGACAGCTTGGCGGGCTTGGCACGCAACTGGATGCGCGCATGCATGGCGCGCTGTCGGGTGCCGTGAACAGTCCCGCATTTGAAAAGGCATCAGCTGGCGATTGTCTGACCATCGGCTTTCCGTCAGGGATCGCGGCCGACGCCGTGCTGGTTGTGAAGCTTGGCGCAGATGCCACACAAGACGAGGCGCGCAAGGCGGGCGCTGCATTGGCCAAGGCCAAGGGCGACAAAAGCCTGCATGTGCTGGCCTCTGACATGGCCCGGTTGACAGATCTGGCACTGGGCCTTCTTTTGCGCGACTACCGCTTTGACGCGCATATGACCAAAGCCCCTGATCCGCGCGGGCATATCGATTTCTGCGTCGACGATCCCGAAGCGGCCCGTGACAAGATCGCGGCTGCCAAAGATATCGCGGAAGGCGTGTTTTTCACTCGCGACCTGACAAATGAACCGGCAAACGTCCTGACAACGACCGATTTTGCAGACCGTCTGAAAGCGATGGAAGACATTGGCCTGACGGTTGAGGTGCTGGAAGAGGACGAGTTGGAGCGCTTGGGCATGGGTGCGCTTTTGTGTGTCGGACAAGGCTCTGACAGTCCGACCAAGGTTGTTGTGATGCAGTGGAACGGCGGCACCGAAGGCGAGGCCCCGTTTGCGCTGGTCGGAAAAGGCGTGGTTTTTGATACCGGCGGTATCAGCCTCAAGCCCGGCGCGGGCATGTGGGACATGACGATGGACATGGGCGGCGCAGGCGTTGTGTCGGGCGTCATGAAGACACTCGCACTGCGCAAGGCCAAGGCCAACGTCGTGGGGCTGGTCGGCATTGTGGAGAACATGCCGTCCGGCAATGCCGTGCGCCCCGGCGATGTGGTCACATCCATGAAGGGCGATACGATTGAAGTGCAGAATACGGACGCCGAGGGGCGCTTAGTTCTGGCGGACGTGCTGTGGTACGCCCAAGACCGCTTTGCGCCGACAGGCATGATCAATCTGGCGACGCTGACCGGTGCGATGGTCGTTGCCCTCGGGCACGAGAATGCGGGCGTTTTCAGCAATGACGACACGCTTTGCGATGCGTTCCTGAAAGCCGCCGCCAGCGAAAGCGAAGGCGCGTGGCGGATGCCGCTGGGTGATGCCTATGATGCGCTGCTCAAATCGCGTGTCGCGGACATGAAAAACATCGGCGGGCGCCCTGCGGGGTCCATCACGGCCGCGCAATTCCTCAAACGCTTTGTCAAAGATGATATGCCGTGGTGCCATCTGGATATCGCAGGCGTTGCATCGCGGTCTTCCCAGACCAATCTTGCTCCGGCTGGGGCGACGGGCTGGGGTGTGATGGCGCTGAACCGGCTGATCGCCGAGCACTACGAAGGCTGATATGGGGGCTGCATATTTCTATCATCTGACAGCGACCCCGCTGGAAAAAACGCTTCCCATGCTGCTTGGTAAAGCGCGCGAGGCCGGGTGGCGCGTGTTGGTGCGCGGGCAAGACGCAGGACTGCTTGAAAGGCTTGATCAGGTGCTGTGGCAGGACGGATTTCTGCCGCATGGGTTGGCTGGCGGCCCACATGATGATGATCAACCTGTGCTTTTGGGGAGCGGCACGCCGTCTGATGGTTTTGCCTGCGTGATGAGCGTGGGCGGTGGCGATGTGACGCCTGCCGAAGTGGGCCTGCTTGATCGCACCTGTATCCTGTTTGACGGCCACGACGAAGCGGCATTGGGCTTTGCACGCGGTCAGTGGAAGATGCTGACCGACGCAGGCTGCACCGCCCAATATTGGGCGCAAGAGGACGGACGCTGGACCAAAAAGGCCGAGAAATGACGCCTAGAATTCAAAGTCTGCGTTAAAATCTTCTGGCAGCTCGGTTGCGGCAGTTCCTGCGCAGGCAGCAACGAACAGAATGGCGACGAACGGCAGGATGAAGCGCATGATTTTGAACCTTATCGGGTGAGGATCAGGCGGTCGCCTGCGATACGTATTTCATCGTAAAGGCCAAGATAGCTCATGCCAAGCAGCGATCCGTTCATCTCGCCGGCGTTGACGGACGCGCGAATTTGATTGTCGGTGAAGGGGCCAAGCGCCACGTCGTCAAGCCAGACTGAGGCCGTGCGCGTCACACCATTGGCGGTATTGGCTTGCCCCAGATAAGCGAGATTGTCCGGGTCCAGACCAACCCTTGCCGCGTCGGCTTGCGTCAAAACGACCTGCGTCGCGCCGGTATCCACCACAAAATTTACAGGAACGCCGTTCACATCAAGCGTGAGATAATAGTGACCGTCCGCCATGCGCGGCACCTCGATGGTGGTGCCGTTGACCACCGATTGCCGTCCAGTCACATCGCGCGATACATCCGACCAAAGCCCGATAGCCGCGATGACACCGACAAAAATAAGGCCCCAGATCGTGGCCTGCTGCGCCATTTTTCCAAGACTGTCGCGATTTGCCACAAGGTAGGACCCCGCGATTGCGACGCCGAGGAGCCCTAAAAAGGCTGCGTTTGCGATCTGATCACCATTCATGGGGATGATATAGGGTGTCTTACCCGATCCCGAAAGACTGCGACACGCCATCAAGAATAAATTGGATCGCCAAAGCGGCCAGAAGCATGCCCAACAGCCGCGTCACGATATTGATGCCGGTTTTTCCCAGCGCGCGCTCAATCCCGGTGCCGGAGAGAAACGCAAGGAACACGGTCAGCAAGACGGTGAACATCACGGCGGTGATCGCGATGAAATCCGCGGCACCTTCGGCCTGACCTGCGAGCAGGATGATAGTGGTGATCGCACCCGGCCCAACGATTAGCGGCAGCGCGAGGGGGAACACGGATGGATCGTCTTCGTGGTCAGCTACGCCTTCTTCGGCATTGTCTTGTCGACGGGCCTGTCGTTTCTGAAACAGCATCTCAAGCGCTGTCAGAAACAAAAGGATGCCGCCAGCGATGCGGAAGGCGGGCATGGAGATACCGATAAAGCCAAGAACAGCCTCGCCCAGAAACAGGAAGACGATCATCAGCACCGCCGACACAATCGTGGCACGCACGGCGATGGCGCGGCGTTGTGCGGGCGTCATACCTTGCGTCAGCGCGATAAAGATCGGCACCAGACCCGGCGGGTCGATGATGATGAAAAGCGTGGTAAAGGCTGCGATCAGCGCAGGAATTTCGGTCATGATGCAACCTTAGCAGAGTATGCGAATTTTCTCGGAAATTCTGGGTGGCGTAAAAATCCAGAATTCTGGGATCAGGGTTTTTGTGCTTTTTCCAGCTTCTCAAGCGCCTGCATCCACAAGGCTTCGGCCCGTTCCAGCGCGTCCATCACCTCAGCGTATTTCTTGTTCCACGTCTCAAGCTCGCCTTTGCGGGCATCTTCGTAGAGCGCTGGATCGGCCAGCTTTTTGGCCAGCTTGTCGCGCATGTCGTTGATCTTTGTCACACGCTCTTCGGATTTGCGGACGTCTGATTTCAATGCAAGGATCGCGTCGCGTGACGGTTTGGGCGTCTTGGGCGCGGCAGGCTTGTCTTTCGCCTTGGGCTTTTCGGGCGTGATCAGCATCTGGCGATAGGTCGGCAGGTCTTCCTCGTAGGGCTTCACGTTGCCGCCTTTGACCAGCCAAAGCCGGTCGGCCACCATCGACAGCAGGTGCATGTCGTGGCTGACAAGGATCACAGCGCCGTTGTAGGCGGTTAGTGCTTCGACCAGCGCCTCGCGGCTTTCGATGTCAAGGTGGTTTGTTGGCTCGTCCAAGATCAGCAGATGCGGGGCTGGCAAAGTGGCCAGCAGCAGCGACAGACGCGCCTTCTGACCACCTGACAGGCGGCCCACTTCGGTATCGGCTTGCGCGGCGCCTAGGCCGAAACCTGCAAGACGGGCGCGGAGCTTGGCTTGGCCTTCCTCGGCACGTTCGCGCAGCAGGTGTTGCAGCGGTGTTTCCTCAACGCGCAATTCGTCCACTTGGTGCTGGGCGAAAAAGCCGATGCGCAGCTTGTTGGATGACTGCATCTTGCCGCGCGCGACTTCAAGTCTGCCTGATAACATCTTGGAAAGAGTTGATTTTCCCTCACCGTTACGGCCCAGCAGTGCGATCCGGTCGTCCTGATCAATGCGCAGGTTCAGATCGTGCAGGATGATCTGGTTGCCGTAGCCAACTGCGGCCCCTTCGGTCGCGATGATCGGGGGCGAGAGTTCTTCGGGATTGGGGAAGGTAAAGACCGTGCGTGCCGCGTCCTCGGGCGCGCGAATGGTTTCCATCTTTTCCAGCATTTTCACGCGGGATTGCGCCTGTTTCGCCTTGGAAGCCTTGGCCTTGAAACGGTCCACAAAGGCTTGCAAATGCGCGCGTTTGGCATCCTGCTTTTTCGCGGCAGAGGCCATCAGCGCACGCTTTTCGGCCCGCTGTTTGGCGAACATATCGTAGGTGCCGGTGTAATAGATCAGACCCTTGTCTTCGAGGTGCAGAATGCCGCCGACAGAGCGGTTCAGCAGTTCGCGGTCGTGGCTGACAATCAGGACGGTGTGCGGGTATTTGACCAGATAAGCCTCAAGCCACAACGCACCTTCGAGATCGAGGTAGTTGGTCGGCTCGTCCAGCAGCAGCAGGTCGGGTTCGGAGAACAGCACAGCGGCCAAGGCCACGCGCATCCGCCAGCCACCGGAAAAAGCTGAGCAGGGCATGCGCTGTTCTTCATCCGTGAAGCCCAAGCCCTTGAGGATCGCAGAGGCGCGGCCTTCGGCTGACCATGCGTCAATATCGGCCAGACGGGTCTGGATATCGGCAATTCGAGTTGGGTCGGTGGCTGTCTCGGATTCGGCCAGCAGCGCTTCGCGCTCCGTATCCGCGCGCAGGACGGTGTTGATCAGCGACACCTCGTTGCCCGGCACCTCTTGGCTGACGCCGCCGATCTTCCAGCCGCGCGGCATGTCGATGTTGCCGGTATCCAGCGGAAGTTCGCCACGTATCATCTTGAATAACGTGGTTTTTCCCGTGCCGTTGCGGCCCACAAGGCCAACCTTGTGGCCAGTGGGAATAGTGGCGGAGGTGTGTTCCAGCAAGGAACGCCCTTCGATGGAATAGCTGAGGTCTGTGATGCGTAACATAAGGCAGGCTTTGCCTGATCGGCCAAGCGGCGTCAATCACAGCTTTTCAAGGGCCATGGCCCGTGTTAGTGCGCGCGCAGATATTCCACTGGCCCTTGGGCCTGACAGCAAGAAAGACATGAAACATGGCTATCCAACGCACATTTTCCATCATCAAACCCGACGCCACAAAGCGTAACCTGACAGGCAAGATCGCCGCCAAGTTCGAAGAAGCCGGTCTGCGCATCGTCGCGTCCAAGCGTATCCAGCTGACACTGGCTCAGGCACAGCAATTCTATGGTGTTCACGCTGAGCGTCCGTTCTTTGACGAACTGTGCGAGTTCATGATCTCCGAGCCGATCGTTGTTCAGGTTCTGGAAGGCGAAGACGCGATTGCAAAGAACCGCGAAGTCATGGGTGCAACTAACCCAGCAGACGCCGCTGACGGCACAATCCGCAAGGAATTCGCGCTGTCCATCGGTGAGAACTCGGTCCACGGATCCGACGCGCCAGAGACAGCTGCAGAAGAGATTGCTTTCTTCTTCTCCGGTCTTGAGCTGGTTGGCTAAACGCCCATTGCGTTTATGAAATTGAACCGCCGTGCCCGATAGGGTGCGGCGGTTTTTCTATGGCCGCACCATTTTCGGCAATCTGGCCGCGCAAATCGTTTTCCATCAGGCGGTAGTTGCGCAGGTTTGCCTTATAGAAGGTGTCAAAAATATCGCCAAGGATCGGAATTGATCCGATCGCAAAGTCCAGCCCCGAATTGACCGCCATGCGCGTCAGGGTGCTGTTGCGCGCCCCCAATTGCCGCGCGCGCCATACCATATAGGCCGCAGGCGTGAGCGACGCGACATCGCCAACCACCGGCACGAGGCCAAGAATACTATCAAGGCCGACGGTGATACTGGTGCCGGGAATGCGAAAAAGCGCGTCCATCCGCTGCGACAGGCGTCCCAGCTTTTCCAGATCGCGATCAATGGTTTCAGGGTTTTGCATGCCATAGATGTAGGTCTTGCTGCACAATTTGGAATGGTTGATGCGCACAAAGGCTTGCAGAATGGCATCTGTCTGCGGTTAAGGTGGCGTCATGACTGATGACGGACCAAACACCTATACCTATTCCCAAGCCGCGCTGCGCGGGGAAGCAACTTTTGTCGTTGACGGCGACCAACTGCGAAAGGATGGTGATGACGGCTGGTCTTTGCGCTTTGGTGATGTGACTGCGGCGACATACACAATCATCGGCACCAAAACAGGCGCAACCCGCGAGCTTTTGCTTGAGGCGGATGAGCCACGAAAACTGATCTATGTTGGTCCCGGTGGGGACAATGCGGATAACGCGACGTTTCGGGCGCTTTGCAAGGATGTGGGCAAGGGGCTGCATGCCGCGCAACCCGGGTTCGAAATTGTGCGCGGGTTCGCCAAGGGGCCACGGCGCTGGATGTTTGCCGCATCGCTGTTTTCGATAGCTGTAGCCTTATCGCTGGGTGTGGCGATGATGCTGGCAGGGGTCAGCACGGATATCCTGATCGCGCAATCGTTTCCGCTAATCGGTTTGCTGCTTTTCGGGGCGTGGGGCGCGTGGTCGTATTCACCGACGCGCAAGCCCAGCACGATCAAAGCACAGTATTTTCCGCAGGGCTAGCGGACTGTATCCACCACGCCGATTTTGTTGAGAAACTCTTCAATTTCAGATCGTTGCGCATCAAAGCTCGTGTCCTTGAGCGCGTCAAAAGACTTGCGCAGCGCCTTCTTTTCATCGCCTTTGCAATCGTTCCAAGGGCGACCCTGCAGCGCCATGTGCAACACATAATAGCCGATGAAATGGGGCTTCATACCGTTGGCCAGCATCTTGGCATACGCGGCATCCGCGCCGACGGTATGCAGCTCTTCGGCGGTCATAATGCCTACCGCCTGAAGCTGTTCTTCAAATGCGGGGCCGATATTTCGGATTGTCGTCAGCGCTGCCATGCCGTGATCGTAACGGGAGGCTGCAAAAAGGGCCAGTGGGGCGGCACCCTCAGGGGGAGGATGTGAAGGCGCAAGCGCACCCGCTGGCCGGTCTTGTAACGCCTGAGGGAGGACAGGCGTCACGGTCGTTGGTGTGTCAGATGCTCGCGTAGTCCGTGAACACCGGCTTTCGCGGTGGCGTGGGTGCCGCTGATTTCGGCGGTGTTACGGGTGGTTTTGCGGGCTTTGGTGGATGTTGCGATGCCATTGGATCGCTCCTTTGGTTGCCTGTCATGGCGGAGTGTCCGCCGGTACTGTCGCGGGTCGTCTTACGCGACCTGACCTAGCGTAAACACGCAAATGGGCCACCGAAGTGGCCCAATTATGGCAGTATTAAGGCAATTTTAACCAGTTTTAGCGGCTCTTGGGGCCGGATCGGCGTGGTGGGCCCGATCCTGCACCTTTGCCGCCGGGCTTTCCGCCCGCCTTGTGGCGCGGTTTAGCCTTGCCACCCGGGGGAACAAACCGTTTGGACGTGTCAGACGCTTTTGCCTTGGGCTTTGCCGGAGCACCCTCACTGCGCGGCTTGCCTTTGTAGCCCTCTGACTTGCCCTTATAGCCGTCCGATTTGCCTTTGTAGCCGGGCTTTCCGCCGCTTGGCTTGTCGTCGCGGCCACCTTTGTAGGGTGGCTTGCCGGATTTCGCTGTGACAGCGCCATCGTAATCGCGGCGCTCTGGCTTGGCGAAATTCGTCTTGGTATGACGTGACTTGCGGGGTGCAGTGTCATCGGCGGCACCTGCGATGGGCGCCACGTTTTCCTGCCGTGACGGTGGTGGTGCAGAGTTGTCGCGCGGCTTGTCATAGCGGGGTTTGTCGCCGCGCGGTTTCTTGTCGTAGGGTTTCTTGTCGCCACGTGGCTTGTCGTCGTAGCTGCGCTTGGACGGGCGTGCGCCACGCTCCGAAATTTGCGGCGGTCCATCAAGGGCTGTCAGTTGCGCCTGGTTCTCAAGGCTCATGTCGGGGCCAACTTCCTTGAGGAAGTTCGGCACGGCGGCCTCGGAAATTTCCACAAAGGTTTCATTCGGCTGGATGCGGATCGCGCCAATTTCTTTCTTGGTGATGCCACCGGCCTTACAGATCATTGGCAGCAACCAACGTGCTTCGGCCTTGCCTTCACGCCCGATGTCCACGCTGAACCACTTGGACGGGCCAAAGGGTGCACGCTCCTTGCGCTCGCGCTTTTCGTAAGCGGGGGCAGCGGCGTTGGGATCGACGAAAGTGAGGTCTTCGGGCGCGGAGTTCTTGCCTTGGAACAGGCGCAGATAGGCGGCGGCGATCTTCTCGGGCGCGTGTAATTCCAACAGGCGGGTCGCGAAACCCTGTTCGCTTTCGGTGAAATCTTCGGACCAGATGCTGTCGGTCAGCAGACGTTCTTCGTCCCTCGCCTGCACCTCGTCTGCGGTGGGGGGCGATGCCCATGTGGCGCTAAGCTTGCCCCACTTGAGCAGGTTTTCTGCGCGGCGGCGCATTTTGGGCGGCACGATCATCGTCGAAATGCCCTTGCGACCCGCGCGACCCGTACGGCCAGAGCGGTGCAGCAGGGTTTCGGCGTTCGTGGGCAGTTCGGCGTGGATCACAAGCTCTAGATTGGGCAGGTCGATGCCGCGCGCGGCCACGTCGGTCGCCACACAGACCCGTGCACGCCCGTCGCGCATCGCTTGCAGCGCGTGGGAGCGTTCGGTTTGCGACAGCTCGCCGGACAGCGCCACAACGCTGAACCCACGGTTCGACAGGCGCGTCGTCAGGCGCGTGACCATCGCGCGGGTGTTGGCGAAGACGATGGCATTGGGCGCCTCGTAGTAACGCAAGACGTTGATGATCGCGTTGTCGGCGTCGTGCTGGGCCACGGTCAGGGCGCGGTATTCGATGTCTGCGTGCTGGCCTTCTTTGCTGGCGGTCGCCACGCGCACGGCGTCTTTTTGGTAGGATTTCGCCAGTTTGGCGATCATAGGCGGCACAGTGGCCGAGAACATGAGCGTGCGGCGCGTCTCGGGTGCTTCGCCGAGGATAAACTCAAGGTCCTCGCGGAAACCCAGATCAAGCATCTCGTCGGCTTCGTCCAGCACAATGGCTTTCATATCGGACATATCAAGCGACCCGCGCATGATATGATCCTTCAGGCGGCCCGGCGTGGCGACGACGATATGCGCGCCGCGATCAAGCGCGCGACGTTCATCGCGCATGTCCATACCACCCACGGTGGAGGCCATGACGACGCCAGCACCTGCATAAAGCCACTGAAGCTCGCGTTTCACCTGCAAGGCCAGTTCGCGCGTGGGCGCGATGACCAATGCAACAGGGCGGCCAGCGGGGCCAAATGTGCCGTCTTCGGCCAGGATTGTCGGGCCAATCGCCAGACCGAAACCAACCGTCTTGCCCGATCCCGTCTGGGCAGAGACCAGCAAATCCTGCCCCTCAAGGTCGGGGTCGGTGACCGCCTCTTGCACGGGGGTGAGGGTGTCATAGCCTTGTTTGGCAAGGGCATCGGCGAGGGTCTGGATCATAGCGGCTTTCACGGACTTGACGTATCGGTCATTTCAAAGGGGTCGCCTATGCCTGTTGGCGGGCTTTGTATAGGGGTAATCGGGGTCAATCGACAGGCCCGACGCGGCGTTGCCACCGGTTGTAGGTCAGAAGGCCGATCAGCGTGATCGCCGTGGGATAGATCCACAGGCCAGAGATATCGGTGGTTGTTGCCTGCACGATTGCCTCACCCAGCGTAAGCTCGGCCAGCATCTGGGAGGTCATGCCAGCGGCGTTCCACAAAAAGTGCAGGATGATCGGCGGCCAGAGCGAATTGGTCTGTAAGTAGACCGCGCCAAACACAAGCCCCAAGGCAAACGCGTTCAGCACCTGAAAGACGGTGAAGGCAAAATCCTGTCCGGCCAGAACATTGCTGAAATGGAAGATGCCAAAGATGACCGACGACAACAGAAGTGCCGCAAACGGACCAAAGCGGGATCGCAGACCGTGCATCAGGATGCCGCGAAAGATCGTCTCTTCAAAGAGTGCAACACCGATGTTGAGCGCCACAATCGCCAGAAACGGGCGCAGATAGTCTTGCGGGGTGAAGCCTGCCACCAGCGCCAGCATGGCCATCATCAGTATGATCAGCGGATAGGCTGCGACCCAGCGAAACGCGCGCCGACCGTCCGGATCGGGTGTTGATGCGATCCCGCTGTGCACGGCCCAGCCGAACGCCCAGACAACGGTCAGCGCCAAGACGACAAAGGCCCATTCAAAGACCAGCACCTCAATCGGCAGGCGGTATCCGATGCGCCCCGTGCCACCGGTCGCATCACCGCCTTCGAAAATCAGGTAGGGGCCGACAAACAGCACCTCGACCAGCAAAACCGCCAGAAGTGCGGCCCGCAGCGGGTAACCATTCGCCCATATGCGCAAAGTCTGGATCATTCAGCGCCGCATGGCCTGCATCCAAAGCCACGGGGTCGGACCGGCACGCCATTCCCACAAGGCCAGCAGACGGTCCATATCCGAGAAACCGTCCATCCAGTCCGGCAGGCTATCGGATGAAAACGCGCGCTCCAGCCGCGTGATCGTGTGCGTGTCCTCAAAGCGCTCTGTCAGCGTGTCGCTGAGGCCGGGGATCATGCCGTCATGCACTTCGACCAGAATATCGGCGCGGCGCAGGCCTTTGGCGCGATCAGGGTCTAGAAGCGCCTCTTCCGCGCCTTCGATATCGCAAATGATCGTTGTTGGCTGGGCGCGACAGATGTCAAAATCGGCGTGGGTCAGCTTTCCGCCAGTCTTCACACGCTCTGCGACGCCGTTGGTTTCTGCCAGTGTCTGACATTTTTCGATGGCGGCATCATTGCTGTCGCGGGCCCAGATGATGGTGTCGGGCAAGCGGGTCGCAAAGCCCACCGCATAAAAGCCCTCTGCGCAGCCCACATCGATAATCAGTGGTGGGGCAGTGGCGATAATATCTTCGATCACCGGCGCGAGCGACTTTTCATAGCATCCAAGCAGGCGGGCGATGCGCGTGCCTTCGGATGCGGGGGTGTCATAGGCCATGCCTTCAAACGGGCCGGACATTACGCGGGTGCCCGATTGGGCCACCAGCGTGTTTTCCAACAGCCGTGACCGCCATTTTGCCAGATAGCGCAGTGCTGCGTTGAGTTTGGCGGGATCGGGATCACCTTCAAGCAGACGTAAGATTTCGGCTTTTGTTGCGGTGCTTAACTTGCTGGGTGATTTCATCGCGTGGCAAACCAAGCGGAAATCCGGGTGTGCAATGCGTCCCAGATCGCAGGCGCGCCGCGTTTCACCTTGGCGCCGACGCGGCTTTCCAACTGATCAAGCGTGACATTGTAGTCAATCCAGCTTGCGCCGCCCGCTTCCAAATTGCTGACCACCGGTTGCACACGGTCCAGCGATTTTGCGAAAACCGCATCATCTGTTTCAGCGGCTTCGAATTCATCCCAAAGCGCGCGAAAGCTGCTGGCCTGATCCGGCGGCAAAAGGCCAAAAATGCGGGTTGCGGCGGCTTGCTCCTCAGCCTCTTGCGTGGCTGCGTCGCGGGCGGCAGCGCTGTGGATTGGCACGTCGCCTGCATCAATTTCCACCAGATCATGGATCAGCAGCATCTTGATCACGCGATCTACATTCACCGGACGGTTCGCATGCTCGGCCATCACCATGGCGTAAAGCGCGATGTGCCAGCTGTGTTCGCCGGTGTATTCACGCCGCGAATTGTCGTGCAGGCTGGTGCCACGCATGACGGATTTCAGTTTGTCGGCTTCGATCAGGAAGGCCAGTTGGGCGTCGATGCGACCCTGATGTGGGTGGGTTGTCATGGGCCCAACTTAGGTGGCAGGGGCGGGCCTGTCGAGGTCTGGCCCGTCGATATCGGGGCGCTTGATCTGGTCGAACAGATCGCCAAAGCCGTCCCATGGGTAAAGACCGTGCCACGCTGACATAAACGCCTCGATCACGGCCGGATCGTGGACGGGCGTGTCGGCGTCCGCCTGCGGCAGATCAAGCGGTAGTTGGTCATAGCCTGCCAAGGGCCACAGGCCGGCGGCAATGGCAGACGGTTCGATCCGCGTGAAGGCGATGATGTCACGTTTTTGCAAAGGCGACTGTGGACCCGGTGATGCGACACGTCGGTTGGTGAGCGCGCAAAACGGCGTGTCGCCGACGATGTCGATCACCTGCGCCACGCCAAGCTGTCCGTCCAGCAGCGGGATCAGCAAATAGTCAGCCTGGGCCGCGCGGATCATTGCGGGTTAACCGGTCGAATTGGCCGCTTCTGCAGCGGCCTGATTGCGCTTTTGGGCGTGCTCGGCCAGCACGGCACGGGCGCGGCGTTCGGCCCTGCGGACGCGCACGCCAGTCAGGTAGCCTTCGTGCAGGGACTGCGACGACGCGCCCAGAATTTCACCGATCCGGTCGATGATCTTGTCATCACCCGACGCCTCCGCCTCGGCCATGGCAAGATCGGCCAGTTCGTCAGCGACGTCATCAACATAAGCCATTGCGGTCTACCTTGTGTTTTCGGTCAGGCGGCGACGGACGTAGGTTTTTACCGTGTCGATCATCGGGTCCATGTAAGGATCTTCGAAGAAATGACCCGCGCCGTCCATTTCATCGTGGGTGATGGTGATGCCCTTTTGCTCGTGCAGCTTATTCACAAGGTTCACCGTGTCCTGTGGCGGGGCCACGCGGTCGGTGGAGCCGTTGATGATCAGGCCGGACGACGGGCAGGGCGCAAGGAAGCTGAAGTCATACATATTGGCGGGCGGCGAGACCGAGATAAAGCCTGTGATCTCGGGGCGGCGCATCAAAAGCTGCATCCCGATCCACGCGCCAAAGCTGAAGCCGGCGACCCAGCAGTGTTTGGCGTTGTTGTTCATGGATTGCAGGTAGTCGAGCGCCGATGCCGCATCGGACAATTCGCCCACGCCCTGATCGTATTCGCCTTGGCTCCGGCCTACGCCACGGAAGTTGAAGCGCAGCACGGTAAAGCCCATCTGATAGAAAGCGTAGTGCAGGTTATAAACCACACGGTTGTTCATGGTCCCGCCAAACTGCGGATGCGGGTGCAGCACGATCGCAATCGGGGCATCGCGGTCTTTTTGCGGATGATAGCGGCCTTCGAGGCGACCTTCTGGTCCGGGAAAGATGACTTCGGGCATGAAAAAGGTCCGTCTTGGTTGTCAGGTGCGGCGCGTGTTGCTGTTTGTTGACAGAAACACTCAGGCACCTTAGAAAGATTCTAAACTTGGCAGCAGGCTTTGCGCAAGTCGCGTCGCGGTGATCTATCTTTGGCAGCGCGAAAGGTCAATGAAATTAACCCCAAGTGCCGGAGGGCGCGCGCATGAAGTTAAGCACGAAAGGCCGGTACGCGATGGTTGCGCTTGCCGATCTGGCGCTGCAACCGGCGGGCCATCTTGTGAACCTGACCGAAATATCAAAGCGGCAGGATATCTCGTTACCGTATCTGGAGCAGTTGTTTGTAAAGCTGCGCCGTGCGGGACTTGTGGAAAGCGTGCGTGGGCCGGGCGGTGGATACCGGTTGGCCGCCCCCGCCGCCGATATCCGCGTGGTCGATATTCTGGCGGCGGTGGATGAGACGGTATCGGCAATGCACAAGGGGGCAGGTGCCTCTGGCGCGGCATCCGGTAGTCGTGCGCAATCGCTGACCAACCGGTTGTGGGAGGGGCTGAGCGCCCATGTCTACGTTTTCTTGCATCAGGCGCGGTTGTCGGATGTTGTCGGCAACGGGCTTGCTCCGTGTCCGGCTGTTCCCGCACTTTTTGAAGTGGTTGACGAGGATGTTTGACCTAACGGAGCGGCTACGCCGCACGCTATTTTTGGTTTGGGGGGCGCTGCCCCCGTCCTGCGGACTCCCCCGAAGTATTTTTGTCCAAAAGAAGGTCTATTCCGCATGACGCGGGTGTATCTGGATCATAACGCGACGACTCCGCTGCGGGCTGAAGCGCGTGACGCGATGCTGGCGGCGATGGATGTTGTGGGAAATCCGTCGTCTGTGCACGCAGAAGGGCGGACCGCGAAGGGTGTGGTCGAGACGGCGCGGGCGCAGATTGCGGCGGCTGTAGGGGCTGTGGGTGCAGATGTGGTGTTTACGTCGGGTGCCACAGAGGCTGCGGCGCTGGCGTTGGCGGGGCGTGGGTTGCATGCGTCGGGGTTAGAGCATGAGGCGGTTGCGGCGTGGGTCGCGCAGGATTTGCCTGTTGAGGGCGGGCGGGTTGTCATGGCTGATCCGGCGCAAAGTGTCTTGCAGCTGGCCAATTCCGAGACCGGGATCGTGCAGGACGTCACAGGCGTGGCGGTGACCGATATCACGCAAGGCTTTGGCCGTGTGCCGTTTGCCTTTGACTGGTCGGGTGTGGGCATGGCGTTTTTGTCGGCCCATAAGTTCGGCGGTCCAAAAGGTGTGGGCGCGCTGATTTTTCCGGCGGGGACAAATGTTGCAGCCCATATCAAGGGTGGCGGGCAGGAAATGGGCCGTCGGTCCGGCACCGAAAACATCATCGGGATCGCAGGTTTCGGGGCAGCGGCAGAGGCGGCGCAGACGGATTTGGCCAATGGTGTCTGGGACCGGGTTGCGCACCTTAGAAATATTCTAGAAAAGGCCATTGAGAGTGCCCAATACCGCACTATTTTTGTAGGACAAGGAAATGACCGCCTGCCCAACACATCGTGCTTTATCGCACCGGGCTGGAAAGGCGAAACGCAAGTGATGGCGATGGACCTGGCAGGCTTTGCCGTTTCGGCAGGATCCGCCTGTTCGAGCGGTAAGGTCAAAGCCAGCCGCGTGTTGGCCGCCTTGGGCTACGACGATGCATTGGCGCGCTGTGCGCTGCGGGTGTCGCTTGGCACCCAGACAACAGAAGACGACGTGCTGCGGTTTGCCGATGCGTGGGCCGCAAAATACGCGAAAAGATCAAGCGCCGCGTGAAGCTGGCGGAAAAGAGGACCGAGAGGATGACTGCTTTGGACCAGATGGATGTCAAAGAAGGTGTGGATCAGGAAACGGTTGAGGCCGTCTCTGCGCTGTCGGGCAATTACAAGTACGGCTGGGAAACCGAGATCGAGATGGAATACGCGCCCAAAGGCGTGAACCCCGATATCGTGAAGCTGATTTCCGGCAAGAACGACGAGCCCGAGTGGATGACCGAGTGGCGTTTGTCGGCGTTCCAGCGGTGGGAGAACATGGAGGTGCCCAACTGGGCGATGTTGAAGGTCGCGGATATCGACTTTCAGGACCTCTATTACTACGCCCGCCCGAAAAGCATGGAAGTGAAGCCCAAGTCGTTGGACGAGGTGGACCCAAAGCTGCTGGCGACCTATGCCAAGCTGGGTATTCCTTTGAAAGAGCAGGCCATTCTGGCTGGCGTTGAAGGCGCGGAAGACATGCCTGCCGAGGGCCGCAAGGTGGCCGTGGATGCGGTGTTTGATAGTGTGTCTGTTGGCACAACCTTTCAGGCCGAGCTGAAAAAGGCTGGCGTGATCTTTTGCTCGATCTCGGAGGCGATCCGCGATCACCCGGAGTTGGTAAAGAAGTATCTGGGCAGCGTGGTGCCACCGTCGGACAACTTTTATGCGACGCTGAACTCGGCTGTCTTCTCGGACGGATCGTTTGTTTACGTGCCGCCTGGTGTGCGCTGCCCGATGGAGCTGTCCACGTATTTCCGGATCAACGCGGAAAACACAGGCCAGTTTGAGCGGACACTGATCATTGCCGACAAGGGCTCATACGTGTCCTATCTTGAGGGTTGCACAGCGCCCAAGCGCGACGTGGCGCAGCTGCACGCGGCTGTGGTCGAGATCATCATCGAAGAAGATGCAGAGGTCAAGTATTCCACCGTGCAGAACTGGTATCCCGGCGATGAGGATGGCAACGGCGGCATCTACAACTTCGTGACAAAGCGCGCGGACTGTCGTGGCGCGCGGTCCAAGGTGATGTGGACGCAGGTCGAAACCGGCTCTGCTGTGACGTGGAAGTATCCAAGCTGCATTTTGCGCGGCGACGACAGCCAAGGTGAGTTCTATTCGATCGCCATCGCCAACAACCATCAGCAAGCCGACACAGGCACAAAGATGGTGCACTTGGGTAAGAACACTAAGTCGCGGATTGTGTCCAAAGGCATTTCAGCGGGCGTGGCGCAGAACACGTATCGCGGTCTGGTGTCGATGCACCCCAGAGCCAAGGACAGCCGGAACTATACGCAGTGCGACTCGCTTTTGATTGGCGACAAGTGCGGCGCGCATACGGTGCCTTACATCGAGGTGAAGAATAACTCGTCTCGTGTTGAGCATGAGGCGACGACATCCAAGATCGACGATGATCAGATGTTCTATTGCCGCAGCCGTGGCATGGACGAGGAAGAGGCCGTGGCCCTGATCGTGAACGGGTTCGCCAAGGAAGTGCTGCAAGTGCTGCCGATGGAATTTGCGATGGAAGCACAGGCGCTTGTGGCGATTTCGCTGGAAGGGTCCGTGGGGTGAGACTGCGACCCAGACGACTGACTGGCCGACGTGGCGGCACCAGCTTTGGCAAGTGGGGTGACCGCGTGCTTCTGCTTGTCGTGATCGTGCTGTCTCCGGTTCTGCTGATCCCGATCTACATGGGCCTTTCCACACTGGGCGACGGCGTTGCGACGGTCGCATTTCTAGCGACCCTCGCCGTGATCGGGATGGCGGTCACAACGCTTGTCAGCCGTTGGAAACGGCAGGAAGCGGCGAAACACTCAGAGGCCGCTCAGGACGAGGCTGAACGGATTTTGGACGAAATGCGCGAGAAGGCGAATGCGAAACATTCGATTTGGAAACGCTGATGCGGTTGTTCGGCATTTCATTGACGATTGACGATTGCCGTGCTGACGGGCGTGTTCTGCGCCGGTCTGTCGATCCTGATCGCAGCACTTCTTCCGCCGTTCGAAGGCTACGAGGTGCCGATTGTGGCGCTGATCTCGGGCTTTACAGGCTCCGTTCTGGCGCAGGCTGTCATTATGTGGCGGGGGCGTTCGTAATGCCTTTTCTGAACCAAAATCACCCAACTGCTGTCACGCAGCGGCCCGATTTGCGCCGCAGTCTACACCTAAAGGTTGACGACAGGACCAATCGGATTGGTGTGACGGACCATGCATTCAAACGCCCAGATGGAAAGCTTCAATCAGCGTATCAAGCGGATCAACAATCCGCGCAATACGCATTACGTGGATGCCGAAACGGGGATGAAAATTCCCAAACGGCTATCCAAGGACATGATTGCCAAAGCCTCCAGCAAACCTTCGGCGATTGCGCTGCTGATGGCGCTTGTTGTGGGCACGCTTGGCCTGATGGCGGCGCGGCTTGCGCGCTACACCGTGTTGGAAATGCCCGAAACGAACGACACGACTTTGATGGTCGAATTGGCGATAGCGGGGATCGTGGCATTTATCGTGGGTGCGATGATCAACCAGAAAACAATGCCGCACATGATTGCCCACATCGCAGGGGCCGCGTTTATGGCCGTCGCGATGCACAATCTGGTCTGGATGTTTCCCGCCGAATTCGCGGCCTACTATTCGCCGGATTACGTCAGCCACGTGCAAAGCAATACCGCACCGATGTCGCTGTATCTGCGCGGTCAAACCTACACCATCTGAACACACGGGCCACTGGCCTGATGACACCACACGCCGCGCAGGTTCGTCCTGTCGCGGCTAAATCTATTGGCATGGCCCAAGCGGCCTAAAGGAGACGATATGCTTGAGATCAAGAACCTCGCTGTGAAACTCGAAGAAGAGGACAAGCAGATCCTCAAGGGCGTGGACCTAAGCATTGGCGCAGGTGAAGTGCATGCGATCATGGGGCCAAACGGCTCTGGCAAGTCTACGCTGTCGTACGTGCTGTCCGGCAAGGACGGGTACGAAGTGACAGGGGGCGCAGCCGAACTGGAAGGCGAAGACCTGTTGGACATGGAACCCGAAGAGCGCGCGGCGGCGGGCCTGTTTCTGGCGTTCCAGTATCCAGTCGAAATCCCCGGTGTGGGCAACATGACGTTCCTGCGCACAGCCGTGAATGCACAGCGCAAGCAGCGTGGCGAAGATGAGCTGTCGGCGGCAGACTTCCTCAAGGAAATCCGCGCCAAGGCCAAAGACCTCAAGATCGACGCAGAGATGCTGAAGCGCCCGGTCAACGTGGGCTTTTCCGGCGGTGAGAAAAAGCGCAACGAGATTTTGCAAATGGCGATGTTGACCCCAAAGATGTGCGTGCTGGACGAGACAGACTCCGGTCTTGACGTGGACGCGATGAAACTGGTGTCCGAAGGCGTGAACGCGCTGCGGTCCGAGGGACGGTCGTTCCTTGTGATCACACACTACCAGCGCCTGCTGGACCACATCAAACCTGATGTCGTGCACATCATGGCCGATGGCAAAATTATCAAATCGGGCGGGCCGGAACTGGCGCTTGAAGTCGAAAACAACGGCTACGCCGATATTCTGGCAGAGGTGGCCTAATGGCAGCCCCGAAACAAAACCCCGAAGTTGTCGAAGCGCGGCTGGCGTCAATGTCCATGCCCGAAGGTGCGGCGTGGGCCACGGATATCCGCCGTGATGCCATGGCACGCGTGCAGGCGATGGGCCTGCCGACTAAGCGTGACGAATACTGGCGCTACACCGATCCGGCGTCGTTGACGCAGGGCGACGCCCCGCAAGCGGCGGTGTTTCACAACGACGAAGGCCCACTATTCGCGGATGTAGACCGCGTGCGCGTGGTCTTTGTGGACGGTGTTTTTGACCCCGACCAGTCCGATGATCTTGAGGTTGCTGGCTTGACCGTAGAGCGTCTGGCTGACGTGATGGCCAAGGATATCCATTGGGCCAAAGACCTTTACGGCGTTCTTGAAACCCGTGGTCAGACCCCTGTGGCGCGGCCATTGGCGGCGATGAACACAGCCTATGCCAGCGACGGTGTGGTCATCCACGCGACGGGAAAGGCCGCAAAGCCTGTGAACATTGTCTATCTGCACAATGATCCTGCCTCTGACGCGATCATCCACAACCTTGTGAAGGTCGATGAGGGGGCCGAAGTGACGCTGCTGGAGACCGGTCCGGGTGCGGCGCGACTGTCCAAGGTTCTTGAAGTTGATGTGGCAGACACAGGCACCTTTCACCACGTGCGTGCGCAGGGTCGGGACCATGAACGTCGCGCTGTAACACATTGTTTTGCAAGGATTGCACGGGAATCGACCTTCAAGTCATTCACGCTTACATTCAACGGTGTGCTGACACGCAACGAATGCATCATCGAAATCACTGGCGACGATGCGGTGGCCCATGTGGCTGGTGCCTGTGTCGGCGACGGCAAGGATTTTCACCACGATGACACCGTGTTTGTGACGCATGACGCGCTGAACGGCGAAAGCCGTCAGGTGTTCAAGAAAGTGCTGCGCAACGGCGCAACAGGTGTGTTCCAAGGCAAGATTCTGGTGAAAGCGGGCGCACAGAAAACCGATGGCTACCAGATCAGCCAGTCGCTTTTGCTGGATGACGATAGTCAGTTCCTCGCCAAGCCAGAGCTTGAGATCTATGCCGATGATGTGGCCTGTTCGCACGGGTCCACATCTGGCGCGATTGACGAGACTGCCTTGTTCTACCTGCGGTCCCGCGGTGTGCCAGAAAAGCAGGCGACCAACCTGTTGACGCTGGCATTTCTGGCAGAAGCGCTGGAAGAGGTCGAGGACGAAGCCTTGGCAGAGGACCTTCTGGGTCGTCTGGAAAGCTGGCTGGGCCGTCACGGCTGATGGCAGTTGTAAACGACATGGCACGGTCCTGGCGCGCGCCGGGGCAGGTGATGCGCAAGATACTGGCAGATGGCCCGCGCGAAGACCGCGCGATTGCCTATCTGCTGGTGGCTTGCGTGCTGGTCGTGATCGCGCAGTGGCCGCGCCTTGTGCGGGCCGCGGCCGGGTTTGAGCTGGCACCGGGTGCCACGCCGCCCGACCTGCAACGCGAGCTGATCCATTCGTTCTACGCGTGGCTGATCATCATGCCGTTGGTCATGTATCTGATTGCGGCCTTAAGCCATGTCGTTGCCAAAATCTTTGGCGGCAAAGGCACATGGTATTCGTCACGCATGGCGCTGTTCTGGTCGTTTCTGGCAACGACGCCTGCGCTGTTGCTGTGGGGTCTGACGGCTGGTTTTGTCGGTCCCGGTCCGGCGTTGACCTTGGTCGGGATCATCTGGGTTGCGGCCTTTACGATCATCTGGGCCATCAGCCTTTACACGGCGGAGCAAGCAAATGTCGTTTAATCTGGGCACGGTGATGCAGCTTTTTGCCGATACGGTGCGCGAACCGGCGACGATGGCCGCACGGATCAAGGCGCAGCGCGCGCCCCATGATGTGGGCTGGTCGGTGCTGGGCGTGGCAACGATTGGCATCGTGCTGTTGCTGCATCTTGAGCGCCTTCTGCCCGGATCGTCCGCGCAGGTCACAGGCATGGGCGGCGCGCCGTTTCTGGATGCCGTTGTGTTGGGCGCCATGACAGTTCTGATGGTGTTTGTGTTTTACAGCGCGGGCCGGTCGCTGGGCGGCGATGGCAGCTTTGGCGCGACACTTGCGCTCATGGCGTGGTTTCAATGCGTTGTGCTGATCCTTGTGGTGGCACAGGTGCTGATCGGCCTTGTCATGCCACCCATTGCGGGGCTTTTCGCGATTTTCAGCTTCGTGCTGCAAGTCTATATTTTGCTTCACTTTATGAGCGTCCTACATAGCTACAACAGTCTTGCCAAAGCCGCAGGTTTGCTGGTCGTGTCGATCATCGGGCTTGGCTTTGGACTGGCTGTGATTGTGGTGCTAATCGGCGGCGTGGCCGTGGCCGGAGGGGTCTGAGATGTATGATGTAGCAAAAATCCGTGGCGATTTCCCGATCCTGAGCCGCGAGGTCAATGGCAAGCCGTTGGTCTATCTTGATAACGGGGCATCAGCGCAAAAGCCGCAGGTGATGATCGACGCTGTGACGCAGGCTTATGCGCAGGAGTATTCCAACGTCCACCGCGGGCTGCATTATCTGTCCAATCTGGCCACCGACAAATACGAAAGCGTGCGCGGCACCATTGCACGGTTTCTGAATGCCCCGTCCGAGGATGATATCATCCTCAATTCCGGCACCACCGAAGGCATCAACATGGTGGCCTATGGCTGGGCCGCGCCACGCATGGAAGCAGGTGACGAGATTATCCTGTCGATCATGGAGCATCACGCCAACATCGTGCCGTGGCATTTCCTGCGCGAACGGCAGGGTGTGGTGATCAAATGGGTCGATGTGAATGCCAACGGCGATCTGGACCCGCAGGCCGTGATCGATGCGATCACACCAAAGACTAAGCTGATTGCCATCACCCATATGTCCAATGTGCTTGGCACGGTTGTCGACATCAAGACCATCACCAAGGCGGCCCGCGACAAGGGTGTGCCGGTACTGGTCGACGGTTCGCAATCTGCCGTGCACATGCCGGTGGATGTGCAGGATCTGGGTTGTGACTTCTTCGCGATCACGGGCCACAAGCTGTACGGGCCAAGCGGGTCGGGCGCGATCTATGTGGCGCCTGACCGGATGGCCGAGATGCGCCCCTTTCTTGGTGGCGGTGACATGATCCGCGAGGTTGGCCGCGATACGGTAACCTACAACAGCGCGCCGATGAAGTTCGAAGCGGGTACACCGGGCATTGTGCAAACCATCGGGCTGGGCGTGTCGCTGAACTATATGATGAATGTGGGCATGGATGCGATTGCCGCCCATGAGGCTACGATCAAGGACTACGCCGAGGAAAAGCTGCACGGGCTGAACTGGGTCACAGTGCAGGGCAATGCGGCGAACAAGGGCGCGATCTTCTCGTTCCAGATCGACGGTGCTGCCCATGCGCATGACATCTCGACCGTGCTGGATAAAAAAGGCGTCGCGGTTCGGGCAGGCACCCACTGCGCCATGCCATTGATGGAGCATATGGGCGTGAACGCGACCTGCCGCGCGTCATTCGGGATGTATAACACCATCGATGAGGTGGATGTGCTGGTCGACGCGCTGGAACTTTGCCACGATCTGTTTGCCTGAAGCCGCGACATTGATGTTGCGAGGCGGGCAGGCGGGCGGTATAGCCTGCCACAAGCCGGTCCGTTAGCTCAGCTGGATAGAGCGCTGCCCTCCGAAGGCAGAGGCCAGAGGTTCGAATCCTCTACGGACCGCCACTTCCAATCCATGACACCTGTCCGCCAGCGTTGACTTGCGCCGTGCAGCGCTGTCTATTCGTTAACAATTATTTCATTTCGCACCGACCAAACGGGAGGGGCTCATTTTTCGCCTGCTCAAATTCCCATAAGCGCGGATACTCCGCATTGCGCGCGCTTGCAGGCCGAAAGTCATCCGAGGGCAACCGCTTTCATGCCCTGACCAAAATACGACACCAACTTTCTATCACGTTTGCATTCACGAGGTCCCAAGATGCCAATTGATTATATCACCACAAGCCAATCCACTCCGGTAACGGTTGAAAACGGCGATATCATATACGTGCTCGGCGGAGCCAATATCACGTCCCAGACAAATGCGTTGGAAACTGCCGCAGGCACCCCTATGCCGAGCAATGTTGCGATCACCGTAAATGGCGGTCTGTTCGGCTTGATCGGGATCGACTTGTTTCAAACGGCGACGAACGTGTTTGACATCAACATCCATGTGGGGGGCACGGGGACCGTTCAAGCCAACGATTTCGGGATTCTTTTAAAGGAAGGCACGAATAACAAAATCGTAAACGATGGATCAATTGTGGCTGGCGGCAATGCCGTGATGTCTGGGGGCGGTGAAATCTCGGTCGTGAATAATGGCACACTGAGTAGCTTGTCGGATGGCCAACTCGGAGCGATACGATTTTTGGCTGCAGCCGGCGGGAATGACATCCGTGAAATTCATAACACTGGCCTGATATCCAGCGTTCAGCCTGACATCGCAGGCAGTTTGCAGACAATCCAGAATCTCAATGGGGCCGAATTTCATATCGTGAACACCGGCACAATTGACGGGTTTAACAGCGGCGCGATCTCGAGCACGGCGGTTGAGACCTACATCAGTAACGCGGGCACCATTCTGGGTTATCTCAACATCGGATCTGCCACGACAGAGGTTCTGAATTCCGGCCTTATCGACGGTGATATCGTTATGGTGGGTTCCAGCATGGTTTACGCAGGCGACGGGGATGTGAACGGCACGATTGTGTCATTCAGCGACGCTGCAACAGATAGCCAGAATGCAGTTCAGATGGGTGGCACACTTATCAGCAATAGCAACGGGGTGCGGGCGGAAAACCAGTTAGGTGATACAAACGTCATCGTAGATGGTCAGATTTTCGCCGGACTTAATGGGCTTGAGGTCTTTACCTATGACGGCATCGGCGTCGTGAGGGTGTCCGGATCAATCGTCGCCGGGGACACCGGGATCGCCATGTTAGGAGCGGAAGACTCGCTACACATTGTTGAAGGTGCCGTCGTGCAGGGTGGTGGCGACCAGTTAATGAACGGACTTTCAGCGGCTGTTTCTATCTATGACGGCATGCTGGACGGGACCGTTACAACGATCAACAATTACGGGACAATTCTGGCCGATCTTAATGAGGTGTCCGGACGCAAGCTGGCAATCACCGACACTGCCGGCAATGGTGACGCGTCAATCGACGATGGTCTGGTCGAGTCAGTCTCAGGTGAAACTTTGGTGAATAACCACGGGATCATCAGCGGTGACATCGTTCTAGGGGCTGGCGACGATGTGTATTTCGGTGAAGACGGTATCCTGACAGATGGATCGGCGATCTACCTTGGGGATGGTGACGATGCGCTGTTTGGCGGATCAGGTCGCGAGCGTGTTTACGATGGCGGCGGTGACGATGACATTGAAACGGGTGCTGGTAACGATTCCATCCGCGCCGGGGGCGGCCAGAACAATTATGACGGCGGCGAAGGTCAGGACTATCTGTCCTACTACAGCTTTAACAGCTTCGTGCGGCTTGATCTGAAGTTCGAAACCACGACGGGCGGCGGCACATTCAATGCCGCATCCAACGACACGTTCACCAATATCGAACATGCAGGTGGCACGAACGGCGGCGGTGATACGTTGATCGGGTCCGACGGTCGCAATGCGCTGTTCGGCTTCGGTGGCGATGACAAGCTGTATGGCCGCAGCGGCGATGACAAGCTCGATGGTGGCGCAGGCAGCGACTATTTCGATGGTGGCGCGGGCACGGACCGGCTGTTTGGCGGTGCCGATGCCGATACGTTCCACTTTGACCGCGGTGAGGGCGATGACCTTGTCATGGACTTTGAAAACAACATCGACCTGATCCAGTTCGACAACTTTTCAGGCGCCGCAACCAACGCCGCATTCCTTGCTGAATATGCGACGAACAAGGGCAATGATGTTGTGTTTGATTTCGGTTCGGATGGCAGCCTGACCGTGTTCAACACCACAACCGGTCAACTTTTGAACGATATGGAACTGGTCTAACCCGCAAAAAGCGCCCGTCAGGTCAGACGATTGATCAGGCGGGCCTCATGCGGTTTGACCGTATAGCGCGCGGCGGGGCCAAAGCTGTCGAGATCGCGGGCAAGCTGTGGGAACAGGGCAAGGATTTCGGCGCGCGTATCTTCGGACATGGCGCCAAGACCCGTCCGGCCGGGGTGAAAGCTTTCGGACGGGATACCATCGGCTAGCACAATCTGGTGGTCGTCAAACAGGATATGGATGTAGTCAACCATCCCGCCTTCCTGCACCCAAATCGTCTGGTTGTTGACCAGATGTTTGGCAGGGATCAGCACCTCATCCGCGCCACAGATCATGTCACAACGCCAGTCAGACACCATCATGCGGTGCTGTGGTGACACCGACATGGGGCGGATATTCCCGAACGCGCCAGCCGCAAAATGAATCGGGGCGAAGGGGCCTTGCGCAGGCACCCGCGTGCGTCCGATCCAGCGCACTGGCTGAAGCCCGTTGTCGAGCGTGTAAATCTTGTCACCAACAGATATGTCTTCAATCCGCGCTGTGCCTGTTGCGGTGATCAGGCGTGTGCCGGGTGTAAAGCAGGTGACGCTTTCAATATTGCGAAATGCGACGCGGCCGATGTCTTGGCCGTTGCTGTCCAGAAAGACAACGTCGCCCCGTTCACTGAAGGGATCACCAAAGGCGTAGTCCACACGAAACGGCCCGCCCGTGACACACAGCACGTCAAAGTCGCTGCCATCTGCGTCCTCGCCACCGTCGATTTTGCCGACGTCCGCCCCGTAAGACAGATTGATCTTGTCGCTACCCGTTTGCGTGACGATCCCGCTTGCGGTCACACGTGATCCGATTGTGACGGTGTCGTCGTCCATGCCGGTATAGATCGTGCCGATCACTTCGGCCCCGCCATCAAGCGTGATCGTGTCCGCACCACCGCTGGTATAGATGCCGCCGACCACCCGCGCGGTGCCGCCGATGGTGACGATGTCGCCGCCGTCGTGCGCGCTGTGTCCGGTGTAAAGTGACCCGTCGATACTGCCGCTGGTTTGGGTAAAACTGTCCGACCCCAATCCAAGTGCCACATCGCCCCTGACCGTTGTGCCGCCCGTCACCGTCACCGTGTCATCGCCTGCGCCAGTCGTGACAGCGCCAGTGATATTCAAGGCGACAAGATCAATAGTGTCGTCGTCCGGCGTGCCGGCAACATCGTAGATGTCCGTCAGGCCACGCTGCATCGTCAGGAACGGATCTTCTTGCAGCGTGTCGATGTCGGTGTTGCGCAAAATGACCTTTTGCAGACTGGTGTCGCGCACCTCTGCAATGATCGCATCGCCCAAGGCCGGATCAAGATCGCCAAAGGTGTCATCCGCCGCGCGCGTGCGGGCGAACTGGTCGCCTACGATCAGGGTAAAGGTCTGGCCGAACTGGGTGCCGTCAATCGGATCCTCGGCAAGACCGCCAACCCACAGATCAACGTCATGCACCGTGGGATAGACCGCAGCCAGCGCGGCCTGCTGCGCGGGATCACTGCTGATAATGCTGAAATCGGTCGGGTCCAGCGTGGCCGGATCAATGTCCCCAATCAACGCGGCGCGTGTATCCACATAAGATTGCAAGCCATGATCCTGCCCGCGCAACAGGTTAAGCCCCACCAGACTAAAGCCCGACAGACCGCCTGGCGTTTGCAGAAAGAAATTCAGATCGTCAATGACCTTGGTATCAAGCTCTTGCGCGTCGCTGGACGCTTGTCCGCGCAAGATGGCATCGATGCCATAATCCTTAATGATATCAGGGTTAAAGAAGGCGTTTCTGATGTCCAGATCACCACCCTCTGCGGTGGTGCCGTCCTCGTTTTGCCGCTCAAGCGTGCTGGACACCATCGTGTGCCCGAAACGAAACGCCGCTGTTGAAAACTCGACAGCGATCTGACCGTCGACGGTTGGATCAAAGCCAGTATCCGGGCCGGCCGCGTCACCAATCAGATGGGGGAGCCATTCATCATAGGTGACTTTTTGCAGCGTATATTCGACGATCTGCCGCGCTCCCTCAAACAGCTGGTCGTCGTTCCATGCCGGATGCTCTTCTGCCAGACGTGCGGCCCAATAATTGTGGTCACGCACCATCAGCGTGTGCACCGAACTTAGCGCGGGGTTCTCGTTGGCGCGCACATCACCCGCCAAGAAAACCGGATCATCTGATGATATGTCGCCCGCCATAAACGTGTCGGGGGCCGCGTCTGGCATGAGCCCTTTGTCGGACGTGGCATCCGAAGCCATACGCATTTTGCCGTCTTCGAACGCCCTCAGATCGTCGGTCCGGCTGTCGGTACTGCCATAAATCTGGCTGCCGTCAATTTGCCAAGTGATCGCATTTACGGGCAGGCGCGCGCTGTCGATCCCTGTGCCATCTGCCACTTCGGAGCGTTCCAGCGGCGCAACAAGACCCGGCGCTGCAATCGTCTCGGCATGATTTTCTGGTGACAGGCTAAGGTCGTGGTCCATGAACTGGCCCCACGCGACGAACAAATTGCTTAGCCCCGCACTGTTGGGCATGTCGCCGTCCTGATCGAACAGCCCGTTTGAGATGATCACCGGATCAACACCGCCAAAAGGCGTGCCGATCCCGTCACCGTAGCGGGCGTCGGTCAGGCGGATCAAAGCCGGGCGATCAGAGGTCAGCGGCATGGGGGCACCGATTTGCAGGGTTCCCGTGGATTTTGCCAGTGATCACGCGGGCGTGAAAGGGTGCTCGCAATAAAAAACGGCGCCATTACAGCGCCGTTCGAAACAATCAGATCGTATGATCCGTATTAGTGGACGTTGGTGTTTAACCACCCCAGGACCGGACCGGACCACAATCCATGTGCACAAAGTTGGAGCCGGAATAACGCCCCACACCGCCAGCGCGGCAGGATTGTGCGGCACGTGCCATCTGCGCGGTTGAACGGCTTTGCAGACGCAGGTCTGCGGCCTGACCGACCATGTGCAACGACCGCCGCGCCACGCCGGAGGACCGGCTGCGCAACATTGCGTTGGTTTCCGGTGACCGGTAGCCGGACAACAGCATGTAGGGTTCGTTGACATCCATCAGGCGCAAGGACGCGGCCATAATATCAACGGTGCGTGTGTCCATCTGGATCGCGCCGCCCGTGCGCCAGTCGCGCATGAACAGGTTCACTTCGCGAATTGCTTCCGCGATGTACTGCCCTTCGATCCAGTAGATTGTATCAAGTCGTTCGCCTGTGCGGCCTGAATACATCCGGATGCGGCGGACATCGCCACCACCCCGGAGAAAACCTGCTGCGTTTGCGAATGTAGGTGCTGCGGTAACTGCTGTAGCTGCGAATGCAGCCAGCACACCACGCCGGGTCATCCCCGAGGAGTTTGCTTTCGTCATGTTAACTGCGCCTGTCCCGTCGCTCGATCTTGTGGCGATTTCATATCGCCGGTTGCCATCTGTCCCCCAGATGCTCGCCACGTATATGCCACATGACGAATCGCTGACCAAGGCTTGTTTACGCCCCTTAGGGTTAACGTAGCATTGGTCGGCGAGAATCTGCGCAGATTTTCATCAAATTCGTGGAACTTTTCGGAACAAAAAGGGTTTTCGGGCAACAGCGGTCTGTTTCGCGTGCGATCACGTCTATTGTGAATGGACGTTGGCTCCTCCCGGCTGGATTGTGATTCTGTCTGAACGTGGAGGAAAGTTCGAGATGACCCTGATGCAGTTTTCGCGTCGCTTTGTGGTGCAAAACCTTTTTGCTGCAATGTCTTTGTTTGTTTTTGCTTTGCTCAGCGTGCCGCAATCGGCTGCCGCGCAGGTCACAGCCTTTCGTCAGGCCGTCGCCGAGGCTGCCGCCCGCGATGATGATCTGGCCGCGTTCTACCGCGCCCGAAGCTTTGAAGGGATCTGGTCGCACGCCGAAGACGCCGACCGCCGAAACGCCCTGTTGGGGGCATTTGCCGGTGCCAGTGATCACGGCCTGCCATCGGACCGTTATGACACCAACGCGCTGATTGCCCGCATTCAGGCCGCACGGACCCCCGCAGAGCAGGGCGCGATGGAAGTCGAGCTTAGCCGCCTGTTCCTGCAATATGCCCGCGATGTGCAAACAGGAGTGTTGCGTCCGAAATCTGTTGTCCCACTGATCGTGCGTGAAGTGCCGCTGCGCGACCGGCTGGACTTGCTGAATGGTCTTTTGAACACAAATGCCGCGACTTTCCTGCGTGCTCTGCCGCCCAGCAGCCCTGAATACACGCGCCTCATGCGTCAAAAGCTGGAGATGGAACAGCAACTGACAGAAGGCGGCTGGGGTCAATCTGTGCCAGCCGGACGCCTTGAGGTTGGAGCGTCCGGTGCGGCGGTGGTTGCCTTGCGCAATCGCCTGATCGCAATGGGCTATCTTGAACGGACCGCGACCCAGACATTCGACGCGACGATGAAAGCCGCGGTGGAAGAGTTCCAGCGCAATCACGGGCTTGATGTTGACGGCACCGTGGGCGAGGGCACCTTGGCGCAGATCAATATTCCGATGGAAAAGCGTCTACAGTCGGTCATCGTTGCGATGGAGCGTGAACGCTGGACCAATATGGAACGCGGCGACCGTCATGTATGGGTGAACCTGACTGACTTTACTGCCAATGTCGTTGATTTTGATCGCACAACTTTCTCGACCCGCTCTGTCATCGGGGCGCGTGACGCGGACCGTCAAAGCCCCGAATTCTCTGACATCATGGAACATATGGTCATCAACCCAAGCTGGTATGTGCCACGCTCGATCACGACCCGTGAGTATCTGCCGCAAATGCAGCGCAATCGTGGTGCAGCTGGGCATTTGCAGATCATCAACAGCCGTGGGCAAGTGGTGAGCCGCAACAGCATCAACTTCAATCGCTATAATGCCAGCAACTTCCCGTTCTCGATGCGCCAACCGCCATCCAGCCGTAATGCGCTGGGTCTGGTGAAGTTCATGTTCCCGAACCGCTACAATATCTACCTCCACGATACACCTGCCAAAAGTCTGTTTGGTCGTGAGGTGCGGGCCTATTCACACGGTTGTATTCGCCTGAATGATCCGTTTGATTTCGCCTACCACCTGCTGGCCGCGCAGACCGCTGATCCGGTCGGGTTCTTTCAGTCGCGCTTGCGCACAGGGGCCGAAAGCCGCGTGAACCTTGAAGTGCAGGTGCCGGTGCATATCGTTTACCGCACGGCATTCACGGACGTTGATGGACAGATCCAGTTCCGCCGCGACATCTATGATCGCGACCGCCGCATCTGGAACGCACTGTCGTCCGAAGGGGTGGCTCTGCGCGCGTTTCAGGGCTAGGTCTGGACGCCTCATATAAGGCGAGGCGGAGCCATGATCAGTATCAGTGAAATTGCGGCCCACCTTGGGGCCACAGTGCATGGCAACGGCGCGATTGTCGTGGCTGGTCTTACCGAACCGGCAGCAGCGGGGCCTGATGATCTGGCCCTTGCCATGTCCCCACGCTATGGCGAGGCGCTTGCCGCCAATACAGCCGTAAAAGCTGCGGTGGTCTGGGCTGATGCGGATTGGAAAGCGCTGGGGCTTGATGCTGCTATCGTGGTGTCCCGCCCGCGTTTGGCCATGGCGGGGCTGACGCAAGCCTTTGACCGCAACGAAACAGCTGATGGTATTCACCCTTTGGCGGACGTGGCACCGGACGCCGTGATCGGTGACGGTGTCTTTATTGGTGCTTTCGTCAGTATTGGCGCGGGTGCATCTATTGGCGATGGCACGCGGATCGACAGTCATGCCAGTGTCGCGGCGGGCAGTGTGATCGGGGCAGGGTGCTCACTGCGCTCTGGCGTGCGCATTTCGCACAATGTCACGCTGGGGGACGGGGTGATCCTGCATCCGAATGTGGTGATCGGCGCAGACGGCTTTTCCTTCGTCACCGCAACACCATCACATCCCGAAACCGGACTGCGCACATTGGGAAAGACACCGTTTCAGCCGATGGATGGCACGCTGCACCGTATCCATTCGCTTGGCGGCGTCATCATCGCGGATGACGTGGAGGTAGGTGCCAACAGCACAGTCGACGCCGGAACCATCAGGGCGACACAGGTCGGGCGCGGCACCAAGATCGATAATTTGGTTCAGGTCGGTCATAATGTCATCGTGGGCGAGGATTGCCTGCTCTGCGCGCAGGCAGCGGTTGCCGGATCGACAGTCATTGGTGATCGTGTGGTCATGGGCGGCAAATCCGGCGCGGCTGACAATATCAAAATCGGGTCCGATGTTGTGCTTGGCGGTGCTGCCATTGCATTGGGCGATATACCATCCGGCAGCTTTGTCATGGGCTATCCTGCCGTGCCGATGTTGCAGTACCGCGCGCAGCAGCGACAGTTGCGTCAGGCGGCCAGACCCCACAAAGCGGTTTCAAAATCCACCCGGAATGACTAGATCAGGCGCAATCGACAGCCGGAGATATGTCACATGAGCGTTCAGGATCAGGTCATCGCGATCATCGCCGAGCAGGCGCTGTTGGAGCCGTCGGATATCAAGCTGGACGATACGCCCGCGGATTTGGGCATCGACAGTCTGGGTCTGGTTGAAAGCATTTTCGCCATCGAAGAGACGTTCGACATCAACGTCCCGTTTAATGCCAATGACCCCGGCGAGAGCGATTTTGATATCTCGACCGTGGCCAGCATTGTCGCTGCCGTTGAAAAGCTGATTGCGGAGCAGAAATAGGATGCCCCGTGTGGTGATTACCGGCGCGGGCACGATTAATCCGCTGGGTCACGATGTGCCAACGACATTGGCTGCGATGCAAAATGGCGTGTGCGGGATCGGCCCGCTGGACATTCGCGATGCGGACAGGCTCACCATCCAGATCGGCGCGCAGGTCAAAAACTACGATGAGGCCGCGCATTTCAATCGCCAGCAAATTTCGCTTTATGACCGTTTTACGCAATTCACGCTTTTGGCCGCGCGCGAAGCGATCGGGCAGGCGGGGCTTTCGTTTAACGGCGCGTTGGCGGATCGGTCCGGTGTTGTCCTTGGCACGTCCGGTGGTGGTCTGAATACGCAGGATGAAAACTACCGCGTTGTCTATGAAGAGGGCAAAAACCGCGTGCACCCCTTCATCGTGCCAAAGCTGATGAACAATGCCGCCGTCAGTCAGGTGAGCATGGAATGGAACCTGCGTGGTCCGTCCTTCACCGTGGCGACGGCGTGCGCCTCGTCCAATCACGCGATGGGTCAGGCGTTCAACATGGTCCGCTCCGGCATGGCGACTGTGATGGTCACGGGCGGGTCCGAAAGCATGTTGTGCTTTGGCGGGATCAAAGCCTGGGAAGGTCTTCGCGTGATGTCGCGCGATGCCTGCCGCCCGTTTTCGGCCACCCGCAACGGCATGGTGCAGGGCGAAGGCGCTGGCGTTTTCGTGTTCGAGGATATGGAGCATGCGCATGCGCGGGGCGCCGATATCCTGTGCGAAGTTGTAGGCTTTGCCATGTCGTCCGACGCCTCGGATATTGTGATGCCGTCCAAGCAGGGTGCCGCGCGGGCGATCGCAGGTGCGCTGACGGATGCCAAATTCGCCAAGGATGCGGTTGGCTACATCAACGCGCACGGGACAGGCACGGCGGCCAATGACAAGACCGAATGTGCGGCTGTGGCTGATGTTTTTGGCGCCCATGCTGACAAGCTGATGATCTCCAGCACCAAATCAATGCATGGCCATTTGATCGGCGGCACAGGGGCGGTGGAACTACTGGCCTGTATCATGGCCGTGCGCGACGGCGTTGTCGCCCCGACCATCGGCTATGAGGAACCTGATCCTGAGTGTGCGTTGGACGTGGTGCCCAACACTGCGCGCGAGGCCAGCGTCGATGTCGCGCTCTCAAACGCTTTTGCTTTTGGCGGATTGAATGCCGTCATGGCGCTACAAAAGCACGCATAGTCCAATACAACGAAAAAGGGCCGCGCGGTGCGCAGCCCTTTGAAACGATGAATGACAGGGGGCTCTACTGACCCTCTTGCGCCGCCGAGTTGTCAAATCCGGCAGTAAAGCCTGTCAGCGAGATCGTGACGATCACCTCTTCTTCGGGCGATGCGGCGGGCACCATGCGGACGGTGGCCTGATTGCCGCGCTTGAACAGGTTCACTTCCTGCTCTGTGAAACCAACGCGTGATACGCAACCGGCGGTGTTGCAGAAGGTAAAGGGATAACGGCGCGCCTCACCCCCATCAACTTGCAAGGTCAACTGCTGGGTCAGCAGTGTCTCCAGAGGGGCGACGATTGTCGCACCAGCGGCGGCGCGGCCACCGGGGGGCAACGGGAACATGCTGATCTCGGCCACAGGGTTCTGGTTTTCGTCCAGCAGCAACTGATAAAGCTGGCAAGGGTCGTTCTGACCCTCTTCGGCCTTCAGGCAGCGCAACGCCCAGTCGCCAAATTCTTCGCGGATATAAGGTTGCCCGACCTGAAGCTGACCAGCCTCGGCAGCAACGGTTTGGTCAATCGGTGACCCCATCGACAGGTCACCGCCGACTTCTTCGGCTTCTTCGGCCGTATCATCGGTGGCCGTGTCATCGGTTGCGGCGTCTTGCGTTGTGGTGTCCGTCTCAGGCTCTGTCGTGGTTTCCTGCGCGAAGGCGGTGCCAGCGGTCGCAAGCAGCAAAGCGAGCATCAGTGGCTTTGTCGTATGAAGCATTTCACAATCCATTTTGTCCTGTTTGCAGCGCTTTACCATGCAGCGCGGGGCGTGTCAGTCCGAAAGTCGCACTGGTCGGCAAGGAACGGCGCATTTGCGAAGGCACGCGAAAACCGCTTGCCGGACGCCCGAAACAAAAAAGAGCCCTGCGGTTGCAGGACCCTTTTCTGGTTCTCCCTGTCGGACTTGGCCGACTAATTGCGCTGACGTTACGAAACGCATCACGGGACGTCAACAGCGAACGCATCACTTTTTTGGTGGTTTCTTTTTGCAATAATATGAATGGGTTAACCGCCACCTTTCACGTCGCGAGACAGAAAAAGAGCCGTGCCCGAAGGCACGGCCAGTCTGACAGGGAGGAAGTCAGTCGGATGCGCAAGTGCAACTTGCACACCGCAACGGCCTTTAGACTAGCGCAGAGTTGTTAAGAATGTATTTTGCTACAAAACGCCCCATCGGGCGGTAAAAAGGGATCGGGAATGTCAGACAGTATCTTTATCGGTGGTGGCGGTGAAAACTATGCCAGCCCGCAAGCGCTTTTGCTGGACAAGGCCAACCGTCACGGCCTGATCGCGGGGGCCACGGGCACGGGTAAAACCGTCACGCTGCAAATTCTGGCCGAAGGGTTTTCTGCCAACGGCGTGCCGGTGTTCCTGTCTGACGTGAAAGGCGATCTGTCCGGCCTGGCCAAGTCAGGATCGCCCGATTTCAAACTGCACGAACCGTTTATGTCGCGCGCGCAGACCATCGGCCTTGATCTGGTTTATGATAAATTCCCTGTCACCTTTTGGGACCTGTTTGGCGCACAGGGTCACCCGATCCGCGCAACCGTTGCTGAAATGGGGCCGCTTTTACTGTCGCGTCTGCTGGAACTGACGGATGTGCAGGAAGGGGTAATGAACGTCGCCTTCCGCGCTGCTGACGAAGAGGGCCTGCCGCTTCTTGATCTCAAAGACCTTCAGGCATTGCTGGTCTGGGTCGGGCAGAATGCCAAAGACCTGTCCTTGCGGTATGGCAATGTGTCCACATCCTCTGTGGGGGCGATCCAACGGTCCCTTCTGACGCTGGAAAATCAGGGCGGCGTATCTCTTTTCGGTGAACCGGCGCTGGAACTGGCCGACATGATGCGGCGCGGTGACGACGGGCGGGGCATGATCAACATCCTTGCCGCCGATCAGCTGATGGGCAGTCCACGCCTTTATGCGACATTCCTGTTGTGGCTTCTGTCCGAGCTATTCGAGGAACTGCCAGAGGTCGGCAATCCCGACAAACCCAAGCTGGTGTTCTTCTTCGACGAGGCCCACTTGCTGTTTGATGGCGCACCCAAGGCGCTGGTGGACAAGGTCGAACAGGTCGCGCGGCTGATCCGGTCCAAAGGTGTGGGCGTTTATTTCATCACGCAAAACCCTGCGGATGTGCCCGATGATGTGCTGTCCCAATTGGGCAATCGCATCCAGCACGCATTGCGCGCGTTTACGGCCAAAGACCGCAAAGAACTGAAACTGGCCGCTCAAACCTATCGCGACAATCCCGCCTTTGATACCGGCGAGGCGATCCAGCAGGTCGGCACCGGTGAGGCCGTGACGTCGATGCTCGATCACAAAGGCATCCCCGGCGTTGTAGAGCGCACGTTGATCCGCCCGCCATCATCGCAGCTGGGTCCGATCACCTTGGCCGAACGCAAAGCTGTGATGGATGCCTCGTCCATGGCTGGCAAATACGACGCCACGCTGGATCGCGAAAGCGCTGCCGAAATGTTGGCCGCACGCGCCGAAAAAGCCGCAAAAGAAGCAGAAGCCGCCGAGGCAGCCGAAGACGCACTTGAAGAAAAAGAACGGGAATTCAAAGCCGGTCGCCGCTACGATGGCGGCAGCACCACGTCACGGTCAACCTCACGCTCCAGCGGGCGGAAGCGCTCCGGCGGCGGCTTTGGCGATGCGATCACATCCGTGGTGGTGAAAGAGCTGAAAGGCACAACGGGCCGCCGCATTGTACGTGGCATCCTCGGCGGGCTTTTCCGCGGGCGTTAGGTTCATCACAACACCAGCACCATTGGGGCGGATGTTCTCGTATCATTTTGCCAAAAATACTCAAAAAAAAGGGGCCGCCTTTGGCGGCCCTTCTGGCGACGCCAAAGGCGGCGCAAAACATGATCCAGATTAAAGCGGCTTGATCTTCAGCACCGCAATCCGGTTTTCTTCCTTCTCGACCACTTCAAAGCGGAATCCATGGAACGAGAATACTTGTCCCTGCACGGGGATCATCTGCGCTTCGTGGATCACAAGACCGGCCACCGTGTTGGCCTCGTCATCCGGCAGGTTCCAGTCGTGACTGCGGTTCAGGTCGCGCAGCGTCATGACGCCTTCCACCAGATAGCCGCCATCATCGGTTGCCTCGACAAGGTTCTCGTCGTCTTCGTCAAATTCGTCCGCAATCTCGCCGACAATTTCCTCAAGGATATCTTCCAGCGTCAACAGGCCTTGCAAGGCACCGTATTCATCGACCACCAGCGCGAAATGCGCTTTACGGCGCAGAAACTCGCGCATCTGGTCATCCAGCGTGGTTGTTTCGGGCACGAAATACGGGTCCATCGCGACGCTAAGCACGTCGAAATCCGCCAGCGCTTTTGGCTCCGGTGTGGCTCCGGCGAGTTCTTTGTGGATCGCGCGCAGCAGGTCTTTGGCATGGATCACGCCAACGATGTTCTCTGGATCGTCACGGTAAACCGGAAGCCGCGTGTGCTGGCTTTGCAAAATCTGGCTCAGAATATCCTGCGGGGGCAGGGCGGCATCGACCATTTCAATGTTTGATCGATGCAGCATCACCTCTTCGACCATGCGTTCGTTCAGATCCAGCGCGCCCAGAATGCGGTCACGGTCTTCTTTTTCGACAACGCCTTCGGAATGACCCAGCTGAAGCGCGCCAGCAATCTCTTCGCGCACGGCAAGAATGTGACTGTCAGGATCGGTTTTTACGCCAAAAAGACCCAGAATTAGGCGCACAAGCACCCGCACCGCGTTCACGATGGGCGAAAAGACCAGCACCACAATCGAGATGGGTCGCGCCACGGCAGAGGCCACCAATTCGGGGTTCGTAATCGCAAAGGTCTTGGGCAGCACTTCGGCAAAGATCAGCACCAACAGCGTCATAATCAGCGTGGCTGCCGCAACGCCGTTTTGCCCAAAGACTTTGGTCAGGAGGGCCGTGGCCAGCGATGTGGCCAGAATGTTCACGACGTTGTTGCCCAGCAGAACAGACCCGATCAGCCGTTCATTGTCTTCGGTTACATCAAGCGCGTGTTGGGCACCCTTTGAGCCGCGATCCGCAGCCGAGCGCAGCTTGCCCCGTGACGCAGCTGTCAAAGCGGTTTCGGACCCCGAAAAACACCCCGACAGCACAAGCAGAACGAGGATGGCGCCTGCGGTTATCCAAAACGCGGCGTCGAAGATGGCGGTGTCCATTGGGCTCTTTCTATTGTGTTTGTGCTGTTATGTGGCATCAGGTGCGCCCGCTTCAAGTCGCAGGATCGTCCGATGCAGCTTTTTTGGCAAGCGGATGATGTTCCATCACCAGATCATGCAGCCTTTCGTCAAGGACATGCGTGTAGATTTCCGTGGTGGCGACATCCGCGTGGCCCAGCATCGTCTGGATCGCCCGCAGGTCAGCACCACCTGCCAGAAGGTGCGTCGCAAAGGCATGGCGCAGCGTGTGGGGCGTCACCTTATCTGGGCTAACGCCGCCCAGACCGGCAAATTCCTTGATCATGCCAAAGAACCTGTGCCGGGTCAGATGACCGGCCTTGCTACGCGACGGGAAAAGATAGGGCGATGCGGGCTTACCGTCCTTGCGCGCCAATTCTTCATCCGCGTCGCGCTTGATCAGATAGGCGGCCATAGCGTCGCGCGCGGTGTGTGACAGTGGCACCAGACGTTCCTTGCCGCCCTTGCCGCGCACCAGCAGCATTTGCGGATCGCCGCGGGCGGCAGACACCGGAAGAGTCACCAGTTCGGTCACGCGCATGCCCGTGGCATACAGCAGTTGCATCAGACAGGCATTGCGCAGCCCGTCGCGTTTGTGCTGGCCCGCCGCTGCAATCAGTCGGTCAACCTCTTCAATCGAAAGCGTTTTTGGAAGCGCCTTTGACTTTCCCGGCCCTTTGATGCGGATAGCAGGATTATCGCTGCGCCACCCTTCCTCAAAGGCAAAGCGGTAAAGCTGTTTAATCGCCGAAAGTCGCCGCGCACGGGTGGAACGCGACAGGCCCTGCGCATCGCAATCAATGAGATAGCCCTCCACATGGTCCTGAGTGGCGGTAGCAAAATGCGCCGATTTCGGGCCAAGCCAGCCAGCAAAGTCTTTCAGATCATTCGCATAGGCCAGTTGGGTGTTTGTGGCGGCATCCAGTTCTGCGGCCTGCGCCTCAAGAAAAGCCTGCACCCAGTGCATCATGGGCTGATCGGCGGCGCTGGTCATGCGGCGCGATCCAGCAGCAGGAACTGGAGCGCGGCACGTCTGGCCACATCCTCAAGCCCGACCATGCGAAAAAGCGCAATCGCTTGCGTAATGGCCCGTGTGTCACCTGACAAACCGCTGTCAAACAGCGCGACATTGCGCAACAAGGCTTCACCCAATTTGCCATCATTCACCAATGTCGTCAGCGCGTCTGGCGGCGTGGCATCCACATAGGCCGCCTGAATGGCCAAGCGCGTGTCATCGGCTGTTTCCACTTCGTCCGGAAACCCCCGCGCCAGTGCGACAAGGAATGGGTCACTGTCTTCGCCTGCGTTTAAGGCCACAGTTTCGTAGTCGCCGGACAGGAGGCCAATGGTAAATGCCGTGTCGCGCGCCCCTTCTGATAGGGGCAATCCCTGTAGCTGGGCGCTGTAAAGCGCGGCAAACGGCACTTCAATCTGGGCACGTTGTGCGGCGTCCCATGCCGCAGGCAGGGTTTCGGACACAGCGCCCGGATCGCGCGCGTCAAGCGCGGTGACAAACCGTTGCATCGCTTCCACCCTGTCCCAGACGCCGCCGGATGCCGAAGGCGTTCGCGCAAGGTAGAAGCCCGCCAGAACATTACGATCAGCCGCACCATGCCGCACCAGACGCTCTGCCGCTTCCAACTGGCTTTTCCAGCCCACCGTGTCACGCAGATCAGCATGTGCAAAGGCGCGGGGCAGGTTGGATGTCGGGAGACCCTCGCCAATCGCCTCGCGCATACGGAACACCAAAGGGCTGATCCGGCTGGGCGGTGGCAGTGCGCCATCATCTTCGTAAAGTTCCGGATCAAGGAACCGCGACAATAGCGCCTCTTCCTCGGGGCTGACATCGCCAAGTGCGCGATGGGTATTGAGGGTGAGTGCAGCGGCAGGCCATTCCCCGCTGCGGGCCAGACAGAAAATGCGCGCCGCATACGTCGGGGCGACCTGCGGGTTGGCTTGCATTACATCGCAGGCGCGATCTTCAGATCCGGTCAAAAGTGCCACGTCAAACCAGCGGCGAAACAGCTCCGGCTCTTCGATATCGGTTTGTTCCAACAGCGCCTGCGCCTGTTCAATCGCGCCGTAATCCAGCAGCTTGTCCACCCGCGCGACAAATAACGCGCCGTCGGTGCCCGCACCAAGGGGGGCATCGGCTTCGGCCAGCATCAGCGTCATCAGGAAGTCCTGAATTGCGGGCAGGCTGTCTGTCCGCTCGGCCTGCACCAGCGTTATCACCATCGACTCATCACTGGCAGACCACAAACTGCGGGGCAAACCCGTCACATCCGGCGGTAACAGGCCAACCGGATCGGGTGAGGGCGCATCAAGCGGTGTCATGGTGATTTGCGGCGTGCTGGCACTGTCGGTCACAGGCGGTTCGTTCAGCGGCGGCTGCACGGTTGTGGGGGCGACAGGCGCTGTCACACTGCGCGACAGCCAGTCAATTGCAGACAGGGGCTGGTCGGTTTGCGCCGTGGCGGGCAGGGCGGCCAAGCTGCACAGCAGCACAGATGTCACCAGCCGCCGCACCTTAATTGGCTTCCAGAACGATCGGTTCGACGACCTGTTCCACCGGTGGCGCAAAATCATCGGGCGTGAAAATCGGCCCCAGATAGGCATAGCCGATCAGACCGATGGCGGCCAAGGCCGTCAAAAACACCAACAGTTTGATAAGTCGCCACATTCATTGCCCCAATCGTCTTGCTTCTTGCCTCGCCCACGGCTGTATCGCCGCGTTGTTCGTGTCGGTTATATATGGCCTTTCGTGCAAGATCACGCCATCAAGGTGCAGATTTTTTGATTAAGCGGCCCCGTGCCGATTTCTGGCGCGGATGAGACGATGGGGAATGGCGTGGCGGCGAACGGAAAACTCAAACGGACGGTTGTGCTGGTTGGCATGATGGGGTCGGGAAAGACGGCGATCGGGCGCGCGCTCGCCGGTCGATTGGGCGTGCCGTTTCTGGACAGTGACGCGGCGATCGAGGAAGCGGCCAGCGCCACCATCGCCGAGATTTTCGCCAATGACGGTGAGGCGTTTTTCCGCAGACGCGAGGCCGAGGTGATCGACAGGCTAATGTCGGGCCCGCCTGCGATCCTGTCAACTGGCGGCGGGGCGTTCCTGACGCCGCGCATTCGTGACGGTATCGCTGACAAGGGTGTGGCGGTCTGGCTTGATGCGCCGCTAGATCTGCTGTGGGAACGGGTCCGCCACAAAGACACCCGCCCGTTGCTGCGCACCGCCGATCCGCGCAAGACCCTGTCCGAGATTTTTGATGCCCGCGTGCCGGTCTATGCCAAGGCCGATCTGCGCGTGCCCGTGGCGACGGGCTATAGCATCGACGAGACGACCGACGCTGTTGTGCAGGTTTTGCACCAGCGCCCCGATATTCTGGAGTAACGTTACATGACTGCCGCAACCGTTCACGTAGGCCTGCCGGGACGCGCCTATGACATCATCATCGGGCGCGACGTGCTGGCAGAGGCTGGCACGCGCATTGCCGCGATGGGCGGGCGCAAACATGTGGCAATTATCACTGATGCGAATGTCGCAGCGCTTCATCTTGAGGCGTTGCAGCACACGCTGGCCCAAGCGGGCCTAACGTCCGAGGCGCTGACCTTGCCTGCGGGTGAAAAGACCAAGGGGTGGCCCTGTCTGGAACAATCTGTCGAATGGCTGCTGTCCCAAAAAGTCGAGCGTGGCGATGTTGTCGTGGCCTTTGGCGGTGGTGTGATCGGTGATCTGGCGGGCTTTGCCGCTGCAATCCTGCGGCGCGGTGTCCGGTTTGTGCAGGTGCCTACGTCATTGCTGGCGCAAGTGGATAGCTCGGTCGGCGGCAAGACAGGCATCAACTCGGTGCAGGGTAAAAATCTGATCGGAGCGTTTCATCAGCCGTCGCTGGTGCTGGCCGATACGGCATTGCTGGATACACTCAGCGATCGTGACTTCTTGTCGGGTTATGGCGAAGTTGTGAAATACGGTTTGTTGGGGGATGCAGCATTTTTTGACTGGCTTGAGGTTGAAGGACCCAAAATCGCCAAGGGCGATGCAGCGGCGCGTGTCCGTGCCGTGGAACGGTCCTGCCAAATGAAAGCCGACATCGTGATGCGCGACGAAAAAGAAGCAGGTGACCGCGCGCTTCTCAACTTGGGCCATACCTTCTGCCACGCGCTGGAGGCCGCGACGGGATATGACGCGGATCGCCTTGTGCATGGGGAAGGGGTCGCCATTGGCTGTGCTCTTGCATTTGAGGTGTCGGCAAGATCAGGCCTGTGTTCGCAAGAAGATCCAAGCCGCGTGCGGGCGCATCTGCGTGACATGGGCATGAAGGTCGATCTGGCCGATATTCCGGGTGATCTGCCTGACGCCGATGCGCTGATTGATCTGATGGGACAGGACAAAAAAGTGACGGACGGCACGATCAACTTCATCATGGCGCGGGCTATTGGCGATGCGTTTGTGACGGCTGACATTGATCTGGACGTGGTGCGCCGTGTGCTGCGCGATGCGCTTGACGTCAAAGGCTAGGGGCGGCGCATGACCATGGCGGTCTTGTCTTCGCTGTCAAAACCGCAGGCGCGGTAGAAATCCTGCGCGCCGCGCTTTTCACCAGTTAGCAGCATAATCTTGTAGGCGTTCTGATCCCACGCGACCTGTGCCGCGTGCTGCATCACAGCTTTGCCTATGCCGCGTTCGCGATAGGCAGATGCCGTAATGACGTTTTCGATCAGCGCATAGGGGCGCGCATCCCACGTGACATTGGGCAGGATATGCAAGGTGACCATCGCGCGGATGCGGTCATCAATTTCGACCCCGATGATCGTCGTGCCGGGATGGTTCAGGACCAATAAATAGGCCGCCAGGTCAGTGCTTGGCGGCCCGAATGTCAGTTCGTTGTAAAGGGCAAGCGCGTCAGGGCCATCAGCCGTATCAAGCGCGCGCAGGTGCATCAGAACGGGATTTCGTCATCCATGTCAGAGCGCCCACCGCCGCCGCCGGAGCCGGACGACGATCCACCCGATGGGCCGCTGTCGTAGCCGCCACCGCTGTCATAACCGCCACCGCCGCCATAGCCGCCGCTGTCACCACCATAGCCGCCACCGCCGCCTTGGTTGTCACCGCGTCCGTCCAGCATTGTCAGCGTCGACGAATAGGGGCGCAGCACAACTTCTGTCGAATACTTGTCCTGACCGGACTGGTCCTGCCATTTGCGTGTCTCCAACTGGCCCTCAAGATAGACCTTGGAGCCTTTGCGCAGATACTGCTCGGCCACGCGGGCAAGCGGCTCCGAGAAGATCGCGACAGCGTGCCACTCTGTCCGCTCTTTGCGTTCACCCGAGTTGCGGTCTTTCCACGTCTCGGACGTGGCGATGCGCAGGTTGCACACCTTGCCGCCGTTCTGGAACGTGCGCACTTCGGGGTCGCGCCCCAGATTTCCGATAAGGATGACTTTGTTCACTGATCCGGCCATTGCGGGTCCCCCGTCGCTGATATGTCAGGCAGCGCGTGGCTGCGATTCTTGATGTTCATATGTGACAGACCCAAGGGGCGCTCACAACTAGGCGCACCGTGTCACGGGATGGTTAATGCAAGGTTTCGCATCCGAGGGTGGCGTCAGGGCGCAAAATCGGTATTGTTTGGCGCGTGTGGTGAGATGTGACGGAACGGGGCAAAGGTTTTCTGATATGAAACGATTGGCAATCGCGGTCACGATCGCGGGTATTTTTGCGGGCCATATGTCTTGGGCCGACACCATTTCCACGCGGTCCCGCGCCAGCCTTTTCCAGAACCAGCTGTCGGTGCTTGATGGGCGGGCTGCGTCGCAATATTCGAACTCGATCAGGTTGCAACCACCACGAGTCGAAGTGCCCGGCACGCCTGCCGCTGTTCAGCGCTATACGGGTCGCTACAACGGCCCGCTTCTGGATGTGGCGCGCTCGGCCGCCCGCCAACACAACGTGCCAGAGGATTTGTTCCTGCGGCTGGTGCAACAGGAAAGCGGCTGGAATACCAATGCGTTGTCAGTCAAAGGTGCCATCGGACTTGCGCAGCTGATGCCGGGAACGGCGCAGCAGCTAGGTGTCAACCCGCACGACATTCGCCAGAACCTTGAAGGCGGCGCGCGCTATCTGCGCACGCAATACAACACCTTCGGAACATGGGAACTGGCGCTTGCGGCCTATAACGCAGGGCCAGGTGCAGTGCAGCAATACGGTGGCATTCCGCCCTACCGCGAGACGCAGAATTACGTGCGTGTGATCTGGGGCGGCTAGCCCAGTTTCGCGCTTAGGGTGGTGATGTCAGGATCGGATAGTTTGTCGACGATCCTGTAGCGTGCATTCACAAACAAAAACAAAGCGAATCCCAGCAGGCCGATGCACAAAAGCGTCACAAGGATGCGCCCATAAGGCTCGCCCGACAGCCATGAAAACATCTCGCCCAAGCCGCCGGCTTGCGACGGATCGTGGCGCACGGCCGCGAACAGCAGAAACGCGCCAATGGTTCCGACCGTCAGACCCTGCGCGGCAACGCCTGCTTGCAGGGCAGGCGACCAGTGTGTGGTGAAGTGGTTGCCTTCCAGTTTGTCGCGATACGATTGGGTCCACGCCTTGCGCAGATAGTAGATGCCCGCACCAACGGTTATGGCGCCCGCAGCTCCGACGGCCCAGACACCCAGTGGCATCTCCATCACCATGCGGGTGGCTTGCTGAATGCGCGACGGTCCGCCTTCGCCATCGCTTGATGTCGCGGTGATGGCAAAAGCCGCGATCCCGATGACGCCATGAAGCAGGCCGGTCACGACCATGCCGCCGCGCGCGATCAAACCTTTCCCGTCTCGCCCGTAATCCTCCAGATCGGCGATACCGTCCAGTACGCGCCAGCCCATGTAGGCCAGCAATCCGATCGCGATGATATAAAGCGCGAATTGGCCGCCAAAGGATGTCTCAAGCGATTTGAGCGCCTCGGATGTGCCTTGGGCATCGCCGCCCTGCCAGATCGTCCAGAGCGAAAGGCCGGAGATCGCAAGATACGTCAGCCCGCGTCCGGCATATCCTGCACGCATGACAGGCATGGCCCAGTTCATCTTGCGGTCTGGCATTCTGGCGTCCCCCGATATGGTCACAAGACCAATCCACGGGGGCGCAATAGGTTCCTATTCGGCGGCGACCTGAATAACAGGCTCCATCTCGTCAAGCTGCGCATCGGTCAGGTGGCACTTGACCTGATGCCCGTCTGCAAGGTGACGCACCGCAGGCACTTCAATCTCGCATTTGTTGCCGGGCACCTGTGACTTCCAGCGACACCGCGTCTGGAACGGGCAACCGCTGGGCGGGTTCATGGCCGACGGAATGTCGCCTTCCAGCACGATGTGCTTTTTTGTCACTGACGTATCGGCAATCGGCACGGCGGACAGCAACGCCTCGGTATAGGGGTGATAGGGGGGTGCAAAGACCTGATCGGTGCTGCCCAGTTCAACCACATGGCCCAGATACATGACCATCACGCGGTCCGACAGGTAGCGGACAATCGACAGGTCGTGGCTGATGAAAAGCAGCGTGGTTTTATGTTCGCGCTGAATTTCCATCAGCAGATCGGTGACTGCGGCCTGCACAGATACGTCCAAGGCACTGACAGGTTCATCAGCCACAACGATCCGCGCATCACCGGCAAAGGCGCGGGCAATACCGACGCGCTGTTTTTGACCACCGGACAGCTGGCGCGGCATGCGGTTCGCAAATTCGCGCGGCAGTTTTACCAGATCAAGCAGTTCGAGCATGCGTTTCTTGCGCTCTGCTTCGTTCTTGCCGACTTTGAAAATCTCCAAAGCGCGGATGATCTGGCGACCCACGGTCATCGACGGGTTGAGCGTATCAAACGGGTTCTGGAACACCATCTGGATGTCGGCCACGTTCTTGGTCGACCGCTGTTCGATGGGCACGTTTCCGATGGACTGGTTGTCCAGCAGGATGTCGCCTTCGGTCGCTGTCTCCAGCCCCATGAGGACCTTGGCAAAGGTAGATTTGCCGCAACCGGACTCGCCCACGATGGCCAATGTTTCGCTTTCGCGGGCTTCAAACGATAGGGTTTCGTTGGCTTTCACCACCTTCTTGTCACCGCCGCCAAACAGGGCGTTCGCCGCCACCTCGTAGTATTTTTTGAGGTTGTCCATTTTCAGAACAACAGGGCCGGGGGCGGGTTTCTCGGTTTGCGCACCCACCTCGGGTGGGGCGGCCCAGTCAATTTCGGTGTTACGCAGGCAGCGGGTCTCGTGGCGGTCATTGCCGTGGACCTTTTCCATCGGGATGGGCTGGGCGTCACACCGGCCTGCCTCGAAGTAATCGCAGCGCGGGCCGAAATTGCACCCGTCAGGGCGTTCGTGCGGCAAGGGGAAGTTGCCGGGGATCGCGATCAGAGGGCGTTCGTTCTTGTTGGCGCCCGGCAGCGGGATCGACCGGAACAGCGCCTGCGTATAGGGGTGCTGCATATCGTCAAACACGTCCTCGATGCTGCCGCGTTCCACCGCTTCGCCGGAATACATCACGCAGATGCGGTCACAGGTTTCCAGCACCAGACCAAGGTTGTGGCTGATGAACAGCATCGACGTGCCGTATTTCTTGCCAAGGTCTTTGACGAGTTCGACCACAGCCGCCTCAACCGTCACGTCAAGCGCGGTTGTCGGCTCATCAAGGATGAGCAGTGATGGCTTGGACATCAGCGCCATGGCGATGACGATACGCTGTTGCTGACCACCCGAAAGCTGGTGTGGATAGCTGGACAGGATGCGCTTGGGGTCGGGCAGTTTGACGTCTGTCACTACTTCTAACGCACGGGCCATCGCCTCTTTTTCCGACACGCCCTCGTGGATCATCGGCACCTCGGCCAACTGACGCCCGATCTTCATTGCGGGGTTCAGGGACGCCATCGGTTCCTGATAAATCATGGCAATTTGGGAGCCACGGATGTCGCGCAGGCGTTCGGCCGACATGGTGTTCATCTCCTCGCCCTTGAACTTGATCGAGCCGCCGACGATGCGGCCGTTGACGCCCAGATCCTGCATCACGCCCAAGGCGACAGTGGATTTGCCGCAGCCGGACTCTCCCACAACACCAAGTGCCTCGCCCGGCATGATCTTGGCCGAGAAATCCATCACGGCGGGAATCTCGCGCAGGCGGGTGAAGAAGGAAATCGACAGCTTGTCGATCTCGAGGATTGGGCCGTCGTAGTTTTCGTCACTCATGTTGTTTTTCCTATGTCAGGTGGGACAACGCCCAGATTACGTCTGTGTGGGGCCACGGTGCGCAAGCGCATCGTTTACCCGCACCGGGCGCGGCATGCGCCGCCCCTTAATCCCTCAAACTTTCTTCACGCAAGCCGTCGGCCAGTAGGTTCAGACCCAGCACAAGCGTCAGCAGGGCAAGGGCAGGCGGCAATGGAGGATGCACAAAGATCAGCAACAGTTTGCGGCCTTCGTTGATCGTGGTGCCCCAGTCAGGGCTTTCCGACGACAGACCCAGACCAAAGAAGCCCAAGGTGCCCAGCAGGATCGTGGTGTAGCCAATCCGCAGACAGAAATCGACTATCAGCGGGCCACGTGCGTTGGGCAGGATTTCCCAAAGCATGATGTACCACGCGCCCTCACCACGGGTCTGGGCGGCGGCGACATAATCGCGGGTGCGCAGATCAAGTGCCAGACCGCGGACAATACGGAACACTGTGGGCGAGTTGACGAATACGACCGAAACGAACACCACAAGGATATCGAGGTCAAAGAGATCAAGCCACGCAGGCAGAATGTCGATCACAGTGCCCTTTTGGTTGATCATCGACATGTAGAGTACCAGCAGCACACCCAGCACGACGATCAGGATCGGTGTGCGCTTGGACGGCTGCGTGTAGTAGCGGCTGTTGAGCAGCACCCCGAAGAAGATGATCGGGAAGACGAACAACACGGCGGCCATGAAGGACGGAATGCCGGTTGCCACGATCTCGGGTGTGACCAGCAGGTAGAACAGCAGGATCACGGGGAACGCGAGGATCAGGTTGGCGATGAACGATAGGATCGTATCCAGACGACCACCGTAAAACCCCGCAGGCAAGCCCAGCGTGATGCCGACCATGAAGGCAAAGACCGTCGCCAGTGGCGCGATCGCGACAACGATGACAGACCCATGCACCATGCGGCTAAAGATATCGCGGGCAAGGTTATCACCACCCAGCAGGTAGTAGGAATAAACGCCGTCTTCCTGCTCGGGCATTGCGACACCGGGCAACTTGTTTTTGAGGCCTGATACCTGGCTCAGCGGGTCATGCGTGGCGATCAAATCAAACACGCCGGTGAATAGCGCGGTAAAGACCCAGAACATCACAAGACCAAAACCGATCATGCCGACAGTGCTGTCAAACAGCTTGCCGTAAAGGCCAAGGCTGCGCTTGAACTTGATCGAAAGCGCATAAGTCACGATCAGGGCGATCCAGACGGGGATGAACTGTTTTGCCATCGCACCAAAGATGCCAACGGTGCCGACCGGGGTGAAAATGCCCGCGACCACATAGATCAGGATGATGGCGAGCACCGCAAGAAATGCGAATTTCACGATCCGTTCGATCCCGCCAAGCATCCCGCCGCGTACGGCGATTGATCCATCAGGATTTACCTCGATGGCGGTTTCCTTGGCGAAAAACGCGCCGATGATTTGCAAGATAACCGCCACGACCAGCACCGCGACAGCGATACCAAGAACGGGGTTGAGGAAGGTGCCGAGCGTGCCGGTCCAGTTTAAGGGGTCCATGTGATTTCTCCCTTAAGAAATGCGGATGCGGGGGTTCAGGAAGACATAGCCGATGTCGGAAATCAGCTGTGTGATCAGAACCACGATGACGGAAACGACCGAGACGGCCAGAAGAAGTTCGATGTCGTTGTTGCCAGCAGCTTGCACCAGCACCCAGCCGAAACCTTTGTAGTTGAACAGGGTCTCAACGATCACGACGCCGTTCAGCAGCCACGGGATTTGCAGCATGATGACAGTGAAGGGGGCGATCAGCGCGTTACGCAGCGCGTGGCGCATGACGATTGTGGGGAACGACACACCCTTGAGGCGGGCGGTACGGATATATTGCGCGGTCATCACCTCGGTCATGGACGCGCGGGTCATGCGCGCGATGTAGCCCATGCCGTAAAGCGCGATGGTGATGACGGGCAGAAAGAAATTCTCGAAATTCGCGTCATCCATCGCTGCCGTGGCGGTGCCTTTGAAATACTGCATCCCGAAGGCGGAGGTGGCAAAAAGCGCGATAAACACAACACCCGATACATATTCGGGCGTGGCGGTGGTGATGATCGACACGGTGGACAGGGAGCGGTCGGTGCGCGACCCCTCCCGCATGCCAGCCAGCACGCCGATGATCAGCGCGCCGGGGACCATGACCATCAGCACCCAGAACATCAGCTTTCCGGTCAGGCCAAGGCGCGTGGCGATGATCTCGGACACGTCGTTCTTGAATACGGTTGAAAAGCCCCATTGCCCTTGCAGCACGCCGCAGAAAGTGGGTGCGTTTTCGATATCTTCGGGGGTGGCACCGGCCGGCGCACAACGGGCGCGCAGCTCTCCGTCCGCGCCTTCGATCACGTAGCCGGGCAAAACGCCAAGCCATTGACCGTATTTGACGGGCAGGGGCTGTGCATAGCCGCGATTGCCAAGGAATGTCAGCACCGCCTCGTCCGACATCCGCGCGTTACCTTGCGTTTTTGCCAGTTTTTCAAGGTTCGGTGTGAGGTTGGTCAGCCAGAACACGATAAATGTCAGGCAGAGCGCCGTCAGGAGCATGACCCCTAGTCGGCGCAGAATAAACAGTCCCATATGTGGCCCCTGTTGGTCCGGTCACGCGGGATCATTGCCCGCGTAATTCTTGGTGGGCGCCTGTGTAGCGCCGTTGGCAAAAGGGCCGCCCCGATATGGGACGGCCCGTTTTCTTATGTCAGCTTAGGCAGCCAGACCAATCGACATGATCGGCGGCAGGTATGCGATGTGCATATCCCAGCCCACAAAGCCCGGCTTGGCGTGACGGTAAACCGTGCGCCAGTATGGCTGAATGGTGACGCCTTCGTCGGTCATGATGGCCTGAAGCTCTGCCATGATCTCGCGACGGGCATCGGCATCGGCAACCGCGTTGGCACCAGCCAGCAGCGTGTCGAACTGTTCGTTGGAGAACGCAGCTTCGTTCCACGCCTCGCCCGAACGATAGGCCAGACCAAGGATCTGTGTGCCCAGCGGACGGTGGTTCCAGTTGGTCGACGAGAACGGATACTTCGTCCAGTCGTTCCAGAAGGTCGAACCGGGGATGATTGTCCGCTTCACGTTGAAGCCCGCGTCACGCAACTGGGCGGCAACCGCGTCAGTTGTGTTCTTGCGCCAGTCATCGTCAATCGACACGATTTCCATCTCGAAGTCGGCCATGCCAGCTTCGGTCAGCAGCGCGAGTGCTGCCTCTGGATCGTAGCCAATCGCCGGAACGTCAGCCCACTCAGGGTGCATCGGGCCAACGTGCTGGTTACGGGCGGTGACGCCACGGCCAGCATAGCCAAGCTCAAGACACACATCGTTGTTGACGGCCATTGCAATCGCCTGACGCACACGCTTGTCGGCGTAGGGCTTCATGCCATCGACTTCGGCTTCCTGGTTTGGACGGATAACGATCGTTGCGGCTGATGCCACTTCGGAACGCTCCCAACCGATTGACTCAAATACGTCGACGAAATCGCCAACGGTTTCGTATGTCATGTCAACTTCGTCGGCTGCAGCAGCGGCCACCCAAGCGGATGGGTCTGTGCCGTAGTCGATGAATTCGAAACGGTCGATGTAGGCACCTTCGCCAGCGGCATAGCCCCACCACTCGTGGTCAGGATTGCGCACAACCACGCCCTTAACGCCCACTTCAAGCGATTCAGGCATGTAAGGACCTGTACCAACTGGATTTTCCAGCATTGTGTCTGCGTTGAAGTCAGCAGGCACGATTGCGGCAGGATAATCGGACATACCGGCGATCAGCGTGATGTCGGGGGCAGGCAGGTTCAGCACAACGGTGTGTGGACCTGTGACCTCGATTGCGCCGTCGATGGCTGTGCCGGACTCTTCGTCGATCAGCACGGCGAAACGGCCCGCCATCGAGTTGCCTTCAACGTTCTTGTCACACCAGCCGGTGATGTTGCGTGCCACGTCCTCGGCGGTGAAATCTTCGCCGTTGTTCCACTTCACACCCTGACGGACGTTCAATGTATACTGTGTGGCGTCTTCGTTCACTTCCCAGCTTTCCAGCAGGGACGGGTTGAACGAACCGTCGCTGTCGTAGCGCACGAGATACTCCAGCCAACCGGCTGTGTAGAACGCGATCTGCGTCCAGTCGTATGTGCGTGGATCCTTCAGTGCGCGGACTTCCATCTGCATGCGGCATGTGCCGCCCTGCTGGGCGTGTCCTGCAGCAGCAGCTGGCGTAGCACCAATCATGGCGTAGGCGGCGGTGGCTGTGAGGCCAAGACCTGTCGCGCGCGCCATAAACTCGCGGCGATCCATTAGGCCTGCCTTATGCTCCTTGGCATACATCTCGGCGGCCGGGTGGACCGTGTTTTTCATCATTTGCGTCATTCGTTTCTCCCTGAGACACATCTTTGGTGTGGGGGTCCGACAGGTGGCGTCGGCGGGCGCGTGTCTTTGCCGCGCAGTCTTTTTTGTTCCCCAGCCATGCCATTGCGCATTTTTTTTGACTGAAGGTCAACGGATCGTTTCGACTTATTTGGTCCAAATGCGACATTTCGCACTGTCTAAATGCGACTTCTGCCAGCATTCAAAGCGGTTTGGGGGCCAAGCCGCGCCTTTGCGTCAACCCTGACGTGCAGCGCATGCGCCGTGTTTGCGAAATGTGCTGGGGGTCAGCCCCGCATGTGCCTGAAAGCTGCGGGTAAAATAGGCCGCGGACCGGAAGCCCAAAGCCGATGCGATATCACGCACCGGGATGCGGGTATCGCGCAGCATGACGCAGGCCTCGTAGTGGACACGGTTGCGCAAAAGCGCCAAGGCGGATTTGCCGCAGGACTGTTTGCAGCAGCGCGTGAGATGGGTGGGTGTCACGCCTAGCTCTGCGGCGAAGTCGGCAACACCTTTTTGGCTGCGGTAATCGCGTTCGATCAGATCGCTGTAGGCCGCAACAAGGCGCGCGGCGCTGGTTTCGGCACGCTGTGCATTGGGATCGGCGGGCTGGTCTTCAAGCTGCCGTTCAAAGAAGACCGACAAGATGCCAAGGTGATAATGCGCCGCACGCGAATGGGCATTCCGGCTAGATTTGATCTCGCGCTCCAACCCTTCGAACAGGGTGCTGGCCTCTTGTTGCTGGGTCACATCGCGCAGACGCATGTGCACCGGCGTATCGGGCCACTCGGGCGCCATCGCCGCAGGGATCGTCAGGATTTGACCGACAACGGTTGGCCCAACCTCGAACCCGTACATGACATGGGCCGGAATAAAGATCAGGTTGTTTGGCCCGTATCCGCGCGTCAGGCCAGCTACAGTGATCCGGCCCTGACCCTTGGTGATGTGAATAAGGCGCGGTGTGGCATGGCTGCGCATGGCTTCTGTCCGCCAGCGCCCGTTTTGCTGGCTGTAGGCGATCCCCGTCAAAGACAACGGCGTGGCAAGGTGTTCAGTGGCAAGGGACATGGAACTTCCGGATCATAGCAGCAGGTCCGGCAATGCTAACCAAAGATTTCCACCAAACAACGACGATTTCAGGGCAAAAACCGCAAAGCTGTGGATAGATCGGTGGATGAAATGGGCAAATTGTGCCAGTCGGCCATGCGCTTGCGGAACCATGTGCGCTGTCGTTTGGCGTATTGGCGGGTCTTGATCGTGATGGTTTCGCGCAGATCGTTTGCCGATATTTTGCCATCCAGATGGTCAATCAGATCGGCAGCACCAATGGTTTTGGACGACGCATGTTGCGGGTTCCAGACAGGACGCATGGCGCGCCCTTCGTCTAACAGCCCCATGTCCATCATCAGATCGAACCGCTGCGCGATGCGCGGCGTGAGCCAGTCTTTCGGGGCATCGAGCACGATGCACGTGGCATTCTCAGCAGGCAAAAGTGGTGATGCGGGCAGGGCATGCCAATACGCCATGCCGTGACCTGTGTGTGTCAGCACCTCCCACGCGCGCTGCACCCGCATCCGGTTGTGCAGATCAAGCGTGTCACGCGTTTCCGGATCAAGCGCGGCAATCATTTCCGCCAAGTCGCGGATATTACCAGCTTGCCTGATGTCGTCGGGAATAGGCGGGATCGGTGACAGGCCGCTCGTGAGGGTCGATAGAAACAGACCTGTGCCACCCACGATGATCGGGCGTGTTCCTTGTGTCAGATAAGGCGTGACCGCTGCGATCCAGTCGCCCAAGTCAAAAGCACCATCATAGGCCACCGCGCCATATAGTGCATGCGGGGCTAATCGCTGCTCTTCCGCCGAAGGTTGCGCCGACAGGATCGGCCAGCCCTGATAGGCCTGTAGCGCATCGGCGTTGACGATGATGCCACCCTGCTGCTGCGCAATATGCAGCGCCAATGCCGACTTGCCCGAGGCGGTTGGTCCCGCGATCAGGACAGGTTTATCGGCGTGGATATCAATCATGCGCGTGCATGTCCCACATCCGGCATACGGGCGTAAAGGGGCAGGGCTTTGCCAATGGGACAGGCACCTGCCGATCACGCATTGAACATCGGGACGGTTTCAGACATTTTGCGCCGAAATCACATCCCATATTTATGAGGCCGCCCATGTCTGATGCCGACAACACAGCTTACAAACGCGTGATGCTGAAAATTTCCGGTGAGGCGCTGATGGGCGACACATCGTTTGGTCTGCATCCGCCCACCGTTGCCCGCGTCGCGCGTGAGGTCAAGACGGTGCACGATATGGGCGTCGAGATTTGTATGGTGATCGGTGGCGGCAACATCTTTCGCGGCCTGCAAGGCTCTGCGCAGGGAATGGAGCGGACCACGGCCGACTACATGGGCATGCTGGCCACAGTGATGAACGCGCTGGCGATGCAATCCGCACTTGAAGAACTGGGCATCCACACGCGCGTTATTTCGGCCATCACAATGAACGAGGTGGCAGAGCCTTACATCCGCCGCCGCGCCGTGCGCCACCTTGAGAAAAAGCGCGTGTGCATCTTTGCCGCTGGCACAGGCAACCCGTATTTCACCACCGACACCGCCGCGACCCTGCGCGCAAACGAGATGAACTGTCAGGCCATTCTCAAGGGTACAAAGGTTGACGGCGTTTACGACAAGGACCCGGCCAAGCACGATGATGCCGTGCGCTATGACCGTGTGACATATGATGAAGTGCTGCAAAAACACCTGGGCGTGATGGATGCCAGCGCGATCGCGTTGGCGCGTGATAACCACTTGCCGATCATCGTCTTTTCACTGGACGAGCCGGGCGGTTTCCGTGGCATTCTGGCGGGCGAGGGGACCTATACTATCGTCCACGACTAGTCTTACGGTCGCCTCAACCCGTCCATCGGTGCGGATTTCCGCCGTTATGCACAAAATCTGCCCAAACCCGCACGAACCGCTACCCTATACAGGTGGCAAGAATTGACGTAAGACAGGCCAAACGCTGCGGCAAACCCGCGCATTGGGCAACGATCAGGGCGCAACGCCCGCTGGAAGAGCAAGAACATGTCAGACGAATTTGAACTTGATACCGACGACCTTGGCCGCCGTATGGATGGCGCTATTGCAAACCTGCGCACTGAATTTGCGTCTTTGCGGACGGGCCGCGCCTCTGGCTCTATGCTGGAACCGATTATGGTTGATGCTTACGGGTCGATGACACCGATCAATCAGGTTGGCACAGTGAACGTACCGGAACCCCGCATGGTGACCATCAATGTGTGGGACAAGGGCCTTGTGGGTAAGGTTGAAAAGGCGATCCGCGAAAGCGGCCTTGGCATTAATCCGCAGCTCAACGGCACCATCATCATGCTGCCCATCCCCGAGTTGAACGAAGAACGCCGCCGCGATTTGACCAAAGTTGCCGGAAACTATGCAGAGAGCGCGCGCGTGTCTATTCGGAACCTGCGCCGTGACGGCATGGACCAGATCAAAAAGGCCAAGTCCGACGGCATGTCCGAGGACGACCAGAAGTTCTGGGAACAGACCGTGCAGGAACTGACCAACGACTACATCAAGCAAGTCGACGAAGCGCTTGAAAACAAACAAGAAGAAATCATGCAGGTCTGAACAGGCAATCAGACGGCACTACTGGTTGGCCATCGCGCTGACCCAAAAAATGGGGGCCAAGCATATGGCCAAGGATCTGGCAGATAATTCCGAAACGGACCGCAAGGGACCGGGCCATGTGGCCGTCATCATGGACGGCAACGGGCGTTGGGCGCAGCAGCGCGGACGACCGCGGCTGTTTGGTCACCATGCGGGTGCCAAGCGCGTCCGTGAAATCGTCAACGCCTGCCCCGATCTGGGCGTCAAGTATCTGACGATTTTTGCATTCTCGACAGAAAACTGGAAGCGCACACAGACCGAAGTGGCTGGCCTAATGCGCCTTTTCCGGCGCTACATCGAACGCGAGGCACGCGATCTGCTGCGCGAAGGTGTGCGCGTGCGCTTTATCGGTGACCGGATGAAGCTGGACGAAAAGCTGGTGTCCTTAATGGACAATCTGGAATTGCTCACCTCCGGCAATGACCGCGTGCACCTGACGATTGCGCTGAACTATGGTGGTCGCGATGAGGTGACCCGTGCAGCCCAACGTCTGGCCTACGAGGTTGAACAGGGTCGTCTGTCTTATAAGGACGTTGACGCCGAAACCCTGTCAAAATTTCTTGATACCCACGTGCTGCCTGACCCTGATCTGGTGATCCGCACCAGTGGTGAGGCGCGTATTTCGAACTTCCTGCTTTGGCAGTCGGCCTATGCCGAATACGAATTTGTCGACACGCTCTGGCCGGACTTTTCCGCCGGTGAGTTTGGCAAGATCGTGGGCCGCTATGGTGTGCGCGAGCGGCGTTTCGGCGCGGTGCTTGCCTAACCAATGACCGGAATGCCGACACCCCCCGCGAAATGGGATGACCTGACGGTGCGCATGACTTCAAGCGCGTTGATGGTGCTTGTGGGGGCTGTTGGCGTGATCGCAGGCGGCGTCTGGTTCCAGATGATGGTGGTCTTTGTGACGGCCGTGATGATCTGGGAATTGTGGATGATGATCTCGCCAGAGCGGGCGACGTCCGGCATGTTACTCGCCGCGCTTACCGCGTCGGTTCTGTCTGGCATGATGCTGGACGGCACGCTGATCGGTCTGCTGCTGTTTCTGGTCGTTCCTGTCATCGGCGTTGTGTCTGTCCGCCACGAGAAGCGCGCGTTTTTTGCCTTTGCGCTGGGAATACAGATTGCCGGTTGGGGCCTTGTCGAGTTTCGTGAGAACTACGGGTTTACATGGCTTTTGTGGCTGATGATGGTCGTCATCGCCACTGACATCTTCGGATATTTCGCCGGCAAAGCTTTTGGCGGCCCAAAGTTCTGGCCCAAGGTCAGCCCCAAAAAAACATGGAGCGGCACAGTCGCAGGCTGGGTGGCTGCGGGCGTGGTCGGTTTTGTCTTTACGCTATTCACGAACGCAGGTCTGACGATCATCGTCATTTCGATGGTGCTTAGCTTTGCAGGCCAGATGGGCGACATCGCGGAAAGTGCGCTGAAACGCCGGATGAAGGTCAAAGATAGCTCTGAACTGATCCCTGGTCATGGCGGTCTGTTTGATCGCTTTGATGCGCTTTTGGGCGCATCTTTGTTCATGCTTCTGGTTGCCCGTGTGTTCAACGTCCCCGGAGTTGCCTTTTGAGACGGATCAGCGTGTTCGGCGCCACGGGGTCTATCGGGCAAAACACCATCGACTTGATCAGGCGCGATCCTGATGCCTATGATGTTGTCGCCCTGACAGGTGGGCGCAATGTCGCGCAATTGGCGAATGATGCCAAAGACTTGCGCGCCGATATTGCAGTCATTGATGATGCGTCCTGCCTGAATGATCTACGTGATGCGCTGGCCGGCACAGGCATTGAAGTGGCTTGCGGCGCGGACGCGATTGCCGAGGCGGCCACGCGTCCTGCTGACTGGATCATGTCGTCGATCGTTGGGGCTGCAGGTCTTGCACCGGGCTGGGCCGCGCTTGAACAAGGCACGACACTGGCACTGGCCAATAAGGAATCGCTGGTCACTGCCGGACCGATACTGTTGGAACAGGCGCGCACGCACGGTGCCACGATCCTGCCGGTGGATAGCGAACACTCCGCCGTGTTTCAAGCGCTGGTGGGCGAGGATATGGGCGCGGTTGAAAGGGTCATCATCACCGCATCGGGCGGCGCATTTCGCGACTGGCCCTTGGACAAGCTGGCGGATGCCACGATTGAACAGGCGTCCAGCCACCCGAACTGGGATATGGGGCAGCGGATCACGATTGATAGCGCATCCATGTTTAATAAGGGCATGGAGCTGATTGAAACCAAAGAGTTTTTTGGTGTCCGACCTGACCAAATTGAAACGATTATCCATCCCGAAAGCCTGATCCATGCGCTGGTGGGGTTCAACGACGGTGCGCTGATGGCGCACGTGGGCCCGCCTGATATGCGCCACGCGATTGGCTATGCGCTGCATTGGCCGGACCGCAAGGCACTGCCTGTGGAACGACTTGATCTGGCGCAGATCGGATCACTAAATTTCCGCGCGCCCAAAGATGCCCGCTATCCGGCCCTTGCGCTGGCAAGGCGCGTTATGAAGGAGGGCGGTCTTACAGGCGCTGTCTTTAATGCCGCCAAGGAATGCGCGCTTGATGGCTTTATTGCCGGAAAGATCGGGTTTCTTGATATGGCGCGGGTTGTGGAAATGACGCTCGACAAAATCTCGGCGCATGATGGGCTGCAAAATGTCCAAATGACCCTAGATACAGTCATGGAAACGGACAGGCTTGCGCGCGCGCGGGCAGATGAAGCGATTGCAAAGCTAGGGTGAAACTTTGGACCTGACACAGATATTACCGGCACTCAGCGGCACGGTTTTCACTTTGGTATTTTTTGTGATCGCCCTGTCGGTGATCGTGGCGATCCATGAATACGGCCATTACATCGTGGGGCGCTGGTCGGGCATCCACGCGGAAGTTTTCAGCATCGGGTTCGGGCCGGTTCTGGCCAGCAAGGTCGATAAGCACGGCACCAAATGGCAAATCGCGGCCTATCCCTTTGGCGGTTATGTCAAGTTTCTGGGCGATGCCAACGCGGCGTCTGTCGGTGGCGATGACGAAGCGCTTGAGGCTGTGGCGCAAAGCCGTTTCACCGCACGCAATACGATGATGGGGGCGCCACTTTGGGCGCGCACGGCGACTGTCGCGGCAGGCCCCATTTTTAACTTCATCCTCGCGATCCTGATTTTTGCGGGCTACCTGATGTATCAGGGCACACCCGTTGAGCCGCTGACATTCGACAAGATGCGCGATGTGCCGGCGGGCAAGGAAAGCCTGTTCGCAACCGACTTGCAGCAGGGCGACCAGATTTTGACAATCGGCGGCTTTCCAGTCGCTGGAACGCAGGATCGTGACAGCGCGATCAGCCGGTTAGAGCCTGCGCCGCGGATTGATTACGGCATTAACCGTGATGGTCGCGAGATGACCGTCGAGGGTCCGTTTCCGATCCTGCCCATGGTCGCCAGCATCCAGCCGCGGTCTGCTGCTGATGATGCGGGCTTGCGGGTTGGTGACCTGATCACGGCAGTAAACGGCAACCAGATCGTTTCGTTTGCAGAACTTGTGGCAGCCAAAGATGCGGCAGGCGATGATGCGATGGTGCTGACCGTCCAGCGTGGCGAGGACGAATTGATCAAGGAGGTCGCCCCGCGTCGTGTCGACATTCCCAATGCGGACGGCAATTTTGACACCGTCTATCTCATAGGTGTGACGGGCGAACTGTTCTTTGACCACGCGACAGAGCCTGTGGGCGTCTTCACGGCTCTGAGCGAGGGCACTCAGCAACTGTGGTGGCGGATCACGACATCGCTGTCGGGCCTGTGGCACATCTTCTCTGGCGCGATTTCCACATGCAACCTGTCGGGCCCTGTGGGCATTGCGCAGGCGTCAGGATCGATGGCTAGTCAGGGGGCGGGCAGCTTTGTGTTGTTCATCGGCATGCTATCGGCGGCTGTGGGATTGCTAAACCTGTTCCCGATCCCGATCCTTGATGGCGGGCACCTTGTTTTCTACGCCTACGAGGCTGTGACGCGGCGCAAGCCAAGTGATGCTGCACTGAAGTTTCTGATGGCCGGTGGTCTTGCTGTGATTGGCACGCTTATGATCTTTGCTTTGCTTAATGATCTGGTGCTTTGCCCCTAAGGTGTCACGGGTCTGCCTAGAAGCTGCCACATTTGACCGCTAGTTCTTTCGCAAGTGTCGAAGGAGACTATTCAAATGCAAATGATCGCCCAAGGGTATCGCGGTGTCTCTGTTCTGGTTGAACTGAATTGGGACCGCTTGCTGACCACAGCCACGATTGTCGGGTCGCTTTATGCGGCATCCTACATCGTCTTGCTGTAAGCAGCTTTTCGCCTACTATATCTGCCAGGAAGCACGTCGCTCGCGGCGTGCTTGTTCGTTTTGACAAGGCCGTCTTGAAGGATTACTCACTTACCCAGTGGGATGGCAGAGCAGGCGATAAAAAATGATCCGGTCAACAGGGCGCGTGGCGCAGTTTCAGGCAGCGACAAAATCTGCCGGTTTTGCGATTTTGTTAAGCGTGGCAAGCGTCTTGCCGCATGCTGCCATGGCGCAAAACTTTACTTTCAATTCGGTGAACATCGAAGGCAACCAGCGGGTTGAGGATGGCACCATCCTTTCGTTTGCCGGAATCAGTCGTGGTGAAACGCTGACTGCGGGCCAATTGAACGATGCGGTGCAGAATATTCGCAACTCCGGCCTGTTTGAATCCGTCGATGTGACGCCCAGCGGCGGCACGCTGAATATCAACGTTGTTGAATTCCCGACCGTGTTCCGTGTGAACGTCGAAGGGAACTCCGAAGTGCGCGACGCAGAGCTGCTGTCGGTCGTCCGGTCGCAACCGCGCCGCGTTTACAGCCCCGCACAGGCCGAGCGTGATGTGGCCGCCATCACCGAAGTTTATGCAAGTCAGGGCCGGATCAACGCGACGGTCACGCCGCGGATTATCCAGCGTTCCGACAATCGCGTGGACCTGATTTTTGAAGTGAACGAGGCTGGCGTCACCGAGATCGAGCGCATCAGCTTTATCGGTAACCGCAGTTTCTCGGAAGGGCGCTTGCGCCGTGTGCTGGCCACCAAGCAGGCCGGTGTTTTGCGCGCCTTGATCAGCGCTGATACCTTTGTCGCTGACCGGATTGATTTTGATCGTCGTGTGCTGACGGACTTCTACCAGTCTCGCGGCTATGCCGATTTTGTGGTGCAGAACGTGGATGTCGCGCTGACACGCGAACGCGATGCTTATCTGATTACGTTCAACGTGCAGGAAGGTCAGCGTTTCGCCTTTGGCGACGTGACACTGACCAGCACGGTGCCCGGCGTGGATGAGGCGCTGTTCCGCAACGCCCTGCGTACAAGCACCGGTGACATTTACAGCCCTGCCACCGTGGAGACCGATATCGCACGGCTTGAGCGTTTGGCGATCCAGCAGGGCATCCGCTTTTTGCAGGTAGAGCCGCGGATCACGCGCGATGACCGCAATCTGCGTCTGAATGTCGAATTTGCACTTGTTCCCGGTGAGCGTGTCTTTGTCGAGCGGATCGATATCGAAGGCAACAGCACCACGCTGGACCGCGTCGTGCGTAACCAGTTCCGCACCGTGGAAGGCGATCCCTTTAACCCGCGCGAAATCCGCGAGAGTGCCGAACGTATCCGTGCCCTTGGCTTTTTTGCCGATGCGCAGGTGGAAGCCCGCGAAGGCTCGCGCCCCGATCAGGTCATCATCGACGTTGATGTGACCGAACAACCTACAGGATCGCTATCTTTTGGTGCCAACTTCGACACCGATAACGGGCTTGGGCTTGTTGCCAGCTATCGTCAGCGCAACTTCCTTGGACGTGGCCAGAACCTGAATTTTCAGCTGTCCACCGCAGAATCTAACCGTCTGCTGACGTTCTCGTTCACAGAGCCGCAATTTCTGGACCGTGATTTGCGTGCAGGGATCAACCTTGCCTACCGCACCACCGATAACCAGAACGCGCTTTATGATACCGAAACATTCCGCCTGAGCCCGACGCTGAACTTCCCTGTCAGCGAAAATGGCCGTTTGGCGCTGTTTTATGCCGCCGAATATACCGACCTGACCGACGTGCAGGACGATTCATCGGTGATCATCCAGAACGAGGCTGACGCGGGGGGCATCTGGACCAATTCGCTGGGCTACACCTACAGCTATGACACCCGCCGCACGGGGCTTGATCCGAACTCGGGCGTCTTGTTGCGCTTTGGTCAGGAATTCGGCTTTGGCGATAGCAACTTCATCAAGACGACCGCTTTGGCATCTGCCGAAACGAAGGTCTTCAACGAAGAGGTCACCCTGCGTGCCACCATCGAAGGCGGGCATCTGGACTACGCTGACAACGACAGCCGCGTCACCGACCGCTTCTTCCTTGGCAGCCGCGTGCTGCGTGGTTTCCAAGCCGGTGGTATCGGCCCGCGCGATGCGGCAACCGACGACGCGCTAGGTGGTAACACCTTTGCCGTGGCGCGGCTTGAGGCGGAATTCCCGCTGGGTCTGCCAGAGGAATACGGCCTGTCGGGCGGTGTATTCCTTGACTACGGGTCGGTCTGGGACGTGGGCAACACCTTCGGTCAGGATGTGCTTTATAACGATTTCACAGGCCGGACTGTCGCAGGTATCGCTGTCTTCTGGGACACGCCGATTGGCCCGTTGCGCTTTAACTTTACCGAAGCGCTTGATGCACAGGACCGTGACCAGACCAAAGCGTTCGATATCACGATCTCAACGCAATTCTGATGCGGCGTCCGCTGGGATATCTGGCGGGCTGCATCATGGCGATGCTTCTGGCCGGGCAGGCGGTGGCACAAGATACAGCGCCGACGCCTGCGCCGTCATCAGTGCTGATCATCGACAACGATGTGCTGTTTCTGAACACGGCTTACGGGCAGCGCATCCTGTCAGAGCTTGATGCCGCAGCCCAGCTTGTGCAGGCCGAAAACGACCGGATCGTGGCCGAGCTTGTCGCCGAAGAAAGCAGTCTGACTGACCGTCGCCCGACGATGGCACCGGACGTCTTTCGCGCCGAGGCGGCAGCGTTTGACGCCAAAGCGCAGGAATTGCGCCGTGAACGTGATGCTGCGCGCGACGACCTGGTGGCCCGCCGATCAGCCGAGCGTGCGGCCTTTTTCGACCGAGTTCATCCCATCATCGGCCGCCTGATGCTTGAGCGGAACGCCTCGGTGGTGCTTGATCGCCGGTCCGTTTTTCTGGCCGTGGGGTCCGCTGATATCACGCAGGACGCGATTGCGCTGGTGAACGAAACATTGGGCGACGGCACGCGCCCCGAACCTGTCACACCGCCGGACGATCCTATCATCACGCCTGCGCCGTCGCCTGATACGCCTGCCGTTATCGACCCCATTGAGACGCCTGCCACAGACGACTAGCCCGCGCTTGCCCGGATGCGGGCAGTTTGTTAGTGATCTCAAAGGCTTTGGCCGCGCGTAGATCACAAAGGACGCATTTGACATGACCGACACCGCAACGCCGACAACGGCTGATATCGATCTGATCCAGCGGATTTTGCCGCACCGCTATCCGTTTTTGCTGGTGGACCGCGTGCGCGACATCGACGGGATCAAATCTGCGGTTGGCATTAAAAACGTCACGATGAACGAACCGCATTTCCAGGGCCACTTTCCCGGTAATCCGGTGATGCCCGGCGTCACAATCGTTGAGGCGATGGCCCAAACAGCTGCCGTCATGGTGGGCACAAGTCTGGGCCTGACTGACGGTAATCTTGGCGTCTATTTCATGGCGATTGATGGCTGCAAATTCCGCAAGATGGTCACCCCGGGTGATCAGCTTTTGATGCATCTGGAAACAACGCGCGGTAAGCCCGGTGGTAAGGTCTGGAAGTTTAAAGGCGTGGCGATGGTGGATGGCGAAATGGCCGCCGAGGCCGAATTTACCGCCATGATGGAGCTGCCAAAGTGAGCGACATCCACCCGTCCGCCGTTATCGCGCCAGAGGCGGTGATCGGTGCCGGTTGCAAAATCGGCCCTTTCTGCGTCATCGGGCCAGAGGTGGTGCTGGCCGATGGTGTCACGTTGAAAAGCCATGTGGTGATCGACGGTGATACGCATATTGGCACCGACACAGTGGTGTTCTCTTTTGCTGTGCTGGGTGAAATTCCGCAGGATTTGAAATTCAGCGGCGAAAAGACCCGTCTACGGATCGGTGCGCGGAACCGCATCCGCGAACATGTGACCGTCAACACCGGCACCGAAGGCGGTGGTGGTGAAACCCGCATCGGCGACGATTGTCTGCTGATGGCGGGCTGTCACGTGGCCCATGATGCGGTGATCGCCAATCGCGTTGTAATCGTAAATTCCACGGCGATTGCCGGGCATTGCGTGATCGAGGATGATGTTATCGTGGGCGGGCTTTGCGGTGTGCACCAGTTTGTGCGGATCGGCAAAGGCGCTATCATCGGGGCGTTGTCGATGGTGACACACGACGTGATCCCGCATGGTCTTGTTATGGGTCCACGTGGTGAACTGGATGGGCTGAACCTAGTTGGTCTCAAGCGCAAGGGTGTGAGCCGGGCCGATATTACCGCGCTGCGGGCCGGATTTCAGGCGTTGCGCGATGGTGAGGGCACGTTCCACGACCGCGCCGAGCGTCTGAAAAGCGAAAGCGACAGCGCCTACGTGCAGCAAATGGTGGCCTTTATTATTGGTGACAGCGACCGCGGTTACCTGACGCCCAAGTGATGCTTGCGCTGGTCGCAGGCACCGGTGGGCTTCCTGCGGCTTTGGTCGCGCGCTTGCCTGAAAAGCCTTATATCTGCGCCCTTGATGGACATGCACCTGATTTGTCCGTTGATCTGTCATTCAGGATCGAACATCTGGGCACGACGCTTGATATTTTGCGGCGTGTCGGGGTGACGCGGGTGTGTTTTGCGGGGGCTGTCAGACGTCCTGACGTTGATCCTCGTGCAGTTGATGCGGCCACTGCACCGCTTGTGCCGCGCATTGCGCAGGCGATTGCGCAGGGTGACGATGGCGCGTTACGGATCATCATCGCGATCTTTGAAGAACGCGGGATCAAGGTGGTTGCCGCCCATGACATTGCGCCTGATCTGATCCCGCAGGCTGGCGTGCTGACACGGGCCAAACCGCAGGCATGGCACGAGGCCGATGCGCGTGCGGGGGCGGCTTGTGTCGCGCAGATCGGGGCGGCAGATCAGGGGCAAGCCTGCATCGTGCGCGTGGGCCGCGTGGAGGCAACCGAAGACGCCGCTGGCACCGAGGCCATGATTGCGCAGTTTTACGAACCCTATGCGCGGCGTGATGTGATCGACCCGCTTGGCTATGCGATGGATGTGGCAGGTGACGCCTTGGATGCCGTCAGCGATTGGTTGAGCGGCACGGAAGAACCGCCGCTGACCGCAGATGATGGCATCCTTTATAAAGCGCCAAAGCCTGGTCAGGACCGTCGTGCCGATCTGCCATTGATTGGGCCCGACACCGTCATGCAGGCGGCCGAGGCTGGACTTGCTGGTATTGTCATTGCGGCTGGCGGTGTGATGGTGCTCGACCAGCCGACGGTGATCGAGATGCTGGATGCGCAAGGCATGTTCCTGTGGGTGCGCGAGGATGGATCGTGAAGGTCTTTATCATCGCGGGCGAGCAGTCAGGCGATAAACTGGGCGGCGCACTTATGGCTGGTCTGAAATCGCTGCGCCCCGACATGACGTTCGACGGGGTTGGTGGGCCGTTAATGCAGGCCGAAGGATTCGTGAGCCGCTTTCCGATGGACGAGTTGAGCGTGATGGGACTGGCAGAAATTCTGCCGAAATATCGTGCTCTGAAGGCGCGGATCAGGCAAATGGCCGATGCGATCATCTCCAACCCGCCCGATTTGTTGATCACAATCGATAGTCCCGATTTCTGCCTGCGCGTGGCCAAGCTGGTGAAGGCCGCAACGTCCGTGCGCACGGTGCACTATGTTGCACCAACCGTTTGGGCATGGCGGCCCGGACGGGCTGCAAAGATGGCGCGGCATATTGATCATGTGTTGGCGCTTTTTCCGTTTGAGCCGCCGTTGATGCGTGCCGCTGGCATGGCCTGCGATTTTGTCGGGCATCCGGTGGTCGCGGAACCGGTGGCGAGTGCAGACGACGCGGCTGCTTTTCGCCAGACGTACAATATCGGTGAGGGGCCGTTGATCCTTGCCTTGCCAGGGTCGCGGCGGGGCGAAGTATCGCGACTGGCAGAGCGGTTTGGCGCGGCATTGGGGCAGGTGGCCCAGCAGTATCCGACAGCGCCTGTCGTCGTGCCTTGCGCGGCACCGGTGGCCGCATTGGTGCGCGAATTGACGTCCACATGGCCGGTTCGCCCGATCTTGCTTGATCCCACGGCAGGCAGCACATCTGCGGAAAAACGTGCCGCCTTCAAGGCTGCTGATGTGGCACTGGCCGCGTCCGGCACGGTGTCGCTTGAACTTGCTGCCCATGCCACGCCCATGGTGATCGCTTACGATATGGCACCGATCAGCCGCTTCATCATCTCACGTATGCTGCGGGTGGACACGGTGACACTGGTCAATCTGGTCAGCGAAACGCGCACCATCCCCGAATATATCGGCAAGGCCTGCGAAAGTGCTGCGATTGCCGACGGTCTGCTTGGCGTTCTGGCCGATCCGACAGCGCAGCTTGCCGCGATGTCTACCACGATGGATAGGCTGGGGCGCGGCGGCGAGGCTCCGGGGCTACGCGCGGCGCGGGCTGTTCTTGCGAGCTATGAGGCGGCCATCAAGGATCACCAGACCAACGGCCAGAATGCCAAAGCCTAGATAGGCGCGCAGCGGCAGGTCCTCGTTCAGGACAATCGCACCCAGAACAATCGCGACAGGCGCTACAAGAAGTGTGCACAGCATCAGGTTCCCGCTGCCCGCCATGGCGAGCACCCGATAATACAGCAGATAGGCTACAGCGGTGGCGATCATTGCGTAATAGGCGATTGCGATCCACGTTTGCGGCTGGAGGTCAAAACGGAACGGGCCTTCGATCAGGTAAGCGGCGGGGATCATCACAAGGCTTGATCCGGTCAACATGCCCGCTGCGGCGACCTGGGGCGTGAGGCCGCGCAACATGTGCCGCGCCCAAACACCAGCCAGGGCATAGCTGATAGTGCCGCCGATAACTGCCAGCTGGCCCAGTGACCGCAGGTCAAAGGATGTCAGCGCCGACAGGCCCACGGCAGTGGCGACGCCCAGAAACCCGATTGCGGTGCCTACAGCCTTGCGCAAGGTCAGTCGCTCATCGGCAAAGAAAATCGCTGCGGCAATGACGCCAAAAACTGCCGTGGCTGCGTTCAGAATGGAGGTCAGTCCTGTCTCGATATGCAACTGACCCCATGCCATCAGGCTGAAGGGGATCACGTTATTCAGGATCCCCATGACAAGAAATGCAGCCCAGATGCGTGGCGCGCGTGGCACCGACAGACGGCGCAGCGCGATATAGGTCCACAAAACCAGCATCGCCCATCCGACCCGGTGCGCCACCGTGGTCAGCGGTCCGATTTCGTTCAGTGCAATCCGGATGGACAGAAACGATGCGCCCCAGATGAGCGACAGAAGGATCAATTCGCCCCAAGCGCGGCTGGACATGGTCATTTGCGGTGTCATGCGGGCACTTGACGCCGCAGCAGGGCGATGCGCAACCCGTTTCCTGCGCATCACCCTGAGATTGCGCACAAAAAACCCCGCCACATGGGACGGGGTTTTTCGATCAATTTATGTGGCGAGCTTTAGAAGCTGTAACCGATGCTGATGCCAACGCCGATTGCAGAGTTATCTGCAAATTCGGTGCCGCTATCGTCGGTTGCGTCGCCCAGCATGACGTATTCAACGCCAGCTGTGACTTCGATGTCGTCAAAGCTGTATGTGCCGCCGATACCGATCGCAGTGGAGCCGTCGGTTGGTGCCAGACGCGATGCAGGATCGCCGTTGGATGCTTCGTATGTGACGCGTGCAAAGCCGGACAGTTCGTCAGTGAACTGACGGCCAACGCCCAGACGGTATGTGAACGTGTCGTTGTCGATACCTGTGACGCGCTGGCCGCGTGTCAGGGCCTCGTAGCCAGCCGGACGTACTTCCCAGACAGACCATTCGGACCATTTGATCGAGCCGAAAACGAGTGTGTTGGCGGCAACGCCGGACTGAAAATCAAGCGTGACCGACTGCGGCATCTCGATTTCGGTCGTGCTGTCACCGGATGTTGCTGGCGATGCCAGAACGGTTTCGGTGGTGTCGAACGAATGTGTGTAGCCGCTTTCGTATGTCAACGCGACGCGCAGGGCGATCTCTGGCATCTCGTAAGCTGCACCGGCAATGTAGGACGTCTGACGATCTGCACGGGCCTTGGCGTCATATGCGAAAGCACCGGCAGGGGCACCAACAACACCAGCCAGCGCACCGTTGGCCTGTGCGATTGCAGTCGGGTTGCCGCTTGCTGTGGCGGCTGCAACAGCAGCTTGTGCACCGCGGGCCAGACCACCACGCACCAGCGTGTCAGGAATTGCGATTGTTGCGTTGGATTCGATGCTGCGCACACCACCGTAAACCGAGATATTCGGCGTCGCCTGATACTTCAGCACAAGGGCAACCTGATTGCTGTCCCACTGCGCGCCCAGACCGGAATACGGACCATCGGGGTAAAGTGCGTTTGCGCCAAACGGCTGGTTGAGGAACAGTGCAATGTCCAGATCAGGTGTGATGCCGTACTTCAGCGATGCACCGATTGACGAATAGTCTTCGCTCATCGTGCCAGTGGACGTGCCTGCGAACGGGCCAAATACTGCACCATAGTCGCCAGAGACGCTTGGGCGGACTGTCGAATACGACAGCTTGGCATAGTTGCCGTCTTCGAAAAGCACGGAGTAATCGTTGTTGCCGCGCTCAATACCTGCGGCGCTGGCGGCGGTTGTTGTCAGCAAAAGTGCTGCAACCGCTGATGTCGTTTTTTTCATGTCCTCATCCCTGTCATGAATTCGTTCCCTGTCAGGCACCGTAGGGAGCGTGGGGAGATTCGGTCAATTATTGACGCCACGTCATAGATTTATGACCCTACGCGAGTCACAAATGTGCACTAGTCCGGCTTGGCCCGTGAGGCCGACAGGATATTGAGGTAATTGGCTGCAAAAATCAGTGCGCCGCCGATAAACACAAAAATATCAAGCGCTTCGCTGTAAAGAAGCATGCCGATCACCGCAATGACGGGCAGGCGCGCAAAGTCGATGGGCATCACAACACTTGCTGGCGCGATGGACAGGGCCGTGGTCAGGCAGAAGTGCGCGGTCAGTCCGGCCAACCCGATAATGATGACAAACGGCAGCTTGTCGGCAGAGGGCAGGGTGATGTCTCCGTCGATGCCTGCGCAGACCAGCCCGAACACCGCCTGAAAGCAGGTGAGATAGACCATGATCGTTGTAATCGATTCGCTGCGGGTCAATTGGCGTGTGAAGATCGCCGTCAGCGCAAAGGCAAATGCAGCACCTGCGGCCGCAAATACGCCCGCCGACAGCGGCGCCATGCCCGGACGTGTAACAATCAGAACGCCGATAAAGCCTGCGATGGCGCAAAAAGCTTTCACGCGGGTCAGTTTCTCGCCCAGAAATAGCGGTGACAGGATCACGACCCAAATAGGCGAGGTCAGTTCTAACGCGAAAACCTGCGCCAGTGGCAGCACCGTAATGGCGTAGAACCACAGGTTTTGTCCTGTGAAGTGGGCCACGTTGCGCACACCGTGCAGTCGCCACTTTGCGGTGCTGACCTGACGAAGCGTGCCGGCCCAACCGCCCACGATTAGCACAACGATGATCCCTGTCAGGCTGCGGTAAAGCATGATCTCGAACGTATCGAGCTGGTCGCTGACCGCGCGACCCGCGACGGTCATACTGGTAAAGGCCACAATTGCGCCCAGCATCCAGAAAGCCGCCGTGATGACAGGAGAGCGAGGTTGCGCGGGCATCAGTGTTGAACCATGGTCAAAGGTGAATGGCGGCAGGAATGACCGCGACAGAAAGGTTTTGCAATGCGTTGGCTGGTTTTATGTGCGGCTGCTTTCACCGGTGGCGCTGCGGGTGCGGAAACGGGTGATCCGCTGATCGCGGCGGCGCGGGCCAGTTACGACACGATGCCAAACGTGCAGCTTGTGGCGCAGATCGCCGGAAATTGCGGCGCAAACGCCGACGTGAATGATGATGTGGCGTATTGCACGTCAAACAACACGATTTACCTGACCCGCGATGCTGCTGGAAAGCCCTACGGTTTTTATCTTATCGCTCATGGTCTTGGCCACGCGGTGCAAGTGCAGCACGGCATGGCCGATTTCGCGCTGTCGCAGGTGCGGTCGCGGCCGCAAGACGAGGCAGCACTGCGTGGAATGGTCGAACGACAGGTCGATTGTCTGGCCGGTTTTCTGATGGCGCGGGCGGGAATGCAGCAAGGCAGCCCCGCGCAATGGTTTGACGCTGATCCGTTTGCCGATGCGCACTGGGGCCGCAACCCGCTGTCGGTGGGGCCAGTGATCTCGATTGATCTGGCTGCGCGCGATGAGTGGTTCAACGTGGGCCAGCGCGCGTCAACGCCTGCGGCCTGTGCCGTCGGGGAACTGCCGGTTGCCCCGTTGATGGACGATTACAAAGGGTGAGGAGTGCGCGCTAAGCGCCTGTTATTCCCACTCAATCGTGCCCGGAGGCTTGCTGGTGATGTCATAGGTCACGCGGTTTATGCCCTGCACCTCGTTGATGATGCGGGTCGCGGTTTCGCCCAGAAATTCGTGGCTGAACGGATAGTAATCCGCGGTCATGCCATCCACGGATGTGACAGCCCGCAGCGCACAGGCAAAATCATACGTGCGCCCGTCACCCATCACACCGACGGTGCGCACAGGCAGGATGGCTACGAAGGCCTGCCAGATGTCATCATACAAACCGTGCTTACGGATCTGGTCGATATAAACTGCATCGGCCTTGCGCAAAATCTCCAGCTTTTCGCGGGTGATCTCACCGGGGCAGCGGATCGCGAGGCCCGGTCCAGGGAATGGGTGGCGGCCAATGAACGATGCAGGCAGGCCCAATTCGCGGCCCAGTGCGCGGACCTCATCCTTGAACAACTCGCGCAGTGGCTCGACCAGTTTCAGGCCCATCTTTTCAGGCAGACCACCGACATTGTGGTGGCTTTTGATGGTGACCGAAGGACCGCCCGAGAAGGACACAGATTCGATCACGTCAGGATAGAGCGTGCCTTGGGCGAGGAATTCAGCGCCCTCGATCTCGTTTGCGTATTTCTGGAACACGTCGATGAACAGCTTACCGATGATCTTGCGCTTGGTTTCGGGGTCGGACTGGCCCTCCAACTCGCCCAAGAACAATTCACGTTCATCAGCGTGAATCACCTGCAGGTTCATATTGTCGCGGAACATGGTCACGACCTCTTCGGCCTCGTTCATGCGCAGCAGACCGTGATCGACGAACACGCAGGTCAACTGGTCGCCAATCGCCTCGTGGATCAACGCAGCGGCGACGGACGAATCGACGCCGCCGGATAGACCGCAGATGACCTTTTTGTCGCCAACCTGTTCGCGGATCGCGGCAATCGCCTGTTCGCGGTAGGCGCCCATCGTCCAGTCACCTGAAAAGCCCGCGATGCGCACGAAGTTTTCATACAGCTTCGCGCCATTTGGCGTGTGGTGCACCTCGGGGTGGAATTGCACCGCATAGAAGTTGCGGGCGACGTCCGCCGTCACGGCAAACGGCGCATTAGGCGACGTGCCATAAACCGCAAAACCCGGAGCGATTTCAGAGACATGGTCGCCGTGGCTCATCCAGACCTGTTCACGGTCGGTCAGGAACCAGCCGTCCAGCAGCGACAGCTTGTCTTGTGGCGTCACATAGGCGCGGCCAAATTCGGCTGTGCCTTCGCCGCTGACAACCTTGCCGCCCAGCTGTGTCATCATCGTTTGCTGGCCGTAGCAGATGCCAAGCACAGGCACGCCCATGTCAAACACGCTTTGCGGCGCGCGCGGTGATCCGTCGCGTGTCACACTGTCGGGACCGCCTGACAGGATCACGGCTTTGGGTGCAAAATCAGCCAAAAACGCATCATCCACGTTCTGGTACGGGTGGATTTCGCAATAGACCGACAGTTCGCGCAGGCGGCGGGCGATCAGCTGTGTAACCTGACTGCCAAAATCGATGATCAGCAGCCGTTCATGAGACATATTTTCCATGGCGCTTCGTTACGCGCAGGTCGCGGCTCGCGCAAGTGAGCCGATGTCGCTTTTGCGTCCCAGAGGGCGCAAATTCCGCACAACATAGCCGTGCACACAGCTATCTATCGCGCAAAGCATCGAATGAGGGGTAGCATCATGTCCGACGTCGCAGCACCAGCAGGCCGCAGATCACGGGGTGGAGGCGGAGCCGCGCGGCGTGCAGCGCGCACGGCTGTCAGCGTTGAGACGGCGAAATACATTGAGCGCAATATCCCCAACTACGAAGTGCTGGACGATGCAGCCCTTGAAGTGATCGAGCGTAACGCAGAAACCGTTCTGGCCGAGATTGGCGTGAATTTTGTCGAATGTCCCGAAGCGCTGGAGCGGTGGAAGTCTGTCGGCGCTGAAGTTGATGGAGAGCGCGTGCGCATTCCGCGTGGTCTGGCGCGTAAGCTGTGCAGCACGGCTCCTGCGACGTTCACGCAGCACGCCCGCAACCCCGCACGTTCGGTCGAGATTGGCGGCAAGAACCTTGTGCTGGCCCCGGTCTATGGTCCGCCATTTGTGCGTGATGCTGTGGGTGGCCGCCGTTATGCCACGATTGCTGATTTCGAAAAATTCGTGAAGCTGGGCTACATGTCCAAGTGGCTGCACCATTCGGGCGGCACCGTCTGCGAACCCACCGATGTGCCCGTGAACAAGCGCCACCTCGATATGCTGCTGGCGCATATGATCTATTCCGACAAGCCGTTCATGGGGTCGGTAACAGAACCGTCGCGCGCCCAAGACAGCGTTGATATGTGCAAAATCCTGTTCGGTGACGACTTTGTCGACCAGAACACGGTGATGACGTCACTGATTAACATCAATAGCCCGCTGACGTTTGACAGCATCATGATGGGCGCGTTGGAAGTGTTTGCGAAAAACAATCAGGCCAGCATCATCAGCCCCTTCATCGTGGGCGGCGCGATGGCGCCCGTGTCCGTGGCGGGCACGCTGACGCAGGTGTTTGCGGAAGTGTTGGCTGGCATTGCCTATTCCCAGATCATCCGCCCCGGTGCGCCTGTCATCATGGGCACGTTCGTGACGTCAATCGATATGAACTCTGGCGCGCCGACCTTTGGCACGCCCGAAGCTGCACATATCACCTATGGCGCGGGTCAACTTGCGCGGCGCTTGGGCGTGCCGTACCGCTCTGCCGGATCGTTCTGCGGCTCCAAACTGCCCGATGCGCAGGCGGCTTATGAAACGGCGAACAGCCTGCAAATGGGCCTTCTGTCTGGCGTAAACTTCATGCTGCACTCCTGCGGTTGGCTTGAAGGTGGCCTCGTTGCGTCGTTTGAAAAGTTTGTGATGGACGCCGACCAGCTTGGCACGTTGCACCATTTCGCCAAAGGCGTGGATATGTCCGAAGACATGCAAGCCATGGGCGCGATCGAAGAGGTGGGGCCGGGTGGCCACTATCTTGGGTGCGAACACACGCAGGCCAATTTCAAAACCGCGTTCTGGCGTTCTGATCTGTTTGACTACAAGCCATTCGAGACATGGGACGAAGAGGGCGCGCGCGACACACAGGCGCTTGCGTCCCTTCGCGTTCAAAAGATGCTTGATACCTACCAGCAACCCGCCCTTGATCCCGAGATCGAGGCAAAGCTGCGGGCATTTGTGGCCGACAAGAAACAGGCAATGCCCGATTCCTTTATGTAATCGGGGTGACATTTGCGGTCATGGCGCGGAGCAGTTGTGCTTCGCCCATGATCGCCACCAGCACATTTACATGCTCTGAGATAAGATAACTGCCGTCGTCAGCGACGCGCAGATCGTTGTGTTCGCGCTCGATCTCCATCAGTCGCAGGAGCGCCGGACCTGAGTGGCAGATAGATTCGCTTTTGAGAACGCGGCGCAGGTGCCGGTCGCGTTGATAGTCGTCTATTCCAAATCGCGCCGCGCGTACCAACAGCTTGGGGCGTTTGAGGGTGGCAACTTGGCTAAGAAGATCGAGCATGGTCTGGCCTTTCAGTTTTTCAACATTTGGTGGTCTGCCCAAAGTGTTAGCCGCAGCCCGCGGGGTGTTGCGCAAATGGCGTTTTGTGCGTTCGCACCCTGTGTCAGAAATTTACCTTTTCGAAACAAAGCTGGTTTTGCGCCGTCATTGTTAACCATTGGGTAACGAATACATCTCTAGGTTGCATAGCTGTGACGCCTGTCTGGGGCAGGTGTCATCGGGCTGTGGGGGCCTGAATGAAACAGGGGGAACGACAAATGGATTTAGCCAATCCTATACGGAGGCCCGATTGGCCTGCGTGGGTGCCTTTGGCGGCACGACATTATCTTGCGCATACCGAAAGCGGGTTATCGATCAGGGCGCTGGCACGACAGGTGTCGTGTCATCCTTCGACGATCCTGCGACAGGTGCGCCGTCTGGAAGGACTGCGCGATGACCCACTGATCGATGATGCGCTAAGGCAGCTTGCAAACTTGCCTGTGAAAACCGCCAAAAAGGACCATTCTGCAATGACTTACGAAATGCGCCACGCCGCCGTACCTGCCGACGAAATACTGACACAAGACCGGATCGACAAAGAAGCCAAACGCGTGCTGCGCCGTTTGTGCGAACCGCGGGCCGTTTTGGCTGTGGCCATGGAAATGGAAACAGCGGTTGTTGTCCGTGAGGCCGATGACGGTACATCCCTGCGCACCGCTGTCGTAGACCGCGAAATTGCGCAGGCGATGGCGCTTAAGGACTGGATCACCTGTCCCGAACCTGCGGGCCGCATCAACCGGTATTTTATCAATAACGCGGGTCGCGCTGCCTTGCGTCGCCTGACCGCGGACGATGAAAACCGCGCGCAGGGCTTTGCTGACCGGCAAGGCGACATCGGTGCACAGGATCGCGGGTGGGATTTTGCACCCGCTCCCGGTCAGACAACGCGGTCACGCTACCACGTCACAGAAAGCCCGCTGGTGGCTTTGTCGCGCCGAAAGGACAAGGACGGTGAACCGTTCCTGACCAAGCGGCTGGTCAGTGCGGGCGAGCGGCTGCGCGAGGACTTTGAACTTTCGTCACCAGCGATGCGGGCGGTCAAATCATGGGATGCGATGATGGCGCTTCCCGATAGCGCAGGCGATGCCTTGTCGGAAGCCTCCGCGCGGGCCGAGGCACGTGTGCTGGCAGCCTTGCGCGAGCTTGGCCCCGGTCTTGGCGACGTGATGATGCGGTGCTGCTGCCTGCTTGAAGGGCTTGAGGTGACCGAGAAGGCGCTTGGCTGGTCGGCGCGGTCTGGCAAGATCGTGTTGCGGATCGCCTTGCAACGCCTGTCGCGCCATTACGAGGAAACGCAAGGACAGTTTGGTCCGATGATCGGCTAGGGGTGTGGCATGCGGGCGGTTCAACCCCGCTATGCGCGACGTTCGCGCAGTGGACATTGCGTAGGGTAAAGTCTAGATCATTGTGTGAAATCAAGCCGGAAAGCATCCTATGGCCACGCGCGATCTGAAAATCCCTGCCCAGCGTCACCCGGAAAAGCAGCGCCGCCCTGATGCAGCGCAGCCCAAGAAACCCGACTGGATCAGGGTCAAGGCACCCACATCTGACGGCTACAAGCAGACGCGCGATATTATGCGCGAACACAAGCTTGTCACGGTGTGCGAAGAGGCCGGCTGCCCGAATGTCGGTGAATGCTGGAGCCAGGGCCACGCCACCATGATGATCATGGGCGAGGTGTGTACGCGCGCCTGCACATTCTGCAACATCGCGACCGGCAAACCGCCAGAGGCGTTGGACGTGTTCGAGCCGGGCCGCGTTGCGGATGCGGTGAAAAAGCTGGGCCTGAATCATGTTGTGATCACGTCTGTTGATCGTGACGATGTGGAAGACGGCGGTGCCGAACACTTTGCGCAAACCATCCGCGCGGTGCGTCGCCAGTCGCCCGGCACGACAATCGAAATTCTCACGCCGGACTTTATTCGCTGTGATGACAGTGTGTTAAAGGTCGTCGTTGATGCAAAACCCGATGTGTTCAATCACAACCTTGAAACTGTCCCTGGTTTGTATCCTGAAGTGCGTCCCGGTGCGCGGTATTTCCATTCGCTGCGGCTTTTGCAGCGCGTGAAAGAGCTTGATCCGTCGATGTTTACCAAGTCTGGCATCATGGTCGGCTTGGGTGAGGACAAGCAATCGGTCATTCAGGTCATGGAAGACATGCGCGCGGCCGACATCGATTTCCTGACCATTGGCCAGTATTTGCAGCCGACCCCAAAGCACCATGCCGTTGACCGTTTTGTCACCCCCGAAGAATTCGCAGCTTACGAAAAAGCGGCTTATGGCAAGGGCTTCCTGATGGTTTCGGCCACACCACTGACCCGTTCATCCTACCACGCGGGCGATGATTTTGCACAGCTACGCGCGGCGCGTCTGAAAAAGCTGGGTCAGGCCTAAGGCGCTAGAAATTGGGCATCCTGCGGTTCTGGCGCAGGATGTCGTCGTCAAAAAACGGCCCATAGAAATATTCCAACCCGTAAAGCGCCAGACAAAAGGCAATGATGCCGATCACCAGCATCACCATTTTGGCGGATGGCGGGTTTTGCGCCCAGCGCTTGGCGCGCAGCAACCAGAAGAAATTCATGGTGGAATACCTGTCCTCGACAGACTGAAATTGACGGTCTAGCCTTTTGCTATTCAACGATCAGTTTAAGTGTCAGGTATTCAAATGAGAACATCCTTTTCCGTCGCAGCGCTTTGTGCCGCGCTTTTGCTTCCTTCTGATGTCATCAGTCAGGCGCGAGATGTGCCGACAGATGGTCCGTTCGTGGCGGCCTACGATGCCGCCCAACCCGCGCGAGAGGCCTATTTCTCGGGCGACTATGCGCAGGTCGTGGCCTTGGCCACACCACTGGCGGATACTGGAAATGCGGTGGCGCAAAACCTGTTGGCGACCCTGTTCACGGACGCGGCCTATGCCGGATTTGACTTCGACAAGGGGATGCAGCTTTATCAGGCAGCTGCCGATCAAGGCTATGCCAAAGCGTTCCATAATATCGGGCTGACGCACCTGAACGATTTGCCGGGGTATCCCGCGGATGATGTCGCAGCGGCTGCAGCGTTCCGTGCCGGCGCTGACCTTGGATATTTGTCTTCCTATGCGCAACTGATCAATCTGAGGCTGTTTGGGGGCGACGCGGTTCAGGATGCCGCCGACGGGCAGGCTTTGATTGCGCAGGCATTGGCGCTTGATCCTACCAACCCCGAGATCCTGTTTCAGGCGGGCGAGGCGGCGTATACTGGCACCGGAGAGCCTGAGGATAATGCGAAAGCACTGGCGTTTTATCGGCAGGCCGCCGATCAGGACCATCCAGAAGCCAACTATGCCGCTGGCTACATGCTGACCTATGGCTTGGGCACCGACATGGATGACACGGCCGCCGATGCCTATTTTTCCCGCGCGGCGGAATTGGGCCATGTGGCCGCGCACGGATACCTCGCGCAGTCATTGGTCTTTGGATACGGCGGACCGGCAGACCCTGTACGCGGGCTAGAAGTTGCGGAAAATGGTGCGGCTTTGGGGGATGGCCTGTCGTTTGAAGTGCTTGGCGACATCTACGAATACGGCGAAGCGGGCGAGACGGATTTTGACAAGGCGCGCGGCTATTTCCAGCAGGCCATCGATGCGGGCCACCCTGACGGCTATATCCGGCTTGGTGATCTGGCATCCTTTGGTAAGGGCGAGGCGGAGGATTTGGCGAAGGCCTATGATCTTTACAGCCAAGGACTTGCGGCAGGGGCCACCTATGACGGCGCATTGCTGGTGGGTGGTGCAAAGCTTTATGGCCGTGGCACATCGCAAGACCTGCAAGCAGGCCGCGCGTTACTGTTGGATGCTTGGGCGCAGGGCAACACGCGTGCTTTGGCCGATCTTGTTACGGCCCATGGTGACCCGGACTATGCCGTTGGCGATGATGATGATCTGCGCGCCTACGCGTTCTGTATTCTTGCGCGGGAGTTTCAGGATATCGACAGCGATCCGGATTTCTTCTTTACCGCCGTGCCCGTGTGCAACCGCCTCGATACCAGCCTGAGCGACGAGAAAAAATCGGCAGCACGAGCCTTGTCAAATTTGCTCTAGTCTTCGGTGAACCGCACTTTGCCGATATAGGGCAGATTGCGGTTCCGTTGCGCGAAGTCGATGCCGTAGCCCACAACAAATTCGTCGGGAATTTCAAAGCCGATATAGTCGGGTTTGTAGTCCACCTCGCGGCGGGCGGGCTTGTCGAGCAGGGCAATGGATTTCAGGCGCGCGGGATTCTTTGATTTGAGGAAATCCGCCACATGGGCCAGCGTGTGGCCTGTGTCGATGATGTCTTCGACGATCAGCACATCACGGTTTTCGATCGTGCCGCGCAGGTCTTTGAAAATCCGCACTTCACGGCTGCTTTCCATCGCATCGCCATAGCTGGATGCCTCAAGAAAATCAACTTCGACCGGCAGTTCCAGTTCGCGCACCAGATCGGCGATAAAGACAAATGATCCGCGAAGCAGGCCCACGACGACAAGCTTGTCGGTGCCTGCGAAATCAACCTCGATCTTGGTGGCAAGGTCTTCGATTTTTGCGGCGATGGATTTGGCGCTGATCATCTGGTCGATGACATAGGGTTTATGCGGCATGTGGTCCCCAGAGTGTTCATGCGGGTTGCAAATTCGCGCCTAACCTACGACATCATGTCAGGAAGTCACGACCGAAAGACCAAGATGCCCGCCCATTCCGAAACAAAGCGCCTGCCGTATACCGCCCAACAGATGTATGACCTAGTGGCCGACGTGAGCAGCTATCCCAAGTTTTTGCCGTGGACCGCTGCTGCCCGTATCCGCAGCACCGAGGATCAGGGCGATCACACGGTGATGCTGGCTGATCTGGTGGTGTCGTTCAAAGTGTTCCGCGAAAAGTTTGGTAGCCGCGTTGTGTTATGGCCTGACGATATGAAGATCGACACCGCCTATATCGACGGTCCATTCAAACATCTGGAAAGCACCTGGCGGTTTCGCGATGTGGACGGCGGGTGCGAGGTGGCGTTTGCCGTCGATTTCGAGTTCAAGAACCGCTTATTGCAAGGGGCCGCTGGTCTGTTTTTTAACGAAGCGATGACCCGCATTGTGCGATCCTTTGAAAAGCGCGCGGCAGAGCTTTATGGCTGATCCCGCACAGCGTCTTGCAGAATTTGCAGCTGGTCCAGTTGCGGGCGATGCGGCGCTGGCGATCACTGATCTGAGCATATGCGACTGGGCCGCCTGTGGCATTGCAGGCGCGCGCCACGGCGAATTTGCGGCTTGGGTCGCGTCCATGAGGCAGGGCGGCGATGCGCCTGTTTTCGGCGGCGGGGCGTTTGATCCGGCACAGGCTGCTTTGATCAACGGCACGCTGTCTCACGCACTGGACTACGACGACACACACTTTGCCCATATCGGTCACCCATCCGTTGCCGTGCTCCCCGCAGTCTTCGCCTTAGCGGGGCGTCACCCGTGGCAAGCCTTGCGCGATGCCGCCTTGGTCGGCATTGAGGGGTCCGTTCGTGCGGGTGTCTGGCTCGGCCGCGATCATTATCAGATCGGGTATCACCAGACGGCAACCGCCGGTGCCTTTGGTGCCACGCTTGCGGCAGGACGCCTACTGGGCTTGTCCGAAATCCAGATGGTGAATGCGTTAGGCCTTTGCGCCACGATGGCATCGGGTCTGAAGGTGCAGTTTGGCACCATGGGCAAACCGCTGAATGCGGGACTTGCCGCGCGCACAGGGATTGAGGCCGTACTCTGGGCGCAGGCGGGGATGACCTCATCGCCCAGCGCCATGACCGCATTTGCGGCAACACACCACGGCGCGGCGGATATGACTGCGCTGGATGGCTTGGGTCAGGATTGGCAGATCACGTCAATCAGCCACAAGTTTCACGCGTGCTGCCACGGCCTGCACGCCATGTTGGAAGCCTTGGCCACTTGCGAGCTATCCGAGGAGGTCGCGCGTATTGACGTGGTCACCCACCCGCGCTGGCTGACGGTTTGTAATGTCGCGTCGCCCGATACCGGACTGGCGTGCAAATTCAGCTATCGCCACACCGCTGCTATGGCGGTGCTGGGGATTGATACGGGCGACATTGATCAGTTCTCAGATGCTGCCGCTCAAAATGTAAATTTGATCGCCCAGCGCGAAAAGGTCCATGTCGTGGCTGATGATACCCTGAGCGAGATGCAGACCCGCATGATCGTCACCGGCCCAAAAGGTCGGCAGGAAAAGCACTACGATCTGGCCGCACCCGTCGCGATTGATGATCTTGCCAGAAAGCTACGGCGCAAGTCCGACACCCTGATCGGCGATGCGGCGTCTGATAAGCTTTGGACCGCGATGCGGGCGCAGGATGTGCAGGGCTTTGAGGCTGCTATTCAAGGCTGACACGCAAAAGGCGGACCGTGATGGCCCGCCTCTGCTTTGGATATTCGAAAGTCTTAGCTGGTGATGTCGTAGGCACGCTCGCCATGCACCGCCAGATCAAGGCCGTTCACTTCGGTTTCGTGATCGACGCGCAACGATGTCAGCGCCTTGCAGATCATAATCAGAACGACTGTCACGACAGTTGTATAAAGACCGACCACAACAAGCGACCCAAGCTGCGATGCCCATGATCCAATGCCGAAGGCCGCGATCATGATCGTGCCAAAGATACCGCCCACACCGTGAACCGCAAACACATCCAGCGTATCGTCAACGCCCACCTTGTTGCGGATGAAGTTCACGCCTTCCTGACACAGGATACCTGCGACACCACCGATGATCAGCGCCTGAATGGGCGTGATGAAACCGGAGGCAGGTGTGACGGAGGCCAGACCTGCGATCGTGCCTGTCACGATACCAACAAGAGACGCGCGACCAAACTTGATCTTCTCCCACAGCGCCCACGTCAGGGATGCAGCAGCAGCCGACAGGTGTGTGACGGTCAGGGCCATTGCAGCACCTGCGTCAGCGGCCAGCTGCGAACCACCGTTAAAGCCGAACCAACCGACCCACAGCATCGCAGCACCGATCATCACCATGCCGGGATTATGCGGCGGCTTTGTCTTTTCACGGCGTGGGCCAAGGAAAAGCACGAGGATCAGTGCGGCCAGACCAGCGGTTTCGTGCACAACGATGCCACCTGCAAAGTCCATGACAGGCTCCGCGAACAACGTGCCGTCAGCCAGCAAACCGCCGCCCCAGACCCAGTGCACAACAGGCGCGTAGCACAGCAGCATCCACAGGCTGGAGAAAAGCAACACAAACCCGAACCCGATACGTTCGACGTAAGCGCCGACGATCAGGGCAGGGGTAATGATGGCAAAAGTCATCTGGAAAGCGAAGAACAGGATTTCGGGCAGGGTGCCCGACAGGCTGTCGATGGTGACCCCTTGCAGGAACATCTTGTCCAGACCGCCCCACAGCGGGCTTTCCGCGCCGCCAAATGCGATGGAATAGCCAAAAGCAAACCAAAGGATGCTCATCAAGCAGGCAATGGCATAACAATGCATGAAAACGCTAAGCACATTGCGCGAACGCACAAGGCCGCCGTAAAAAAGTGCGAGGCCCGGCAATGTCATGAACAGCACCAATGCTGTTGCAACGATCATCCAGGCGGTGTCCGCTCCGTTCATAGTCCCCTCCAGTGGTCTTTTTGACTGTCTCGGGGGGATGGACCGGAAAACGGCTGCTTACAGAAGTGGCAATCTGCATTTTGACTGCTGAAAACTGCGCCAGTTTCCGTATTGCACGTCAAATGGGCTGTCGCAGATGGCGATGCCTAATTTTTAGCCGACAGTGAATCGACCTGTGCCAGCATCATCGACAAGGCGTGCGCGACTGTTGCCCTGCGCACCTCGTGCCGTCCGATGGCGCCGAACTGCATGGTTTCAGTGTGATGCCCTTTGGCGGTAGCGATGCCAAAGCAGACCATACCTTCGGGCTTGGCCGCCGTGCCGCCCGGTCCCGCAACCCCTGTCACGGAGATAGCGACCGTGGCTTGTGATCGATTGAGCGCGCCCATCGCCATCTGGGCTGCGACCTGCGGCGATACTGCGCCATGATCCGCGATTGCGTTTGCATCAACGCCCAGCATATCGACCTTCGCGGCATTGCTGTAGGTCACAAACCCGCGGTCAAACACCGCAGAACTGCCCGCGATGTCTGTCAAAGCACCTGCAATCAGCCCGCCAGTGCAGCTTTCTGCCGTTGCGATCATCACGCCTTTGGCCTTGCAGGCGGTCAACACATCTTGGGCAAGCTGCGCGGTCATCTAGATCACCCGCATCAGACCGTGAGCCACAGCAGCCAGAGCGACCACGCCAATCGCGGCAAAGACCCCGGCGATGATATCGTCGAGCATAACGCCCAAAGCATCATCCCTGCGATCCGCCCAGCCCACGAGCGACGGCTTTGTAATGTCAAACAGCCGGAACAGCGCAAAGGCCCCGATCCAGCCGGGATAAAGAGCCAGCAAATCGGCCTGCATCATCGCGGCCCCATAAACCACGGGCAGCAGCGCGACCCACTGGCCTGCGACCTCATCAATCACAATCTCTGACGGGTCATGATTGGCCTTGCCGTGCGTTTCGGTTTTCGTGGCCCAATATCCTATGGCGAACACAAGGATCGTTGCCAGCAAAAGTCCGGCGAACCCCGTGAGCGTGGCGATAAGCCAGGCTGCGGGCAAGGCGGCGAGCGACCCCCATGTGCCCGGCGCGGGGCGCAGGTGACCCACGTAAAAGAAGGTGGCGATCAGGTGGCTCATGTCTTCACCAGCGTCGCGGTGGCAATCGCCGCGATTCCCTCACCACGACCCGTAAAGCCCAGCTTTTCGGACGTCGTGGCCTTCACACTGATCCGGTCGGTCTCCATCTGCATGATATCTGCCATTTTTGCTTTCATATCAGCGGCGTGCGGGCCGATCTTCGGGTGCTCACAGATCAATGTGCAATCGGCGTTACTGATGCTAAATCCCAACTCCCGCGCCAATGCGCAGGCGTGTTCCAGAAAGATATGGCTGGCGGCACCTTTCCACTGCGGGTCGCTTGGCGGAAAGTGTTGCCCGATATCTCCGCGCCCAAGCGCGCCATAAATGGCATCGGTCACGGCATGCATGCCCACATCGGCGTCAGAATGTCCCTGAAGGCTGCGGTCGTGCGGCACTTTGACTCCGCAAAGCCAGACGTGGTCGCCCGGTCCGAAACGATGCACGTCATATCCGTTGCCAAGTCTGATATCCATATTGCGCCCCTGCATATGGCGTTCCGCGCGGGCGAAATCGGCCGGAGTTGTAATTTTCAGATTGTCGTCGTCACCGTCCACAATGGCAACCGCAATCCCTGCCGCGCGGGCGACAGCCACATCATCGGCGACTGGACCATCGTGCGCCGCGTGCGCGTCGACAATCGCCTTGTAGTGAAAGCCTTGCGGTGTCTGGGCGCGATACAGGCCATCGCGCTCCTTTGTGCCGGTGACTTGCCCGTCCGCACCTGTCCACAGCGCGTCTGTGACGGCCAGGGCGGGTGCTGCGGCTACCGATGTTTTGAGCGCCTCGCAAACGGCAGCAATCGTTGCAGTGCTGACAAGTGGTCTTGCGGCGTCGTGGATCAGTACGTGATCCGGCGCAATGTCGGCAAGTGCAGCCAGACCGGCCCTGACCGACGCATCGCGTGTCGCACCGCCCTGCACAACGATATGACCTGACGCAGAAAAGCCGACGGCCCGATCATGGTCCTGAGCGCTGACGACAATAACAACCGGCCCAAGATCGGTGAAAGCCGCGATGGTATGATCGATCACCCGTTGGCCGGCTATCATCTGCCACTGTTTTGGAACATCACCGCCCGCGCGTTCGCCTTTTCCAGCGGCAACAATGATCGTGGCAATGCTCATCTGCGGGTCCCGTCGGCTGTCTGGAATTGGTGTAAGCCTTTGTCCTGTCGCACGCAATTCTCTTCCCTTTGCCAGTTGCTGCCTAAAATTTAGGCGCATGCAGTTTTCCGCCCAAAAATTGACCGTGAAAGGTTTGTGACTCTTCCGGCGATCGGCTATGGCTTCGCATGTTCTACTTTTCCAGAAAGTCTGCTTTTCGTTGCTGTACCCGTTTCCCGATCTGATGACCAAGGCGCCTCCTGTGGTGCTGGCCCCTTTGGCTGGCATCACTGACCTGCCGTTCCGGCAGCTTGTCGCGTCTTTTGGCGCGGGCTGGGTGGTGAGCGAGATGGTGGCAAGTCAGGAAATGGTGCAGGCCAAACCGGGCGTGCGCGAAAGGGCAGAGCTTGGCTATGATCAGGCCGCGACAGCTGTGCAGATCGCAGGTCGCGATGCCTACTGGATGGCCGAGGCCGCGCGCATGGTCGCGGACAACGGCGCGGCAGTTATCGACATCAACATGGGCTGTCCCGCAAAGAAGGTGACAAACGGCTATTCGGGGTCCGCACTGCTGCGTGATCCCGACCACGCGCTGACGTTGATCGAGGCGGTGGTGAATGCGGTTGATATCCCTGTGACCTTGAAAACGCGGCTGGGGTGGGATGATGCCTTCCTGAATGCCGCTGACGTGGCCGCCCGCGCCGAGGCCGCCGGTATCCAGCTGGTTACAATCCACGGGCGCACGCGCTGCCAGTTTTACAAAGGGGCAGCTGATTGGGCGGCCATCGCTGCGATCAAGGACGCCGTATCAATTCCCGTCATCGCCAACGGTGATATCGTCGATCTGGCGTCGGCACGCAAAGCACTGGACTTGTCCGGCGGCGATGGCGTGATGATCGGACGTGGTGCGCAGGGCCGACCATGGCTGCTTGCGCAGATCGCGGCCAGAATGGCCGGTCAGCCCGCGCCAGATGCGCCGCAGGGGCGTGACCTGATCCGTTTGGTGTCTGACCATTACGAAGCGATGTTGGATTTTTACGGCCCTGATCTGGGTCGCCGTGTCGCGCGCAAACATCTTGGGTGGTACATGGATGAATGCGCCACAGACCCCGCATTGCGCCGCCGCATCCTGACCTCGAAAGACCCGCAAGAGGTGCACCGGATGCTACCCGATGCTTTGATCACAGCGCCGCAGGTGGCCGCATGATCTTTGATGCAGCCCTTTGGTCATCGCTACCGGTTCCGGCTATATTGCTTGATCCTGACGACACAATCGCGCGGATCAATCCCGCGGCAGAAAGCTTCCTGAATATCTCGGCCAAGGGCCTGACGGGGGCAAGTGTCTGGGACAAGGTGATGATTGACGCACCATTGGAAGGGGCGTTTGCGCGCGCGCGCAAGAACAAATCATCGCTCTTTGTGAATGACGTGGATGTCGGATCGGGCATGCGCGCCCCGATGCAATGCAACATCCAGATTGCACCGCTACAGGGGGCAGACGGGCACATGCTTGTGATGATCAGCCCGCGCGAGATTGCCAGCCGGATGGTGCAAAACCAAAATTCGGGCAAAGCTGCCAAATCGGCGATTGGCATGGCCGAAATGCTGGCTCACGAGATCAAGAACCCGCTGGCTGGCATCACGGGTGCTGCACAACTGCTGTCGATGAACCTCACGCCAGAAGATCTGGAAATGACCGACCTGATCGTCGCGGAAAGCCGCAGGATCGTGAAACTGCTTGAACAGGTTGAACAGTTCGGCAACCTGCGCCCGCCTGCGCTGCGCCCTGTGAACATTCACGATGTGCTTGATCGTGCGCGGCAGTCGGCCTCTGTCGGTTTCGCGGCGCATATGCTGCTAATCGAGGACTACGACCCGTCACTGCCGCCAGCATATGTGGATAATGATCAGCTCTTGCAGGTAATCCTGAACCTTTTGAAAAACGCGGCCGAGGTGGGCGGCGACGGCGGTTCAATCCGGCTGCGCAGCTTTTACGACACGTCCTTGCGGATCACCAAATCCGACGGATCGCAGGCACGGCTGCCGCTCCAGATCGAGATCGTGGACGACGGCCCCGGTTTGCCAGCTGAAATTGCAAATGATATCTTTGAACCCTTTGTTTCGGGGCGCGAGAACGGGACCGGTCTTGGTCTGGCGCTTGTTTCAAAACTGATCGGCGACATGGGCGGGTGGATTTCGGTCGATTCCACCCCCGGCCACACGGTGTTCCGCGTGTCCCTGCCGCTGGTGCCCGAAGACGCTAAGACAACAGGAGAGACATGATGGACGGCACGGTTCTGGTCGCTGATGATGATCGCACGATCCGCACGGTTCTGACACAGGCGCTGACGCGGGCAGGGTGCAAAGTGCACGCTACGTCATCTTTGGTGACGCTGATGCGTTGGGTGGAAGAGGGCAAGGGCGACCTTGTGATCTCGGACGTGATGATGCCTGACGGGAACGGGCTGGATCAATTGCCGCAGATCACAGCAGCGCGGCCCGGTCTGCCGGTGATCATCATTTCGGCCCAAAACACTATCATGACGGCCATTCAGGCAACCGAGGCCGAGGCTTACGATTACCTGCCCAAGCCGTTTGATCTGCCCGATCTGATGAAACGCGCCGCAAAAGCGCTTGAGGTAAAACGACGCGTGATGCCCGCAGGTGCGGCCACGGCGCCGGCAGACGCAGGATCGGACCTGCCGCTGGTCGGGCGCACGCCTGCGATGCAGGGGCTTTATCGTCTTGTCGCGCAGGTTATGAACACGACCATGCCGGTGTTGATCACTGGAGAAAGCGGTACGGGCAAATCGCTGATTGCGCGCGCGATCCACGATTTTTCGGACCGCCGGAACCTGCCATTCGTGGTGGCCTCTGTCGCCGATCTGCAAGGAATGGACGGACCGGGCACGGTGCTCTCACGGGCCAAGGGCGGAACGCTCTTGTTCGATGAAGTTGGTGATCTGGATCAAGGCACGCAAGGGCGGATTGTGCGGATGCTGGACGCACTCAGCGATACGGCACCACGGATTATGGCGACAGCGCGGACCGATCTGACCGCGTTGCTGGATGACGGCACGTTTCGCGAAGACCTGTTCTATAGGTTGGGCGGTGTAACCATTGCCGTGCCGCCATTGCGATCGCGGGTGGATGACATTCCTCTCTTGGCCACGCACTTCCTGAACCGCGCAGCCCGCGACGGCGCACCTGCACGCAGCCTGTCGGATGGCGCACTTGATCTGGTGCGGGCCTATAGCTGGCCGGGTAACGTGCGCCAGTTGGAAAACGCTGTCAGGCGTCTGGTATTTACCGGATCGCAAGAGGACATTGGCCGCGCCGAGGTGGAAACCGTGCTGGGCGAACAGCCCGCGATGGAACCGCTCAGGGCGGGGGGCGATGGTGACAAACTGTCAGCTTCGGTCGCACGGCATCTGCGGCGTTACTTTGACCTGCACGGCGGGGTTCTGCCGCCTCCGGGGCTTTATAACCGAATTTTGCGCGAAATTGAGTCGCCGCTAATCGAAATTGCGCTGGATGCTACGGGTGGAAATCAGGCGAAATGTGCTGATTTACTTGGAATAAACCGCAATACCCTGCGCAAGAAGATCACCGATCTCGATATAAGCGTGACACGCCGCCGCAAATTGATGTAAAACCGCAACATAACCGTGGCCCCGGAGTCGCATCTGCAAAGACGCGCCCCGGCAGGACCACATAAAACGGCGGTATCGCGGGGGGCACCCCGCCTGAAAACAGGGCAATGCGCGTGCAGCGTTCCCTCTTGGGCATCAATTTCAAGCGTTTCAGCCGTTGGCGGCGCCAAAGGCATGTGCAAAACGCAATGACCCTTGGTCTGGTGACGCTTGGGCCGGTCTTGGCCGTGCTCACGTTCCTGACACTGGGGCCGCTTGATCAGTCGTCATCGTCAAATGCGCTGCGGCTGATCCTGCTGCTTGATCTGATCTATATTCTGGCCGTGGCTGCCGCCGTGTTCTACCGCGTCGCCCGCATGATCGCGGCGCGCCGTGCGAAATCAGCGGGATCACGTCTGCACCTGCGCCTGACGGGTGTGTTCGCGCTTCTGGCGCTCATCCCCACGGTCTTGGTGGCAATCTTTGCGATGCTGTCGATCAATCTAGGGCTTGAAGGCTGGTTTTCCGAACGTGTGCGCAACGTGGTGTCCACGTCCTTGTCCACGGCGCAGGCGTACGAGGAAGAGCACCGTCAGGAACTGGCCCGCGACGGGCGCGCGCTTGCGGCGTATCTGAACACAGAACGCTTGCGCACGTTCTTTATGGACCCCGGCGAAATTCGCGAGGCGTTGGGGGCAGTGCAAAATCAGGTCGAACGCGGCCTGATCGAAGCATTTGTTATTGATAGCGCCGGCGAGATTATCGCCCGTGGCGCGCGATCCTACGAATTCGCTTACGAGCCACCAGAGCCGGGCCAATTTGATGAAGCTCGCGAATACGGCATCGTCGTGATCGAGGACGCGGCGAACGACGAATTTCGTGCGCTGATCCCGCTTGAGGCTTTTGTCGATCATTTCCTTTATGTCAGCCGCGAGGTGGACGGGCAGGTGCTGTCGCTGCTGGACGAAACGAAAGAGACCTACGCGCTATATGACCAACTCGAAAGCGAGCGGGGACGCACGCTGTTCCAGTTCGGTTTGCTCTATTTGGGGTTTGCCGTGATCCTGATCCTTGCGGCGATCTGGCTGGGGCTGTGGTTTGCCGAGCGTCTGTCGCGGCCTGTCGGGCGCTTGGTCAGCGCGTCACAGCGCGTGGGTGCGGGCGATCTGGATGTGCGCGTGATCGAGGATGACGGCGATGACGAAATTGCCCAGCTTGGCCATTACTTCAATCAGATGACGACCCAGCTGAAGGGTCAGCGCGACGAGCTGATCGCGACGAACCGCCGGACGGAACGCCGCGGGCGTCTGTTTGACAGCGTGCTGACCAACGTCACGTCCGGCGTTGTTGGCCTGAACGCGGACGGGCGTGTGACCTTTGTGAACCGCTCAGCCGAACGGCTGTTGTCAGTGGATCAGGATCAGACGCTGAGTGTCCTGGCCGTTGCCGTGCCGGAGTTTGACCCATTGTTCCAGCGGATGCAGGCCGAAGACCGCGAGGTGATGCAGGAACAGGTGAACCTGATCCGCGACGGCAAACAGGAAAGTCTGCTGGTGCGCATGTCTACGCGCCGCAATGCGGAAGGGGCGCTGGAAGGCTATGTTGTGGCCTTTGACGATGTGACCGATCTGGTCAGCGCCCAGCGTATGGCCGCATGGGGTGACGTGGCCCGCAGGATCGCCCACGAGATCAAGAACCCGCTCACGCCGATCCAGCTGTCGGCGGAACGGATCAAGCGCAAGTTTAGTTCGCAGGTCGGTGAGGATAGCGACAAGCTGGATCAGATGACAGATGTAATTGTCCGTCAAACTAATGACTTGCGGCGCATTGTTGACGAGTTTTCGAAGTTTGCACGCATGCCAGAGCCGGAGTTGCGCGAAAATGATCTGGTGACGCTGGTCCGTGATGCCGTGACCTTGCAGGAGGCGGGACAGCCCGATGTGATAATCACCGCCGATCTGCCAAACGCCAAACTGCTGGCAGACGTGGACAGTACGATGATTTCGCAGGCGCTTACAAATCTGATCAAGAACGCGGGCGAAGCCACTGAAAGTCTTGCCGAAAATGGCACAGTCCCCGATCTGAAGCCGCAGATATCAGTGACGATGGAGGCCGTTCAAGAACAGGCCACCATCCGCATCAGCGACAACGGGATCGGCCTGCCTGAAGACCGCGCGCGGCTGTTTGAACCCTACGTGACGACCCGCGATAAAGGCACCGGCCTTGGCCTGCCTATCGTGAAGAAAATTATCGAAGAACATGGCGGCACTTTGACCCTGACCGATGCAGAGGTCTTTGACGGGAACACCCACGCGGGTGCCTGTGCCATCATCACACTGCCTTTGCTGCCTGCCGCAGCTGAGGCCAATAAAATACCGGCGTAGGCGCGCCGAACAGGAGGACCTTATGGGCGATATTCTAATCACGGACGACGAACGCGATATCCGCGAACTGATCTCGGATATTCTCAAAGACGAAGGCTACACCACGCGGCTGGCTGGCACGTCGGATGCTTGCATGGCCGAGATCGAGAAAGAGCCGCCCGCGCTGATGATCCTCGATATCTGGCTTAAAGACAGCAACATGGACGGCATCGATATTCTCAAGGCGGTCAAGCGTGACCATCCGGGTATTCCGGTGGTGATCATCTCGGGCCACGGCAACATCGAAATTGCAGTCGCAGCGATCAAACAGGGCGCTTACGACTTTATCGAAAAACCGTTTAATATCGACCAGCTATTGGTCGTGATCCGCCGTGCGATGGAAACGTCACGCCTGCGTCGCGAAAATGTGGAACTCAAGCGCGGCGAAAGCGCCAGCGCTGATATGCTGGGCGAAAGTGCCGTTTTCCGTGCAATGAAGTCGCAGCTTGATAAGGTCACGAAATCCAACGGGCGTGTCATGCTGACCGGTCCTGCGGGTTCCGGCAAAGAGATCGCGGCGCGCTATATCCATGCCAATTCAAACCGCGCACAAGCGCCATTCGTCACGGTGAACTCCGCCTCGATTGAGCCGGACCGCATGGAAGAGGTGCTGTTTGGCCGTGAAAGCGATGGCAAGGGGGTCGAAAAGGGCCTGCTGGAGCAAGCCAATGGCGGTGTCATCTACTTTGACGAGGTGGCCGAAATGCCGCTTGGCACGCAGTCAAAAATCCTGCGCGTGCTGGTTGATCAGAAATTCCAGCGGGTTGGCGGGGCCGATCAGGTGCAGGTTGATCTGCGGGTCATTTCATCCACCAACCGTGATCTGGCCGCCGACATTGATGCAGGCACGTTCCGCCAAGAGCTTTACCACCGCCTGAACGTGGTGCCGATCCCTGTTCCAAGTCTTGAGGAACGCCGCGAGGATATCCCGCTTCTGGCCGAGCATTTCATCGGCGTGTTCAACAAGGTGCAGGGGCTGCCGCTACGCGCACTGGCCGAGGACGCGCGCGCCTTGCTGCAAACCATGCTGTGGCCTGGTAACGTGCGACAGTTGAAGAACGTGGTCGAACGCGTGCTGATCCTGGGCGAGGGCAATAGCGACATTTCTGCCAAAGAACTGCCATCTGCCGAAGAAACACCCGCCGACGAGGGGCGTATCGTGCTGTCTGGCGGTTTGGCCACCTTGCCCCTGCGCGAGGCCCGCGAATTGTTTGAACGCGAATACCTGCTGACGCAGATCAACCGCTTTGGCGGGAACATTAGCCGCACTGCATCGTTTGTCGGGATGGAACGCTCTGCGTTGCACCGCAAGCTTAAGTCGCTTGGTGTGGCCACAACCAGCAAGGCTGGCGGGCGCGTGGCCTATGTTGAGGGCGAGGCGTGATTGACGCATGACACTGGCTCTGGCATCGGTGGCCGGTAAACGAAGGATCGCGCGATGAAAGTGATTATCTGCGGGGCAGGGCAAGTGGGCTGGCAGATCGCCAAGCATTTGTCGGGCGAGCGCAACGACGTAACAGTCGTGGACAGCAACCCCGTGCTTGTGCGGCGGGCGACAGATACGCTTGATGTGCAGGGCATTTCGGGCTTTGCCAGCTATCCCGATATTCTGGATCGTGCCGGTGCGCGTGACGCCGATATGATCATCGCGGCGACCCATTCCGACGAGGTGAATATGGTCACCTGTCAGGTGGCGCACTCGGTTTTTGATATCCGCCGCAAGATCGCGCGTCTGCGCGCGCAAAGCTATCTGGATGCGATCTATTCAGATCTTTATCGCCGCGACCACCTGCCGATTGACGTGGTCATCAGCCCCGAAAAGGAAGTGGCCGAGGCCGCCTTGCAACGCCTTGCGGCCCCCGCGACGTTTGATACCGAAAGCTTTATGCAAGGCCGTGCGCAGCTTTTGGGCATCGTGATCGAGGAAGACTGCCCCGTTATTAACACGCCGTTGCGGCAACTGACCGACCTTTTCTCGACCCTGCGGGCTTTGGTCGTGGGTGTGCGGCGCGAGGAATCGCTGTTTGTCCCTTCACCGAACGATCAGCTTTTCCCCGGCGATGACGTCTATCTTTTCACCGACACCGAGGACATGACCCGCACGTTGGAAATCTTCGGCAAGGTCCAGTCCAAGCAAGAGCGCGTGGTGATCATCGGCGGCGGTAACGTTGGTCTGGGTGTGGCCAAGGCACTGGAAGCGCGCACCGACCGCGTGCGCGTCAAGGTCATCGAGAAAAACCGCGAGATCGCCGAAAACGCGGCCGATGCACTGGACCGCACCATCGTGCTGCATGGCGACGGCTTGGATACCGGACTGCTGGAAGAAGCGCAGATCGCGACGGCGGATGCTGTTCTGGCCGTCACAGATGACGACAAAACCAACTTGCTGGCCTCTGTGCGGGCCAAGGGGCTTGGCTGTCCGATGGCGATCACGCTGATCAATGATCCGACGCTGGTGCCGCTGATGGGTCCACTTGATATTGACGCTTATATCAACCCGCGCTCCACCACCGTGTCGTCTATCCTGCGCCATATCCGGCACGGGCGCGTGCGCAGCGTCTATTCCATTGGCGATGCAGAGGCAGAGGTGATCGAGGCGCAGGTGCTTGGCACATCACCCATTTCGGGCCAGAAGATCAAGGACGTGGCCTTCCCTGAAGGCACCCTCATCGGAGCCGTGATGAAGGGCACCAAGATGATCAAGCCTACCGGAAATACCCGCATCGACGAAGGCGATGTCATCACCATCTTTGCGCTGGCCGAAGACGTGCCCGAGGTGGAACGCCTGTTGCAGGTCTCGATCGACTTTTTCTGATGCTGGCGCGGATCACAGCCCTGCCGCTATTCGTCATCCTCATGGGGATGGGTGCGCTGGCGATGTTCCTGCCTGCGTTGCACGCATGGTTCATGAGCGATTTCAACACCATGCGCGTGTTCTTTTACGGGATGATCCTGTTTGGCACGCTGACACTGTTGGTGGCCTTGGCCACAGCCGGTTATGAACCAGAAAGCGTGGCGCGCAGCCAGTTGGTGGCGCTGCTCGCGGCGTTTAGCGTCCTGCCGCTGATGTTCGCCGTTCCGTTCTACGTCGCCGTGGGCAACACGACCTTGCTCAACGCGTGGTTTGAGATGGTATCGAGCTTTACCACCACTGGTGCCAGCGTTTACGATACGGCGGGGCGTTTGACCCCGTCCCAGCATGTCTGGCGCGCGCTTGTCGGGTGGCTGGGCGGTTTACTGGTCTGGGTCACGGCGATTTCGATCTTTGCGCCGATGAACCTTGGCGGCTTTGAGGTGCGGGCACTGTCCACCGCCGGGGCGGGTGCGGAAAACCGGACGCAAACCGTGCAGATCGCACGCATCCCTGACCCGTCCGAGCGGTTGGCGCGTTACGCGGTCTATCTCACTCCGATTTACATCGCGCTGACATTTGTGCTGTGGCTGGGCCTCACCATGCTGGGCGAGGTGCCTTATGTGGCCCTGTGCCATGCCATGTCGATCCTGTCGACGTCGGGGATCACACCGATCGGCGGCTACTACTACGCGGCATCGGGGTTCTGGGGCGAGCTGCTGGTCATCGGCTTTTTCGCCTTTGCGCTGTCGCGTCTGACATTCAGTCAGGGCCTGATTGCCGAAGATACTGCCGCGCTGCGCCGCGATCCGGAGTTCCGAATTGCCCTTGTCTTAATACTTGGCGCGACGGCCCTGCTGTTTCTGCGCCACTTCGTCTGGGGCATTGAGGAGGGGGACGACATCACCCTGCTTGATCGTTTTGCCGCGTTTTGGGGTGCGCTGTTCACGGTGACATCGTTCCTGACCACCACGGGGTTCGAATCCGCCTATTGGCAGACCACCGTGGACTGGTCGGGTCTTGAGGCTGCGGGTATCCTGCTGGTCGGGGCAGCACTTATCGGCGGCGGGGTGGCGACAACGGCTGGAGGCGTGAAGCTTCTGCGGGTCTATGCGCTTGCCCGCCATAGCGAGCGCGAGTTGGACCGCCTTGTGCATCCATCCTCGGTGGGTGGCGGTGGCCGCGATGCCAGACGGATCAGGCGCAAGGGCGCTTATATCTCTTGGATTTTCTTCATGTTGTTCGCCATTTCCATTGCGGGCGTCATGTTGCTGCTGTCGCTGACTGGCGTGCAGTTTGAAACATCCATGATCCTCGCTGTATCAGCCCTGTCCACGACCGGCCCATTGGCCAATGTCGCAGCGGAAACGCCTGTATCGTATTCCGGCATCCCCGATCTGGCGAAGGGCATACTTGCCGCGGCGATGGTATTGGGTCGCTTGGAAACGCTGGCGATCATCGCGTTGTTCAACCCCGAAATCTGGCGCAAATAGCGCAGTTTGGCCCCACCTGATTTTGGGGGTGGAAAGTCCAAATATCCCGCGACATACTGCGCCCCAGTAATGACCGGTCGCGGTGCGACCCCAAAGAAGAAAAAGAAGGGTTAGTGCCATGGCCTCTGACAAAGCAAACCTGCAAGACGCGTTCCTGAACCACGTGCGCAAGGTCAAAGTGCCTGTGACGATCTTTTTGGTGAATGGTGTGAAATTGCAAGGTGTTATCACGTGGTTTGACAGCTTCTGCGTTCTGCTGCGCCGCGATGGCCAATCCCAGCTGGTCTACAAAAGCGCGATCTCAACCATCATGCCCGCGCAGCCGATCAGCCTTTATGAAGGTGAAGAGTAGCTTTGCTCGAACACGATAAGCCCGTCACACGGGCTTGGGTGATCCACCCAGATGTGAAAACCAACCCCAAACGCCGCGATGCTGATCCGGCGCTGGAAGAGGCTGTGTCGCTTGCGGCGGCCTTGCCTGATCTTGAGGTTATCGGGGCCGAAGTTGTGCGCCTGCCCAAGATGCATGCGGGCAAATTGCTGGGCAAAGGCAAGATCGCCGAACTCAAGGATCGTTTGCACGACAATGAGGTTGAACTGGTCTTGATGGACGGCGCACTGACGCCTGTGCAGCAGCGCAATCTGGAAAAGGAATGGAATGTCAAAATTCTGGACCGGACCGGATTGATCCTTGAAATTTTTAGCGATCGCGCGCGCACCGCCGAGGGCGTGTTGCAGGTCGAGATGGCGCATCTGTCCTACCAGCGCACGCGCCTTGTCCGGGCCTGGACCCACCTTGAACGCCAGCGCGGCGGGTTGGGGTTTGTGGGTGGTCCGGGTGAAACCCAGATCGAAGCGGACCGCCGTGCGATTGATATGCAGCTGAAGGCGCTGCGGGGTCAGTTGGACAAGGTTGTCAAAACGCGCACGCTGCATCGTGCGGGACGTGCGAAGGTGCCGTTCCCGATTGTGGCGCTTGTGGGCTATACCAACGCCGGCAAGTCGACCCTTTTCAATCGCATGACGGGGGCAGAGGTCTTTGCCAAAGACATGCTTTTTGCCACGCTTGATCCCACGATGCGCAAGATCGAATTGCCGTCGGGCGACGAAGTGATCATGTCGGATACTGTGGGCTTTATCAGTGACTTGCCGACCGAACTTGTCGCGGCATTCCGTGCGACCTTGGAAGAGGTGCTGGATGCTGATTTGATCGTGCATGTCCGCGACATCAGCCATCAGGAAACCGAAGAACAGGCGCAGGATGTGATTGATATCCTCACCTCGCTTGGCGTTGCCGACACCGCACCGATGATCGAGGTCTGGAACAAGATTGATTTGCTGAACGACGAAGACCGCGCCAGCGTGCTGGCCAAGGCGGAACGGCGCGATGATCTTTATGCAATCTCGGCCGTTACGGGCGACGGGATTGATGAACTGTTGTCGGCGCTTTCGGGTAAGCTGAAAGACCCGCGCACCGCAGGATCAATTACGCTGGGCTTTGCGGACGGGCGCAAGCGCGCTTGGGCCTACGACGAGGGGATCGTCACGCACGAAGAACAAACCGATGAGGGCTATATCCTTGAGGTGTTCTGGACCCAGCTTCAGCAGGATCGGTTCAAACAGCTTTAGGCGACCTTTGGCAGTGTTGGCGGCCTTTTGGACCAGACGACAAATTGCGCGCGGCCATTTTCCTTTGCCATATAAAGGGCCTCATCCGCGCGTTGCAGTAAATCCTCGACCCTTAAATCCTGCTCTGCCGCAGCGATGCCTGCGGACAGCGTCACTGTCACATCAGGGGTGACGAGGTGCGAGGAAATGGCGATGGGTGAGATTAACGCGGCAGCGACAGGCTTTACCGCATCCGCCCGTGGTGCTGGCAGATAAACGCAAAATTCCTCTCCTCCAAGCCGGCCAAGCGCGTCGTCTGGGGTGGTAATCTCGTTCAGACGTGCGGAGATAGCTTGCAGGCAAATATCGCCAACGGCATGGCCGTAGGTGTCGTTAATCCGTTTGAAATGATCCGCATCAAGCAAGATAAGCGTGCCCAGATCACCGGCGTTGCGGGCAAGCCGGACGCGATTCAGAAAGTCGCGCCTGTTCGGCAGACCCGTCAGCAGATCGGTACTGGCAAGAATGGCGAGCTTTTTCTGGAGCCGGTCAAGATAGCTGACCACCACAAAGACGATCATCAAAAACGGCGCAGAAATGAAGAACACAAGGACAAGCGCCTGCGGGATCGGTGTCTGCTGATCGGGTGCCTTGATCACCCGTTCCACCAGCAGACTGGCCAGAAATATCGCCAGAAAGAAGATCGCAGGCTTGTAAAACCGTTGCGGCACCGTGCGCAGGGCGAATATCGTGACAAGCACTTTGAAAAGGCGGTGGTCGAAGGTCATGCCACGCGGCGTAGCAGGCAGGGGTTAACGACTGATTACCAACCGTCAGGGATCGGCAGTGGGCGGTGCCAGAACGGTGATGCCCACAGCGGCCGCACGCGCCAGCGCCGGATCAAGCGACATGGGGATGTATTCACCACGGCGCCACAACTCTCCCAGATTGTCATAATAGCGTGACAGCGGGTGTCCGGACTGGCCAGTGGCGGTGATAAAGACCGAACTGTCGGGATCGGCAAAATCATAGACCCCGCGATAGCCCGCGGCATGCACGTTCTGAAATGGAAACGGGTCAAGCCCCGACGTGCGCCCGCGTTGCAGGGTATTATCACCGCCGCTGGTCGATTGGCGGATGTTCACAAACCAGTTCAGCACCGGTGCCGTGCCAAGGACAGGATGGTCATGCGTGGCCTGGTGGGCATCGCCCCAGCGGACCGCCTCAATCGCGCTGCCGTGGTTTTCAGCCACCCACAGCAGGGCATCATCCAGCGCCTGACGGGAAATGTCGGTGCATGTCTCGGTCGGGGCCGATTGCAGCACGTCACACCATGCGCCAGCGCCGTTGATATTGCGGAACACCCGATTGATGAACACAGGGTTGGGATGGGTAAATTCGCCTGTCAGCGGCCCAAGTTCGTCGCGGACCAACCGCTCCTGCAATTCGCGCAGCCATGCCGCATAGATCAGCGGCTCCGGCAGGTGTTCGTTCATCTCGCCGTTCCACGCGGCCAGAAGCTCAAGCGCTTTCTGGCGTTGGCGTTCTGGCGTGCCTTCGGTGGCGGCATCGCCGGTGAACCAAAGATCGGCACCGATCAGCGGCAAAAGCGCGCGCGCGGTATAGCTCACCGTGTCCAGCTGCGCCTCGATAAAGCTTTCGCGGGTATGGACCTGTCGCGACTGCATCAGACGCTGCCAGCGGTTGATCCGCTGTGTGTCGCCCCAGCGGAACGACATATGCTGCGGGAAAGCGCGATCAATGATCTTGTTGTTGGTATTGCCAAGGATACCGCCCGCCGGATCGACAAACTCAGGGTTGGTGTCATAGGGCAGGCGGCCCGCCCATTGATTTTGCGCGATATAGCCAAAGCTGGGCAGACGTCCTTGGCTTTGGTGGGCCGGATCACGGGCTGGCATGTGGCCAATGGTTTTCATCGCGATCCGGTTCCGGTCGCTCAGGATCAGGTTTTGCGACGGCGCAACATAGGTTTCGGCGGCAGCGATAGCGCTGGTGACGGTCCGCGCGCGCATGATGCCAAGTGCTGCGGACAGTGACGTGTCACGATCAGACAGTGCCGTCCAGCCAAGGCTGGTCACGTGACCGGGCGGGGTGATGGTGCCAAGGCTGTACTGGTTCGGTGGCAGCACCGGACCATTTTTCGTCCATTGCAGTTGCAAGGTGACCGCTCGCCCGTCCTTGACGTTAATGATGCTTTCGCGCGTCTCGAACGGGGCCCAGCCGTCTGTTGTCCGGTATTGCGATGGGTCGTCGGGGTTCACCTCTTCAATGAACAGGTCCTGATCGTCGAGGTAGCTGGACGTGATGCCCCAGCCAAGATTGGCGCTGCGCCCTGACAGGATGACCGGAATACCCGGGATGGTGCCCCCGATGACACCGCCAGAGTCCAGTTCAAGCCGCGCCAGATACCAGACGGTGGGCGCGGTCAGGCCCAAATGCGGGTCATTGGCCAGCAAAGTTGCGCCAGCGGCTGCACGCGCAGGATTTGCAGCCCATGCGTTTGACGCGCCAGCCAGCTGGATCGGCTTGACCGGTGACAGCGGATCGCGCGGTATTGCCATGTTTGCCGCGTAACGTGGCACGCCGGGCACAAGCTGCGCGTATTCAGGTAAAGCGGCAATGCCATTGCCCGGTGCGTCAGGCAGAATGTCTCGCAAACGCTCCTGATCGATCATCAGGGACGTGCGCGCGCGCAGCACTTCGCCGCTTAGATGCGATGACAGTTGCAGCGCCATCACCTTCATCACGGCAAGGCTGTCGGCAGGCTGCCACGGGGCGACGGGGTGATTGAACAGCCACATTTCGGGCGCGCCACGTCCCAGCGCACCTTTGTTCACTTCGGCCAGCCACGCATTTACACCTGCGGCATAGGCATCAAGTGCGGCGCGGCCCTGTTGATCCTGCGCCGCGACCGAGCGCACGGAAAGCCCGTAAAGATCAAGCCTGCGGATCAGGCTGTCGATCTGCACGGTGCGTTCGCCAAACAGCTCTGACAGGCGGCCCTGTGCGGTCCGCCGCAGCATTGTCATCTGCCACAGCCGGTCTTGCGCGTGGGCATATCCAAGGGCGAAAAACACATCGCTGTCGGTTTCGCCAAAGATATGCGGGACATTGGCGTTGTCGCGCACAATTTCCACCGGCGCGGTCAGGCCCGCGACCTCAGCCTGCATGTCATAATCGGGAAGAGAGCGGGACGCGAAATAATAGGCCAGCGCGAACGCCGCCAATCCCAGAAATATCAGCGCCGTCGCAAGGCGGAACAGCCACCGGAACAATATCGCCATTACAAAGACCCACCTGCCATCATGGCAGGCCTTTTAGCGCGGCTGCGCGGGGCCTTCCATGATGAAATTGGGTGGCGCACCAGCGGCTTACCTTTCCGGCAGCAAGCCGCGCGGGCTGAACCGCAGCACCAGCAACAGGATCACACCCATTGTCAGCAGGCGCATATGTGCTGCCGCTTCGGTCAGGTGGTCTTTCAGGAACGACCCGTCGGCCATGCCCGATGTGATCAGGTCCATGACAAAGCGGCCAAAGGGTTCAACCTGCACCCACAGGAACCAGATCAGGAAACCGCCCAGAACGGCACCAAGGTTGTTGCCCGAACCACCCACGATCACCATGACCCAGACAAGGAAGGTAAAGCGCAGCGGCTGGTACTGGCCCGGTGTCAGTTGACCGTCAAGCGTGGTCATCATCGCGCCCGCGACGCCGCAAATAGCCGAGCCGAGGATGAAGATTTGCAGGTGCCGCTTGGTCACGTCCTTGCCCATCGCCTCTGCTGCAACCTCGTTATCGCGGATCGCGCGCATCATGCGGCCCCACGGGCTGTTCAGCGCCCGTTGCGCCAGCATCAGCAGGATGACCAGAACGATGGCAAACAAGATGCCGTAGGCCAGCTTCACGTAAAGCGTTGAGGCCAGAACCGGATCCATCCCAAAGCCAGCCGCGCGTTCCACGAATGTCGGGTCTTGCTGAAGGTCAACTTCAAGCGGGACAGGGCGGGGCAGGCCGATCACGTTCTTCACGCCGCGGGCCATCCAGTCTTCGTTCTTCATGACGCTGATCACGATTTCCGCAATGCCCAATGTCGCAATCGCAAGGTAGTCCGACCGCAGGCCAAGTGCCGTTTTGCCGATAACCCACGCCGCACCGGCCGCGAACACGCCGCCGATAGGCCACGCGAGAATAATCGGCAGGCCAAGACCGCCAAGGTAGCCGGTGGATGCCGGATTGACCGCCTCAACCGCGTCAACACCCGCGTCAAATACAGAGCGGAACACAAAAAAGCCGACGATCAGCACGGCAAGCAAGGCAAGGGTGCGCTGCCGTCCGCTGAACTTGCGGAACACATAGACCGCGGCAAAAATTGTGATGACGGCAATCAGCAAACCGCCAAACAGCATCAGACCACCCGCCGACCACGCTTCTGGCACAGGCGGCATGGAGACCAGCACAGCGGCCAAACCGCCGAGCGCCACAAATCCCATCACACCGATGTTGAACAGCCCCGCAAAGCCCCATTGCAGGTTCACGCCCAGCGCCATGATTGCTGAGATCAGGCCCATATTCAGGATCAGAAGCGCAGAGTTCCAGCCCTGAATGATGCCTGTCCCGATGATCAGCAGGGCGATGCCCGCGAAATAGACGTATGTTTTGACAGTCTCGTTCATAGCGATTGTCCTTTGAACAGGCCTGTGGGCTTGATCAGCAGGACGATCACAAGGATCGCAAAGCTGACCGCGAATTTATAGTCGGTGGATAGAAACTGCACGAGGCCCGTCGGTTCGAGGTTCTCCGGCAGCAGGTACACCGCAACCTTTTTCCACGCGTAGGTGATTGTGACTTCCGAGAAGGCGATGACGAACCCGCCTCCGATAGCCCCCAGCGGACTACCCAGTCCGCCGACAACAGCACTGGCGAAGATCGGCAGCAGCAGTTGGAAATAGGTGAACGCCTTGAACGATTTGTCGAGGCCGTAAAGCACACCCGCCACAGTGGCGAGGGCGGCGACGATCAGCCAGGTGACCTTCACCACACGCTCGGGATTGATACCCGACAGCAGCGCCAGATCTTCGTTATCCGAAAACGCCCGCATGGATTTACCGGTGCGGGTTTTGTTCAGGAAATAGAACAAGATGGCGACCACAACGAAGGCCACGACAACCGTGATCGCCTGCGTTGTCTTGATCGCCAGACCCTCTTTCAGCCCCGTCATTTCCTTGAAATCACGCGCGGAAATGATGAACCTCTCACCATCCGAGAACGTAATGTCGCGCACCCCGATGATAAAGCGCACGATCCCGTTCATGATGAACATGACACCCATCGACACGATGACAAGGATCACGGGCTTCGCCTTTTGATCGCGATAGAACTTATAGACCGCACGGTCCGTGCCCAGCACCAGCAGTCCCGTCGCCGCAATACCAATCGGCAGCGCCAGCAGGGCGGTTGGCAGCGGACCAAAGCCGACCCCCATCGACTGCAGCCCCCACGTGGCAAGGATCGTCGCCATCGTGCCAAAGGCCATCGTGTCGCCATGGGCAAAATTGGAAAACCGCAGGATGCCGTAGATCAGCGTGACACCCAGCGCACCGATGGCAAGCTGCGCACCGTAAGCCAGACCGGGGACGATCACAAAGTTGGTCAGCGCGACAATCGCGTTCAAGAAATCCATGCGTTACTCACTTTCGCGGCACTGGCCGCTATGGACAAAGGTATCAGTCAGACGGCCTTGAATGGCGGTTTCCATCAGCAGGAACTCCGCCACATCGGGGTTCGGCATCTTAGAGTTGTAGATGTACGACAAGGCAAAGCTGCGCGGATCGTCATTCACGTCCGTCAGCCACGAAAAGATATGACCTTCGTTGATCTGGGCATCCGTAATCTGCTGTCCGCGCCAGACAATGACGTATTCATCAGCCGCATCGTCGCTGGCAAAGGTCGTGAGAATTTCGAAAGCGTCACCGCCCGACTGACAGGGCTGCGCGTATTGGCAGGTCTTCACGATCTCGCAGGTTTCTTGCAGATCGTAGGCAGTAGCGGGCAGGGCAGCACAGCCAAAAAGGGCGGCAAGGCGCAGGATCATTCCGTCACCTCGCAGGGTCCGGTCAGCTCGTATCCGTGGCGGGCCACAGCATATGTGCCCGTGCCATCGGGCTGCATCGCAAAGATCGCGGGCGCACCGCCAAAGGCCTCGGCGCTAAAACCGATGGTGTCACTGATGATAAACGGCTCGGCGGGGAACTGCGCTTGCCCCAGCTGCACGATGCTGAGCTTGCGGCGTGGCGGCTCATCAGCGTCAATCGCGGGCGCAAACTGCGTGCGGTCAATGGTAAACTCCAGATCGGCACCCGTCGTGCCACAGGCCTGAAAATCGGCGCAGGGGCCGGACAGGCTGCACGTGACAGTCTCGGCCATCGCCGGTCCTGTGCCCACTGCAAGAATGGCAGCCACCCGCATCATCCGCCCAAGAAGCTCCGGCGGACCTGTTCGTCTGCCAGCAGTTCCTTGCCGGTGCCGGTGTGGGCATTGCGGCCCTGCACCAGAACAAAGGCTTTATCCGCAATTTCAAGCGCTTGGCGGGCGTTCTGTTCCACCATCAGGATCGGGATGCCCGTGCGGGCCACTTCGATGATGCGATCAAAAAGCTCGTCCATCACGATAGGCGACACGCCCGCCGTTGGCTCGTCCAGCATCAGCACCTTGGGCTGCGTCATTAGCGCACGACCCACGGCAACCTGCTGACGCTGACCGCCGGAAAGCTCGCCCGCCGCCTGATTGCGTTTGTCCTTCAGGATCGGGAACAGATCGTAAATCTGTGTCATCGTGTCCTTGTAATCGTCGCGCCGAATAAACGCGCCCATCTCAAGGTTCTCTTCCACGGTCATGGACGTGAAAATGTTGGAGGTTTGCGGCACAAACCCCATGCCTTTCACAACCCGCTGCTGCGGCGTCAGGTGGGTGATATCCTCGCCGTCCAGCCGCACAGCGCCCTTGTTGACGTTCAGCATCCCGAACACGGCTTTCATCGCGGTCGATTTGCCAGCGCCATTGGGGCCAACGATCACGGCAATCTCGCCCTTTTCGGCAGAGATCGTGCAGTCGTGCAAAATGTCAGGGCCTTTACCATAGCCGCCCGTCATCGCGTCGCCGATCAGGAACGGACCACCGGGGGCAGGGGTTGCGACACCGTCCTTGCCTACCGGATAGCTGCTGCTGCCGGTGCCGGATTTGGTGATCGAGCGGTCTTTGTTGCCGCGATCGTCTTGGTAGGGATTGTCGCTCATACTGTGGCCACCTGATCCTTGTTCTTCAGACCGGTGCCGAGGTAAGCCTCGATCACCTGTTCGTTCGCCTTGATCTCGGCCAGCGTGCCGGTGGCCAGCACCTTGCCCTCGGCCATACAAATGACGGGGTCGCACAGGCGGCCAATGAAATCCATGTCGTGTTCGATGACCACGAAGGTATAGCCGCGCTCTTTGTTCAGACGGATAATCGCGTCGCCAATAGTATTCAGCAGCGTGCGGTTCACGCCCGCGCCAACCTCGTCCAGAAACACGATGCGCGCATCGACCATCATGGTGCGACCCAGCTCCAGTAGCTTTTTCTGGCCGCCAGATATCTGGCCGGCCTTTTGCTCGGACAGGTGGTCAATCGTGAGAAACTCAAGCACCTCGTCAGCTTTCGCCTTCAATGCGCGTTCTTCATCCGCGATCCGCTTGCGGCCAAACCATGTGTTCCACAGCGTTTCGCCTGATTGTGCGCCGGGCACCATCATCAGGTTCTCGCGGCAGGTCATGGAGGAAAATTCGTGCGCGATCTGGAAGGTACGCAGCAGGCCCTTGTGGAATAATTCGTGCGGCGGCAGGCCGGTGATATCTTCGCCCGCCATCTTCACCGTGCCGGACGTTGGTGGAAGAACGCCCGCGATCACATTGAAAAGTGTAGTTTTTCCGGCACCGTTGGGTCCGATCAATCCGGTGATTGATCCTTCCTCAATCGACAGCGATGCACCGTCCACAGCGTGAAAGCCGCCAAAGGTTTTAACGAGATTTTCGACAACAATCATGGGGATATCCAGGTGCAGCGCAGGGGTATCAGGTGTAAAAACGGCGCGGGCAGAACCCGCGCCGTTATCATCTTAGTGGTCGGTCTTAGCGGTAACCGATTGTGGAATATTCGCCATCGGCAAATTCGATTTCCTGATAGTTACCAGCGGATTCACCAGCACCGATCAGTTCCACAGCGGACGCACCGACATAGTCGATCTCTTCGCCAGCAGCGAGCAGCTCAAGGCCCTTCGCCAGTTCGCCCGGCATGATCTCTGTGCCCGGTGCGTTGGCCACATCCATGATGTGATCCTTGAAGTCGGCAGATGCAGAGGAACCTGCAGCCTGCATGGCCAGCATGATCAGCGCAGCGGCGTCATAGCTTTCAGGTGCAAATGCGCCTGTGCCGTCAAAACCGGCAGCCTCGGCCAGTTCAACAAACTGACCAGCGCCAGCATTGTCAGTGCCTGGATATGCACCGTAAGAACCGTTCAGTTCTGCGCCGAAGTTCTCGTTCAGCTTGGCACCAACCATACCGTCGGGGAAGTAGAACGTATCAAACGCACCAGCGTCGAGCGACGAACGCACGATGCCCGAACCACCCTGATCGACGTAGCCTGCAACAACCAGAACGTCGCCACCGGCGGATGCCAGCGCGCCAACTTCAGCAGAGTAGTCTGCTTTGCCGTCTTCGTGGGCCGCAGAGATAGTGACCGTGCCGCCAGCTTCTTCGAAAGCAGCCTGGAACGCATCGGCAAGACCCTTGCCGTAGTCGTTGTTGGTGTATGTCAGAGCAACAGTGTCGATACCGCGATCCTGCAGGATTTCGGTGATGATCACACCCTGACGTGCGTCAGATGGCGCTGTGCGGAAGAACAGGCCGTCATCTTCGGCTGTCGACAGGCCGGGCGATGTCGCGGATGGCGATACCATCACGATACCGTTGGCACGTGCCACGTTGGCAAGGATCGCACCTGTGACGCCGGAACAGTCAGCACCCATGATGGCGTTGACGTTGTCGGATGTGACCAGACGCTCGGCTGCGGTTGTGGCCGCACCTGCGTCGATGCAGGTCGAGTCGCCGCGTACGGATGTCACTGTCGCGCCGTCCAGCAGTGCGCCGGATTCGGTGACTTCTGCCATCGCCAGTTCAGCACCGGCACCCATGGCAGGTGTGATGGATTCAAGCGGGCCAGTGAAGCCGAGGATCACGCCGATCTTGACGTCTTCAGCGTGGCCATCGGCAAATGCAGCACCAGCCATCAATGCGGTGGCAGCAGTGGCCATCATAAACTTTTTCATGTCTTTCTCCCTATTGGAACGTTGTCCTAGCGCGCAGATTAAGCAGACCATTCCTGAAAGGAAAGCGCGATATGCAGCCCAAAAGCCTTGAATCAGCAGCGAACGCGGGTGATTTTCACCGCGTACACGCCTTTTGACGCGGCTTTTTTGCGGTGACATCACGGGTTCGCGTTATGCGTGTGAAAAACTGCCTTTACGTCACGCGATCAGGCCGATTTACGGATTGCCCTGCTGTGCGGTGGTGAAAAAACCCGCACCCACAATGTCGTTGTCCTGTCCCGCGGCGGTGACGCTGATCGCACCTGCGGCCTCTTGCGCGGCGGGGCCGTAAAACGTGCCGCCATATGTCCCGATCCGCGACTGGTTCGGTGCCAAGACCTGTGATGCAAAGGTCGGGTCGGCAATTAGATCACCAGAGAACCCTTCGGCTGTAATCGTCGCCGCGGTCATCTCAACGGTCCCTGCAATTGGCGCAAACTCAGTCGCGTCCGGTTCAAGCACGCGCACGTTCGACAGTTCCCCCGATATCGTGCCGTCCAGTGTGACCGAGAGGGTTGCATCTCCCCGAAACCGGCTGCGCTGTTCGCTGAAGGATTGATAGTCGGTGGGTAGCGCCTCGATCTTGAAGAGGCCCTCGTAGGTGCCAAGGCTGTGCTGGGCGAACACCTCGGGGCGGGTTTGCGTGCCGACGACGGCATAAAGAAAGCGTTGCTCTGTTTCGCGGCCAACTTCGGATGTGAAAAGCGAGATGCCTTCGGCATAGCTGCTGCCGGGTTGCAGAAGTTCCGTGATCGGGCCGGAGTGACCGAATAATCCTACAAACACGCCGCGCGCGTCATCGCGCGTCACGTATCCTTCAACACGGCCATCGTCCGCACTGATCTGACGGTCTGTGGCGGCAAAGCTTTCGGTTTCACCCTCAATCGTGATGGCAAGCTCACCCGCAGCGTTGCGGCGCAGTAGAATGGCACCATCCGACACACGCGCCGTGTCGCGATCAAAATCAAGCGTCAGCGCAGCCACAGATGTGCCGCCCGCCGTGAGGCTTTCGCCTGCTGCAAGAGCCGCACCGGCATCGCGGGTCACGCCGTCCACATTTGCATAAACGGGGATCACCTCGACCATCGGCACGTCTGCGGTGCCGCCGCACGCGGCCAGTGCGACACATCCCGACCAAGCAAGACTGCGAACACGAGGGGCAAGGGCGCAGACGCGCGGCACGTTTTGGATGTATCTCATATATCCAATTTCAACCTGAAAGGGCGCTGGCTGTCAAAGCAAAAGGGCCATCGCATGCGCGACAGCCCCTTGCCTGATTGAGTTTTGTTCAGCTCGGAAAGGACTAGTCTTCGCCGCGGAAGAAACCCACACCATTCACCGGTCCCTCGGAACCATCCGCCTGCAATGTCAGGGTGCCTGCAGCTTCTTCTGCTGCCGGTCCGTAAAGGCGGCCTGCATAGGTGCCAACTTCTGGATCGCTCAACCCGGTCAAGGATGACACCAAGGTCGCATCAGCCGTCAGATCACCCGAAAACGTCCCGTCAGTGATCTGCGAAGACGACATCGCAATGGTCCCTGCAAAATCTGTGCGGTCATTGGACCCCGGGGCCTGCACCGTGATGTCAGACAGAACGCCGGAAATCGCACCGCTTGTCGAAACCCGCAGCTCTGCATCGCCGCGAATGCGTGTGCGCGAGTCGCCAAAGCTGTCAAATCCCGTGGCCGGAAGGGTTTCGATCTTGAAGCCACCGCCATAGACCGCAGTTGACGACGGCATCACGTCAGGAGCAGTGCGCGCACCCAACACGTTATAGGAAACGATGGGTGTTGGATCGCCGTTCTCGGGGAATGCCAGATAGGACACAGCACCCGAGTAGGCGTCATCACCGTTCAGGATTTCCTGAATATTGTTCGACTGGCCGAAAACGCCGACAAAGCTGACTCCGGGATTGTCAATCTCAAATCCGTCATCGCCTTCACGCTGTGTCGCACTGAACGAGGTGCTCATACCATTGTTCACGACAACAACTCCGCCATTCCCGTCTGAAGTCAGCGAGAATGTCGACTCCACCGGTGTGGTCACATCATTGTTGAAATCCAACTCAAGGGCCGTTGTATCCGCGCCGTCAGCCGTCAATGTGACGCCAGCGGTAAAGGCTTCGTTCACGCTTTGGGTGCTTCCGTCTGGCAAAACAGCAAACAGGGCACCGTCTTGCATCATCTCCGGATCGCTGGACCCGGAGCCGCCACAGGCCGCAAGCATGAGAACCGCAAAAACTGCGGTGGTCGTCTTATAGTTTTGATATTTCATGATATTGATTGCACAGCGTAAAAAGCTGTTGTCCTTCCTAACTAAACACAATGATCGGGCGCAAAAATGATCGCCTGACCTAAGGTCAACAGAAGGGACCCGGTCACCGGAGTCAACCATTACGGGCGCGTGATCATCTCGTTTCGTGGGGATAAAAGGCCGCGGCGCTAAATCGACAACCGCGACGCATGGCTGCCGCGTTCGCGGTAGGGGGTCGTATCATAGTGCGACCGGTAGCATTTTGAAAAATGCGATGGCGATGCAAAGCCGCAGGCAAGGGCCACGTTGATCACCGTCATATCGGTCTGCATCAACAGGTTGCGCGCCTTTTGCAGCCGCAATTCCATGTAATACCGCTTGGGGCTGCGCGACAGATAGCGCCGGAACAACCGCTCAAGCTGGCGCGTCGACATGCCCACGTTTTTCGCCAGTAGCGCAGGGCTGATCGGCTCTTCGATATTGCTTTCCATCATCTGGATCACACGGCTTAGCTTAGGGTGCCGCACACCGATCCGTGTCGGGATCGACAGGCGCTGCGTGTCCTGATCGGTACGGATCGACGAATAGATCAGCGTATCGGCCACCACATTGGCCAATTCCTCGCCGTGGTGGTCGGCGATCAGCTTGAGCATCAGGTCAATCGACGCGGTGCCGCCTGCGGTGGTGATCCGGTTGCCGTCCACCACAAAGACGGACTTGGTCAGTTCAACTTCATCAAACTCCTCGATAAAGCTGTCCTGATTTTCCCAGTGGATCGTGGCCTTCTTGCCATCCAGCAAGCCGGCCTTGGCCAGTGTGTGTGCCGACGTGCAAAGTCCCGCCATCGTCACACCACGGCGGGCCTCGCGGCGCAGCCAATTCAGAATTTTCTTCGTGGTTGCCTGTTGGATATGTTCGCCGCCGCAAATGAAAACGGTATCGTCACGATCCAGTTCGATCAGATCATCCTCAAGCGCAAACGCGGTGCCGTTTGAGCTGGTGATCGTCTCGCCGCCTTCGCCGATGACCTTCCACGTATAAAGGTTGGTGCCCGCCGTGCGGTTGGCCAGTCTCAGGCTTTCGATCGCGCAGGCAAAGCACAGCATCGTAAAGTGATCGAGCAACACGAACACAAACCGGCGCGGTTTGTCCGGCGTGGGGAGATCAATGGTGGTGTCGGCGTGTCGCATATGAAGCTCGGACAACTAAATCTGCCTCATGTGCTACGGGTTTGGAACCGATTTCAAGCCCGAATGTGTACGATAGGAAACTTGGGGCGGTTTTTGTAGGGATTTGCCCATTGGCGCTGCGGCAGGGTCAGGTTATATACCATTTCTGTTAGCGCTCACCGGTGATGGCGGGCGCACCATATTATGATCGGAGCAAGACCATGACGACCTGGCAAAAAACGGACTGGCGCAGCAAGCCTCGGATCCAGATGCCAACCTATACAGACGCCGCAGCCCTGAATGCTGCTGAAAGCCGTCTGTCCGGGTATCCGCCGCTGGTTTTTGCAGGTGAAGTGCGCCGTCTGAAATCACAACTGGCCGCAGCATCGCGCGGTGAGGCTTTCTTGCTGCAAGGTGGCGATTGCGCCGAAAGCTTTGCTGAATTTTCTGCCGACGGCATCCGCGACACATTCAAGGTGATGCTGCAAATGGCGATGGTGCTGACCTATGGCGCGAAGGTGCCTGTGGTGAAAGTGGGCCGTATGGCGGGCCAGATGGCCAAGCCGCGCTCGGCTGATACCGAAACCGTCGATGGCGTTGAACTGCCAAGCTACCGTGGTGACATCATCAACGGGTTCGACTTTGACGAGGCATCCCGCGTGCCGGACCCGGAGCGGATGTTGCAGGCCTACACGCAGGCTGCCGCCACGCTAAATCTGCTGCGCGCCTTTTCGACGGGCGGTTACGCTGACGTGCATCAGGTTCACCAGTGGACCCTTGGCTTTACCAGCGGTGACGAAGCATCCAAATACCGCGAGATTGCCAACCGCATCAGCGACACGCTTGATTTCATGCAAGCCGCTGGCATGACGCCAGAGCGGAACCATGAATTGCAGACCGTGGATTTCTACACCAGCCACGAGGCGCTGCTGCTTGAGTATGAAGAGGCGCTGTGCCGTCTGGATTCGACTTCCGGCAAATGGCTTGCCGGATCGGGCCACATGGTTTGGATCGGGGATCGCACCCGCCAGCCTGATGGCGCGCATGTTGAATTCTGCAAGGGCGTGCAGAACCCGATTGGCCTCAAGTGCGGCCCGTCCATGACGTCCGGCCACCTTAAATCGTTGATGGCATCCCTGAACCCCAACAACGAAGAGGGGCGCTTGACCCTCATCGCACGCTTTGGCGCAGGGCAGGTGGGTGATCACCTGCCGCGTCTGATCAAGGCTGTTGAGGAAGAAGGCGCCAAGGTGCTTTGGACCTGTGACGCGATGCACGGCAACACGATTAAGTCGACCACTGGCTATAAGACACGGCCATTCGACAGCGTTCTGCGCGAGGTGCGTGAATTCTTTGGTATCCACAAGGCCGAGGGCACTGTCCCGGGTGGTGTACATTTCGAGATGACAGGCGCTGACGTGACCGAATGCACGGGCGGCGTGCGTGCTGTCACGGACGAGGATCTGTCGGATCGCTACCACACAGCCTGCGATCCGCGCCTGAATGCATCACAGTCGCTTGAGCTGGCATTCCTTGTCGCCGAAGAGCTTTCTGATCGTCGCGAGACACTGAACGCGGCCAAGGCTGGCTAACCGATCACATTGCGAACGATTGAATAAAAAGGGGCGGCGCCATAACGGTGCCGCCCCTTTTTGCTGCAAGGTGTCAGGATCAGGTGTTGTCGACGACCAAGCGCAAACCCGGACCCGAGGATCGAGTTTCAGATGCCACGGGTTGGTCCGCTGTTGCGATCAAACGCACATCGCCGCTGGGGCCACGCAGCACGCGGTCCTGAATAACGGGTTCGTCCGCAAGACCAAACCGGCGTTTGCCAAGCCTGATCGCGCGATCCGTGACCAATGCGCCGAAAACGCGACTGGTCCGGCCCTGATCATCGCGCAGCGGCAGCATCACCAGACGGGCGTGCGTCGTGGGCCGCGCCAGTGTCCGGCCTGACTGTAGCGCAAATTCCAGCACGCGGGGCCGCAGGAACAGTTTCTCAATCATTGGGGTGATGGCCGCGCGGGCATCGGATGACAGGAAGGTGCTGATCGGCATGCCGCGCGCATCCATGTTCAGGATATCGCGCAGCGCCTGTCCGGCCACGCGCATGCGAAACGCCTCTGGCGCGACGCGCTCGGCGATAAAGCAATGTGGGAGCGCGTAATCCAACGCCGTCGGGGCAAGATCCGATCGCAGGGGGATTTGCCGGTTATCCCGCAACGCATCCCAATAGTCCTGCACGATCTGCAAGACAGCTTCGCCCTTGTCATACGCAAAGGGCTCTCGCGTGTGTGTCGCTGGTAGGACGATCTTGTGTGTCATCGTTTTGACCCTTTCTTGCCACATTTGCCCCGTTAAGACTTCTACAACCTTTTCGCGTCTTACGCATTTAACAAACTGTTAAGTGGTTAACGTGCGGTTCCGCGCCCTTGCCCCAGCATCCGGTTTTGCAGTAGGTGCGAAGGTGACTTTCAAGGAGCCTGCAATGACCCGATCCATGACCGCTTTTGCCAGCCGGACGGGGGCAATGGACGGTGTGTCTTGGCAGTGGGACATGCGCGGCGTGAACGCGCGCGGACTTGATCTGCGGCTGCGGGTGCCTGACGGACTGGGTGCGCTGGAAACCACACTGCGCAAGGCCGTCACGGCGGCTGTCACACGCGGAAGCATCACGCTGAACCTGAAACTTGTGCACGAAGATGCAGCCCAAGCGCTTTCGATTGACGCAGCCCAGCTTGACCGCGTGCTTGGTGCGTTGGACACGATTCAGGAACGTGCCTTTGCGATGGGCGTCACCTTGGGTCAGCCAACCGCCGCTGACGTGCTGGCCACACGTGGCGTCGTGCTGACCACCGCCCGCGATGATATATCCGATGCGGTGCGCGCCGCCATTGACGCCGACATTCCCGCGCTGATCGCCGACTTCACAGCCATGCGCGATGCAGAAGGCGCGGCTTTGCAAACGGTCATGACAGCCCAGCTTGACGAGATCGGCGCATTGGTCGAACAAGCCGCCATCGCGGCGGCAGATCGCCGTGCGGATGTGCAATCGGGCCTGACCACGGCATTGCGGCGGATCGTGGATGATGTCACCGAAATTGACGATACGCGGATCGCGCAGGAACTGGCGCTTTTGGCGGTCAAGGCTGATGTCACCGAAGAAATCGACCGCCTGCGGGCCCATGTCACTGCGGCGCGTGATCTGGTCATGGCAACAGACCCAAGCGGGCGGAAACTTGATTTTCTCGCTCAGGAATTTAACCGCGAAGCAAACACCTTGTGTTCCAAAGCGGGTGCCGCCGCACTGACAGCGGTGGGGCTTGATCTGAAAGCGGTGATCGACCGGATGCGCGAACAGATCCAGAATGTGGAGTAACTGATATGGCACGACGCGGCCTTTTGATAATCCTGTCTTCACCTTCGGGTGCCGGCAAAACCACATTGGCCAAAGCCCTGCGCAAATGGGATGAAACCCTGCGGTTCTCGGTGTCGGCCACCACACGCGCCCCGCGCGAAGGCGAGGTGGATGGCAAGGATTACTTCTTCACCACGACAGAGGATTTCCAGCGGCAGGTCAGCGATGGCGAAATGTTGGAGCATGCCCGCGTTTTCGGCAATTACTACGGCTCACCAGTAGCGCCCGTGCAAGAGGCGATCACGCAAGGCCGCGATGTTCTGTTTGATGTGGACTGGCAGGGCGCGCAGCAGATCGCGAAATCGGCGCTCCGCGACCACGTCCTGTCGATCTTCATCCTGCCACCCAGCATCACCGAACTGCACCGCCGTCTGATCAGCCGCGGGCAGGACAGCGCAGAGGTGATTGAGCAGCGCATGCAGAAAAGCTGGGACGAAATCTCGCACTGGGACGGCTATAATTACGTTTTGATCAATGATGATCTGGCCGAATCCGAAGAGCGGCTGAAAACCATCATCAGCGCCGAACGCCTGCGGGCCAGCCAGCAGCCTGATCTGATGGATCACGTCCGCACCCTGCAATCGCAATTCGAGGACCGCTGACATGCTTTACGCTTTGGCCGACAAATCACCCGTGGTTGATGATGCCGCATGGATCGCGCCGGGATGTCATCTGATCGGTGACGTCACTGTGATGGCGCGTGCATCGGTCTGGTTTGGCACAACCATTCGCGGCGATAACGAAAACATCACAGTGGGTGAAGGCTCCAACGTGCAGGAAAACTGCGTGCTGCACACCGACATGGGCTTTCCGCTGGTCATCGGCACCGATTGCACCATCGGCCACAAGGCGATGCTGCATGGTTGCACTATTGGCGACAACTCCCTGATCGGGATGGGGGCCACGGTGCTGAATGGCGCTGTCATTGGCAAGAACTGCCTGATCGGGGCAGGGGCGCTGATCACCGAAGGCAAGGTGATCCCTGACGGATCGCTTGTAATGGGCGCACCAGGCAAGGTGGTGCGCGAACTGGACGACGCCGCAATCAACGGGCTGACCCTGTCGGCCAAACACTATCAAGACAACGCAGCGCGGTTCGCCCGCGATCTAAAGGCACTTTCGTAAATGATCAAAACACCCCCCACCAGCCTTGTCCGTCGCACCGACTGGCCAACATCTGTTTCGCGTCCAGTGGTCACGCCGCTGCAACCGTCTGTTGTCTACGCCTCGCCTGATCCTGATGCGCTGGATGCGCAATATGCGGATGCGTCCGGCTTTACCTATGCCCGCGAAGGCCACCCCAATGCAGAGGTGCTCGCCCGCAAGATCGACATGCTGGAAGGCGCTGATAACGGGATCATCACAGGGTCCGGCATGTCCGCGATTGGTGCGGTCTTCCTTGGGATGCTCAAGGCGGGCGATCACGTGCTGGGCGGTGATCAGCTTTATGGCCGATCCTTGCGTCTGATGACGCAAGACCTGCCGCGCCTTGGCATCACCACATCGCTGGCCGATCCCACGGATATTGACGCCATGCGCGCCGCGATCCGCCCTGAGACGCGGATGATCCTTGTCGAAGTGGTCTCCAACCCCACGATCCGCGTGGCGGATATGGAAGGCATCGCGGCACTGGCGAAAGAGACAGGCGTGCTGCTGGTCGTGGATAATACCTTCACCACACCACGCAGCTATAAGCCGTTTGAGCATGACGCGGATATCGTCATTCATTCGGTGACAAAACTGCTGGCAGGCCATTCGGATGCCACGCTGGGCTATGTCGCCGCCCGTGATCCTGATCACCGCACGCTGATCAACGATGCCAACGTCACATGGGGTCTCACGCCAAGCCCGTTTGACTGCTGGCTGGCAGAACGTGGCCTCCATTCGTTTGAACTGCGCTATGATCGCGCACAGGACAACGCCCGCAAACTGGCCGATGCGCTGGCGGGGGCCAAGGGCATCAAGCGTGTGATCTATCCCACGCGCCCTGACCACCCCGACCACAATCGCGCAACGGCCGTGCTTGGCGGGCAGGGCGGTAATATGCTGTCGTTTGAATTGGAAGGCGGGCGCGCGGCGGCCAATGCCTTTACCCGCGCGGCCCCAGAACTGGCGTTTGCGCCAACCTTGGGCGATATCGGCACAACCCTGTCGCATCCCGCATCCTCATCACATCGCGGCCTGACACCAGAGGGGCGCAGTGCCTTGGGCATTTCCGAAGGCTTCTTTCGGGTGTCTGTCGGTGTTGAGGATGCCGAACTGCTGATCAACGAGATGACAGCGGCAGCGGCAGCGACAGTTTGATCATGGGTCGTGGTGACGCTTGCCAAATGGCCTTGGCCAATGGCACCAAGACACCATGACCACATCACGCAAACCGCCATCGCTTTTACAGGCCTTTCCCCAACCCGCGATGATGATCGGGGCAGATGCCCGTATCACGGCCCAGAACGCCGCGATGAAGCGGGTGCTTGGCGCTGATCTGACCGGCCGGCACCATATCGCGGGCCTGCGCCAGCCCACCGTGCTTGAAGCGATTGAAGCAGCAGAGGCGCAGGGCACCGCGCAAAAGACGCGCTATCTGGGGCGCGATGGGGCGCAGGATACGACCTATGACGTGACTGTGGCACCAACAGATGAGGGCCTGTTGGTAGTGTTCGAGGATATTTCCGCTGCCGCGCGCATCGGGCGGTTCCGGCGTGATTTTGTGGCCAATGTCAGTCACGAACTGCGCACGCCGCTTACGGCCTTGCTTGGCTTTGTCGAAACCCTGCAAGGCCCCGCCAAAAATGATCCTGATGCAACAGCACGGTTTCTCGGGATCATGGGGCACGAGGCGGACCGCATGCGGCGGCTTGTCGATGATTTGTTATCCCTCAGCCGCGTTGAGGGGGACGAGCGCATCCGCCCCAAAGACATGGTCGATCTGGCGGCCCTGATCCCGTCCGTCGTGGCGCTCTTGTCTCCGTTGGCCGATGCTGCTGGCTGTCCGTTAGATGTGGATACACCGGACGGCCCGCTCATGGTGCCCGGTGATGACGCGCAGCTGCGTCAGGTCCTGACGAACCTGATCGAGAACGCCCTGAAATACGGCAAAAGCGGTGACGGCATCCGTATCAGCGTCGCTGGTCCAAAGCATGAGCGTATGCTGCAAGCCGACGGCGTGCGTATCATGGTCCGCGATCATGGCATTGGCATCGCCGACCATCATCTGGCCCGCCTGACCGAACGGTTCTACCGCGTTGATTCCCATCGGTCACGCGAAGTGGGTGGCACCGGTCTTGGGTTGGCGATTGTAAAACACATCCTCAACCGCCATCGCGGGCGTTTGCTGGTGGAAAGTCAGGCCGGGCAGGGCAGCACCTTTACGATTCTCCTGCCTGCGCGGCTTCCAGCGTCATAAAGCGCCGTTTGTTATGCAAAACGTGGTTGAGGCGCATTACGTAAGTCGCTGATAATTATTAATTTCCTTAAATAATTTCGCTGTCATAAAACTTTTACAGAACTGTCACAAAAGCTTTGATCAACGGCCTTAGCACGTCACCATCGGCAACACGGCTCGCGGGTTGCTGGATGATGACATATCTGGAGACACTGATGTCCATTTTTAAACTGAGCGCTTCTGCAATTGCGATGACCGCCCTGACCACAACGGCTGCAATGGCCCGTGACAATGTTCAGGTTGCCGGGTCTTCGACCGTGCTGCCCTATGCGGCGATTGTTGCAGAGGTCTTTGGCGAAAACTTCGACTATCCAACACCTGTTGTTGAATCCGGCGGATCATCTGCTGGCCTCAAGCGCTTCTGCGAGGGCGAGGGCGAAAACACAATCGACATCGCAAATGCCTCCCGCCAGATCAAATCATCCGAGGTTGAGGCCTGCGCCGAAGCTGGCGTGACTGACATTATTGAAGTGCGCATCGGCTACGACGGGATCGTCTTTGCATCCGACATCAACGGCAACGCTTTCGCCTTCACACCAGAGGACTGGTACAAGGCGCTGGCCAACGAACACTTCATCGACGGCGAACTGGTGCCAAACACCTTCACCAACTGGAACGAAGTGAACGCCGATTTCCCCGACCAGCCCATTCAGGCCTTTATCCCCGGCACCAAGCACGGCACACGCGAAGTCTTCGAAGAGAAGGTGATCCTTGCGGGTTGCGAAGAGGGCGGGTTCCTTGAGGCGATGCTGGAAGCAGGCGTTGATGAGGACACAGCCGAGGGCAAGTGCATGGCGATCCGCACAGATGGCGTGTCGGTCGATGTGGATGGTGATTACACCGAAACACTGGCCCGCATCGAAGCAGATACAAACGGTATCGGCGTCTTTGGTCTGGCCTTCTACGAAAACAACACCGACAAGTTGCAGGTCGCCACGATGTCCGACGTCGTGCCATCGACCGAGACGATCGCATCCGGTGACTACCCTGTGTCGCGTCCGCTCTACTTCTACATCAAGGCCGCACACTTGGGCGTGATCCCCGGTCTGAAAGACTTTGCTGAGTTCTTCGTCTCCGACGATATGGCCGGTCCTGATGGTCCTTTGGCGGAATACGGTCTGGTGTCTGATCCGGAACTGGCCGACGTGCAGACAACTGTGGCCGACGAAGTGACCCTGAGCAACTAAGCTTCGGTCCAGAATATGAATAAGACGAGGGGCGCATCAGCGCCCCTTGTTGCGCAATAAAGTGAATGACGGGACGGGCTAAACCTTGCTGCCACTGACAACACCACTTCTGATAATCGCGGTCCTCGCGCTGATGGGATGGCTTCTGGCCCCCCGTCGCGCGATTGCGTCCGTTGATGGCGATATCCGCCGACTTGCCTCTTTGCCGCGCCAGCACGGGCTGAATGCGGTGCTTTCAACCATCGTGCCGGGCGTTGCAGCCCTGATCGGTGCGGTTGTCGCGTTTCGCGTCAGCAACTTTGAAACCGGCGGCACGCTTGCTGCTATCGGGGTCGTGGCGGTTGCGGCGGCGGGGCTTTTGTTTGCACTGGCGCGCAGCACCGAAACCTTTCGTGCGCGCACTTCTGCGGAAATGTGGATCAAGCTGCTGCTGATCACCGCTTCATCCATCGCGATCCTGACGACCGTCGGCATTGTGTTGTCGATGGTGTTTGAGACATCGAATTTCTTCAGCCAGTATAACTGGACGGACTTCTTCTTTTCCGCCGAATGGTCGCCCAACTTCCGCGGCGATAGCGCGCTGGGTATCCTGCCGCTGCTTTGGGGTACGCTGTACATCAGCTTTATTGCCTTGGCGTTTGCGGTGCCCATCGGGCTTTTTGCCGCCATCTATCTGTCCGAATACGCAGGCCGCCGGATGCGGTCGATTGCCAAACCTGTGATCGAAATTCTCGCGGGTATCCCGACCATCGTCTATGGTCTGTTCGCCCTGATTACAGTCGGTCCGTTCTTACGCGATTATTTCGCCCAGCCCATGGGCTTTGGCGATAGCGCCTCATCGGTGATGACGGCGGGTCTGGTCATGGGCATCATGCTGATCCCGTTTGTTTCATCGTTGTCGGACGACATTATCAACGCTGTGCCACAGGCGATGCGTGATGGCTCGTACGGTCTGGGTGCGACAAAATCGGAAACCATCCGTCAGGTGATTATCCCCGCAGCCTTGCCCGGTATCGTCGGTGCGATCCTATTGGCCGCATCGCGGGCGATTGGCGAGACAATGATCGTCGTGCTGGGGGCAGGGGCCGCCGCGCGCCTGTCGCTCAACCCGTTTGAGGCCATGACAACCGTGACCGTCAAAATCGTGAGCCAGCTGACCGGTGACACCGATTTTGCGGCGCCCGAAACCCTTGTTGCGTTCGCCCTTGGTCTGACGCTCTTTGTGATCACCTTGGGCCTGAACGTCTTTGCACTTTATATCGTGCGCAAATACCGGGAGCAGTACGAATGACCCGTCAAAGCCTGTTGCAAGTCGACGCCCGCACAGCCAAGCGGAACGCGGCTGAAAAGCGGTTCCGCCTGTATGGCCTCAGCGCGATTGTCGCGGCTGTGATCGCGCTTGTGATCCTGATGACGTCGGTGCTGTCGTCCGGTCTGAGCGCATTCCAGCAAACTTACATCACGCTCGAATTGCCTCTGCCCGAAGACAAGCTGGACAAATCCGGCGTGCGCGATCCGGCGGTCATGTCCAAGGTCACAACACTGGGATACGCGAAAATCCTGCAGGCCGGACTGGTCGAACAGGTTGCCGCACTTGGCCTTGAGACAGACCTGTCCGACAAAGACGTCGGAGGCATGATCTCGAAAGAGGCGTCTGCCACCGTCCGCGACCGCGTCTTGGCCAACCCCGATCTGATCGGCACAACGCTGACGATTGACGTGCTTGCCGAAGGGCGCATCGACGGTTTTTTCAAAGGTCGCGTCACGATGGAAAGTGCGGCGCTGGACGGGAATACATCCCCCGAAGCGCTGATGCTGGCCGAACAACTGGCCGAACTGGGTGTTATCGAGACCAAGTTCAACTGGGCCTTCCTGACTGCGCCAGATGCGTCCGACCAACGGCCCGAGGCGGCTGGTCTTGGCGTGGCGATCCTGGGGTCGCTTTACATGATGATTGTGGTGCTGGTGCTGGCGCTGCCCATTGGCGTGGCCGCGTCGATCTATCTGGAAGAGTTCGCGCCCAAGAACCGCTGGACCGATATCATCGAGGTGAATATCTCCAACCTCGCCGCTGTGCCGTCCATCGTTTACGGTATCCTTGGCCTTGCGATCTTCATCAACTTTGCGCAGTTCAATCAATCATCGCCGCTTGTCGGTGGCCTTGTGCTGACCCTGATGACGTTGCCGACGATCATCATCTCGACACGGGCGGCGCTGAAATCCGTCCCGCCGTCGATCCGCGATGCGGCCCTGGGCGTCGGCGCATCCAAGATGCAATCGGTATTCCACCATGTCCTGCCATTGGCGGCCCCCGGCATCCTGACCGGCACAATAATCGGTCTGGCACAGGCCTTGGGCGAAACCGCACCGCTGCTGTTGATTGGTATGGTGGCGTTTGTACGCGAATACCCAGCTGCCTATACGCCTGATGCGGGGCTGTTTGGTGAAGCCTCAACCGCCTTGCCAGTGCAGGTCTACAACTGGACCCAACGCGCCGATCCCGGCTTTGTGGAACGCGCATCGGGCGCCATCATCACACTTCTGGTGTTCCTGCTGATCATGAACGCGATCGCGATCTATCTGCGCCGCCGGTTCGAGCGTCGCTGGTAGGAAAGGGGCACATCACAATGAATACAATGAATAAACTGGACCACGCGATGACCGAGACAGACAATATCAAGATCAGCGCCAAAGGTGTGCAGGTCTATTACGCCGATACCCATGCGATCAAGGACGTGGACGTCGAGATTGCTGACAAAACCGTCACGGCCTTTATCGGCCCGTCCGGCTGCGGCAAATCCACGTTCCTGCGCACGATCAACCGCATGAACGACACCATCGATATCTGCCGTGTGATGGGCGATATCCGTATCGACGGCGAAGACATCTATGACCCCAAGGTTGACCCCGTGCAGCTGCGCGCAAAGGTCGGCATGGTCTTTCAAAAGCCCAACCCGTTCCCCAAGTCGATCTACGACAACGTGGCCTATGGCCCCAAAATCCACGGTCTGGCCCGCAACAAGGCCGAACTGGATGAGATCGTCGAGAAATCACTGCGCAAGGCAGCCCTTTGGAACGAGGCCAAAGACCGGCTTGATGCACCAGGCACGGGTCTTTCGGGCGGTCAGCAGCAGCGTTTGTGCATCGCCCGCGCCATTGCCACGGCACCCGAGGTGCTTTTGATGGACGAGCCGTGCTCCGCGCTTGACCCGATTGCCACCGCGCAAGTGGAAGAGCTGATCGACGAACTGCGCCAAAGCTACAGCGTTGTGATCGTCACGCACTCCATGCAGCAGGCCGCCCGCGTGAGCCAGAAAACCGCGTTCTTCCACTTGGGCAACCTGGTGGAATACGGCGAGACTGACAAAATTTTCACCAACCCCGAAGACCCCCGCACGGAAAGCTATATTTCCGGCCGGATCGGGTAAGGAGACTGATCCATGAACGAACATATTTCATCCGCCTATGACCGCGATCTTGAGGCCATTCAGGCGCTTGCCATGAAGATGGGGGGACTGGTTGAAGAGGCCATTCTCAACGCCGCTGAATCGCTGGCCAACCGCGACGCGGAACTGGCCGAAAAGGTGCGGGCAGGGGACAAGGTGATCGACGCGCTTGAGGTGCAGATCAACGAAGAGGCCGCCCGCACAATCGCGTTGCGCGCCCCTGTGTCGAAAGACCTGCGCGCTATCCTTAGCGTGCTGCGCCTTGCCGCCTCGCTTGAGCGGATCGGCGACTATGCCAAGAACATGGCCAAACGCACGGGGTCTCTTGTCGAAATGTCGCCTATCAATGGCACAGACGCGGCCCTGCGCCGGATGGCGCGAGAGGTGCAGGCGATGTTGAAAGACACGCTGGATGCCTATCTGCGCGGCGACGCCGACCTTGCCGAAAGCGTGCGCCAGCGCGATCAGGAAGTGGACCAGATGTATAACGCGCTGTTCCGCGAATTCCTGACCTTCATGATGGAAGACCCGCGTAACATCACCTCATGTATGCACCTGCATTTCATGGCCAAAAACGTCGAACGCATGGGCGATCTGGTGACTAATATGGCCGAACAGGTTATCTATCTCGTGACCGGCGAAATGCCCGAAGAAGGTCGCCCGAAAAGCGACAAGACCGCATTTGTCACCGATCCGGGCTAAGTAAAATGGCGCAGATTCCGCATGTTCTGGTGGTGGACGACGAAGCCGCACAGCGTGAAATGCTGGTCTATAACATGGAGGCTGCGGGTTTTCGCACAACCCGCGCCACCAATGGGGAAGAGGCCCTTGAAAGTGTCGCCGAAGATCCGCCGGACGTGATTGTGCTGGACTGGATGATGCCGCTCTTGTCGGGCATCGAAGTGTGTCGCAGGCTCAAGATCAAATCCGAAACGGCAGCTATTCCCGTGATCATGCTGTCGGCCCGGTCAGAGGACGTGGACAAGGTGCGCGGCCTTGAAACTGGCGCGGATGACTATGTGGTCAAACCCTATTCCGTGACTGAACTGGTTGCGCGCGTGCGTGCATCGTTGCGCCGTGTGCGGCCCGCAACTGTCGGTCAAACGCTGACCTATGATGATATTGTGCTGGACAGCGAAACCCACCGCGTGACGCGCGATGGTTCCGACTTGAAACTTGGCCCGACCGAATTTCGCCTGCTCAGCACCTTTATGGAAAAGCCCGGACGGGTCTGGTCGCGTGATCAGCTCTTGGACCGCGTGTGGGGCAGGGACGTTTACGTCGACACCCGTACGGTGGATGTCCATGTGGGTCGCCTGCGCAAGGTACTGACAGAAAGCGGCGGCGCCGATCCTGTCCGCACAGTGCGCGGCGCGGGCTACGCCTTGGGTTAACGTAGCGCCTGCAACAGCGCCTGCGATGGCACGCCCGTTGCAGGAAGGCCCTGACTGGTCTGGAACGCTGCAATCGCTGCCTTTGAATTTGGCCCGATCACGCCATCCGCACCTTGGGTATCAAAACCACGGGCGGTCAGGCGGGTTTGCAGCGCGATACGGTCGTCCTTGGTCAGTCCATTTGCATCGGGCGGGAAGGCGGTTTGCAGCGGGCCCGCACCACCGATCCGGTCAGCCAAGTGGCCCACACCAATCGCGTAAGCGTCTGAATTGTTGTATCTTTTAATGACGTTGAAGTTGCTGGTGACGGCAAATCTGGGCCCGCCAGCCTGCGGTTGAATGATCCGGCCACCTTCGCCTGCAGCAGCTTCACGGCCCCAAGCGCGGCCACGGGTCCAGCCGTTGCGCAACAGATAGGCCGCGGTCGAGGCCAGTGAATCTGCGGGGTCATCCGACCAGATGTCACGCCGACCGTCACCTGTGAAATCAACGGCAAATGACTGATAAGACGTTGGAATAAACTGCGTATGGCCCATCGCACCAGCCCAGCTTCCTGTCAGGCGATCAGCCGAGATATCGCCGTTCTGCAAAATCCTGAGCGCTGCCATCAGTTGCTGTTCAAAGAAACGCCCACGACGCCCGTCAAAGGCCAGCGTCGATGTGGCAGAGATCACAGGCACGTTGCCACGCCGTTCACCATAGAAGCTTTCCAGACCCCAGATCGCGGTGACAATCTTTGGGTCCACGCCATAGCGGCTTTCGACGGCGGCCAGCGTATTGCTGTGACGGGCGAACGCGGCACGTCCTTTGGCGATCCGTTCATCCGACGCTGCGATCGACAGATAGTCTTCAAGCGTGCGCGAAAACTCGGTCTGGTTACGATCGCGCGTCACGACGCCGGGCAGGAACCCCGTGTTGCGAAATCCTGCATTCAGAACGCTGTCAGTGATGCCGCGACTGCGTGCACGATCACGAAAGCTGGCGACCCAGGCATCGTAGGACGCATTTGGCACCGGCAAAAGATCAGGCGGCAGCGCGCCAGAGTTTGGCGTGGCGCCAGCATTCGACGACGCGCTACACGCGGCCAGACTGCCAGCCAACATTCCGAAACCGAATTGACGACGGGTCAGCGATGCCACGTGGGTTTTCATTCTGAAATGACCTTGCGATGATGTGAATAAGCTATGTCTGAACGATAGCCTGCGTCACAGAGATTTCAAAGCGGGGGAACTGCCAATGCACGTAATTTCGCCGAGGATGCCCGACGTCTCGTTCCTGCCATCCAATAAACGTATAATCAGTATTATGTAATAAATATATCCAGCGGGATTTTCATTTTGTCCAATGGAATAAAGCTGATAGACAGCCTCTATGACTTCACTCCTTATTCTTAATGGTCCGAACCTGAACCTGCTTGGCACTCGCCAGCCGGACATCTATGGCCATGCGACCCTGTCGGACGTCGAGGACCTGTGCAATGCCAAGGCGGATGCGCTTGGCGTGACGATCAGCTTTGCGCAATCCAACCACGAAGGCGCGCTTGTGGACCAGATCCACGCGGCCCGTGGTCAGCACGACGGGATCATCCTGAACGCCGGCGCCTACACGCACACGTCGATTGCGATCATGGATGCTGTTGCCTCAACCGAGGTTCCGACGATTGAGCTTCACCTGTCAAACATCCACGCGCGCGAGGATTTTCGCCATCACAGCTATCTCGCAAAAGTCGCCGTTGGCGTGATCTGTGGGTTTGGTGCCGCGGGATATCCGCTTGCGATGGATGCGATGGTCCAACATCTGGAAAACCGCGCATGAGCAGTATCACATCGCACCTGCTTGCTGTGACCAGTGCGCGCACGGTTGAAGACTTGTGGTCGCTGCACACCGAGAAAATGGCCTCTTACGGGTTTGATCGCCTGATCTACGGCTTCACGCGCTACATAACGTCCAGCTCTTTGGGTGATCCGCAGGACTGGCTGATCCTGACAAACCTGCCGTCCGAATACATGGACGTGTTCATGCAGGAAGGTCATCAGCAAAACGCGCCGATGGTGCGTTGGGCCTTGGACAACGATGGTGCCTGTAGCTGGCAATGGATGGAAGACTTGGCCCGCAGCGGTAAACTGTCTGATCACGAGCTTGGTGTGATGGATTTCAACGCCAGTCACGGTGTCAAAGCGGGCTACACCATCAGCTTTCGTTCCGTGTCAGAGCGGACCAAAGGTGCGATTGGCCTGATCGCGAAAAACGGCACGACGCAAGACGAAGTTGAAGCGACATGGGCGCGGATCGGTGATGACGTTATCGTCGCCAACAATGTGTTCCACCTTAAACTGCTCACCCTTCCCTACTCCGGCGCGCGCCGTCTGACGACCCGTCAGCGCGAGGTATTGCAGTGGGTTGGCGATGGAAAAACCACACAGGACATCGCGATCCTGCTGGAATTGACACCAGCGACTGTGGAAAAACATCTGCGCCTTGCCCGCGAGGCACTGGACGTTGAAACAACAGCGCAAGCTGTTCTGAAGGCTGCATTTTACAACCAGATGTTCGTGATCGACCTGTAAAAAATGCGCATCCTGCGCCAATCCACCGCGAAATAATCGTAAATTCTGCCGTAGGGTCAGGTTTCCCTTACTTTCGTGACCCGACGTCATTTGGCATGTTGATCGTGTTCCGTGAGTGGTGGCCTAAGGCCTTGGAACTGCGGTCAGACTCCTCGTGATTTCGAGGCTCGCTGATTTGCTTGTTGGGTGACCGACAGCTGGTCCCATTGCGTATTATCGTCGTGGGATCAGCACCCCGATATGCATGTTTCGTCCCCCCGATCTGATCGGGAAGCGTGCACATAAGTCGGCACTGCATCTCTCCCGGGTGCAGTGCCGCGTTTGGGCCAAAAGACCCGGCACACAAGATACACTTTGCCAGACCGGTTTGCTGGCTGTCATTCAGCTATGACACAGCAAACTGCAATTCCCGTCAAAATCGACGTTTAAAACGAAAACGGCCCGCACATGATGTACGGGCCGCAATACATTGATTTTCAATGGCTTATTTGCCGATCTTTGCAACCTCGGCTGCGAAGTCTTCTTTTTCAACTTCGATGCCTTCGCCTTTTTCCAGACGCACATAGCCAGTGATCTCGACGCCAGCTTCCTTCGCGGCTTCGGCCACGGTCACGTCAGGGTTCACGACGAACTGCTGGTTCAGCAGGGTCACTTCGGCCATGTATTTCTTCATACGACCAACGATCATCTTCTCGATCACCTGCTCGGGCTTGCCAGATTCGCGGGCGATATCCATCTGGACCTGCTTTTCCTTCTCGACCACAGACTGATCAAGGGATGCTTCGTCCAACGCGGCTGGGTTTGTCGCAGCGATGTGCATTGCAACCTGACGGCCAAATGCCTCGTTCTCGGCGGACAAAGCCACCAGAACACCGATGTTGCCCATGCCGGGTGCGGCTGCGTTGTGGACGTAGTTCACGACCGATGCACCCTCAAGCGCTTCCATGCGGCGCACGGACATGTTCTCGCCGATCACGGCAACAGCGTCTGTTACGGTCTGCTCAACAGTCTTGCCGTCCAGATCAGCCGCTTTCAGCGCCTCTGTGTCGTCCACAGTCAGGGCCACAGCCGCGATCTTCGACACCATCTGCTGGAAATCAGCGTTCTTGCCAACAAAGTCAGTTTCGGAGTTCACTTCGACAGCGATACCCTTGCCACCTTCAACAGCGACAGCCACAAGGCCTTCGGCTGCGGTGCGGCCGGATTTCTTGGCCGCTTTGGCCAGACCTTTGGTGCGCAGCCAATCAACAGCAGCTTCCATGTCGCCGTCTGTTTCTGTCAGCGCCTTCTTGGCGTCCATCATGCCTGCGCCAGTGCTGTCGCGCAGTTCTTTCACCATGCTTGCGGTGATTGCCATCATATCTCTCCTAAATGTCAGGAATAGGGATAGGGCAGAGGAACGCCCCCTGCCCCAAAATCAATGCGTCAAAGCAGTGCTTATTCGGCTGCAGCTTCTTCAGCGACAACTTCCTCGGCCAGCTCTTCCATCTCGCCCATGTCAACGCCAGCTGCACCCAGCTGTGCCTGCATGCCGTCAAGCGCCGCACGGGCAGCCAGATCAACATAAAGCGCGATGGCGCGTGCAGCGTCGTCGTTGCCGGGGATGACGTAGTCAACGCCGTCTGGCGAGCAGTTGGTGTCGACAACAGCCACAACAGGAATGCCCAGCTTTTTGGCTTCTGCGATGGCGAGGTCTTCTTTGTTCACGTCGATGACGAACAACAGGTCAGGCGTGCCGCCCATCTCGCGGATACCGCCGAGGGATGCTTCCAGTTTGCCCTGCTCACGCTCCATGCCAAGACGCTCTTTCTTGGTCAGGCCAGCGAAACCGTTCGAGGATGCCTCGTCAATCGCCTTCAGACGGTTGATGGACTGCGACACGGTCTGCCAGTTGGTCAGCGTGCCACCGAGCCAGCGGTGGTTCATGTAGAATTGCGCGGACTTTTCAGCAGCGTCTGCAATCGGCTTCGCCGCCTGACGCTTGGTGCCGACGAACAGCACGCGGCCGCCCTTGGCGACAGTTTCGCGGATGACGGTCAGCGCTTGGTCCAGCATCGGAACTGTCTGTGTCAGGTCCATGATGTGGATGCCGTTACGGCTGCCGTAGATGTATTGGGACATCTTTGGGTTCCAGCGCGCAGTCTGGTGGCCAAAGTGAACGCCAGCTTCCAGCAGCTGACGCATGGTGAACTCGGGTAGAGCCATGGTCGTTTCCTTTTCCGGTTTCATAGCCTTGGGCGAGGGTATCAACGCGGATGCGTCAACCGGTGGAACCTTTGGGATGTCTCCCCATCGGTCCCGCCCCCGCCTGGGGATTTCGTGGGTGCGCCTTAGCAACGTAAAACGCCGGAAGCAAGGGTAAGCTTGTCTCCGGCGCGTGTTATTTTGCGGCTTTGCAGCTTGGTCTTACAAAACGGTCCGCTCAAGGAACCAGTAAGCACCAACCAGCGCGATAAAGACAGACGCAGGGATCGCGACCGTGCGGCGAAATGCAGCCAGATGATCGCGGAACGAAATCGATGCAAAGCATAGCGCAAAGATCGCCAGCATTGGTGCCAAGAACACGTAGGACGGGTTCTCAAGCGCCTCAGACAACGCAGTTGGATCAAGCCACAACAGCGCCAGCGTCACCAGCATCAGCACACCGTAAAGCGCCTTGGCCTGAAACACCTCGTTCTCGCCACGATCTACGCGGATCGCCTGCCAAACAGCGAGGAACATCACCGCGATCACAGCCAACTGACCAATTTCCACACCGATGTTAAAGCCGATAAGGGCTGGCACAAACGCGTTGTCCGGCAGGCCAAACTCGCTCAGCACCGAGGCAAAGCCAAGACCGTGCAGCAGGCCAAAAAGGAACACGATCACAGGCCGCCACGGACTTAGGTTGCGCATGAAGATGTTCTCGACCGCGACATAGACAATCGACAGTGCAATGAGCGGCTCCACCACCGCGATGAATTCAATCCCGAACGTGCTGATAAAGAACTCATCCATAAAGTTGGTGTAGCCAAGCGCGGCCAGCGCCAAGGTGATTGTGTGTGCCACAGTGAAAAGCGACACCTGCCAGATCAGCGGGCGCAGGTGCGTGGACAAAAAGAACAGACCCAACACAAACAGAATGTGGTCCAGACCCTTTGGCACGATGTGATCAAACCCGACGGGGATATAGTTCACAAAGGTCTGCCAAGCACCGGCCTGATCACCACCGCCCAAATCAATTTCGTCGGACATCGAACCCGCTTCAAGGTAGCCGTCGTAGGGCGCATCAACGCCCTGTTGGCGCAGCACAAGCGTCCCGAATTCGCGCGCCCAGCCGACAGAAACCTTTTCAACACCTTCGGGCAGTTCGGTCTTGAAAGACACTGTAGACGTGCGCACCAGGTCGACATTGCCAACCTCGCCCGCATCAAAGCTGATCAAATCGGGTGTCAGCGCCTCGCCATCTGCAATGATCTGGATCTGCTGGGCCATTTGCGGCCAGAAATCGGCAAATGCGGCCTCAAGGGCGGCAGGTTCAAGCGCGCGCACCTCGTCATAATCGGCGGCTTGTGGCGTATTGTCTGTATCGTTGGTTTCCGTCAGGTCGATGCCTGCGATAAAACTTTCGGCATTGAGGCTGATATCGAACACAAGTTCATCGCCTTCTCGCGTCATATCGGCGATAGCTGGGAGAACTTCATGTGCCTGCGCGGGCAAAGCCGCCAAACACCACAGCAGCGCCATGCTTGACAATATGCGCCCAAAAGCCACTTTTGCGGCTAACCTAAAGGAATTCACGATGCGTACCCTTGCCCTTGTTCTATCATTTCTTGCGGCCCCTCTTAGCGCCCATGAGTTATGGTTGGAACCGCTGAATTATCAAATCGCCTCAGACGGTAATCTTGAAGGCCAGATAGTCAACGGAGAGGCGTTCGAAGGCACCCGTTTACCTTATCTTCCTGCGCGTTTCAGGCATTTCATCGCATTTCACGATGGAAATGGCAGCAGTGTTGGTGGTCGTCCGGGTGACACGCCCGCGCTAAACATGTCCGCGATGGGCGACGGGCTGCATGTGGTTGTCTATCAATCCACGCCCTCGACGCTCAACTACGCCAATTGGGAAAAATTCCAGAAGTTTGCCGATCACAAGGATTTTGACAACGCCGGCGCACAGCATCTTGAGCGGGGCCTGCCGCTTGATGATTTTGACGAGGTTTACATCCGGTTCTCAAAAACGCTGATCGCCGCGGGTGATGGCGCGGGCGCTGATCTGCAAACCGGCCTTGAAACTGAACTGGTCGCCCTCACCAATCCCTACACCGATGATCTGGCTGACGGTTTTCGCGTTCAGCTGTTCTATCAAGGCGCGCCGCGGGCCAACGAACAGGTCGAGATGTTTGAAAAGGCCGCTGATGGCACCGTGACAATCACTCTGCACCGCACCGATGATGCAGGTATCGCCACCCTGCCCGTGACCGCAGGCTATGCCTATATGGTGGATGCCGTTGTGCTGCGCGTGCCGTCCGATGCTGTGGCAGAGGATACGGGTGCTGTGTGGGAAACGCTTTGGGCCAACCTGACGTTTGCGGTGCCGGACGCATAATTTCCTTATCGAATGTGAAAGTGGCAAAAACGGCTGGCGGTGAACTGCGCCAACCGCTTGCCCTTGCGCCGCCACCGGTCCAATAGTGCGCCATGACACAATCACCTGACATTCTTTGTATCGGATCGGTCCTGTGGGACGTGATCGGGCGTGCTGCCAGCCATATGCGGGTCGGATCAGACGTGCCGGGCCGTATCACCCGCATTCCCGGTGGCGTGGCGATGAATATCGCCATGACCCTGCGCCGCTTTGGCATGACCCCTGCCCTGCTCACCGCCATCGGGCGTGACGCCGAAGGGGATGAGCTGATGGCCGAAGCCACTCGCATGGGGCTGATCACGCAAACGGTTTATCGCTCTGACGATTTGCCGACAGATGTCTACATGGCAATCGAGGGGGCAAACGGTCTTGTTGCCGCAATCGCTGATGCCCATTCGCTTGAGGCAGCTGGCAACAAGATTCTGCGTCCGCTTGAGGATGGCACTTTGGGTCAGGTCGATGCGCCATATGACGGGATCGTGGCTCTTGACGGTAACCTGACGGAAGACCTGCTCGCCCAAATCGCGGCATCCCCTCTTTTTGCGCGTGCCGATTTGCGTGTGGCACCAGCGTCACCGGGCAAGGCCGAACGCCTGTTGGCCGTGATGCACCACAAGGCGACGACCCTTTACGTGAACCTCGAAGAGGCGGGTTTGCTGTGTCAGACCCGCTTTGATGATGCGCAATCCGCGGTGCACGCCCTGTGCACGCGCGGTGCACGCCGTGTGCTTGTGACAAATGGCGGTGAAACGGCTGCCGAAGGCACGCTTGGTGACGTCATCACAGAAACACCGCCATCCGTAATGGTGACCCGCGTGACAGGCGCTGGCGACACCTTCATGGCGGCCCATATCGCATCAGAAGCGCAAGGCATGGACCGCGCCGCCGCGCTATCGCGTGCACTGAATGCCGCAGCCACCTATGTTTCAGGAGAGACCCCCCTATGACGATCCCGATGATGATGAGCGCCGAAGTCGCCAAAGCCCGCGCTGACGGCACGCCCATCGTGGCGCTGGAAAGCACGATCATCACCCATGGCATGCCCTATCCGCAAAACGTTGAAACGGCCCGTCTGGTCGAAGCTGATGTGCGCGACGGCGGTGCGATTCCGGCCACAATCGCGGTGATCGAAGGTTTGCTGCACATCGGGCTGGAAGCCGATCAGCTTGATGCTTTGGGTCAGGCGCAAAACGTGGCCAAGCTTAGCCGCGCGGACATGGCAGCCTGCATCGCGACAGGTGGAACTGGCGCCACGACGGTTGCAGCCACAATGATCGCGGCACATCTGGCGGAAATTTCTGTTTTCGCGACAGGTGGGATCGGTGGCGTGCATCGCGGGGCCGAAGACAGCTTTGACATCTCTGCCGACCTGCACGAACTGGCGCAGACGCCCGTGACCGTTGTGGCCGCAGGTGCAAAAGCCATCCTGGACCTTAACAAAACCTTCGAAGTCCTTGAAACGTTTGGTGTTCCTGTCATCGCCTATGGGCAGGACATGCTGCCCGCATTCTGGTCGGCGCAGTCTGACATGCCAGCGCCCCTGCGCATGGACACCGCCGATCACATCGCCAAGGCGCAACTGACGCGCACCGCAATGGGCTTGCAAGGTGGGCAACTGGTCTGCAACCCGATCCCGCAAGACGACGAAATCGCCGCTGATGTGCTGGCCCCTGTGATTGCGCAGGCGCTGGACGAGGCCACCGCGCAAAACATCAGCGCGAAAGCTGTCACACCGTTTCTGCTCGGGCGCATCTTTGAATTGACCGACGGCAAGTCACTGACCGCGAACATCGCACTGGTGCGCAACAACGCGCAGCTTGCCGCCCAGATCGCCACGGCGATGAAAATCTAGCGTCGCACACCGCCCCCTTGTTGCGGGGCGCGCTGCGGCTTAAATGCGCTAGGTAGTTTGAAAATTGGCAGCCACATGCAAAACGATCCCCTTCACGACGATCTTCGGTCCACCCGCCGTCCCGGATTGATAGCACGGCTGCGCAGCAACTTTCTGGCGGGCCTAATCATTGTTGCCCCAATCGGCCTGACGATCTGGCTAATCTGGACCGTGGTGGGCTGGGTCGATGGCTGGGTCTGGCCGTTTATCCCCGAACAGTTCCACCCCGAAGAAGTCATCAATTCGCTGCTGGGCCGTGAGGGAGCGGATCGTATCAACGTCAACGTGCGTGGCGTGGGCGTGGTCATCTTCCTGATCTTTACCGTGGTCGTCGGCTGGCTTGGCAAGGGCCTGATCGGGCGCTTTGTGTTGCGCTGGGGTGAGCGGATCGTGGACCGGATGCCGGTTGTTCGCTCGATCTACAATGGCGTAAAGCAAATCGCTGAGACCGTGTTTTCGCAACGCGACACAAGCTTTGATAAGGCCTGCCTGATCGAATACCCGCGTCGCGGTATCTGGGCTATTGCGTTCATTTCGACCAATGCCAAAGGTGAGGTGAAATCGAAACTCAGCGATGGTGAAGATATTGCCACGGTCTTTTTACCGACCACGCCAAACCCCACGTCGGGCTTTTTGTTGTTCCTGCCGCGCAGTGACATCAAGGAGCTGGATATGACGGTTGAGGACGCCGCCAAGCTCGTGATTTCGGCAGGTCTGGTCTATCCCAACAGCAAAGATCCGACGCAGCCCGAACCACTATGATCCTCGCCGCAACGACAGGCTTTGCGACAGCGTTTGCGCTGATCCTTGCGATCGGGGCGCAAAACGCATTTGTACTGCGACAGGGTCTGGCGCGGGCGCACGTGTTCTGGCTGTGTCTGTTTTGCGCGGCGTCAGACGCCATTCTGATCGTTGCAGGCGTTCTTGGCTTTGCGGCCATGGTCGCGCTTTTCCCGGCCCTGCCAACCGTTATGACGCTGGGCGGGGCCGCATTTCTAATCGTCTACGGGATCACGCGCTTCATCGCCGCATGGCGTGGTGATTACGCGCTGCAACTCTCAGGCAAATCTGCGGGATTGGGGGCAACACTTGCCACCGCCGCGGCGTTCACATGGCTGAACCCGCATGTCTATCTGGACACGCTGGGCCTGATCGGCGCGATCTCGACAGAGTTTCCTGCGGCGTCTGACAAGACGGCCTTTGCAATCGGGGCTGTCACATCGTCTTTCGTATTCTTCTTCAGCCTCGGATATGGCGCCCGCCTCTTGGCGCCGGTGATGCAATCCGCCCGCGCATGGCGTATACTGGATGTCATCATCGGGATCGTGATGTGGCTTTTGGCGCTGAAGCTGCTGGTCAGCTGAACATTTCTTGCAGATCAATCGTGCTTTGCTTGTTCAGATCCGATTTGTGCTGTGCCAGAAACTGATCTGCTGCGGCAAAGCCTGCCTCTTTCAGACGCGCAAGAACAACGGGTGCCGGAATCGTCTTTGTGGCCACGTTCAGCGTGTTCATCAGCTCATCATCTGAAATCATATGCACCAGCACGTCCTTCATCGTGCCCTTGGCAACCTTGTTTTGGTTTAACAGACGTTTGACGAAATCAATCGCGCGCAATTCGCGGAACAAGGAACTGTTAAAGCTGATCTCGTTCACGCGGTTCTGGATGCTTTGCGGATCAGATGGCAAGGTTTCGCGACGTAGCGGGTTGATGTTTACAACAAGAATGTCGTCCGGCAAGTCGTTGTTATAGAGTGGGAAAAGCGCCGGATTGCCGGTATAGCCACCGTCCCAGTAGGCCTCGACCTCGCCAGTCTTCGGGTCTTCGAATTCCACGGCTTTGAACAGGCTGGGCAGACAAGCCGAGGCCATGATGGAGTTTGGCGAGACTTCCTCGCCCGAAAAAACCCTGATCTTACCGCTGCGGACATTTGTGGCGCAGATGTGCAGCGCGGGCCCCTCGGGCGCGCAGATTTCGTCAAAGTGCATATCGCACAAAATGCGTTCCAGCGGATTGCGAAGCGCGGGACCATACAGATAGGGCGACATCATGCGCGTCGTCAGATCAAAGGCGGTGTAGGCTGGCGAATACTCGATCATCTTGGCGATGATACCGGCACTTGGTGCCGCAGCACTGATCCATGCTGTCAGACGTTCGTCCGTGACCGCGCCGATCTGCTCCCACAGCCATGAAAGATTTTCGCGCGCGCCCTGACGACCTCCCGCGACCATGCCTGCCTTGAGTGCCGCGCCATTCAGCGCGCCAGCAGACGTGCCGGAGATCGCTGCAATTTCAATGTCGTCCTCGGCCAGAATGCGGTCCAGCACGCCCCACGTGAACGCGCCATGTGCGCCGCCGCCTTGCAGCGCAAGGTTGATCCGTTTGACGTTGCTCACAACGCGGTCCAGCCGCCATCAACGCTGATTGTCGTGCCGGTGATCTGGGCCGCGGAATCCGAGCACAGGAAATTCACCGTGCCGCCCAACTGTTCGACAGTCGCAAACTCCTTGGATGGTTGACGCTTAAGCAGGACGTTCTTGACTACCTCGTCGCGGGTCATGTCGTATTCTTTCATCGTGTCGGGGATCTGCTCCTCGACCAGAGGTGTCAGCACATAACCCGGACAGATCGCGTTTGCGGTAATCGGCTCTTGCGCGGTTTCCAGTGCGACGACTTTGGTCATGCCAACAACGCCGTGCTTTGCCGCGACATAGGCCGATTTGTAGGGCGAAGCAGTCAGTCCGTGGGCAGAGGCAATGTTCACCACCCTGCCCCAGCCTGCCTTGCGCATCATCGGCAACGCGGCGGCAGTTGTGTGAAAGGCAGACGACATGTTGATTGCGATGATGGCGTCCCATTTGCCAGTCGGAAATTCTTCAATCGGGGCGACGTGCTGGATACCGGCGTTATTCACCAGAATGTCGCACACACCCGCATCCTCGATCAGGCGGCGGCAGTCGTCGGCCTTTGACATATCGGCGGCGATGTAGCGCGCCTTCACGCCATGCTCTTTCGCGATCTCGGCGGCCAAAGCGTGATCTTCGTCATTGTCTGTGTAGGAGTTCAGGATCACATCCGCCCCGGCCTTGGCCATTTCGCGGGCAATCCCCAGACCGATCCCCGAGTTCGAACCTGTGATGACAGCGGTTTTTCCGTTAAGTGACATGGGATGGGCCTTCCTGCGTATTGCTATTTGCCGTGATGTTAATGCTGCAACTGCGAAAGCGCCACAGATGTTCCATCATCATGTCCAGATCGGAAATCCATCGGGCCAAAAAAAAACGCCCGCACAAGGCGGGCGTAAGTTATTGAGGCAGGTTTCATACAGGCAAGAAACCTATCGAGCAGTGACACCTTTATAGGCCTAACCCTGCCTGTGGCCAAGAGAAAAGTTTGCGCCGCCCTGCAAGCCTGTCTAGGCTGGCGAATAATGAAATAAGAGACCACAGGGATTGTTGCCAAAATGAAACCAGAGTTATTCCAACCACTTCGCAGATCAGCCGCATCCATTGCGGTGATTCTCGGCCTTGCTTCGACCGCCTATGCGGACGGTCATGGCATAGCTATGTATGGCGACCCTGCGCTGCCACCAGATTTTGCGCATCTGCCCTATGCAAACCCTGACGCGCCGCATGGCGGCTGGATCGGCACATCGAATGTCGGCAGCTTTGACAGCCTCAATCCCTACATCCTGAAAGGATCCGTTCCGTGGCAGATGCGGTTCCTTCTGGGAGAGAGCCTGATGGGGCGCTCGTTGGACGAGCCGTTCTCGCTTTACGGGCTTCTGGCTGAAAAAATCGAGACCGGACCGAATCGGGAGTGGGTTGAATTCACCCTGCGCGAAGAGGCGCGTTTCACCGATGGCACCCCTGTGACCGTCGAGGATGTGATCTGGTCGTTTGAGACATTGGGCACAGTTGGTCACCCGCGCTATCATGGCTTTTACAACAAGATCGCCAGCATCGAAGAAACCGGCGACCGCATGGTGCGCTTCACTTTCAATGAAGCAGACCGCGAACTGGCCCTGCTGGCCGGTCTGCGTCCGATCCTGAAAAAGGCGCAGTGGGACGGCGTGGATTTTGCCGAAAGCGGCACGGACATTGTGCCCATCACCTCAAGCCCCTACGAAATCACCGATTTCGAGGCGGGTCGCTTTATCGTCATGACCCGCGTTGAGGATTACTGGGGCGCTGATGTGCCGTTCCGTGTCGGCACCGCGAATCTTGATGAGATTCGTCTGGAGTTCTTTGGTGACGAAACCGCTGCGTTCGAGGCGTTCAAAGTGGGCGAGGTCAACTCCAACCGCGAATTCAACGTGGCGCGTTGGGAAAGCCAGTATGATTTCCCCGCTGTGCAGGAAGGTGACGTCGTGCTGTCGGTTCTGCCGCATGAACGCCCCAGCGGCATGACGGGCTTTGTGATGAACACCCGCCTGCCCCAGTTCGAGGATTGGCGCGTGCGCGACGCTCTGATGCACGCATTTAACTTCGAGTTCGTGAACGAGGCCATGACAGGCTCTGCCCAGCCGCGGATCACGTCCTACTGGTCCAACTCGCCGCTTGGCATGTCACATGACGCCGCCGAAGGTCGTGTGGCCGAATTCCTCGAACCCTTCGCCGATGATCTTATCCCCGGCACAATCGAGGGCTATTCCCTGCCCGAATCCGATGGGTCCGAGCGCAATCGCGCAGGCACGGCCGTGGCACTCGACCAGATGGCTGCGGCTGGCTGGAACGTGGGCGCAGACGGCGTGATGCGCAACGCAGATGGTGAAGAGTTCACATTTGAAATTCTGCTGCAAACCGGCGCGTCTGAACCGCAGTCGATGATCGATATGTACACCGAATCGTTGGGCCGGATCGGCATTACGCCCACGGTCATCAACGTGGACAGTGCCCAGTTTAAGGAACGCACCGACGCCTACGACTTCGGGATGACCTACTATCGGCGCGGCGTATCGCTATCCCCTGGCAACGAACAATATGCCTACTACGGGATGGATGCCGCAGATGAAGTAGGCAGCCGGAACCTGATGGGTGTGCAGTCCGAAGCTGTGGATGCCATGATCGGGCGCCTTCTGACTTCGGAAAATCAGGATGATTTTGTAGCAGCCGTGAAGGCGCTGGATCGTATCCTGACAGCCGGACGCTATGTGATCCCGATTTACCAGTGGAATATCAGCCGCGTGGCGCACTCTGATAATCTGAACTACCCCGACACAATGCCGATCTTCGGTGACTGGCCCGGTTGGCAGCCAGACGTGTGGTGGTGGGAAGAATAATCCGCTAGAAGCGCGCGCAGACGGGCCAGCGGCATCCCCGCTGGCCCTTTTTCGTCTTTGACCTCGGGAATTTTGAAAAATGAAAAAACTGGTTTTGATTACACTCGCCGCAGCGGCCTTGGCTGCCTGTTCGCCTGTCACCGCTGTCACAAGCACGGCCATCGGTGCAGGGCAGATCGCATTGGGCGCGGCAGACGTCATCCTTTAGTGATTGCCGTCACATGACTGTCACACGATCACGATAGGCGGATTGCATGAATATCTTGGTTCTTTGTACGGGCAACTCTGCCCGCTCCATCCTGCTGGAAAGCATCCTGACACATCGGTCTGACGGGCGGATCACGGCCTATTCGGCCGGATCAAAACCGTCTGGCAAGGTGCATCCGCAATCCCTGAAACTGCTGGCTGACAACGGCTATCCAACCGATGGACTGTCGTCACAAAGCTGGGATGACTACGCCACCCCCGACGCACCACATCTGGACGCAGTGATGACCGTGTGCGGGTCAGCAGCAGGTGAAACATGCCCTGTTTGGTATGGCACACCGCTGCGCGCCCATTGGGGTGTCGAAGACCCCGCAGCCGCCGCCGAACCGGATTGGGAAACTGCATTCCAAACGGCCTATGACCGGCTGAAAGCGCGTGCTGACGACCTGTTGGCGCTTCCGTTCGAGGATATGGACAGTGCTGCGCTCGAAGCGGCCCTGCACGATATCGGACAGCGCCACTAGACCCAATCCCACAGTCATTTTCTTTTGTCGCAAAGGCGGAACCCGCAGCAGGTGCAGCGGGTTTGTCTGCCAATGCAATACGCCAAGGAGACTGCCATGAACTGGGCCACCGTATCTGAAAACTGGAAAGCCTATGTCCCGCGCCTGATGACACGCTTTCCCGATCTTGAGGAAAACACACTTCTGACAGCCGACGGGAACCGTGCAGTTGTCACCGCCCATCTGGCCGAGGTTCGCAAAACCGATGCCGCATCCGCAGATGCCGCGCTAACCGAATGGCTGGAAGGGTCAGAGCCTGTTGACGTGATGATGGACGAATATCGCGACAACGAACGGATCATGGCATCCCATGCGGAAATCCCCGACGGCGAAGACGCCTATTCAGATGACGAGAAATTCGGCGATGACAACACGCCTGACACCCCCATGGGCCGCACCTGACAGCTGCCTTTAAGCCAGCGACGTGACCCACAAAATGGTCGCGTCCTCGGCGCTGGTTGAAACAACGTTATGGCCCATCGTCGCGTCATAATAGGCGCTGTCGCCACGTTTCAGTGTGACCGGTTCATAAAATTCGGTGAAAAGCTGCACCGTGCCGGTCAGCACATACAAGAATTCTTCCCCATCATGGCGCACCCATCCGTCGAAGTCTTCCATCCGGCGGGCCCGCACGCGTGCGCGGTAAGGAAGCATCTTTTTCTGGGTCAGCTGCTCGGCCAGCAGATCGTGCTCATAGGTCGCGGTGATGTGGTGCGTACCCTCGTCACGCAGCGTAATCACACGACGGCCTGTCACCTGCCCTTCTGACGGGGGCGTGAACAGCTGCGGGATCGAAATTTCCAGACCGGTGGCCAGCTTTTTTAGCGCCTCATAGGTTGGCGACATCTGACCGTTTTCAATCTTAGATAGGGTGGACCGTGCAAGACCGGCCTGTTTGGCGGCCTGTTCCAGCGTCCAGGACCGTGCTTTGCGCAACTCGCGCACCCGTAATCCCAGATCGAGAGGTTGCCCCACATCTGCTGCACCCGCCTCGCGCGTGATCCTGATTAGGTTGTTGCCGTCGTTGTCCTGATCCATGGGCGTGATATAGCCCCCCAACACCTGCGCTTGCAACTGCATCGCGGCAGGGCTAGCGATTGGGAATGAACACCCCGCCCGAAACCATCCCCGATCCGTTCAACATGGCGGCCTATGTGCTGGCCGCAGGTCAGGCAAACCCTGACAAGCTGGCGCTGCGCGTTGTTGGCGCGGTGTCCGACGATTGGAGCTATGCACGTCTGATCGCAGCGGTGGGCGGTACAGCAAGCGGCCTGACCCAGTGCGGGCTATCGAGCGGTGACACGATCCTGATCCGCATGGGCAACACGGCTGATTTCCCGATCGTCTATCTGGCCGCAATCTGGATGGGCGCCATTCCGGTGCCACTGTCGCCGCAGCTGACCGCTGTTGAAGTTGGCAAGATTATCGCTGAAACCAATGCCAATATGATCGCCAGTGATCCCGCCCTGCCGCTACCGGACACGCACAAAACTGTTGTTGCGCGGGATGCATTGCGGGCCATGCCCACCAATCCGGCGGTGCCGCCAGTGATGGGTGATCCGGACAGGCCAGCCTATATGGTCTATACGTCAGGAACGTCGGGTAAATCGCGCGGCGTGGTGCATGCCCACCGCGCAATCTGGGCGCGCCGGATGATGTGGGACGGCTGGTATGGCCTACGGGCAAGCGACGTGATGCTGCATGCCGGCGCGTTCAACTGGACCTATACGATGGGCACGGGACTGATGGATCCGTGGGCCATAGGTGCGACCGCTCTGATCCCTGATGCATCGGTCACGCCAGATCAGCTTCCTGCGTTGATGGCAGACCATCACGCCACGATCTTTGCCGCCGCACCGGGCGTCTATCGCCGCTTGCTGCGACATGACATGCCCGACCTGCCCCATCTACGTCACGGCCTCTGCGCGGGTGAAAAACTTCCCGATGCGGTCCGTCAAAGCTGGCAGGATGCAACCGGCACGCAAGTGCACGAGGCATTTGGGATGTCGGAGTGTTCGACATTTCTGTCAGGCTCTCCCGCAAAACCTGCGCCACACGGCACGTTGGGTTTCCCGCAAACAGGTCGCAACGTGGCCATCCTCGATCCTGATGGGCAAGAAATCCTGAACGGGGAACGTGGGACAATTGCGATCCACCGCTGTGATCCGGGGTTGATGCTTGGCTATCATAACGCCGCTGACGAAACCGCGCAGAAGTACTCAGGCGACTGGTTCCTGACCGGCGATATGGGACACCGCACGTCTGATGGTGCAATCGTCTACGAGGGGCGCGATGACGACATGATGAACGCAGGCGGCGTGCGCGTCAGCCCGCTCGAGATCGAGGCCACACTGACCGCACACCCCTCAATTGATGAAGTCGCCTGTTGCGCCGTGCGTGTGCGCACAGACGTCTATGTGATTGCCGCCTTTTATACCGCGGCAAACCTGATAGACCCTGATGAACTTCGCCGCTTTGCCGCAGTTTCATTGGCCGGATACAAGGTGCCTCGCATTTTCCGGCATGTGGCAGACATCCCCAAAGGGGCGAACAACAAAATGCTGCGTCGCAAACTGCGCGACGACTGGTCCAAGGCCGACAGCGCCCCGCAAAGGAGAGACCCCGATGGTCAAGCTTGATATCATTTCCGATCCGATCTGCCCGTGGTGCTATATTGGCAAGGCCAATCTGGACGCCGCCTTGCGCGAAACCCCCGATCATCCATTCGAGATGGAATGGCACCCGTTCCAGCTGAACCCCGATATGCCCGCAGGCGGCATGGACCGGCGCACATATCTGGAAACAAAGTTCGGCGGAAAAGACGCGGCGGTCAAAGCCTACGCGCCAGTGGTCGAACACGCGCAACAGGCCGGACTGACGATCAATCTGGACGCGATGAAAACAACGCCCAACACCATCGATGCCCACCGCCTGATCCATTGGGCTGGTATTGAGCAGCGCCAGACCTTTGTCGTCGATCTTCTGTTCAAGGCTTATTTTGTTGACGGACGCGACATTGGCGATGCCGAGGTGCTGGCTGATATCGCGGATAATGCGGAAATGGATGCCAGCATGGTGGCCCGCCTTTTGGCCACGGATGAAGACAAGGCAGATATTGCGGCGCGTGATGCACATAGCCGCAAAATGGGCGTGAACTCTGTCCCCACGTTTATTGTGGCCAACCAGCATGCCGTGCCAGGTGCGCAGAAACCATCTGTCTGGGCGACTGTGATCAAAGACATTCAGGATCAGATCGCGGCAGCAGGCTGATGCAAAGAAAGCCCGTGTCATGACTGGCCCAACCAAGCGGCTTTCGCAGCCGGAATTTATTGCCTTGATGGGCATGTTGGCGGCGACGGTTGCGTTCTCTATCGACGCAATGTTGCCCGCCCTGCCCGAGATCGGTGAAGATTTGTCACCGCTGAACCTTAATCAGGCGCAGCTGATCATCACCAGCTTTGTGTTGGGCATGGGGGTCGGCACGTTTTTCACTGGCCCTTTGTCGGATGCCTTCGGGCGCAAGCCGGTGATGATCGGTGGTGCGGTAGTTTACGTTTTTGCCTGCTTCGCGGCTTGGGCGGCCCCCACGCTTGAGCTGATGCTGGCGGCACGCGTCGTTCAGGGATTGGGCGCTGCAGGTCCGCGTGTTGTGGCACTTGCGATGACGCGCGATCTTTACGCCGGGCGCGATATGGCGCGGATCATGTCGTTTATCATGATCGTCTTTTCCATCGTACCGGCGCTTGCACCGACAATGGGCCATTACATCATGCTTGGCTTTGGCTGGCGTGCAATTTTTGTGGCGTTTGTCATCTTTTCGGGCCTGTCGCTGATGTGGCTTCTGGTGCGCCAACCTGAAACGCTGACGCCTGAAAACCGGCGACCGTTAAGCCTGAGTGCGCTTTTGTCGGCCACCAAAGAAATGCTCAGCCACCGAACCGCCGCCCTATCCATCGTGATCCAGACACTGACCTTTTCGATGCTTTTCATGGTGTTGTCGGCCACGCAGCAGGTATTCGACATCACATTTGGTCAAGGCGAGTACTTCCACCTGTGGTTTGGTGGCATTGCTGTTGTCGCGGCCACAGGCAGCTTTCTGAACGCACGGATCGTGGGGCGGTTGGGGATGCGTGCAATTATTAAGGGCATGTTCATCGTCCAGATTGCGCTGACGTCCTTGATGGTCGCGGTGACACTCAGCGACGCGCCCTACTGGATGGCGTTCGGCACGTTTGTCTTGTGGGTACAGGGCAATTTCTACCAAGCGGGCCTGACAATCGGCAACCTGTCAGCCCTCGCGATGGAGGAAATGGGCCATATCGCGGGCCTTGCCGCATCAATCATGTCCGCGGTTGCCACAGTCGGCGCTGTCATCATCGCAGCCCCCATCGCGCTGGCCTTCGACGGCACCCCCCTGCCTATGGCCATCGGAGAACTGGTTGTCGTATGCATCGCGCTCTGGCTAGTGACCAAAATCCGCAGACCGGGTGAGGTTTAGGCCTTTACGTTTGCCTTGGCTTTCTTTGCGTCTGCCAGAATTTGCGCGAGATCCTTGGCGACGTTAAACGCGCCTTGGATCTTGTCGCGCTCTTTCGTCCAGTCGGCCTGCACAACGATCTTGTTATCTTTGACCTTCGCGTTGCCTTTGCGGGCATGGATGAAATTGACCAAGCCTTCGGGTGAAGCGAATTTGTTGTTGTGGAACTGAATGGTGGCGCCCTTGGGGCCTGCGTCCAGCTTGGCAATTCCAGCGCGTTTGCACATCGCCTTGATCCGCACCACCAGCATCAAAGTGTTGACCTCGCGCGGCAGTTTTCCAAAGCGGTCAATCAACTCGGCAGCAAAGCCTTCAAGCTCCACCTTGGTCGTCAATTCCGACAGGCGACGATAAAGCCCCAGTCGCACGTCAAGATCGGGGACATAGTCGTCAGGGATCAGGACAGGCACACCGAGGTTGATTTGCGGCGACCATTCATCATTGTCGCTCAGCCCTTCGGCAGTGCCCGCTTTGATCGCGTTGATCTGGTCTTCCAGCATCTGCTGATAAAGCTCGTAACCCACTTCGCGCATCTGGCCCGATTGTTCTTCGCCCAGAAGGTTGCCAGCGCCACGGATATCAAGGTCTTGGGACGCAAGCGTAAATCCGGCCCCCAGGCTATCAAGCGATCCCAGCACCCGCAGGCGCTTTTGGGCTGTGTCGGTCAATTTCTGGCGCGGTTTCGTCGTCAGATAGGCATAGGCGCGAGTCTTCGAACGCCCGACGCGACCCCTGATCTGGTAAAGCTGCGAAAGGCCAAACATATCCGCCCGCCAGACGATCATTGTATTCGCCGTGGGGATATCCAGACCGGATTCCACAATCGTGGTGGCCAGCAAAACATCGTATTTGCCGTCATAAAAGGCGTTCATCCGGTCATCCAGTTCGCCCGCGGCCATCTGGCCGGTGGCGCTGATATAGCTGACCTCTGGCACCTCGCGTTTGAGGAAATCCTCCATCTCGGCCATGTCTGAAATGCGCGGCACCACAAGGAACGACTGCCCCCCGCGATAGTGTTCGCGCAAAAGCGCCTCGCGGATTGTGATCGTATCAAATTCGCTGACGTAGGTGCGGATCGCAAGGCGGTCGATGGGCGGCGTACCGATGATAGAAAGATCGCGGACGCCTGACAAAGAAAGCTGCAATGTCCGTGGGATGGGCGTCGCTGTTAATGTCAGCACATGCACATCTGTCCGCAGCTGCTTCAGCCGCTCTTTGTGCTGCACACCGAACTTTTGTTCCTCATCTATCACCAGCAGTCCAAGGTTTTTGAACTTCACAGATTTGGCCAGCAATGCGTGGGTGCCAACCACAATATCCACCGTGCCCTTCGTGATCATATCGCGCGTCATGGCGGCATCTTTGGTGCTGACAAAGCGGGACAATGGCCGCACATTGACAGGAAAGCCGCGGAAGCGTTCGGCAAAGCTTTGAAAGTGCTGGCGCGCCAAAAGTGTGGTCGGCGCAATGATCGCCACTTGCTGACCTGACAGCGCGGCGACAAAAGCAGCACGGATAGCCACTTCTGTTTTACCAAAGCCCACATCACCGCAAATAAGCCGATCCATCGGTTTGCCTGCCGCCAGATCATCGAGCACATCAGCGATGGCACTCAGTTGGTCGTCGGTCTCTGCGTAGGGGAAGCGGGCAAGGAACTGATCCCAAAGCCCTTCCGGCGGGTCCATTGCGGGCGCCGTGCGCAGCTCACGTTCGGCCGCGACGCGGATCAGGCGCTCTGCAATCTGACGGATGCGTTCCTTGAGGCGTGCCTTCTTGGCCTGCCATGCCCCACCACCCAGCTTGTCCAACAGGCCTTCGTCATGGCCGTATTTCGACAGCAGTTCGATGTTCTCAACCGGCAGGTACAGCTTTGACCCTTCGGCATATTCCAGCAGCAAACATTCGTGCGCGGCCCCCAGCGCCGTCACAACCTCCATTCCCATGTAGCGGCCCACGCCGTGATCCACGTGCACCACCAGATCGCGGGGCGACAGGCTGTTGGTTTCAGTCAGGAAGTTGTCGGCACGACGTTTGCGTTTCGTCTGGCGGATCAGGCGGTCGCCCAGCACGTCCTGCTCGGAAATGACAGTGACGCCCGGCGCCTCAAACCCGTGATCCAGCGGCCAAACAGCCAGATGCACGCCCGTCTTGGCGACCCGCGACCAATCGCTGACCGGGATCACTTCGGTGATATCCTCATCCTCGATCAGGCCGGTCAAACGTTCGCGCGCACCTTCAGAATAAGACGCAATGACCACAGGGCCATCTGACAGCTTTGCCTTCACATGGTCGGCCAGTGCGCTGAACAGGCTGATGTTTTCCTGTTGGCGTTCAGGCGAGAAATTTCGCCCGATGCGCCCGCCGGCGTCAATCACGCCCGGTCCCGTGGCCTGTTGTAGCGTGGCAAATTGCAGGATGCGTCGGTCAGCGATCTGCGCTTCCCAAGCGGCATCATCGAGATAAAGCAGCTGCGGTGGCGCAGGTTTGTAAACGCTATCCACGCGCCCTTTTTGCGACAGTGCATGCATCCGCGTGCCGTATTGATCCGCGATGCTGTCCCAACGGGCAAGTCGCGCGGGCGTCATCTGGTCGTCAAGCGTAATCGTGGCTTTGGGGACATAGTCAAACAGCGTTTCTAGGTCATCCTGAAAGAACCCGAGCCAGTGTTCGATGCCAGCGTGCTTGCGCCCCGCGCTGACGGCCTCATAAAGCGGATCGTCTGTGCCAGCTGCCCCGAATTCGATCCGGTAGTTCTGGCGAAACCGCGTGATCGCGGCGTCGTCCAAGATCACTTCTGACACAGGGGCCAGTTCAATCTCAGTCAGCTTTTCCGTGGTACGCTGGCTTCCCGCATCAAAGCGCCGCGCGCCATCCAAAACATCGCCGAACAAATCAAGCCGGATCGGGCCGCTTTGTCCCGGCGGGAAGATGTCGATGATCCCACCGCGCACGGCGTAGTCACCTGGTTCCATCACCGTGGGGCTTTGCGTGAATCCCATGCGGACCAAAAACTTGCGCAGGCCTTCTTCGTCGATACGGTCACCGACGCGGGCCGAAAACGCCGCCTCTTTCAGCAAGGACCGTGGCGGCACCCGCTGTGTCGCCGCGCCAAGTGACGTCAACAGCACAAACCGGGACGGCATACCGTGGGCCAACGCTGCAAGCGTGGCCATACGCGCCGCTGAAACATCGGCGTTCGGCGATACGCGGTCATATGGCAGACAGTCCCACGCGGGGAAGGTAAAGACCGGCATATCAGGCGCAAAAAACGCAAGCGCCGCCTGCATCGCCGCGACGCGTTTGTCATCGCGGGCCACATGCATGACCGGTCCGTCCGACTTTGCGATCTCCGACAGGATCAACTGGGCGTCATACCCTTCGGGCGCGCCTGCGACGGTAATATACTTGGTATTGCTCATGGGCTGTCAGCTAGCGCCGCAAGGGCACAAGGGCAACCGTTAGAACCCTGGCGTGGCCAAGTTATGGATCATGCCCCACATCGCGGTGACGAAAATAGCGATCATCCCGATGATCTGTGTCCAGAGCCGGTGACGCATCAGCGCCTTGCGCAGACCTTCGCCTTCAAGCTGGCGCGCATCAATCAGGCGGCTGGTCGAGAGGCAGACCGCGCCCACGATGGTCAGGGGGAATAGGATCAGAAACGATGCCTGCGCAAATTCCACGTCATACCAGAAGGCAAGGATTGCCAGTGATGTCAGGACGAAGAAAACGACACCCAAAAGGACAAGACCCGACACCTGCGCGATGTGAAGCAACCGGTTGACATTAATCCGCACCATATCGGCCAGATCCTGTTCGGCCTGCCCGCCGTATTTGCGCGCCCGCTGGATTAGATCGAATGGTACGCCCAGCACCCAGTGGCTGATCGACGACCACAGGATCGCAAGTCCGATCCAGTACCACAGGTTCGAAAACGACCGCATGTCGATGACTTCAAATAAGGCTTGGGTCCAGTTCAAAGGTCGGTCCTGTTCGGAATGTGCATGTAGTGGCAGCAGCGCCGTTGCGGCGGAACCTAGCGCCGTGTCTTGCCGATGCCCAGACTTGTGAAGCCCAATTTTCCGTGCGAGTTTGCAGGTGTGACCAGAAAGGCCCTAACCCGATGAAATACAGCGCATGAAACCCACCGTTGCCCCCTTCCCCGCGACCCGTTTGCGGCGCATGCGCCAAAGCCCTGCTTTGCGCGCCATGATGCGTGAAAACACGGTAACGCCGGATGATCTGATCTGGCCTGTGTTTGTGATGGCGGGCGAGGACGATGAAACACCTGTGGCATCCATGCCCGGCGTGGTGCGGCGCACGGTCGATCGCATCGCGCAGGCAGCGGTTGAGGCGCAATCACTGGGTATCCCCGCGATTTGCATCTTTCCATATACGGGGATGGAGGCAAGGACCGAGGACTGTGCAGAGGCGTGGAACCCCGACAACCTGACCAACCGCGCCATTCGCGCAATCAAGGATGTGGCGCCCGATATTGCGGTGATGACCGACATCGCGCTTGATCCATATAACATCAATGGCCACGACGGATTTGTCGAGGACGGCGAGATCGTGAATGACCGCACGGTTGAGGCGCTCGTCAAAATGGGGTTGGCGCAGGCAGAGGCTGGCGCTGATATTCTTGGCCCGTCTGACATGATGGACGGGCGGATCGGGGCATTGCGCACCGCTCTGGAATCCGAGGGCCACCAGAACGTCACGATCCTGAGCTATACCGCGAAATATGCCAGCGCCTTCTACGGCCCCTTCCGCGATGCGGTTGGCGCGTCCGCCGCGCTGAAGGGAGACAAGAACACCTATCAGATGAACCCCGGCAACTCAGACGAAGCGCTCCGATTGGTCGAACGCGACCTGATGGAAGGCGCGGATATGGTGATGGTCAAACCCGGCATGCCCTATCTGGATATCTGCCGCCGTGTAAAAGACAGCTTTGGCGTGCCCACTTTCGCCTATCAGGTCAGCGGCGAATACGCGATGATTCAAGCGGCTGCACAGAACGGCTGGCTGGACCATGACAAGGTGATGATGGAAAGCCTGATGTCGTTCAAACGGGCCGGTTGTGATGGTGTGCTGACCTACTTCGCCCCTGCCGCTGCGCGCCTGATGCAGGGCTAGTCCGAACACAAGCGGGCATCAAGCTGCCGACCGCTGACGTAGTGCGTGACAGATGGCATGTTTGCGCTTATTGTTTCGGCCAAATAAGCGCAAAACAGCTTCACGCAATGGCAGTATAGGGCAGACCCATGACAGATTTCACACGACGCAGCTTTGCGCTGGGCGCGGCGGCATTGCCGCTGGCGGCATGTAGCAACGGAATTGGTGGCAACGGTGCCGCGACCATAGACGCGCGTGTCGATAGCGCGCTGAATTTCATGTATCGCGATTTTCCCGGCACACAGGATCTGGCAGGCCGCGCCGCTGGATTGCTGGTGATGCCGCTGATTACCGAAGTTGGCCTGGGTCTTGGCGGATCATATGGCACAGGCGCGCTGCGCGTCGGGCCATCGACCGTGGATTACTATTCGGCCGCGTCAGGCTCTGCCGGTTTGCAGATCGGCGCACAGCAGTTCAGCCACGTCCTGTTTTTCATGACGCAAGAAGCCCTGCTGGAATTCCGTCAGTCGCCGGGTTGGTCGGCTGGTGCTGATCTGGAATATGCGGTGGCCGAGCAAGGTCAGGTGCTGCGGGCCGAAACCCTCACATCCCTATCGCCTGTGATCGCCGTGATCTTTGCTCAGACAGGTTTGCGCGTTGGCGCGACGCTGGAAGGCACGAAATACACCCGCATCATTCCCTGATCGCGACTACGTGGTCTTTTCCGGTTCGCGCGTCTTGATCTTGTCGCTGGCGGCATCGTTCAGGCGTGCGATATCGGGGGCAAATGTCATCGCCTCAAAGGCACGGTCATAACTGGTCTGGGCAAACGATTTTGCAGCGTCTGCCATCTCGGATGTCGCGTTTCGGATCAACTGGTCGAGCGATTTCTGCATTCTGATCTGCACCTCGATGATTGCCGCACCGTCACGGGACCAAGCGCCCAAGGCGTCCATGATCAAATCTTCCGCGGCCAATGGACGGACGTGCAGGTTTTCGTGCGTGATCTTGTTTTCCTCATCCTCGCCAGAGTTCGACGTGTCGATATAGTTGACCAGAATGCGGACCTGCCGTGTGAGAATATCAATGGCCGTGCCCGGATCGTTCACACCCGGTGACAGCGCTTTGGATGCAATTTCGCCCAAAGCAATCAGACCAAAGCGCGGGTCTTGATCATAGATGCGCATATCGCCGATCGAGACATGGTCGCGGATCATTTCCTCTAACTCGTCATCCAGATCGCAATCCTTGCACACGACATGCGCCACCGGATCACCGCGCAACACGAATGACCCGATATCGGCAGTCATGTAGATTTCAAGGTTACTGTCTCCAGCGTTGGAATTCAGGCTGTCCTGATAAATCTGCTGAACATAGCCGGTCTCGTTGGCGCAAATCGCGGTGGCATCATCCGGTATTTCGCCATCCCATGGATTAGCCCCCAAACAGGCGTTGGCCAAACGGCTGTCGAAATGCTGCTGGGTCATTTCCTCAAGCTGGCGGCTGGTTTTCATCAGGCTGCCGAACTCTTGTAAATGCAGCACCCAGCGGACCATCGAAATGACCACGTAGATCAACACAAAGACCGTCATCATGAACAAAAGTGCTGCGCGATCATCGGTAAAGATGTTCAGCTCGCGCATAATCACGGCGGTCAGCGCGAACACATAAGCACCGATAAAGGCCGCAAGCGTATTCTGCGTTGTCTTATCGCGCATGATCAGGCGGTGAACACGCGGCGTGAACTGGTTGGAGGATGACCGGTACACAGTGACCATCACCGTCAGCGAAAACGTGGTAACCGCAAGCATAGCGTTTGCGATAATGCTGAGCAGCGTATCAACCGCATCACCACTGACATAGGTGGCCAAAGCCTCGGGCAACCAGCGATCAAAAAGGTTCGTCAGCGCCAGCGAGATCAGCGCAAGCAGCCCCATAAACAGCACGCGCATCACCAGTTTTTCGGTAATGACCTGCCATTTGCGCAGTGCAATGGCGGGAAAACCCAGAATGCGCGCCAAGAATTTCTTCATGCAGGTCGCCTTGTATTAACTGTTGGCGACAAAAGAGGTCGCAATTCGCTTTTCGTCGGCCTGTCGGGCTGGTTAGGTTTAATCCGAAGGTCTCGGAGTTATGACATGAAAACAACGGCGCGCGTAGTGGTTATTGGTGGTGGGGTCGTCGGCTGTTCGGTCCTGTATCATTTGACGAAACTGGGGTGGTCAGACGTCGTTCTTCTAGAACGCTCTGAATTGACATCGGGTTCCACGTGGCATGCGGCTGGTGGATTTCATACGCTGAACGGCGACACCAATATGGCCGCGCTGCAAGGCTATACGATCAAGCTTTATAAAGAGCTTGAGGAGATTACCGGCATGTCTTGCGGGTTGCACCACGTGGGCGGTGTGACACTTGCCGACAATCAGGACCGCTTTGACATGCTTGTCGCGGAACGGGCCAAGCACCGCTACATGGGTCTGGAAACCGAAATCGTTGGCCCCGAAGAGATCGCCAAGATCGCGCCGATCACCAATCTCGATGGGATCGTGGGTGCGCTTTACGACCCACTTGATGGCCACCTTGATCCCAGCGGCACGACACATGCCTATGCGAAAGCAGCCCGCATGGGTGGCGCCGAAATTGAATTGCACTGCAAGGTCAAAGAAACCAACCAGCGCCCTGATGGCACATGGGACGTGGTCACGAACAAGGGCACGATCCACGCCGAACACATCGTCAACGCAGGCGGTCTTTGGGCGCGCGAAGTGGCCGCTATGGCAGGCGTCTATGCCCCGCTTCACCCGATGGAGCACCAGTATATCGTTACCGACGATGTGCCCGAGATTTACGAGCGTGACGCGGAACACCCCCACGTCATGGACCCAGCGGGAGAGAGCTATCTGAGGCAAGAAGGGCGCGGTTTGTGCATCGGTTTTTACGAACAACCCTGCAAGCCATGGGCCGTCGATGGCACGCCGTGGGACTTTGGACATGAGTTATTGCCCGACAACCTCGACAAGATCGAAGACAGTATCGAATTTGCCTACAAGCGCTTCCCGATCCTTGAACGCTCTGGCGTGAAATCGGTGATCCACGGGCCATTCACCTTTGCCCCTGATGGCAATCCGCTGGTCGGCCCTGTGCCGGGCTTGCGCAACTATTGGTCCGCTTGCGGCGTTATGGCAGGCTTTAGCCAAGGTGGCGGCGTGGGCCTGATGCTGGCGCAATGGATGATCGAAGGCGAGCCGGAGCGTGATGTAACCGCGATGGACGTGGCTCGCTTTGGTAATTGGATCACGCCGGGCTACACGCGGCCCAAGGTGATCGAGAATTATCAGCGCCGGTTTTCCGTCAGCTACCCGAACGAGGAATTGCCCGCCGCGCGCCCCCACCGCACCACGCCGATGTATGACATCTTCACCGGGCTTGGCGCGGTTTGGGGGCAGCAGTTCGGGCTGGAAGTGGCCAACTACTTTGCCAGCAGCGACGAACCCACGTTTGAAACCCCGTCGTTCCGTAGGTCCGATGCCTTTGACGCCACCGCCCGCGAAGTGGCCGCTGTGCGCAGTGGCGTTGGCATCAACGAGGTCCAGAACTTTGGCAAATTCCGCATCACCGGCAAAGACGCCCGCGCATGGCTTGACCGGATCATGGCTGGTCGCATCCCCAAGGTCGGGCGCTTGTCGCTGACGCCGATGCTGTCACCAAAGGGGCGATTGCTGGGGGACTTCACGGTTTCATGCCTTGACGATGACCTGTTTCATCTGACGGCTAGCTACGGCTATCAGGCCATCCATTTGCGCTGGTTCCTCAAGCATTTGGACGGCGATGTTCAGGTTGAGAATATCTCTGACAAGCTGACGGGTTTCCAGATTGCCGGACCGAAAGCCCGTGACCTGCTGAACGCCTGCACCCGCGATGCAGCCGATCTGGCGTTTCTTGACGTGCGGCGCACAACCGTGGGCCAAGTGGCCTGCATCGTGCAGCGGGTCAGCTATACTGGCGATCTGGGGTTCGAGATCTATTGTGATCCGATGGATCAACGCCAGCTATGGCAGACCCTATGGGCCGCCGGTCAGCCGATGCAAATCACACCGTTCGGGATGCGCGCAATGATGTCGCTGCGCCTTGATAAATTGTTCGGATCGTGGCTGTCAGAGTTTTCACCCGACTACACCGCAGCTGAAACGGGCATGGACCGGTTTATCGCGTGGAAGAAGAACACGGATTTCATCGGCCGCGCCGTTGCAGAGGATGAGAGGGCCAACCCGCCTGCCCGCACGCTGGTTGCGTTTCAGGTCGATGCCGAGGATGCGGATGCGGTGGGTTACGAGCCGGTGTTTGTGGGCGACGACGTGGTCGGATTTTGCACGTCCGGTGGGTACGCACATCACAGCGGCATGTCGATTGCGCTTGCTTTGGTCCCGCGTGACATGGCCCAGCCAGATATTGCCGCCGAAATCGAGATCATGGGTAAACGCCGCAAAGCGACCCTTTTGACCAAGCCGCCGTTCGACGCTGACGGTGCGCGCATGCGCGGATGATCCCTACGCTTATTCTGGCCGCTGGCACGTCATCGCGGATGCGCGGTGCGGATAAGCTGCTGGAAAATGTCGGTGGAGAGCCGCTTTTAGCGCGTCAGATCAAACTGGCGGCGACAACAGGCGGATTGGTTTTCGTGGCCCTGCCCCCGAAGGCTGGAGCGCGTCACGAGGTTGTTGCCCAAAGCGATGCAGTGCCCTTGATCGCGCCCGATGCGGCAGACGGCATGGGCGCCACATTGCGCAACGCGGTCGAACTGTTGCCGCCCTGTGCTGCATTCATGGTGATGCTTGCCGATTTGCCCGATTTGGATGCCGAGGACATGCAGGCCATGATTGCCGCCTTTGAAACGCAGCCGGACAAACGCATCTGGCGCGGCGCGACGGATGACGGCAAAGCGGGTCATCCGATTATCTTTAGTGCGGCACTGCGCCCCGCATTTGCCAAACTGCAAGGCGATGATGGGGCGGCCGCGATTGTGCAGGCGAACGAGGCGCAGATGGCTCTTGTCCCGCTGTCAGGAAATCACGCGCGGCTTGATCTGGATACACCAGAAGACTGGGCCGCATGGCGTGCCGCTAATGGGTGAGGATTTTGGCCTCGTGCCGCTTGAGCGTCTTGCGGGCTGATCCGTAGGCTTCCAATGCGCCCTGATCCGCCAGATCGGGGAAGAGCGACAGGATTTCATCCCGCTGCGCCTGACCAACGCCCTTCAGCGTATAATCACCGGGCTGGAAGCTTTCTGTCCATGCGCCGTTTGACAGGATCACCTCGTGACTGTCGAACATCAGATGGACATAGGTCAGACCTGCAATTCCCACCCGATCGATCCCGTCCTTGTCTGTCAGGTGCTTGGCCGCCGCCAGAACTTCGTTTTCGCCAAAGTTCAGCATGGTGCGTTCACCGCTCATCAACAGGCGATGGTTTGGTGACAGCAGAAGGTCGGTTTCGGGCAGGTTTGGACCAAGCGAACCTGCGCGCACCAGCACAGGCTGCCAGGCGGGTGTCTTTTGCAAATCTTCGGCTGACAAGGTGCGACCACCGATCCAGCGGATTTCCTGAATCCCGTTGTCGCGCGTGAACACCTTGTCGCCCACGTTCAGCGTTTCAACCGCGACCTCGCCCTTGGGCGTTGCTATGGACGTGCCGGGGGTGAAGCAGACGATGACATTCTCGATCTCCGAGAACATCGTGCGCCGCGTGATATTGCCGTTTTCATCCAGAAATTCAACAGTTCCGGCCTCTGGATCGCCGGGTTCGTAGATCACCCGCAGCGGACCACTGCCGCGCAGGTCGAGCACGTCAATGTCGCTGTCGTCGGGGTCTTCGCCACCCTCGATCTTGTGATTACCAGCTTCGGTCACGGTGATCAGATCAGAGTTCAGACCGCCAAAGACAGTATCGTTGTCGCCGCCCGCCGAGATCACATCCTCGCCGTCGCCGCCAAACAGTTGATCGTCGCCGGACCCGCCGGTCAGCGTGTCGATGCCATCACCGCCAAAAAGCTCGTCCTGACCCTGACCGCCGCTGAGGGTATCATTGCCAGCACCGCCAAACAGGTCATCATCGCCGTCGTCGCCCGCCAGCGTATCATCGCCGCCTTGGCCAAAGATCGTGTCCTGACCCGTGCCGCCTGAGATGGTGTCGTCGCCCGGTTCAATGGGTGTCACAACACCATCATCAATCAGGTCGCCGTTCATCGAAAAACCGGAGTTGACGCTACGTGTCTCGAGCGTGAATTCAATGAATGTCCGATCGCTGAACTCCGCGCTGAACCACGCATCCTGATCGTTGGGGGAATTGGTTTCGGTGCCCGAAGCCGTGACAGAGCCGGGTGCGTTGCTGACAGCCAGCGAACTGTCGCCGGAGACGCCAAAGGCATCAAAGCTAGCAGCATCCAGCGTCACGGATTCCTGACTGCCGGGACTGGATTGATCCAGATCGTTGAAGGTGGCCGTGGAGTTCAGCGCGACCGCCTCGCCCGTTGCGGGATCGAAGAACTCCATGCGGAACGACGCGGTTTCACCCGCCTGCCCCGACTGGTTGCGGCCATTAAGTAGAATTTCAAAGCCCGTGCCGCCGGTCAGATCAACGTTCAACGCAGGGTCCGACTTGGACACAAGGATCAAGCGCGCCGAAATGGATGTGCCATCATCCAGCGTGGCCACGTTGCTATAGACCGCCACATCGCCGGGTTGTGCGTTGTTATTGCCATCAGACGTATCCGACACGCGGTTGCCAAAGCTTAGGTTCAACGGTGTCGCGTCATTGCCGGGTGCTGTGCCAACACCTGCGTCGCCGTAGATGATATCATCACCCCCACCGCCGCTAATGCTGTCATCGGCGCCTTCGCCAGAGATCGTATCCTGGCCATTGAAACCATTGATCGTGTCGTTGCCGGCTGTGCCCTGCAACGTGTCATCATTCGGTGTTCCATCAATCGGTGCCATAATTGTAGCCCTCGCAGTGATCAGAAATCAAAATGCAGCCCCCAGCCACATTGTGCGCCTATCATTGAGATAAGAACGCGCCCATCCGTCTTAACGGGGAAAAATACCGAAATTGAAGCCCGATGTCGCGCGGTGGTTAAAAACAGCCGATGCGGCACCGAATTGACGATCATCTTCGGCGTAATCCGGCGAAATCGCCTTCATCGTTTCCAAAACGGAAACAGGGGCCGCAATTGCGACCCCTGCCCGTTGATCCGCCGACGAATCGCCGGATCTGATGTTTTTTATTTCAGCAGAAGCTTGGCTTCGTGCTTTTTCAGGGCCTTACGCGCAGACTGGTATCCTTCGAGACCTGTCTTGGTTGCAAGCTCAGGGAAGAGTTCCATGATCTCGTTGCGCTGGCTGTTGCCGATCCCCTTGAGCGAGTAGTCACCCGGCTGGAAGCTTTCGGTCCATGCACCGTTCGACAGCACAACCTCGTGACGCTCGAACATAAAGTGGATGTAAGTGGTGTTCATTACATCCAGTGCGTGGATCCCGTCAGCACCGACCATGTGCTTGGCGGCAGCAAGGACTTCGCTCTCTTCGAAGTAGAGCTGGGTCTTCTCGCTTGCGACCAGAACACGGTGGTTCGGGCTGACCAGCATATCGCGCTCTGGCAGACCATGACCCAGCGCACCGGCTTTGATCAGGATCGGCTTGAGGTGCGGGTTCTGGACCAGCTTCTTGCCAGACATCTCTTTGTGACCCAGCCATGCAATCTCTTGGATGCCGTTGTCACGTGTGATGATCCGGTCACCAACCTGCAGTTCCTCGACCAGACGCTCGCCTTTTGGTGTGGCAATCGTGGTTCCTGGTGTGAAGCACGGGATCACGTTCTCGATCTCCGAGAATGTCATCGTCGAGCCGTCCAGGAAGGTCACGGTGCCCGCCTCTGGGTCGCCATCCACGTAGGTGATGAAGTCAACGTTGGAACCGGTCAGGTCCAGCACGTCGATGTCGCCGTCATCGGGGTCTTCACCGCCGACCACATTGTCACCACCGTTGCCGCCGAAGAACGTATCGGAACCGAAGCCACCGAAGCTTTCGTCGACACCGTCGCCGGACACCAGCGTGTCCTCGCCGTCGCCACCAAAGAGCGTGTCGTTACCGTCGCCACCAAAGACAGTGTCATCACCGTCATCACCGGAAACTGTATCGTCGCCTTCGTCGCCACGGACCAGATCGTTGCCATCGCCACCGGAGACATCATCGTCACCGCCACGGCCACGTACGATATCGTCACCCTCGTCACCGCTTAGAACATCGTCGTCCTCGGCGCCTCTGATGTCATCGTCGCCTTCGCCACCAAAGATTGTGTCTTCGCCGCCCTGACCTTCGAGGATGTCATTGCCGTCACCGCCGAAGAGTTCGTCGTCGCCGATGCTGCCGATGATGCTGTCATCGCCCTCACCACCGAACACGGTGTCGTTGCCAGTGCCGCTGTTGATAAAGTCGTTACCGGCTTCGCCAAAGATGGTGTCGTCGCCATCTTCGCCACGGATCGTATCGTCACCGTCGCCACCAAAGACTTCATCGTCGCCGGAACCGCCGCGGATATCATCGTTGCCCTGTCCACCGATGAGCGTGTCGTTACCCTCATCACCGTCAAGAACATCGTCGTCCACGCCACCGTCCAGAACATCGTCGCCGGTGCCACCAAACAGGGTGTCATCGTCGTCCTGACCAAAGATCGTGTCGTTACCGGCACCACCGCGGATCAGGTCTCCGTTGTTCTCTGGCACCAGATCCTGGAAGCCAAGCGGGTTCGGCTCATCGTCTGGGAAGCTGACCGCATCGGCCAGTGGGTCTTCCAGACCGCCGTAGATCACATCGTCGCCGTCGCCGCCGTCGATGCTGTCGTTGCCTTCGCCGCCTTCGATGAAGTCATCGCCTTCGTCGCCGCTGACTGTGTCATCGTCGAAGCCTGCGTTGATGGTATCGTTGCCGGTGCCACCAAAGATGACATCGTCGTCGTCACCTGTGTTGATGATATCATTACCAGCACCGCCAAAGACCGTGTCCAGATCATCGTTCGGATCTTCGTCAGCATCGTAACCCGGGAACACGAGACCCGGAATAGTGGCCGATGGCTGCGTTGGGTAACCCACATCTGGCGCTTCATCACCCTGATTGGAGCCGACGTTGATGATATCGTCACCATCGCCGCCTTCGACAACATCACTGCCTTCAACATCGCCGATGACATCGTTGCCAGCACCACCGAACAACGTATCGTCGCCCAGATCGCCGTGCAGATCATCGTCGCCGCCTTCGCCAGCAACCGTATCGTTGCCAGTGCCGCCGTTGACTGTGTCGTCATCCAGACCGCCCCAGAGATCATCGTCGCCGGACCCGCCAACAAGAGTGTCTTCGCCCTCAGACCCTTCGATGGTGTCGTTGCCAGCACCGCCGCGCAGCTCGTCATCGCCGTCGCCGCCGTTGACGATATCATCGCCCGCGCCGCCCTGGATTGTGTCGTCGCCATCCTGACCGTTCAGCTGATCATTGCCAGCGCCACCGTTGATGCTGTCGTCACCAAAGCCGCCGTTGGCGATGTCGTCACCCTGACCACCAAACAGGGTGTCGTCGCCCTGATTGCCGTTCAGCGTGTCATTGCCAGCGTCACCGGAGATCGTATCGTTACCGGCGTTGCCGCTGATGCTGTCGTCGTCGTTTCCGCCGAAGACTTCATCATCGCCGTCACCAGCGTCGATCAGGTCATCCCCGTCAAAGCCGAAGATCAGATCGTCGTTTCCAGTATCACCCGGCAGGATCGCATCATTGGCGTCAACGATATCACCATCGGCATCCACATATGGAATGTCAGGGTTGATCACATCATCGCCCGAGGTGCCCTGCACTGTGCCATCGTTGATGCCAGTGACGGTGAAGGTCACAGTGGCTGTGTCCTCCTCGCCGTTTTCATCCACGATGGTGTAGGTGACAGACGTCGTATCAGTGTCGCCCAGACCCAGGTCATCAAAGTCGCCATTGGCGTCAAAGTCGACAGAGCCGTCTTCGTTGATTGTGAACGTACCGCCATTGTCGCCAGCCACAGGCTGACCAACATTCGCCGGATCACCATCAACTGCCGAAACAGTCAGATCATCATCCTCAGGATCGCTGTCCACACCATCGCCGGTATCATCAGTGATGACATTGCCGTCGATATCGCCAGCGCCTTCGGTCAGCGTGACCGTATAGGCATTGTCGGTAGCGTCCGGTCCATCATTCTCACCATTTACAGTGATCGTGACGGTGGCGGTGTCCTCTGCCCCGCTTGGATCTGTGATCGTGTAGGTAACAGACGTCTCGGCTGTCTCACCATCGGTCAGATCTTCAAACTCACCATTTGGATCAAAGTCGACAGACCCGTCCGGATTGACAGTGATCAGACCACCGCCCGAGCCGGCAACCGGCTGTCCTACGTTTGCAGGATCGCCATTTACCTCGGACACGGTCAGTGGATCATCTTCAGGATCGCTGTCTGCGCCGTCGCCTGTATCGTCGGTGATTGCATTGCCCAGATCGTCGATCGGGTCGCTCTCATCGGCAACATAGGCGTTGTCTGTCGCCACGGGGCCGTCGTTTGTGCCGGTCACTGTGACGGTGACGGTTGTGGTGTCTGTGAGGCCGTTGTCGTCGACGATGGTGTAGGTGACGGTTGTCTCCTGCGTCTCGCCCTCGCCAAGGTCATCAAAGTCGCCATCGGGATCGAAGCTGGCCGTGCCATCGGGGTTGATGGTGAAGCTACCGCCGTTATCGCCGTCCACAGGCTGGCCCACATTGGCCGGATCGCCGTCAACTTCGGAGACCGTC